>CAZUYD010000007.1:0-9062 GCA_964624825.1 uncultured Enorma sp. | reverse complement strand
CGATCTGGTCTTTCCCATCATATAGAATGGTCAGCGGGTGCGGCACCGCCGTGCTCTTCGTGTTGCCGATAAGAAAGGATCACCCATGCCTCTGCCCGATCGCATGAGTACGATTATCTTCAGCGACATCGACGGCACCATACTCAATTCCGCGCATGAGCTCACGCCGCTCACCGAGCAGGCGATACGCACGGTTCAACGGCGCGGCATCCCGTTTGTCATCGTGACGGCACGCAGCATGACGGCAACCTATCCGCTGCTTGACCAATATGGTATCGAATGTCCGGTTGTTACCTGTAGCGGCGGCATCATCCTCGATGAGCATCGCGAGATCATCCATCACCATGGCTTTTCAAAAGCCGCCGCGCAGGAGGTCGTCGATTTCGCCGCGGCCGAGGGGCTGCCGATGACATGGAGCGCGTACTCGTTCGAGGACTGGGTCTCGCCCGATGTGGGCGATCCGCGGGTTAGGAATGAGGAGCAGACGGTGATGGTTGCCGCACGCGAGGGGACAATCGAGTCGATTGAGCATGACGAGGTGCAGAAGGTGCTTTGCATGTGCGAGGTTGGTACGATCGAGCACGTCGAGCGGCGCCTGGTCGAGCGGTTCCCGGCGTATGCCATCGTGAAATCGTCGGATATCCTAATCGAGGTCATGCCCAGCGGTACCAGCAAGGCAAATGCGGTGCGCACGCTTTGCGCGCTTTGGGGCGCATCCGTTGAGGACGCGGTCGCGTTCGGTGACAGTTACAACGATGCCCCCATGCTCGAAGTTGCGGGCAAGGGCTACCTGATGCCGAATGCGCCCGCGCCGCTGCTCGAGCAGATTCCGCTCCATGCGCCCGCTGACAACGATCACGACGGCGTCTACTATGCGCTGCGGGACCTGGGGCTTATTGGGTAGAGTCGGGATCGCGTTCATCAGGGGCTTCTAGGACGAGAGCATGGCCAAGCAGGTCTTTGTGGTCGTATGTCTTGGTCTGGTTGAGCTGGAAGGGTGCGGCCGCGCGTCTTGCGGCGTGTTTCAGGAGGCATCCGCAACCACTTTGCGACTTTGGCGACGCTTTTTGGGGGTTTTGGAAGTAGCCGGGAAAACGGCAAGCCCTGTACCTGCACTTTCTTCTGCGTGGATGTCCGGCATATTCGCTATATCCGCGTAAACCGTCGCCAAACTTGAGAAATGGTCGTATGAAACAGATGAAACACGGCTGCAAGCGGTGCCATATGCGATGCCGTGGCCGGCGAGCCGCACCGATAAGCTCGCAGCGTCCGGCGCGCGGGAAAACGTTCCTCGTAGAGGAGAGGCCGGACAGGTCACGCGCGGCATGGTTAGACGCCGTATCGAACAAGGCTTGAACAAACCGTGACGCTTCCTGTGCGCGAACCACGTGCGCCTCTGTGCGTTAGAATCGGGAGATTGCGTAAACATGGGAACGGGAGGGCACATGTCCGATTCCTCTATCGTTATACGGGGTGCGCGCGAGCATAATCTCAAGAACGTTGACGTTACGATTCCGCGCGATAAGCTTGTCGTGGTCACCGGGCTTTCTGGATCGGGAAAATCGAGCCTTGCATTCGATACCATCTACGCTGAGGGCCAGCGCCGCTATGTGGAGAGCCTTTCGAGTTACGCGCGGCAGTTCTTGGGGCAGATGGACAAGCCGGACCTCGATTCCATCGACGGCCTCTCGCCTGCGGTGTCCATCGACCAGAAGACCACCAGCAAGAATCCGCGCTCCACGGTGGGCACGGTGACCGAGATCTACGACTATCTGCGTCTGCTCTTCGCACGCATCGGCACGCCCCATTGCCCCGAGTGCGGCCGCGTCATCGAGCGGCAGACCACCGACCAGGTTGCGGACAAGGTGCTGGAGCAGGGGCTGGGGCGTCGCGCGTTTGTGCTCGCTCCCGTGGTGACCGACCGCAAGGGCGAGTTCGCCAAACTCCTTGACGACCTGCGCGCCGAGGGCTTCAGCCGCGTACGGATCGACGGCGAGGTGCGCAACCTCGACGAAACCATTGAACTCGATAAGAAATTCCGCCACACCATCGAGGTGGTCGTCGATCGCATCGTCATCCGCGAGACCTCGGTGGGGCGCATCGCCGAGGCGGTTGAACAGGCGACGCAGCTCGCGCACGGCCGCGTGGGCGTGTATCTGCTGCCCGGTCGCGACGCGCCCGAGGGGACGGAGGGCGAGTTGCTTACGTACTCGCTCGCGCTCGCTTGTCCGGAGCACGGGTATTCCATCGACGACTTGCAACCGCGCGACTTCTCGTTCAACGCGCCCTATGGCGCCTGTCCGGAATGCGACGGCCTGGGTTTCAAGAAGGTCGTGGATGCCGAAGCGCTCATCGAAGCCCCGAATCTTTCCATCGAAGAGGGCGTGTTCGGTAGCTTTTTCGGTAAGTCGAACTACTACCCGCAGATCTTTCGCGCCCTCGCCAAGCATCTCAAGGTCGATCCGTCCACGCCGTGGAAGGATTTGCCTGCCCGCGTGCGCAAGATATTTCTCGACGGCTTGGGCGACAAGAAGATGCGCGTGGACTATCACACCCAGGATGGCCGCGACACGCATTGGTTCACCAAGTATTCTGGTATACGCAACATCCTGTTCGAGCGGTATAGCGAAACCACGAACGAGAACACCAAGGCCAGGCTCGAAAAGTTTATTCGCGAGGAGCCCTGCACCGCGTGCCACGGCGCCCGCCTGCGCCCCGAGATGCTCGCGGTGACCGTAGGCGGCAAGTCCATCCATGAGGTTTGCTGCCTGTCGTGTCGCGAGTCGCTCGACTTCTTCGAGCATCTGGAGCTCGCCGAGCGCCAAGAGTTCATCGGCGGGCGCATCGTAAAGGAGATCTTGGAGCGCCTGCGGTTCCTTGTGAATGTGGGTTTGGACTATCTGACCCTCGACCGCGCCTCGGCGACGCTTTCCGGCGGCGAGGCACAGCGCATCCGGCTCGCCACGCAGATCGGCGCCGGCCTCATGGGCGTACTCTATATTCTGGACGAGCCGTCGATCGGCCTGCATCAGCGCGATAACGAGCGCTTGATCGCCACGCTCAAGCGCCTGCGCGATCTGGGCAACACGGTCATCGTGGTCGAGCACGACGAGGACACCATTCGCGCCGCAGACTATGTCATCGATATGGGACCGGGTGCGGGAGAGAACGGCGGCGAGGTGGTATGCGCAGGCACGCCGGATGAGATCATGGCATGCCCGGGGTCGGTCACCGGTGCGTATCTCACCGGCAAGCGGATGGTTCGCCTGCCCGAGAAGCGGCGAAATCCAAAGCGCGGTTGCCTCACCATTTCGGGTGCGAAGGCGAACAACCTGCAGAACGTGACGGCAAAGATAGAATTCGGTACGTTCACGGTCGTGACGGGCGTTTCGGGCTCGGGTAAAAGCTCGTTGGTGACCGATACGCTGGCGCCGGCGCTCACGAACGCGATTCACCGCTCCATGCGGCCGGTGGGACCGTATCGGTCGCTCAAGGGAATCGAGGAGATTGACAAGGTTATCGACATCGACCAATCGCCCATCGGCCGCACGCCTCGGTCGAACCCGGCGACGTACATCGGGCTTTGGGACGACCTGCGGGCGCTGTTTGCCAGCGTACCCGAGAGCAAGGCGCGTGGATACAGCCCGGGGCGGTTTAGCTTCAATGTGCCGGGCGGCCGGTGCGAGGCATGCAAGGGCGATGGTCAAATTAAGATCGAGATGCACTTCCTGCCCGATATCTACGTGCCGTGCGAGGTGTGCGGGGGCAAGCGCTACAACCGCGAGACGCTCGAGGTCAGCTATCGCGGCAAGTCGATCTCGGACGTGCTTGACATGAGCGTGAGCGAGGCGCTTGCGTTTTTTGGGAACATCCCGCAGATCAAGCGGAAGCTGCAGACGCTCTACGACGTGGGTCTGGGCTATGTGCGGTTGGGACAGCCCGCCACGACGCTTTCCGGAGGCGAGGCGCAGCGCGTGAAGCTCGCCAAGGAGCTGCACCGCCGGCAGACCGGCAAGACGTTCTACATCTTGGATGAGCCGACGACCGGCCTTCACTTCGAGGACGTGCGCCAGCTTATCGACGTGCTGCAGCGCTTGGTCGATGCGGGGAACACCGTGCTAGTGATCGAGCACAACCTCGATGTCATCAAGGTGGCCGACCGCATCGTCGATATGGGCCCCAACGGCGGATCCGGTGGCGGGCGCATCGTGATATCGGGCACGCCCGAGCAGGTGGCGGCATGTCCCGAGAGCTATACCGGGAAGTTTTTGGCGCCGATTCTCGAGCGTGACCGCGCGCGGCAGGCGCGCTGAGGTGCGCTGGCGGTTCGGTGTAGGTCTCGGGGAAGGGGGGCGCGATGGCAAAGCGCGAGAAGCTCGAGAAAACCAATGCCATGCGCGAGCTCGAACGCGCCGGCATAGCGTTCTCGGTGCGTACCTATGAGGTTGACGAGCATGATCTCTCGGGCGTCCATATCGCGGAGCAGCTGGGCGAGGAGCCCGGCCAGGGCTTTAAGACGCTCGTGTGCGAGACGGCATCGGGCGGCCATGCGGTTTGCTGCATTCCCGTGGCCGATGAGCTCGACTTGAAGGCGGCGGCGCGGGTTTTGGGCGAGAAGTCCATTACGATGATGCGCATGCGCGACCTGGTGCCCGTGACCGGATACATGCGTGGCGGATGCTCGCCCATCGGCATGAAGAAGCGCTTCCCGACGGTTATCGACGAGACCTGTGAGCTATGGGACGAGGTGTTTATCTCGGGCGGCAGGCGCGGCATCCAGCTTGCCATCGCACCCGAGGACCTTGTGGCATTCACCGGTGCGAAGGTCGCGGCGATCACACGCGGGTAGTTGGGCGAGCCGATGCTCTAACATGGAACAATGGCAATTCGCTGCTGTTACGGTGGCATATTGTCGGCAACATCGCCAACCAGCATGTTGCTTGCTGAATTGCAATCTCATCCATCCAGTATGGTGTGGATTCAGGTTATCCGTGCAGTCCGTCGGATAAGAAAGCGTCTGAGGGTAATTCAGGTCATAGGCGTCACCAGGTTCGTTTTATGTCCACGCTCTCGGTCGTTCGGACGCAGTCGAAGGGTAACCACATGAGCATTATTTGATTATCGCCTGAAGATACGGCATGCGTAGTGGTCTCATATTGCGCACGTTGGTAAGATTAATCGCATTGAGCGGACGATAGGATTTTCACATGCTGTCTAAAGGTACTCGAATTGCTCTTACGTTTCTCGTTTCAGGCGTTCTTGTATTGGGCGGAATACCTGCGGCCGTCTTTGCCGACGAGACTTCTGAGGAGCTCCAAACTCAGGTTGACGAGGCATATGCGACGCTCCAAACATATGCTAACGAACTAGAAGTGGCCAGCAATCAACTGTACCAGCTCCAAGAGGATTTGGCGGCCGTTCAGGAGCAGATTGCTGTGCTGGAAGAGCAGATCGCGGAGAAGCAGGAAGAGCTCGAGGAGGGGCAGGCTAAGCTATCTAATCGCCTGGTCGATACCTATAAGCAGAACGGTTCAAACGGCCTTCTGTCGGTTGTTTTGGGCGCGTCTGACTTCGAAGATCTGGTTTCGCTCGTCTTCTATGCAAATCGCATGGCGGACTATGACTCCGCCCTTCTCAATGAGGTCAAGGCAACTCAGGAGGAGCTTGAAGAGAAGCGTGCAGAACTTGCCGAGCAAGAGGCCGAACAACAGCAGCTCGTAGACGACCAAGAGGCTGTTACCGCCGAAATTCAAGACAAGGTAACCGAGCAGGAGGCGTATTACAGTAGCCTTGACGATGAGCTACAGGAGCAGCTGGAAGCTGAGGCTGCGGAGCGTGAGGCTGCAGCGCGCGAGGCGGCTGAAGCCGCTGCCCAGCAGTTGGAAGATTCAGAGAGCTCAAGCACTGACTCCTCAAGCGACAGTTCCAGTTCAGACACTTCGAACTCCTCGAGTTCCGGCAGCAGCTCCAACAGCAATTCGAGCGGTAGCTCGAATTCCGGTAGCTCTTCGAGCGGCAGCAGCTCCAGCTCCGGTTCGTCGAGTACATCAATCGGTACTGCGGCGGCGAGTGCAGCGCTCACCCGTGTGGGCTGCAGCTATGTCTATGGCGGGAGCGGCCCAAACAGCTTCGATTGTTCCGGTTTGACATCGTGGGCCTATGCGCAAGCGGGCGTGAGCATCCCGCATTCGTCGCAAGCTCAGTACGCCCTGGTGGTTAGCGCGGGGAACTTTGTCACGAGCCAAAGCTCTCTCAAGGTCGGTGACCTTGTGTTCTGGGGTTACAGTTCGAGCAGCATCTACCATGTGGGCATCTACATCGGTAGTGGACAGTACGTGCATGCGGCTAATGAGAGCTACGGTGTGACGGTGACCAGCCTGTACGCTTGGGATAGCGCCAATTTTCTAGGCGGCGGCTCGCCCGTCTAAGCCTGTTATGAGCGATGTTGAGTGCCTGTAGCCTTTTGGGATGCAGGCACTTACTTGTATGTATCGGGAAACGAGGGCGCGATGCGCCCGGTGGTGTGAGTAGGAGCGTACGTGCTGGAACGTACAGAGCGTTCGCATGAAGAGCATGAGGCCAGGACTCATGAGCCTCGGATCGAAGATCTCAAGGAGCGAGCGAGCAAATCGTCTAACAGTGTAAGCGTGCTCGTTATCATCAGCCGCATTACGGGTTTCTTTCGAACGACCGTGCAGGCATGGGCGCTAGGCGCAGCAGGTCTTGCCAGCGCCTATACCGTCGCAAACAACCTCCCTAACATGCTCTATGAGTTTGTGGTGGGAGGCATGCTCATTACAGCGTTTCTGCCGGTCTATATGTCAGTGCGACGCAAGCTTGGAACCGAAGGCGCGGGTGTTTACGCCTCCAACCTCCTGTCAATCGTGACCGTTATCATGACGGTGCTCATGGTGCTGTGTTTTGTCTTTGCGGCGCCAATCATTTGGACGCAGTCGGCCGGTGCAACTGAAGGTTTTGACTCGAGCATTGCCGTCTGGTTTTTCAGGTGGTTTACCGTCGAAATAATTCTCTACGCGCTGTCCTCCATCTTTTCGGGCGTGCTCAACGCCGAGCGCGATTTCTTTTGGAGCAGCGTTGCCCCTATCTTCAACAATATCATCACGATTGCATCTTTCGTGATTTATGGTGTCCTCGTACAGCACCTTGGCGTCGCGTGGAATGAAGCCATGATCGTGCTTGCCGTGGGTAATCCGCTTGGCGTGCTCGTGCAGGTACTCTGTCAGATACCAGCACTCTATCGTCATGGCGTGCGTTTAAGCTTGCGTGTCAACCTGCACGATCCGGCGCTGCGCGAGACGCTCAAAATCGGTCTTCCTACGTTTTTGGCGACCTTCGCTTCGGCTCCGACAACAGCGGTGACTTCGAGTTGCGCACTTTCCGTCACGGCGGCTGGCGCCTCGATTTCATACTACGCGCGCGTTTGGTATGTGCTACCGTATTCGGTCTTTGCGATTCCGATTACCACAACACTCTACACTGAGCTTTCACAGAGCTACATCGTGCATGATCTTGATGCGTTCAAAGATTTCTTTTCCGATGGCGTACGCAAGCTGCTCTTCACGCTGGTACCCTGTACGATGTTTCTTATCGTGTTCGCGCCTTCGCTTATTGCGGTCTTTGCAAGCGGTCAGTTCACCGCAGAAGATACCGCAATGACTGCCGGATACCTGCAAGTGCTTGCGCTTGCCTTGCCATTCTACGGTCTTTCTTCGCATTTGCAAAAAGCATGCTCGTCGATGATGAGCATGAAGTTCTACGCTCTTGCGGTTTGCGTTGGCGCAGTCGTTCAGATTGTCGTCTGTCTGTGGGGCACGCCAATCTGGGGGCTTTATGTGGTACCGGTAACTTCGGCACTCTTCTATGTGACGCTTGACATCATGATTTTACTCAAGATTTGGATTCAAGTGGGAGCCTTTAATTTGCGTGGAATCGCGCGGAGCACGGTGCGAGCTTTTGTCTTGGGGCTCGCAGGTTCGCTCGTGAGTGGGGGTATTCTGTGGGCGCTTAACGTTTTCGTGGGGCCTTGCGAGGGCATCGTGCGTGGCGTGCTCTACACCTTTGCCGGCGGCATCCCTGCTCTTCTAGTAACCTTTGGTACGGCAAGTTGGCTTGGCATCTCGGAAGCACCATTTTTCGACGCAATTTTCTCTAGGATGTTCGGATATTTGCGTCGCCGTTTGGAGTAGCGGCTGTGGTGTCAATGCAGATGATGGCGCGTTCCTGTACAGACTTGCGCGCCAGGTGCGTGCGTTACGACCAGTTCATCGAAAGTCTGAGAGTTGTTTGAACGCGGCGCTGTGCTATACAACGAGTACATTCCGACTAATGCCCAATATTCATGAGGAGAGAAGCTATGAGTTCAACGAGTCTTCGTGACGATATTCTGCCGGTGATTTTGGGCGGGGAGATGTCAACTTATCCACTCGGTCGAGCATTCTTTGAGGCGTACGGCATTTCGAGCATCTGCTTGGCACCAGAACCCATTAAGCTCATTCTCCATTCGAGGTTTTTCGAACATGTGCACGTAAGCAACATGCATCCTCTCACGCTTGAACGCAAGCTTGCGCAGATTGCGAACGAGCATATGGACAAGACGGTAATTGTGCTCGGAAATTGGGACGCAGCGATCGAGATGCTCGAAGATATGGCCCCACGTCTGCCGCGCAACGTGATTTGTCCACTGCCGCCGCGGACGGTGCGTACTCGTGCGGCCGACAAGGTGGAGTTCGCACAGATGTGCATGGAGTATGGGCTCGATACGCCGCATACCGAGGTCATAAGTCTTGCGGGTACGAATCGCATTGCTCCAAGCGAGATCTCCTTTCCGCTGGTCGCCAAGCCGGCAGTATCGGGTGACTACTCGCATCTTTATGCAAAGGGTTTCAAGAAGATCTACTTCATCCACGAGCAAGCGGAACTTGACAAGCTCTGGAAAGACTTGCGTGCCGAAGGCTTTGCAGGTGAGTTCCTAGTCCAAGAGCTCATTGCAGGGAATGATACCTATATGGATAGCATTACGATGTACATCGACCAGACAGGTA
>CAZUYD010000006.1:45405-85104 GCA_964624825.1 uncultured Enorma sp. | reverse complement strand
CTCGCGCGCAATGGCGTGCGCTTTGGCGTCTACAAGGATGACGTCTACCACGATCGGCTCTTCCCGTACGATCACATCACGATTGCTCACGGTAGGGACTACCGTGATGCATGTTCGATATTGGCATTTTCTTAGGTGTCGGCGTGGAGCAGACCCGGTGGGTCCATGCGTCGGTGCACGAGCAAGGTTGACCAGCCTTTGAGCGTTCGCCATCGGTGCCATGCGCCATACAGCCCTCCGTTGGGAATAGCTGAGCGTCGCAGCAAAGCAGTATAGCATCGCGCGGGGACATCCTAGCTAAATACAAACAGAAGTTCCACGAACATATGTTCGTATTTAAGGTATAGTGAGAACGCATAAGGAACGGCATGAGGGGGCGAGCGCATGATAGAGAAGCTGCAGCGCAACGTGGTGTTGTTCAACAGCGAGGAGCACAAAGAGATGCTGGCTATTATCGGAGTTGCTACCGATCAGGGCGCGCTTTGCATTTGGCAGGCGAGTGCTGGTGAGTTCACGGAGTGGTGCTTTGATCGGTCTTCCCGCGCGGCGTGCATGTTTATACCGCCCGAATCGGTGCGCGCGCTCGAACGGTATTTTCATGTTGAGGATGCTATGCAAGCGCTTCGAATGCTTGCGGTGGAGTATGCGCAATGCGATGGCTTGCAGCAAATCAAAGCGCTGCTCCAATTGCTGGACGCAGCGTTTGAAGAGGCGGAATACCTGGGAGGGTTGGCGGCGCTTCACGCTTCAGTAATGAATATATGCACTGAAATCATGTAGCTATATACATGGCTATAATGATTATATGGTCCAGAACAAGTCGGGTACCTGCGATAATGATGATATGGTTCCTGTTGCACGATACGAACAAATTATTTTTCAAAAAACCGCTTGACTCGTTACGAGGACAATGCCATTATATCTCATGCGTTGCGGCGTTACCTCAGCTGGATAGAGGGTCTGACTACGAATCAGAACGTCATAGGTTCGAATCCTATACGCCGCACCACCTGATTTTTTAAGCGCTCTTTTGGGCGCTTTTTTCATATTGCGCCAAGCCGTTGTGCTAGACCGCTGCCGGGGTGTTGGCTGCATCTCGGCATGGGGGGATGTATAGGAGTTCGGGCAACACTTCTGCACAGCACCTCGACGTTTGGCGATGCGTGCGCGCCTGTTGCAAAAAAGTTCTGAATAGCCCTGCCTGCAAGGGGACACAATAGGACAAGCGCGTCACCTCGAGTGGCGTCACGCGCATGCGCGCTCGGCGGCCGTGCGGCAAGGGAGGAAGCGGGTTTATGGCCGAGGCCTCGCAATATAAGCTACCGCTTCTCGCGCAGCGGCAGCGCCTTCCCATGCTTCCAGGGCAGCGGGAAGGGACGACGTATGGCATGATCTGGGGCGCCTGTCCCATCCCCGAGGACGGCTCGTGCTACATCGTGAAGTTCGAGAGTTCCTCGAATGTGTCGATTCTTGCCTATATGGACACCCATGGCAGCGTGTTTCATGTTGACCAGCCCATCACATCGGCGCCCGATGCTCCGCCCGATTTCGCGGTCGTGCCCGACGATGACGGCTTTGCCGGTACGGTGTATGCGAAGTCGGATGAGTCGGCGTTGCAGCCGTTGAGCAGGTACCGCGGTTCGTTTCGTGGCACCATGCGCGAGGTGCGCGACTCAAAGACATGGAACACGGCAAGGAGCCTCGCGTATCGATCGTTCGTCGCGTCGATGTATCTGCGTTATTGCGTGCTGGCGCCCGAGAGCGCCCGCGTGCCCGACGGGGCGTCTCAATTCGATATGACGATGTACGAGCTCGACCATCCTGTCGATGTGCTCGACGGCTTTGTTCGCCTCTCATTTCCCGATGCGTTGGATGCGCTGGCATACCGTACGGCCTCGGGCGGGCAGCGATCGGGGATCGAGCGCTTCGCGCATCGGATCCTCTCCGAGCTCGACCGCGATCGAGTTCGTCGGCTTTCAGAGCAGTGCGTTTCCGTGCTCGCGTTCATCGATCGCATGGACGGCTTCTACCTCAACTTCGATAAAAGCGCGCTTACGCCCGATGGCGTGGCATGCCTGTTTGCCGCGGAGGCAACGGTCAACAGGCTGTACCGCGTTCTCTCGGCTATGGGGTTCTCCCGTAGGCCGGTCACGGCATCGCTTGTCGAGGAATCTTGCTCTGCCTGTGACCAAGCGGCGTTTGCCTCGGTCACGTCGTGGGTTGAGCGGCTGGTAGAGGGCGTGCGTGTTGAAGATCCCTGGGAACAGCTCGGTTCCGTCCCATGCGAGTCGGGCGGGACGTGTGATATCCTGACTCGCTTTGCCGCGCAATGTGAACGGCTCAGCGTGATAACCAGGCTGGAATATGATTATCGCTTCGATGTCTCCACGAACACCATGCGCGTGCAGTTCGTCGCGCCGCCCGCGGCGTGCATGCCGGCTTCGCGATTCGATGCAGCAGCAGGCACATGGCAGAGCCTTTCGCCTTACGAACGAGCGGACTATGCGGCGGAGTACGCGGCGCGCATCATGCTGGTGCTCGCCGGGAGCGCATTCTCGGCAAGCCTTTCGATTGCGCGGTGCGTGGTCGAAGCGGTCGATCTGTTCGGTGGCGCGTCGATTGCGACGGCGTTTGATCGTGCGGCCTATATGACCGATCTCGTGCCCTTCGCGCGCGACCTCGATGGGGTTCCCCTCGGGGCGGGTGCCGCGCGGGTGCGGCTTGCCCATTACCGCGTTGTCGAGTCTCTGCGCGACGGCATAGCGAGCCTATGGTATCGTCCTCCGCGGGATGACGCACGCCCCCTTTCCCCCGAGCTGCGTGAATTGCTTCTTGCCGATACGGCGGCCGAGCTTGAGGTAATGGAGCTTGCGAACGATGCCGCAATGGCACGTTTTCATGAACTGCATGAGCTCGCGCCGCAAGATTCCGCGCAGGCAGAGCGTGGGCTCATCGAGCTTATCGATTCGCTCGAAGCGAAGTGCGCGGCTGATGAGCTGATATGCGACGCGCCCTGCATCACGCGCTTTTGCGAAAACCATGTGGGGCGCATTTTGCTGCCGGTGCTCGAAGAAGATCGCAGGATGCGCATCAACCGGGCGCCCGATGCGCTCTTTTTTGCGCGCTACGAGCTGTGCCACATGTATGTGCGGGCAGGGGTGTACGATCGCGCGCTCTTTGAGGCGCGCAGATTGCTCGACCTGGCGCCTACAGCCATGCAGGCGCATTCGATTCTGGTGAATGTGCTGGCGAGCGCGGCGCGCTACCAAGAGGTTATCGATGTTGCCAAACACGGGCTGCGCGTGGCATATGACCGCGGTGCCATCGCGTATTTGTTCTACCGCATGGCGTTTGCGTATTGGGCGCTGGAAGATCGCGAAACAGCGGCAGCGTGTTACAGATTGGTGCTGCGTGGTGAACGTGTGAGCGAGATGGCAAACGATGAACTTCATCAGCTTTTGCGTGAGATGGGTCGCGATGAGCAGCCATCGTTTGAGGCGGCGGCGGCGCGCGTTGCGCGGCAGGGCATACCGGTGCCACCGGGTAATGAGGGCGTGGTGCAGATCGCCAACGCCGCGATACGCTTGAGCGAGCAAGGGTTTTACCATGTGGCAAGTCGCTGCGTATTCGTCTTGTGGCGTCTGTTGGCACATGATGTGCTCGGCGCGGTGCATCGCGCGCTGATACCCTAGGCTTCCATCCCGGGTGGTGACCTAACACCAGGTGCTCGGTTACCACCCGGGCTACAGGGGCACGGAGCGCTATACCTCGGTGATGACGTTATCCTCGGCGTCGAACTCGAGCGGCGCCGGAGTGTCGAGCGCCTCGACGCCGGGGTACTTGCCGGCCACCACGTCGTCGTAATACGCGGCCGACAGCATGATGCGGCCGATGTGCAGGCTGTTGGCGATATACACCATGCGCACGGGCTGCCCCTCGATGCCGTTGCACGTGCGGATGCACAGCTGGATGGCTTCCTTGTCGGTGGCGACCACGCACGGGATGCAGGCGCTCTTGAGCACCGTGGAGGTCAGGCAGTTGGGGTACATCATCTCGACGTCCATCTCGTCGAAGATCTTCGAGGTGATGGCGCTCGCCAGGCCGACGCCGAGCGCATTGCCGTGCGACACCTCGGACAGGTTCAAGAACGCGGTGCGCTGTACCTGGATGCCGCCGTGCGCGTAATCGGTCGAGAAGGTTCCGGTGATGTTGGGATCCACGCCGGTGCCGCTGTAGTTCTTACCGATCTCGTGAACCACGAGCACATCGCCCTCGCCGACGATGAGCGAGGGCATGTTGGCCTTGGCGACCTCCAGCAACTCGGCCTCGCGCTCAAGGATGTTTTCGGGCAGGATCGCCTCGATCATGGCCGTCTCGTCGTAGGCGTTCTCGATGCAGGGAATGGCGAAGAGGATATTTGCCTTCTCGAGCACCACGGCGGCCATGGTGGGGATGTTCTGGGCGATCTTGCCCATGCCGTCGCTGTGGACGGTTTCGGCACCAACCTGCTTGCCCAAGCCGACCGTCATCATCTTGCAGGGGCCGCTCTCATGCGTGCCGCGGAAGGCGTTGTGCGGCTTCAGGCGGCAGGACACGATGATGCCGTCCGCCTCGTAGGCGTTGCGGTCGAGGACGACGCGCTTGCCGAGGCTGGATGTTCCCAGCTCGACGACCTCCATCGAGCTCTTGACGGGGCACCCCATGGCCTCTTCGGTGATGCCGAAGGTGGCGAGCATGTCTTTCTGACCTTCGGCCGTGGCGCCGCCGTGGCTACCCATGGCCGGTACGATGAAGGGCTCGGCACCGCGCGCCTTGACGGCGTCGACGACGGCCTTGGTGATGATGTCGACGTTGCGGATGCCGCGGCTGCCGGCTGTGATGGCGATGCTCATGCCGGGCTTGATCTTCTCGGAGAACTGCGGCTGGGCAATCTGCTCCTCAACAACGGCCGGAATGTCCTCGGGTGCGATCGACTCGCGCGGGAACGTCTGCCTTGCATGGAACATCTCGGGGATCTCGACGCCCGCGAGGAGCTTGGATACGGTGCCGCCTTTGGTGACCTTCATGGTGCCTCCCTATGCCCGGCCGATAGATGCCTGCATTGTATGCAGGATGACGGCGCGGCTCCATGGTATCGGGAACAAGGTTTGCGGGTGCGCTATCGAACGCCGCCGGCGGCTGCGTAATCAGCATCAGGTATCGGATTGCTGCCTGGGCTGCACGAATGTGCGTATCCGCGGCGCTTGGCATGTGTTTCTGAGACCTGTGTCTTGAGGGAAGTTTTCGGTTTTACCGCAAAGTTACCGGTTCCTCCTTGTGCTTAAGACGCCACATGCGCTAATATGACAAGCTGCTAACGGAGAGCTGACCGAGAGGCCGAAGGTGCTCGCCTGCTAAGCGAGTATTCCCCACAAGGGAATCTGGGGTTCGAATCCCCAGCTCTCCGCCAGCCGAACTGCATGAGCCCGTATCCTTGAGGATGCGGGCTTTCTGCTATCGGGAGCGGGAGTTCGAGCCCTGCGCCGCTATGCAACCACGATGTTTTCATGGTGCGCACGAAGCACATCCCAGGAAAACTTCTCGGCCAGCTGCTCGGCGCTGCGTGGCGTATCGTCGGGCCCGATGCCGCAATGATATGCTGCCCATCCCAGAAGCTTCTCGGGCGTTTCAAAGCGACGGCGCAGCTCACCCATATCGAGGTCGCGGTCGCGTTTGGCAAGGCGTCGTCCGTCGGGTGCGACCAGCAGCGGCACGTGGGCGTATGCGGGTTCAGGGTAGCCGAGCAATCGCTGCAGGTAAATCTGCCGCGCCGTCGATCCAAGCAGATCGCAGCCGCGCACCACCTCGGTGACGCCCATCTCGGCGTCATCGACCACCACGGCGAGCTGATAGGCGAAGACGCCATCGCTGCGGCGGATGAGGAAGTCCCCGCAGTCTTGCGCGAGAACGTGCCGCTGTGCGCCATACACCCGGTCGGCGAAGGTTATCGTCCCAGCTTGATCGGCTGTGCCAGGTACGCGCAGCCGTGTGGCGGGCGGGCGCAGGCGGGAGCGCGTGGCCACCTCGGCGGCAGAAAGCTCGCGACAGGTGCCCGCGTAGATGGGCGTGCCATCGCTCGCGTGCGGAGCGCTTGCCGCATGGAGTTCGGCACGGGTGCAAAAGCAAGGATAGGTGAGCCCTCGTTCGCCAAGGGTGGCTGCTGCTGCGGCATAGCGTTCAATGCGGTCGTGCTGATAGACGGGGCCTTTGTCCCAGTCGAGTCCCAGCCAGCGCAAATCATCGATGAGAAGCTCTGTCCAGGGACCAGATCTCGCACGTGCATCCAGGTCTTCGATGCGAAGCACGATGCTTCCGTTTGAGCTGCGTGCCGAAAGCCATGCGACGAGAAACGCAAAGACGTTGCCCAAATGCATGCGCCCCGAGGGCGACGGGGCGAGCCGGCCTACAACGGGACGAAGATCATGCTGTTCAGATGGCGTACACATGCCCGCCAGTATATACGAAGAGGCTCCAGCACATGCGCTGGAGCCTCTCGGAAAAGGGGGACGATGCACGCGTTGCCAATGAGTCGCGTTCGGCAACGCTGGAAATCGACTTACAACGGTAGCGCTGAATAAAACTCCGCGTTGATCTGCTCGTTGAGAACCTGAGTGACTTCTTCGCGTAGCGCCATCGTGACCGTTCCGTTCTGCTCGTATCACAGGAAACGTTATGCCGCAGGCCGTACCCGCGCCTGTGCCGTAACGCTCTTAGATATACCCAATCGCCATGGCATAAACGTCGCATGCGCATCCTCGCAACTCCGACACAAATGAGGGCGAGGCGTCATATCTACCGGCGCGTTATGCGCTTATACCGGCTGTTTGCGCTTTCTGCCGGTTGTCTGCGCCTTGCCCTGAACTGTGTGCGGCCGGGGGCGCGCGGAGCGCGCGGCGCTGTGCGGGTACATGTTCAAGCGCCGCACCCAACAAAAGCATGTCTGCCTACGCCGAAAGGTCGAGCCCGTAGAGGTACATCTCGCGAGGAAGCATCGTGCGCTCCTCGCGATTTGCGTGGTGCGACGCCATGCGTTTAAGGCCGCGGCGATCGTAGAACTCCCACGAGCAGTTTGCATCGGTAAAGAGGTATGCTCGCTCAGCTCCGTTTGCCGAGCAATAGGACGTCGCCGCGTCGAGCAGCACGCTCCCAATGCCCAAGCCGCGCGCGTTGCTGCTCACGGCCAGCAGGGTAATCTGCGCGGCAGGTTCGATACCGCTCTCTTCGAGAAGCGCGTCGTTCACGCGTGCTTCGGCGTGCGCAAACGCGCGCAATGCGTCGGTAGCGCGCTCGTCAAGCCGCGCCATCTGCGAGAGCAGCGCCTGTTCACGTTCGCACCATCGATTGGCATGCAGATGCGGTTCGTTGTTCGCACGCGCCAGCACGATGCCCCGCACGACGCCGTCTATGAGCACGACCTGGGAAAATGTGGAGATCGAAAGAGAATGGGCAAGATCATAGTGCGCCTCGAGCCGGTTGAACGCGTCGTTTGCCGTCCGGTGATGCCATTCGTCGCGTAAGATTTCCGCGGCAGCTTCGAAATCATCGTCTTCAAACGATCGATATTGGACGCGTGATACCACAAGCACCCCTTTCTTTTGGGCACGTCTGTTCTACCATGCACATATATGCTGGATATGATGGCGGCGTGAGATTCGCGTATCTCCCCGAGATGCCCGCATTCGGCGATTTCCGTGCACGCGTATTTCGAAACGCGGCCACGGCGCTTCGTCGCCTGTTCGCCTCACCCTTGGCTCGAGCGCGCGCGATGTGTTTTGCCGTTCCGCGCAGGAATCCCCTTGTGACAAGCGAAGGCCGGTCAATTGCGGTACATTAGGTACCTATACGTGGAATGCGTTCGATGCAACACGCATTGCAAGCAAGGAGGGCTGCATGGAATCTGAAGGCAAGATCAAGCGCGCGCTCATTTCGGTAACCGATAAGACGGGTGTCGTTGCATTCGCGCAAGCGCTCGTCGAGGACTTCGATGTGGAAGTCATCTCCACGGGCGGCACCGCGCGGGTACTTGAAGAGGCGGGTGTTCCGGTCACGCCGATCGAGGAATTCACGGGCTTTCCCGAGATGATGGACGGCCGCGTGAAGACGCTGCATCCGAAGGTGCATGGCGGTCTGCTGGCACGGCGCGATTCCGAGCAGCATATGGCCGAGGCGGTCGAGCACGGCATCAACATGATCGATCTGGTCTGCGTGAACCTGTACGAGTTCGAGAAGACCGTGGCCAGCCCCGACGTAACGTTCGAAGACGCCATCGAGCATATCGATATCGGCGGTCCCTCCATGCTGCGTTCGGCGGCGAAGAACAACGATTCGGTGACGGTCGTCTGCGATCCGGCCGATTACGATGCGATAATTAGCGAGATGCATGTGCACAACGGCGCAACGATGAAGAACACGCGTCGTCGCCTAGCCGCCAAGGCGTATACGCGCACCGCGTCATACGACACGGCCATTTCGATGTGGCTCAATGCCTATCTCGAGCTTCAGGAGCAAGAAATCGATCCGGACGACCCGTTCGAGATCCCCGATGTGTTCGGCATGCAGCTCACCAAGGTGCAAGATCTGCGCTACGGCGAGAATCCCCATCAGACCGCTGCGGTGTTCAAGTTCGGCGATGACTTCGCGCTGCTGGGAAGCTCGCCAAACCCCTTGGTCGGTGCCGAGCTGATTCAGGGCAAGCCGCTCTCGTATAACAATCTGCTGGATGCCGACGCCGCCTGGAACGCGGTGCGCGAGTTCGATGAGCCGGCGGTTGTAATCTTGAAGCACCAGAACCCGTGTGGATCTGCGGTGGCAGACGATGTGACCACGGCCTATGATCGCGCCTTCGCATGCGATCCCAAGAGTGCATTCGGGGGCATCATTGCGGTGAACCGCGAGGTGCCGCGTTCGCTCGTCGAGCATTTCGCCGATCAGAACAAGCAGTTCGTCGAGGTGCTCATCGCCCCGAGCTTCACGCCAGATGCGCTCGAGCGCTTGAGTCACCGGCAGAACCTGCGCGTCCTCGCGACGGGCGGCGCGGAAGGCCATGCCAAGCTCGAGCTGCGCTCCGTCGATGGCGGAATGCTCGTGCAGTGCGTGGACACGGTGGACGAGGACCCGACCGAATTCACCTGCCCAACCATGCGCAAGCCGACCGACCAGGAGATGCGCGACCTGCTGTTCGCTTGGAACGTCGTGAAAACGGTGAAGTCCAATGCCATCCTCGTGGCGAAGGACCAGGCGGGTCTTGGCATGGGGCCAGGGCAGCCAAACCGCGTGGATTCCGCGCTGCTCGCATGCGAGCGCGCCGAGGATGCCTGCGAGCGCATGGGTATTTCTACCGACGGTCTCGTTGCGGCGAGCGATGCGTTCTTCCCGTTCCGCGACAACGTAGACGTGCTTGCCGAGCATGGTGTGACGGCGATCATCCAACCAGGTGGATCGGTGCGCGATGATGAGTCCATCAAGGCGTGCGACGACCACGATATCGCGATGATCTTTACGGGCGCCCGCCATTTCCGCCACTAGCGGTGTCGCGCGGCCGCCGGTGCGCGCGGAGCAGGCGGGCGTCGAGATGCAAAGCGGGCATACGACCTGAGAGCATGGTGAGGGCTTCATGGCTGATGCTGAATTTCACTTGGGCGCCCCGGCGTTGGTTTGCCGGTGGCGCCTGGCAGGACGGCACGTGCCCTTGCTCAACCGCCACGTGCGGGCGCTTGCGCAGCGAACCGTGCGTGGGGCGCCGCTGACCAAGAACATGATCGGCTGGGTGAAGCAGCATATCGAGTGGTCGCTTGCAGAGGACGCGACCGTCGAATCCGATGGCGTGCTGATGCTTGTGGTCGACGTTGATGGCCAAGCTGCGATGAGCTCGGGCGCCTATGTGCCCTTGTCCGACGTGACGGCCGCCGCGCTGGCCGCGCGGGCAATGACCGCGCAGGCCGAGGCGAGCGCGACGGGCGTTGCGCCCGAGGTGCTCTGTATGTTGAGCGGCGATGTTCTGACGGTAGGTAGCCCAGCCGACGCCTTCGTTGCCGGCGCGATGAGCTTCATTGCGCAGCTCGCTCAAACACGGGCGCTTTCGATCGCATACGACCCGGCGCTCCCGTTTCGAGCATGTTCCGAGATGGTCGCGGGTGCGATGTTTCTCGTGTCCGATGAGCATGGAGTTGTGATTGCGCGAGACGCCCAGCGGGAGGATTCAGCCACAGATGGTCTATCTTATGAGGCGAAGGGGCCTGCCGCGGAGCTGGGCGCTGCCGATGCTCCGTTCCGCCAAGCGCCCAAGGCGGGCAGATCTGCGGCGAAGCAAGCGGCTGGGAGCTCCATGCCGATCCAGCGCGTCGAGTTTTTCAAAGAAGCCTACGAAGCGATTTGGGACACGGCTCGGTAGCGGCTGACAGCGACTCCGTCATGCGATCGCGCCATATCGAGGGCGAAACGGGGGCGCTGAGCGCTGCGCTACGTACACGAAGGAGACTGCCCATGCCGCGTATCTATGTGGTTGAGGATGACGCCGCCATTCGCGGGGAGCTCGTGCAGGCGCTCGAGCGGAACGGATACGAAGTGGCCTGGTGCGAGCAGTTTGCCCATGTGGTTGACGATATTCAGGACGCGCATCCCGACCTCGTCTTACTTGACCTGACGCTGCCGGAGACCGACGGGCAGCTCGTCTGTCGTGAGCTCCGTGCGGTGTCCGATGTCCCCATCGTTGTGCTCACCTCGCGCACGACCGAGGTCGACGAGGTTATGAGCATGACGCTGGGCGCCGATGATTTCGTTTCCAAGCCCTATAGCACGCGTGTGCTGCTTGCGCATATTCAGGCGCTGCTGCGTCGCTCGCTGGGGTCAGACGTTAAGAGCCAGTTCGAGCATAACGGGGTGACGCTCGACCTGTCCCGCTCGGTCGCCTCTGCAAACGGCAGGCACGTTGAGCTCACCAAAAACGAGATGCGCATCTTGGGGTTTCTCATGTCGCGCGCCGGAACCATCGTCTCGCGCGAGGACATCATGCGTGACCTGTGGGATTCCGACGCCTTCATAGATGACAACACGCTCACGGTAAACATCAATCGCTTGCGCGCGACGCTTGCAAAAATAGGTGTGAGCGACTATCTGGTCACGCATCGCGGTCGCGGATATTCAGTTTAGGGGCGTCTCATGGCTCTTTCGGCTTATCTGCGCTCGAATGCAGCGACGATCGCCATCTTGCTGGGTGCGGTGGCGCTTTCGTCGTTCGTGCTCATGGTTATGGGAATCGGCACCGCTGCCATGGTGTTCGTGGCGGGCATTGAGATCGCGGCCATCGCTGCGGCGCTCATGGCGGACTGGGCGCGTCGGCGCTCGTTTTACCGCGATCTGGCGGCGAGCGCGGATGAGGCGGATCATCCGCTGTGGGTTTCCGAGTTCATCGATCGCCCCAACTTTTCCGAGGGCGCCATTACCTACGACGCGCTTGACGCCATTGCGCGCTCCGCGAACAACGAAGTCGGTCGCTACCGCCGGCAGGTCTCCGATTACCGCGAGTACATAGAGACCTGGGTGCACGAGGCGAAGTCTCCTCTTGCCGCCGCGCACCTCATGCTCGATAACCTGCGGTGCGAGCCGCAAACCGACGATGCGAACGAGAAAATCAGCGCACTCGATAACGAGTTCCATCGGGTAGCGGGCTACATCGACCAGGCATTGTTCTATGCGCGTTCTGAGACAGTCGACCGGGATTATCTCATTCGCGCATATCGGCTCTCTGCCCTGGTTGCCGCGGCGCTCCGCTCGAACGCTCCGGCGCTCATCGGCGCACGCGTCGTCCCATCGATGAGCGGGCTCGACCACGACGTGTTTACCGACGAGAAGTGGATTGAGTTCATCCTGGGACAGATCATTCAGAATACGGTGAAATACGCCTGCGCGTCCGAGCCGCGCATCGAGTTTATCGGCGAGCTGCTCGATGAGGGGCGCTCGAGCGAGCGCGTGGAGCTGACCGTTCGCGATAACGGGTGCGGGGTCTCGGCTGCCGATCTGCCGCGCGTATTCGATAAGGGCTTTACCGGCGAAAACGGACGCACCGGCAAGCGCTCTACGGGGATTGGGCTCTATTTGGTGAAGCGCCTGTGCGACAAGATGGGCGTTGGAATCTCCGCGAGCTCTCAAGAGGGCAGCGGGTTCACCATTGTGCTCTCGTTCTCGACGAACAAGTTTCAATATATCGATCGGGGGACGCTCTAGCGTAGCTACGGTCAGGCGCGGCGTATAGCGCAGCCTATGTTCGCGTCTTCAAACGCGTGCGCTG
Organism: uncultured Enorma sp.; assembly: GCA_964624825.1. Classification (GTDB taxonomy): domain Bacteria; phylum Actinomycetota; class Coriobacteriia; order Coriobacteriales; family Coriobacteriaceae; genus Enorma. Next base: position 72,779 of record CAZUYD010000006.1, on the reverse strand, counting down.
GCGTGCGGGGCGCAACGCCGCCCTTCGTGGATGCTCGGTGCAAGGGGCGCCGCGGCCAGAATCGCCGGAGGTGCTGCGCAAGGATGATATGCTAGACACGTGCAACATGGTTTATGCAAGAAGAAGGGTCGGTTATGATCTCATAACCGACCCCGCGCTGTGCGACCGCCCGCCTCGCCGAGCGTCTGAGCGGGCGCTACTTTATGACAAGCACGTCGCATTCGGCGCTGCGGAGCAGGAAGGTGGAAATAGAGCCGAGCAAGGCGTACTTGATGGACGAAAGGCCGCGCGCGCCGCACATGACCAGATCCGGCTTGATGACATCGAGCATCTCGTCCTTGAGCGTTTCGCGAATGCGACCAGAGCGCACCATGATCTCGACGCTTGAAATATTCGGGTCGTTTTTCATCTCGTCGACGGTGGCAGCGATGGAGTCGCGGAAAGACGCTTCGAGCCCATTGATGAGGTCAGCCGGATAGGCTCCGGCAGATTCAAGAGCGGTCGAGTCGATGACATGGCCGATGTAGAGCTTCGCCTTGTTATTTGCGGCAACTTTTGCGGCACGTGCGAGCACGAGGCTCTGCTGGTCGGTTCCGTCAAGCGCTACAAATATCTTGTGATAGCCTTCTTGGTTCATCGGAAGCCTCCTTAATCGGGTACGAAGCAGCGGGTTTGAAAGGCGCGGCTGATAGCGCCACGAGCTGCTTTCGTACGTTCGTTATACCCAGCCGCATGAGCGGCGCTCTCTATTTTTCTGTGAACGCGGTCGCTTTTTCTACCTATGTGTCGGCGCGGGGCAGATAATAGAGCGGCTGCGCGGACGCATGGCAACTGCATGGGCTCAAAGCCGTGCGGGTGCACTGTCGTGCGCGTGCATCGTGGCTGGTCAGGTATGGTGCGGCGAGCCACATGCCCGGATATGTTCGACAGCGATGCACGCGCGCCATGCATGTGCGTGGAGCTGGCAGGCATGTGCTCGGCGAGTTACCATCGGAGGTATCGTGGACGTTATCGAGCTTTTGAAATCGGCGTTTCTCGGCTTGGTCGAGGGCATCACCGAGTGGCTACCCATCTCGTCGACCGGGCATATGATCTTGGTCGATGAGTTCATCAGTCTGAACGTGACCGATGAGTTCTGGAATATGTTCCAGGTCGTCATCCAGCTGGGTGCGATCCTTGCGGTGCTCGTGTACTTCTTTCACCGGCTCAATCCGTTCTCACCGCGCAAGACCGCTCTGGAGCGCCGCGAAACATGGACGCTGTGGGGAAAGATCGTCGTCGCATGCATTCCTGCCGCGGTGGTGGGCATCCTGTTCGATGACTTCATGGAAGAGCATTTCTATAACGCGATCGTCGTGTCGCTCGCACTTATTGTGTATGGCGTCGCGTTCATCGTGATCGAGCGTCGGCGCGCCCACAAGCTGCAAGATCGCACGGCGGCAGGCGCGGTTTCCGCGGGTCGTCCGGCGGGCGCGCACTTCGCACGCCCCGCAGCGGACGCAGCGTTGGCAGCCGACGGTGACTTCGGTTCGATCGCCACGCTTGATGAGCTCGACTGGAAGACCGCGTTCGGCATCGGCGTGTTCCAGGTGCTCTCGCTCGTTCCGGGCACCTCGCGCTCCGGCTCCACGATCATCGGCGGGTTGCTGCTGGGCACGACGCGCTCGGTCGCCGCGGAGTTCACGTTCTTTTTGGCAATTCCCGTCATGTTCGGTGCGAGCGCGCTGCGCCTGGGGAAGTACGTGCTTCTCGACGACGGCACCTTTGGGGTGAATGAGGTCTCCATCATGGTGGTGGGATGCGTGGTGGCGTTTTTGGTGTCCCTCGTCGCCATCAAATGGCTCATGGGGTTTGTGCGGCGCCGTAGCTTCACCGCGTTCGGCGTCTACCGCATCGTGCTCGGTGTCCTCGTGCTCGCATATTTCTTGGTTATCGCGCCGGTGCTTGGACTGTGATTCGCTGCGGGCGGTGCAGCTCAGTGTAAATGACATGAGCGTTTGGGCGTCGTATGACGTGCGCAGCCGGCGCTCGACGCCCGCTCGCGTGACTGTTAGGGTGACTTGCAGCCTATCTAACCTAAGGTAGCGTCCAGCACTGCCGTTACGCTCGCATCATGAGTTCGCTTGCCTGTCTGGGAGGGCAGGTATACTAGGTTGGCTGAATCCAGAACGTTCGGAGGTTCGCTTCCATGTCGTATGCCATCGATATCGACTCGCTTAACGCTGCCCAGAAAGACGCGGTGCTCACCACCGAGGGGCCGCTCCTGGTGCTTGCTGGCGCTGGATCGGGCAAGACGCGCGTGCTTACCTATCGCATCGCGCATCTGGTGGCCGATTTGGGTGTCGCGCCGTGGCGCATCCTCGCGATTACCTTTACCAACAAGGCGGCCGCCGAGATGCGCGAACGCCTGGGCGCGCTTCTGCCGGATGGAACCCGTGGCATGTGGGTGTGTACCTTTCACGCCATGTGCGTGCGCATGCTGCGCGAAGACGCCGATCTTTTGGGTTATACCGGGCAGTTCAGCATCTATGACGACGATGATTCGCGGCGCATGGTGCGCGACATCATGCAGGCACTCAACATCGAGCAGAAGCAATACCCGCTCAACATGATTCGCTCCAAGATCAGCGCGGCCAAAAACGCCATGGTAGGCCCCGAGGAGTTCATGCGCGTGGCGAGCACACCGCCCGAGCAGAAAACAGCGCAGGTGTATATGGAGCTCGAACGGCGCCTGCGTGCGGCGAACGCCATGGATTTCGACGACTTGCTCGTGCGCGCGCTCGAGCTCTTGCGCGCGCGCCCCGAGGTGCTCGAGAAGTACCAGGAGCGGTTCACCTATATCAGCGTGGACGAATACCAAGACACCAACCATGTGCAGTACGAGATCGCCAACCTGCTCGCGGCGCGCTCCCAGAACCTTATGGTGGTGGGCGACGACGATCAGTCGATCTATTCTTGGCGCGGCGCAGACATCTCGAACATCCTCGACTTCGAGAAGGATTTTCCCCAGGCGCGCGTGGTGAAGCTCGAGCAGAACTATCGTTCAACCGGTCATATTCTGAGCGCCGCGAACGCTGTGGTGCGCCATAACTCGCAGCGCAAAGACAAGCGTCTGTTCACGGCTGCCGGCGACGGCGAGAAGATCCAGGCGTATCAGGCGTCGGACGAGCGTGATGAGGGGCGTTGGGTCGCGGCCGAGATCGAGAAGCTGCACCAGGGCGGCATGAGCTACGACGATATCGCGGTGTTCTATCGCACCAACGCGCAGTCGCGCATCTTGGAAGACATGTTCCTGCGCGCCGGCGTGCCGTACAAGATCGTGGGTGGCACGCGCTTCTTCGACCGCGCGGAGATTCGCGACGTGATGGCCTATCTCAAGATGGTGGTGAACCCGACCGACGAGATGAGCGTGAAGCGCGTCATCAACACCCCGCGTCGCGGCATCGGGTCTACCTCCATTGCCAAAATCGAGGAGCTCGCGCGCGAGAACCGCTGCAGCTTCTTCCAGGCGTGCGAGATCGCCACAGCCGAGACCGGTCGCTTCACCGCGAAGGTGCGCAATGCGCTCGGAGACTTCGTGACGCTGGTGCGCGAGGGGCGTCGCATGGATGGCGACCTACAGCACGTGGTCGAGGCGATTGTGGAGAAAAGCGGCCTCATGCAGGCGCTTCGTGCCGAGGGCACCTTGGAGTCTGAGGGGCGCGTCGAGAACATCCAGGAATTCTTAGGCGTCGCGGCCGAGTTCGAAGAGGGGCACGACGACATCGAAGGCACGCTTGAGAGCTTGGAGGAACTGCGGGCGGCCGGTATCGCCGAGGCAACGGTCGAAGCGGGCGAGAACCGGGTGTCCGGGATCCCCGATGCGGCTACGGCTGCGGCGCCAACCGCTGCGACCGGCATCGCAGGGTTCGATCCTGTTCCTGCTGCCACGCCGGCACCCGGAGAAATCGAGCGTGCCTACGGCGCGCTTGCCTGTCGCGCGCTGCCCGCGCTCATGGAGTGGCTCGCGCTGCGGAGCGACCTCGATTCGCTTGCGGGCAATACCCATGCCATCACCATGATGACCGTGCACTCGGCAAAGGGCTTGGAGTTTCCGGCGGTGTTCGTCGCCGGCCTCGAAGAGGGCATCTTCCCGCATGTAGCTGGGTTTTCGGATGATTCCGCCAAGCTCGAGGAAGAGCGCCGGTTGGCCTATGTTGCCATCACCCGTGCGCGCAAGCGGCTGTTTCTCACCTATGCTGCAACGCGGCGCACCTATGGGTCGACGCAGGCAAACCCGCGCTCGCGGTTTGTGGGCGAGATTCCGAGCGAAGATGTCGAGTTCTCGGGCGTTGGCTCGGCGGGGTTCGAGGGAACCGGCTGGGAGAAGCGCGGCGACCGCCGGGGAACCTATGGCTCCGGCATGGGGTCGGATATGTACGGCGGCAACGTCTTTGGCGCGCATACGCGTTCCTCGGGCGGGGTTACGCGCCATACGGGCATCAGCCCCGATGCCGGGCGCAAGCCGGCTACCTTTGGGAGCGGTGCATCGCGTGCGCGCCGCGGAGCCACGAAAGACGGCGGCCATGTGGTCGAGCAGCGGCGGCCAGATGCCGCGAAGGCCGCCGAGGTGTTTGCTGCGGGCGATGCCGTGCGCCATAAGACCTTTGGCAACGGCACCGTCCTATCGGCCTCGGGCGATATAATCGAGGTCAAGTTCGAGAAGTCTGGCCAGATAAAGAAGCTCATGAAAGGGTTTGCGCCTATCGTGAAGCTGTAGCGGGGCGTTCGCCGAATGCCCGCGAGGCCGCCCGTCTGGCGGCCTATACTGAACGAGATTGTATATGCACCAGAAAGGGGAGCATCATGGCAGCGTCCGGCGATTTGTTCATCGGTCTCGACGTGGGCGGTACCTCGGTCAAGATGGGGTTATTCGATGCCCAGGGTACCCTTGTCGGGCAGGGTGGCGTTCCCACGCCTCCGCTCATCGATGCTGAAGGGTATACCGCGGTAACCGAGGGCATCGCAAACTTGCTTGCAGCGTCGGATGCGTCGGTCGATGCGATTCGCGGAATCGGTCTCGCCCTGCCGTGCCCGGTGCCGGCAGATGGTGTCATCCGTCTGGCGGCGAACATCCAGATCGATGCGCCGGGGCTCGAGGATGCGCTCGCGCACCAGTGCCAAAACGCGGTGGTGAAGTTCGAAAACGATGCCAACGCGGCAGCGATGGGCGAGCTGTGGGCGGGCGCCGCGCACGGTAAGAAAAGCTGCGTGTTCGTGACGATCGGCACCGGCGTGGGCGGCGGCATCGTGGTCGACGGCAAGGTCGTCTCGGGTGCATTCGGCGCGGGCGGAGAGATCGGCCACATGTGCCTCAACCCCGCCGAGGAGCGCATATGCGGCTGCGGCGGTAAAGGTCACCTCGAGCAGTATGCGTCGGCGACGGGCATTGTGACGAGCTATAAGGCCGAATGTGCCGCGCGCGGGCAAGAGCCTGTAGCGCTTTCTGGCTCAAGCGACTCCCGTTCGGTGTTCGCGGCGGCGAAAGCCGACGATGAGGCTGCGTGGGCGGCTATCGATATCATGTGCGATTATCTGGGTCGCGCATTGGCGATCATCGCGAACGTGGTCGATCCCGAGGCGTTCGTGCTCGGTGGCGGTACCTCGAACTCGTCCGACCTGTTCTTAGATCGCCTCGAGGCGAGCTATCGGCGCTATGCGCTACTGGTGTCGTCTGAGACGCCGATCGAGATTGCGTCTCTCGGCAACGACGCGGGCATCTTCGGAGCGGCCTACGTGGCGCTGCAGGCAGCTGAGGCGTAGGGGCGCCGCATGCTGCCTGTGGCTCATCACTCGGCGCCGGGCTCATCGGCCGTGTTTGGCCGCAGTGCCCGTCGTTCGGCGTGTCGTTTGCTGCAGCATCGGATGTTTCTCTAATATACTAAGGCAATATCGACGTTTTAGGGTCAAATTCCGTCGATATTGCCTTATCCTGTTGAACATTTTGCCGGAAACGGTGGCTAGAAAGCGGTCACGAGCAGAAGGCTGGCTGTCGCCGAGCCCGCGTCCGCCAACCCGTATTGGCCGCCCACCGCATCGCCTACTCGTCGATGGTGTCGAAGTAGTCGGGGAAGGCGTTCACCACGGCGTTTTGCTCTGTGATCATAAGATGCAGATGGGCGGACGAGAGGAAGCCGGCCTCTTCGGTATTGCCCGCCTTGATCGCCGCGAGCATGTGCCGATGCTGGTCCATGATGTCCTCCCAGTCGAGCTCTGCCACCTGGGTTCGCAGCCAGCGGAACCGCTCGAGGTGCGTGTTGCTGAGCTCGATGATCTTCCAGATGTCGTGCTTCCCCGCAATGAAGAACAGCGTCTCATGGAAGCTATTGTCGAGTTTGAAGAAGTTCAGCGCGTCGCGCGCAACTACCGCGCTCTCCTGCTTGGCGATGAGCTCCTCGAGCATGAGGCAGCTTACGTCGTCGATGCGCGCGCAGCACTCGATGATGATGCTGCGCTCCAGATGCTCACGCATGAAGCGCGCGTTCTCGGCCATGCGAAGATTGATGCGCGACACATACGTCCCACTCTGTGGGACGGCATATACCAGCCCCTGTTCTCCCAGGCGCACCAGCGACTCTCGAATGGGCGTGCGACCCACGCCAAGGCGTTTCTGGAGGGCGCGCATGGAGAGCTTTTGTCCGGGAGTGAGCCGGCAATAGATGATCTCCTCGCGGATGGCATCGTAGGCGCTGTATGCGAGCGACTGGGTATACGTGATCTCTGGCATGGTTCCCCTTCTATTTCGCAGGGATGATAGAGCCGCATGTCCACAGGGCACGGGTGCCGTCATCCTGCCTAGCCGACCTATTGTAACAGGCGGAACATGATGTTGCGCGATGGCGCTTCGCAGAACCGTTGGCTCGCATCGGCTTTGTTCCGGAGGAACTTCGCAAGATTGTCAAAATTGATACATCAGTTGCTACGAATAGGGGCGAAAACCAGCCGCTCACGGTAATAAATACCAGGAAGGTCAAACGTACCAAATCGGGTGAAGCCAATCTGATATATTACTAATTAAACCAATACGAACTGGATCATATCTGCCCATCCGGGCGCTTGAACGGCTCGTATACGCATTGAGATGGGGGTATGAGCATGGCTTCTCTCAAGGAATGGCAGGAATCGACGGACGAGCTCGCGCGCATGGGGGTGAAGCTCCCCTCCTTCGACGTGGGCGCCGCGCGCGCGGCGGGGCTCGAGCAGCCGCGCTGGATCCATTTCGGCGGCGGCAACCTCTACCGCGCCTTCCACGCCCAGATCGCCCAGGACGTGATGGACGCCGGCGAGCTCGACCGCGGCGTCGTGGTGGCGGAGACCTTCAGCCCCTTCACCGTCGACAACGTCTATGCGCCCTATGACCAAAACATTCTACAGGTCATCATGCATGAGGACGGCGCGCTCGACGAGCGCGTGCTGGCGAGCACCGCAGGCGCGCTCTTCTGCAACCCCGAGCGCCCCGAGGACTACGCCCAGGTTACGCATTACTTCGAGAGCGGCGAGCTCCAGATGGCCACCTTCACCATCACCGAGAAGGGCTATGCGTTGCGCAATGCGGCGGGCCAGCTTTTCGGCTACGTGGCCGACGAGATCGCTCAGGGACCGGAGCACGCGGCGAGCACCATGGGCATCGTCGCCGCGTTGCTCCATGCGCGCTACCGGGCGGGCGCGGCGCCCATCGCGCTGGTCTCGACCGACAACTTCTCGCAGAACGGTCGCCGCTTCCGCGACGCAGTGCTCACCGTGGCGCAGGGCTGGCTCGACGCCGGTATGGTCGAGCAAGGGTTCGTCGAGTATGTATCGGACGAGGCGCGGGTGAGCTTCCCGTGGTCCATGATCGACCGCATCACCCCCAACCCGGCCGAAAGCGTGGCCGAGGCGCTTGCCGGCGAGGGCTGGAGCGACCTGCCCCTCATCCCCAACGGCCCGGTGAACTTCGCCGGGTTCTCCAACACCGAGCAGGTGCACTACCTGGTGGTCGAGGACAGCTTCCCCAACGGGCGCCCCGCGCTGGAGCGGGGCGGCGTGATCCTCACCGACCGCGAGACGGTGGACAAGGCGGACACCATGAAGGTCACGACTTGCCTGAACCCGCTGCACACGGGTCTTGCGGTCTTCGGATGTCTGCTGGGCTACACCAAGATCGCGGACGAGATGCAAGACGAGGACCTGGTGACGCTCGTCAAGCGCCTGGGCTATGACGAGGGCATGCCCGTGGTGGTCGACCCGAAGGTCATCGACCCCAAGCAGTTCATCGACGAGCTCGTGGAGCACCGCCTGCCCAACCCGAGCCTGCCGGACGCGCCGCAGCGCATCGCGCAGGACACCTCGCAGAAGCTCCCCATCCGCTATGGTCACACCATCAACGCGTACGTCGCGGCGGGCAAGAGCACCGATGACTTGGTGGGCATCCCGCTCGTGATCGCCGGGTGGCTGCGCTACCTCCTCGCGAAGGACGACGCGGGCGCCGATTTCACCCCGAGCCCCGACCCGCTGCTCGATGAGCTGCAGGGCGGGCTCGCGCGCGGGGGCGTCGCGCTTTGCGTGACCGACCCCGCCGCCATCCACAACGCGGTGCGCCCGATCCTCTCGAACGCCGAGATCTTCGCCTGCGACCTCTATCAGGTTGGGCTCGGCGAGCGCGTGGAGCAGATATTCGCGGAGCTCAACGAGGGGCCGGGCGCGGTGCGCGCAACCCTCAAGAAGTATGTGACAAAATAACCTGTCCCCATTGTCATTGGTACGGGAGGAAACGACATGGAATTGACATTCCGCTGGTACGGACCGAACGAGGAGAAGATCACCCTCGAGCAGATCCGCCAAATCCCGGGGTGCTCGGGCATCGTGGGCACGCTGTTCGACATCCCGGCGGGGGAGGTGTGGCCGCGCGAGCGCATCCGCGCGCTGCGCGAGATGGTCGAGGCTGCCGGCCTGACCCTCAAGGTCATCGAGAGCGTGAACGTCTCGGACGACATCAAGATCGGCACCCCCAAGCGCGATGAGCACATCGAGGCGTACAAGGAGACCATCAAGAACCTCGGCCAAGAGGGTGTGAAGGTCATCTGCTACAACTTCATGCCGGTTTTCGACTGGGTGAAGAGCGACCTCGACTACAAGCTGCCGGACGGCTCCAGCACGCTTGCGTTCGTGAAGGCGAACATCCCCGACGACCCGCAGGAGATCATCGATACCGTGGCCGAGGGCTCCGGCGACTTCACGCTTCCCGGCTGGGAGCCCGAGCGCCTGGCGCAGGTGAAGAGCCTGTTCGACGCATACAAGGACGTGGACGAGGATAAGCTGCGCGAGAACCTGGTCTATTTCCTCGAGGCCATCATGCCCGTGTGCGAAAAGTACGACGTCAAGATGGCCATCCATCCGGACGATCCGCCGTACAGCATGTTCGGCCTGCCCCGCATCATCAAGAACCGCGAGGACCTCGATTGGCTCTGCCGTGCCGTCGATACGCCCTACAACGGCATCACGCTCTGCTGCGGGTCGATCGCTGAGGAGCCGGGCAACGACATCTACGGCATCCTCGCCGAGTTCACGCGTCGCGGGCGCATCCACTTCGTGCACATGCGCAACATCAAGTACATCAATCCCGACGAGCCGGGCAACAAGGATTTCTACGAGGCGCCGCATCCCAGCCCGTGCGGCTCGCTCGACATGTACAGGATGATGAGGGCGCTCCACGACAACGGCTTCGAGGGCTTCATGCGCCCCGACCACGGCCGCATGATCTGGGGCGAGACCGGCCGCCCGGGCTACGGCCTCTACGACCGCGCCCTCGGCATCGCCTACATCAACGGCATGTGGGAGGCCATCGAGAAGGCGGGTGCCCGCGCCTGACGAGCGAGCCCATCCCCTTTGCCAGGCACGCGCGCGTGGCAAATGAGTCCGTCCCCAATGGCAGGGGACGCGACGGAACTGGAGGTATTCATGCTGCTGAACGATGATTTCCTGCTCACCACCCCATGGGCGAAGAAGCTCTACCACGACCATGCGGAGGGCATGCCCATCATCGACTACCACTGCCACCTTTCGCCCCAGGAGATCTGGGAGGACGAGAAATTCGGCAACCTCGCCGAGGTCTGGATCTGCAAGGACGGAGCGGGCGACCACTACAAGTGGCGCCTCATGCGCGCGGCGGGCGTGCCCGAGGAGCTCATCTCGGGCGACGGGGGCGACTACGAGAAGTTCCTCGCGTTCGCGAAGACCGTCGAGCAGGCGCCGGGCAACCCCATCTACGAGTGGAGCCATCTGGAGCTGCGCCGGTTCTTCGGCATCGACGACGTGATCTGCGCGGCGAATGCGCGCGGCATCTGGGAGCGCGCGAACGCGCGGCTCGCCGAGGACGATTTCCGCCCGCGCGAGATCATCCGCAGCGCCGGCGTGAAGGCGCTCTGCACCACCGACGACCCGGCGGACGACCTGACCTACCACACGCAGCTCGCCGCCGTGGACGGCCTCGGCTTCAAGGTGCTGCCCACCTTCCGCCCCGACGGCCTCATGGGCATCGACCGCGACGACTTCGCCGCCTACTGCGACCGCATCGGCGAGGCGTCGGGCGTGGACGCCCATAGCTACGCGGGCCTCGTCGCGGCGGCGGCGCAACGCGTCGACTACTTCCACGGCGTGGGCGGGCGCCTGGCCGACCACGGCACCGATGTGGTGCGCTTCGTGCCCGCCACGCCCGAGGAGCTCGAGGACATCGTGGCGCGCCGCCTAGCGGGCGAGGCGCTCGGCGCGGACGATGTCGCCCGGTACCAGACGGCTCTCTGCCTGGAGCTCATGCGCCTCTACGACGAGCACGGCTGGGTGCTCCAGCTGCACATGAACGCGCTGCGCAACGCCAACACCGCGGGCTTCGAGGCGCTCGGCCGCGACAAGGGCTACGACTCGGCGGGCGACCAGGCCGACGTTGCCTCGCAGGTGGCGCGCTACCTCGATGCGGCGGCTCGCGCGGACGCGCTCCCCCGCACGATCCTCTACTCGCTCAACGAGAACGACTGGCTGGCGCTCGCCACGCTCATGCAGTCGTTCCAGGGCGGCTGCAGGCAGAGGCTGCAGCTCGGCTGCGCATGGTGGGTGAACGACCAGTTCGACGGCATGAAGAAGCAGATCACCGTGTTCGCCGAGCAGAGCCTGCTCGCCAACTTCACGGGCATGCTCACCGACTCGCGCAGCTTCCTTTCCTATCCGCGCCACGAGTACTTCCGCCGCGTGCTCTGCCACACCGTCGGTGAGTGGGTCGAGCAGGGGAGGCTCCCCGAGGACGAGGCGTACCTGGGCAAGATCGTCGAGGATATCTGCTACAACAACGCTCACGACTACTTCGGCTTCTTCGAGTAGCGGGCATGACGAGGCGCGGAGCTGGCCAAGCGGTGGGCTCGCGTGCCGTAGGTGAGATGCGATCGAAGGCGCGCGGTGGCTCGGCCTGCCGCGCACCCCGCTTGTTCGATAGCGAAGGAAGGGCGGCACCATGGCGAAGGTTCTGGCAATCGGCGAGATCATGCTGCGCCTCTCGGTCGGCGGCGGCGCGCGCCTCTCGGATGCCGCGGCGCTCGCGGTGAATTACGGCGGGGCCGAGGCGAACGTCGCGGCGTCGCTCGCGAGCTTCGGCCACGAGGCGTCCTTCGCCAGCAAGGTGCCCGAGAACGCGCTGGGCGACGGTGCGGTCGCGCACCTGCGGCGCTTCGGCGTGGATACCGCGCAGGTGCTGCGCGGCGGCGCCCGCCTGGGGACGTACTACCTCGAGGAGGGCGTGGGCGCGCGCGGCTCGCAGGTGACCTACGACCGCGCCGGCTCCGCGTTCGCCGAGATGCGCGCCTGCGAGTGGGACCTCGACGAGCTCTTCCGCGACGTCGACATGCTGCACATCTCCGGTGTGACGCCGGCGGTCTCTTCCACCTGGCGCGTCATCGCGCCCGAGGTGGTGCGCGAGGCCGTGGCGCGCGGGGTGCGGGTGAGCTACGACGTGAACTTCCGGGCGAAGCTCTGGTCGTGGGATGCGTGCGTCGCGGCATTCGATGCGGTGCTGCCCTATGTATCGATGCTCTCGGCCGGCATCGGCGACGTGCAGGGCGTGCTGGGGCTCGAGCGCACGGCGTGGTCGGAGCCGGCGCTTGCCGAGGCGTACGCGCGCCTGTTCGAGGCGGCCCCGCGGCTCGAGGCCGTCTGCTCCACGCGGCGCATCGCCCATTCGAGCTCGTCGAACGACCTGACCGGATATCTCATGGAGTGCGGCGGGGTGCTCGAGCGCTCGCGCACGCACCACATCGAGCCCATCGTCGACCGCGTGGGCGGCGGGGACGCGTTCGCGGCCGGCGTGCTGCACGGGGTGCTCTCGGGATGGGATGCCCGGCGCGTGGTCGAGTTCGGCTGCGCGGCGAGCGCGCTCAAGCATACCGTAGCCGGCGACTGCAACCGGTTCAGCGCCATCGAGGTCGAGCGGTTCATATCCGACGGCGCCGATGTGGCGCGGTAGCGCATGGCAACCCCTTGGGCTAGTTGCGCAACTGGGGATGCGGGGACATGGCACGGGAGGCAACGACAAACCTTACGACGGGGCGGCCGCTTACGCAGCTGCTCCGTTTTTCCGTACCGCTCGTGCTGGGGTCGCTCGTCCAGCAGCTCTACAGCTTCGCCGATACCGTGGTGGTCGGCCGCTTCGTGAGCCCGGATGCGCTTGGTGCCATCGGTGCCACGTACGCGCTGAACTTTCTCATCCTGGGGTTTGTGCAGGGCGCGGGTATCGGGTTCGGCATCCCGGTCGCCCAGCGCTTCGGGGCGCACGATGAAGATGGGTTTCGCCGCTACCTGTGGAACGGCGCATGGGCTTCGATGGCGCTTTCCGTGGCGTTCACGGCGATGATGATCGTGGCCGCGCGCCCGCTTCTCGTGGCGATGGGTACGCCCGCCGCGTTTCTCGACATGGCGACGGTCTACATCGTCATCATCTTCGCGGGTATGCCGGCCACGATGTTCTACAACTTTTCGGCCTCGGCGCTGCGCGCGGTGGGGGATTCGCGCCACCCGTTTATCTTCCTGGCGATTTCCTGCGCGGTGAACGTCGTGCTCGACCTCATCTTCATCCTGGTGTTCAAGATGGGCGTCGCGGGTTCCGCGCTCGGAGACGTTTTGGGGACGCTCCTTTCCGTGGCGCTCAACTGCTGGTGGGCGTTTTCACGCGTGCCATGGGTGCGCCTGGACAAGCGTACGATGGCGCCCTCGGGCGCGCACTTGCGGAAACTCTGCACGATCGGCCTGCCCATGGGCTTCGAGTACTCCGTTTCCGCACTCGGCGCGCTCGCGATGCAGGGCGCCATCAACTCATTCGGTGCCGCGACGGTTACGGCGCAGACCACGGGCGAGAAGATCCGCCAGCTCTTCACCCTGCCTATGGAGAGCGTGGGCATGGCGGTGGCGAGCTATGCCGGCCAGAACTACGGCGCGCGCCGCTTCGGCCGCATCCGCGCGGGTATCAAGAGCGGCCTCGCCATCCAGGCGGTTTACTGCGTCATGGCATGGATCGCGATCTTCTTGTTCAAGGGCGTGTTCGTGGCGTTCGTACTGGGTGAGGACGTCGACGCGGCCATCGCGGCGGAGGCGGTCGAGTACCTCGCGGTCATCAGCTGCTTCTTCATTTTCCACGGCTCGCTTATGATCTTCCGGAACACCCTCCAGGGCATGGGTCGGAGCGTGCAGGCCATCGTTTCCGGCGGGGGCGAGCTCGCCGGCCGCTGCCTGGGCAGCCTCGCCGCCATGTGGAGCCTGGGCTTCATGGGCATCTGCCTCGCGAACCCCTTCGCTTGGATGATCGCCCTTGCGTACTGCGTCGTCATGGTGAGGCGCGCGTTGCGGCGGGAAGCGTCCGCGCGCTAAGGTGCCGGCGCTTCGCGCGGGTGAAGGGGGATTCCACAGGGCGGCCCGCTCGCGCTCGTTCCCAGACGAGGTTCCCGCTTGGCGCGCTGGCGTTTAGGGCGTCGCGATAAGCGGGAAGAACGGCCTCGAGAAGAGATGGAGCGTGCGGCGGGCGAACGCTTCGGGGGATTCGGGGCAACCGCGCTGCAGCCACTCGAGCGAGAGGATGAGCAGGCTGCACATGAAGAATGTGTGCACCATGCGGTAGGTATCGGGTGATTGAACGGGGAACGTCGCGGGCTGGCTCGCGGCATGGTCGAACGTCTTCTTGATGACCTGCTGCATGAAGCGACCGGTGAGCCCGCTGCGGTCGAGCGCGGGCGCGAGTTCCCGGTGCTCCTGTTCCACGGCGAAGAAATGCTCCAAGGCATCGAGCATCTCTGCCTTGCCGCAGATGGGGCCGCCGAACGCTCCCATCGGCGGGCCCTCCGCGTATCGGTCCGCTCGCCCGCGCGCTCCGGTTGCGGCGCACGAGGACTCCCTCATCCCGGGTACATCGGTCCCCGCCGTGCCCGGGTTTCTCTGTGCTGCGCTGCCCCTTTCTCCGCAGCGCCCCGGCCTCTTGAACAGGGAGGCTTATCCCCAGCTGAAGCACCCCAGATGGTTCAGGTGGTAGCATGAAATCGATGCCACTTGTGGTATATCAGTTGTGCCCACAAGGTCGGGGCATGCTTTGAGCATGTCGTGTGATGGACGAACCATTTACCGAAGCACATCGACCGTTGGGCGAGAAGCGTTATGCGCGGGTCGGCCGTCTCCGTTTCAGAAAAGTAATATATCAGTTATGAATGCTCGAGCATGGCGTGTTCGCTCGATGCGGCACCGCTGTGGTGCAACGTCCTCGCGAGGCCGCCGCTTCGCAACTGCTCGGGCGTGCGTATCGAAAGGGAGGCACTATGGGAAAAGTCGTTGTCTCTGGTTTCGCCGACGAGATTGATCAGGACTTCGATAAGCAGCTGCGCGTCGTCACGGATCTTGGGATGGATCACATCTGCCTGCGCTCTGCCGATCGCAAGGGTGTTGCCGAGTACACCGCCGATGAGTTCGCGGAGCAGCTCTGGCCGCGCATGCAAGCCGCGGGCGTGAAGCTCTCGTCGATCGGCTCACCCGTCGGCAAGATCCCGGTGAACGATGACGCCGCGTTCGAGGAGCAGAAGGAACATCTCGAGGAGCTGTGCCGCATGTGCAAGATTGCCGGCTGCAACTTCATCCGTGTCTTCAGCTTCTTCATGCCCGAGGGCGAGGACCCCGACACCTATAAAGATCAGGTCATCGCGAAGTTCAAGCAGCTCGTGGAGATCGCGGAGTGCAACGACGTCATTCTGATCCACGAGAACGAGAAGGAGATCTACGGCGACATCGCCCGCCGTTGCGCCGATATCTTCGAGAACGTGCCGAGCGACCACCTGAAGGCCGCTTTCGACTTCGCGAACTTCGTGCAGGTCGGCCAGGACCCGACCAAGGCGTGGGAGCTGCTGCACGAGCACGTTGCCTACATCCACATCAAGGACGCGCTCTACTCCAACGACGAGAACGTTCTCTTCGGCACCGGCGACGGCGACGGCGCCGCGCTCCTCAAGCGCGCCATCGTCGACGAAGGCTATGAGGGCTTCCTCACGCTCGAGCCGCACCTGGTGCTCTTCGATTCGCTCAAGTCGCTCGAGACAAAGAACACGGCAGACATCATTCACGAAAACAAGGCGAGGGACGGCGAGGACGCGTACGCCCAGCAGTTCCACGCCCTCACCGATATTCTCGAAAACGTTGGATTGGTGCAGTGCGGGAATGGCTCGTACTGCGTCGAATAGAGAGAAGGGACGCTCTATGGAGAAGGTTCGTTTCGGCCTCATCGGCATCGGTGCCCAGGGCGGCAGCTATGCGGGCTTCCTGACCGGTAAGGGCGGTATGCCCGGTATGCCTGCCGCTCCGTGCCCGCCTCACTGCGCGCTCGGCGCCCTGTGCGACATCGACCCCGCCAAGGAGGAGATGTGCAAGGAGAAGTATCCCGAGATTCCGTTCTATAAGGATTGGAAGGACATGGTGGCCTCCGGCGACGTCGACGCCGTCATCACCACCGTCCCGCACTACCTGCACCACGAGATCGCCATCTACTGCCTCGAGCACGGCATGAACGTTCTCGTGGAGAAGCCGGCCGGCGTGCGCGCCAAGGACGTCAAGGCCATGAACGACTGCGCCGCCGCGCATCCGGACGTCGCCTTCGGCATCATGTTCAACCAGCGCACGAACAAGCTCTACCAGAAGGTCAAGGAGATCGTCGAGTCCGGCGAGCTCGGCCAGATCCGCCGCTCCAACTGGATCATCAACACCTGGTGGCGCCCGGACAGCTACTACCAGCAGAGCGAGTGGCGCGCCACGTGGGGCGGCGAGGGCGGCGGCGTCCTCGTGAACCAGGCCCCGCACCAGCTCGACCTCTGGCAGTGGATCTGCGGCATCCCCACGACCGTCTATGCCAACTGCATCGAGGGCGACCACCGCGACATCGCGGTCGAGAACGACGTGACCATCCTCACCGAGTACGCCAACGGCGCGACCGGCAGCTTCATCACCTGCACGCACGACGCGTGCGGCACCGACCGCTTCGAGATCGACCTCGACGGCGGCAAGATCGTGGTCGAGGACTCCAAGAAGGCGACCGTCTACAAGCTCGAGCACGACGAGGACTACATGAACGAGCACATGAGCATGTTGGAAGTGGCCATGCTCACCATGGGTAACAGCTCGGGCCAGCTCTACACCACCGAGGAGTTCGAGAACACCGACGGCTGGGGCTTCCAGCACACCACCGTCATGGAGAACTTCGCGCTCCACATCATCGAGGGCTCGCCGCTCCTCGCTCCGGGTTCCGACGGCATCAACGGCGTGAACCTCGCCAACGCCACCCAGCTCTCCAGCTGGCTCGGCAAGAAGGTCGACAACCCCGTCGACCCCGAGCTCTACGCCGAGGAGCTCAACCGCCGCATCGCCGCCGAGGGCAAGTTCCCCGTTCGCGCGTAAGGGTGACCGCACAGGCGGCGGCCGCGTTGCGGCTGCCGCCGCATTGGTAAGGAGTTCGTCATGCGTAAGGCGGCAGTCATTGGTTTGGGAGCCATCGCGCCCATCCACATCGCAGCGATCCAGGCGAACGAGAACATCGAGCTCGTCGCCGTGTGCGACATCGACGAGCAGGCGCGTTCGCGCGCTCCGGAGGGCGTGCCCGCATATGCGGACTACCGCGAGATGATCGAGGCGACCCGCCCCGATTGCGTGCACGTGTGCCTCCCGCATTACCTGCATTATCCCGTGTCGAAGGCGGCGGCGGAGCTGGGCGTGAACGTCTTCTGCGAGAAGCCCGTCGCCCTCGACGACCGCCAGGCGCAGGAGTTCTGCGAGCTCGAGGAGGCCCATCCCGAACTCAAGCTGGGCATCTGCCTGCAGAACCGCCTGAACGAGACCACCGAGGAGCTCAAGCGCGTTATCGACGAGGGCGCCCACGGGCGCGTGCTCGGCATCCGCGCCGAGGTTCCGTGGTTCCGCCCGGCATCGTACTACGAGGAGAGCCCGTGGCGCGGGTCGTGGAAGCTCGCCGGCAGCGGCGTGCTCATGAACCAGTCGATCCACACGCTGGACCTCATGCAGTATCTCGTCGGCCCCGTCACGCGCCTGCGCGCGAACGTGGGCAAGCTCCTCGATTACGACATCGAGGTCGAGGATACTGTATCCGCCCAGCTCGAGTTCGAGAACGGCGCGCGCGGACTCTTCTTTGCAACGAATGCGAACTTCAAGAACGAGGGCGTGACGATCTCGGTCGATCTGGAGCATGCGAGCTTCCGCATGCACGACAACGTGCTCTACCGTGTGGAAGCGGGCAACGTCGAGCATGAGGTCGTCGAAGACCGCAGGCTGCCCGGTACGAAGTTCTATTATGGCGCGAGCCACGATAAGCTCATCGGTCGTTTCTACGAGTGCCTCGAGAACGGCTCGGATGAGTACATCCACGTGCGCGATGCCTACATGAGCTTGCACCTGATCGACAAGATCAAGCACGCGGGGCTCACGGGCACGTGGGTTGAGGTGTAGGGCACCAACGTTTATAAGGTCGGCTCGCCCGCGCGTGGCGAGCCGAAGTATAGAGAGGATCCAACATGGCTGATAAGGGACTCATTGGCGTTCAGATGAGCACGGTGGCGCCGGTGCTGCGCTCCGGCGAGGTCAAGCTGTACGATGCCCTCGCCAAGATGGCCGAGATCGGCTACCACTGCGTCGAGGTCTCGCAGGTCGATATGACCCCCGAGAACGTCGCGGCGATGAAGAAGGCTTGCGACGAGTTTGGCATCAAGGTGTCCTCGTGCACCGCGAGCGTCGAGCCCATGATCGAGGGCATGCCGGGCGAGAACCTGCGTGACGACTTCGATAAGATCGTGAACGACTGCCGCGAGCTCGACTGCGACATGCTGCGCATCGGCATGCTGCCCATGACGTTCATGGGCAGCCGCGATAAGACGATTGAGTTCGTTAAGCGCGCCGACGAGATGGCCGAGAGGCTCGGCGAGGAGGGCATCGACCTCTACTACCACAACCACCACGTGGAGTTCGTGCAGTACGACGGCGAGTACCTGCTCGATATCATCAAGGACACCACGAAGAAGATGGGCTTCGAGCTCGACATCCACTGGATCCAGCGCGGCGGCGAGAATCCGGTCGAGTTCATCAAGGCCTACGCCGGCCGCATCCGCCTGCTCCACCTCAAGGACTACCGCATCGTGCCGGTGCAGATGCCCGAGATGGGCGGCGATGACTTCATGCAGAAGTTCCTGCAGGCCTTCAACGGCGTCGTTCAGTTCGCCGAGGTGGGCGAGGGCAGTCTGCCCGTCAAGGAGTGCATCGACGCCGGCCTCGCGGGCGGGAGCGAGTACTTCCTCGTCGAGCAGGACGACACCTACGGCCGCGACCCGTTCGAGAGTCTCAAGATCAGCCACGACAACCTCGTGGCCATGGGCTACGGCGACTGGTTCGAGCTGTAAGCAATCCCCGTGGTCGCCGTTGCGCGCGGCCGCCTGAAACACGCTCATTCGAGCATGGCGCCCCCGGTTTGTGTCTCCGCCGGGGGCGCTTTTGGTTTCCTGGCAGCGGGGATGGGGATCGTTCCCACTGCCGGGACGAAAGGAGCGGTCCTTTGGGCGGGAGGGCGATTCGGAGCGGAAGCGAAGATGGCGGACAAGAGTTTGATCGGCGCCCAGATGAGCACGCCCCGGCGCAAGCTCAAGGGCGAGGACGCGAGCGCCTATGATGCGCTCGGTAAGCTGGTGGAGATCGGCTACCGCTGCGTTTAGGTCTACATCAGCTCGCTTTGTGCATCGAGTCCCTACGCCCATCGAACCCCCTTTGCCCATCGAGCTCTACCGAAATAGCCATTAGAGGCGAAATTTCTCCCTCTAATGGCTATTTCGGTGGAGTTTGATGAAAAAGGAGAGGAAAGCAAGGAGTCCGCCGATGAGAAACGCTCCCATCGGCGGGCTCTCCGTGCATCAGTCCGCGTGCCTGCACGCAAGTGTGGCCCCGCGCGCATCGGCTCGCTCGCCCGCGCGCCGGCGCAAGCGCGGTCCCAAACGCTAGTACGTCAGGCCGAAGCCGGCGCGGTAGTAGTTGCCGTCGGCATCCTGGTAGGCGTAGCTGCCGCCCTTGACCCGGGCGAGCACCGCTGGGTCGATGTAGGGGTCCTTGTCGCAGCCGGGGACATCATTCGGCGAGGCGCAGATCTCGCGCATAACGCCGTCGATCTCCTCCTCATGGATGGCGATGACCTCGGGTGAGCTCACCATGGTGAGGCACATTTTGCCCGTGGGATTGTAGTCGCCCATGATGACGTCGAGCTGCGCGTTGAGCGCGTTCTCCATGGCAACGGAGCTCACGGTGTACTGGAACGTGAGCGCGTCCACGTAGGGCTCGAGCGTGTCGAGGATCCAGGGATTGTTCACCACGAGGGTCGCCACGACCTCGCCGCCGTGCGCATGGACCTCCTCGGCGAGCGCCGGGATGTCGTCGACGCCGTGGAGCGTGCTGACCTTGATGGTCTCACCGGTCGTCTTCTGGCTCTTGTTGGCCTCGCGCGCCTTGATGTCCGCCCCGTCGACCATCTCGATGACGGGCATCGTGGTCTGGTTGAACACGATGTTATTGAGGATCGGCCACACGTGCAGGTAGGCGACGTCCGCCTCGGCGGGCTCGTCCACGATAACGCAGCCGCGCGCCTCGAACACGCCGGCGATCTGCTTGCGCAGCGCGTCGACGGTAACCCCGCGCCACGGGCAGCGCAGGGAGCCCGGGCGCCTCACGAGCCGCGTTTCCCGCAACCGCGAAGCGGCGAGGATGAGCGGCAAAGAAACGCCCGGGCTCACGGTCACGTCGCCTTACCCAGCGGCAACGTTACCCCTTGTAGCCGAAGTCCGGAATCTCGTGCCAGCGCTGGCGGAACCAGTGCGCAGCGAGCTTGGGCTTGCGGTCGCGCGTGAAGAGGCCCTTCTTGTTGCCCTCGACGCGCAGCAGGCTCTGCGAGGTGGCGAAATCCGCGAAGTTCCACGGCTGCTCACCCACGACGCACTCGAACTCATCGAACGTCTCGCAGTTCATCTTGTAGTAATCGACCTGGTACTCCTCGGTGTACATGACGGGTGTGGTGTTGTGGAGGCCTGATACGGTGTCCGCACCGAACTCGGTGAAGATGACGGGCTTGCCCACAACCTTGTCCCAGTACTGGAGCTCTTTCTCGAGAACGGCCTTCGCCATGTCGAAGTCCTCTCCGCCGCACACGTACCAGCCGGCGTAGCGGTTCAAGCAGATGACGTCGGAGAGCTGGGCGCTCACGTCCTTGGTGGGATCGGGCATCATGACGCTCACGAGCGTGCACGGGCGCTTCTGCGGGTCGAGCTCGCGCGCCAGGTCGTAGAGCGGCTTGAAGTAGTCATAGGCGCCCTCGCCGGCGGAATCCGGCTCGTTGGCGATGGACCACATGACCACGCAGGCGTGGTTCTTGTCGCGCGCGATGAGGTCGCGGATGACGTCCTTGTGGTGCTCCTGCGTCTGCACGCCGTTTTCGGGGTCGAAGGTGCGCACGCCCTGGCCCTGTGCGTTCGCGCCGCCGCCGAAGCCCAGGTTCACGCCCACGGCCGTGGTCTCGTCGATCACGACGATGCCCTCGGCGTCGCACAGGCGCATCATCTCCTCGCTGTAGGGGTAGTGGCTCGTGCGGAAGCTGTTCGCGCCCTGCCACTTCATGAGCGAGAGGTCCTTCACGTTCATGGGCATGTTCTCGCCGCGGCCGGCCGGGAAGGTGTCCTCGTGCTTGCCGTAGCCCTTGAAGTAGAACGGCTCGCCGTTGATGAGGAACTGCGTGCCGCGCACCTCGACGGTGCGCACGCCGTACGGCAGCTCGTAGACGTCCTCGCCGTAGGTGACCTTCACGTTGTAGAGGTAGGCGGCGCCGGGGTTCCACAGGTGCACGTTCTCGATGGTGAGTATGCCCTCGCAGCCCTCGGCCTCGGCGACCTTTTCGCCCTCGCGGTCGAAGGCCTCGATGGTGCAGGCGCCTTCGCCGGTGGCTTCGACTTTATAGGAGATGGTCGCAGTCGTGCCGTCGACGGCGGACACGAGCGCGACGTCTTCGATGTGGGCCTCGGGCGTCGTGTAGATGTAGCAGGGGCGCAGGATGCCGGCGTAGTTGAAGAAGTCGAAGTTCGGGTTGTTGCGCTTGGGCGCCTCGCCGGTATCGCCCATCATGCCGCCCATGAGGCCGCCCATCATGTTCGACTTGCCGCCCACGGGGAGCGTCGTGTAGTCGATGATGTTCGACACGGCCACGGTGAGCAGGTTGTCGCCGGGCTTGAGGAACTCGTTGATCTGCACCTCGAACGGCAGGAAGCCGCCCTTGTGCTCGCAGATGAGCTCGCCGTTCAGGTACACGCGCGCGTGGTGCGTGACGCTCGAGAAGCGCAGGCATACGCGCTGGCTCATGGCGAAGGCGGGCACGGCGATGGTACGCTGGTAGAAGACCCAGCCGTAGTGGTCGCGATACTCGACGCCTTCCTTGAGGTCGTTGTAGGCGGCGGGAACGGCCATGGTCGTCGCGCCGGTGAGCGGACTGGCATACCATTTCTCGTCGAAGCCGGTGCCGTCGTCGAGCTTGAAGTCCCAGATGCCGCTCAGGTTCTCAACGAAACGCGATGCGGTTTGTGCAGGATAGAGCATGGAATCTCCTTTCGAGGCTGCAGTCCGCAGCCCACGCCTATTGATTCATCATTTATACCCAGAACTGATATAACAGATCGCAGGTATCCCGCTTTTCCGTGATTAGTTTGCTGTGTACCAATCGGTTCCCGAGGCACGCATTCCAGTTCATGAAGCTGCGTCTTTCATGAAGGGGTAACGCGAAAAAATGGAGACGCCTCGGCACAATCTGAGAGGAGCAGGGTATGGCAGATGCTGCTATTGCGACGCAAAAGCAACGGGAGTTCGGGTTCCTCGACGTCCTCTCGTACGGCGCGGGCGACTTCGGTTGCAACATGTCGTTCGCGAGCTCAAGGGCTTCACGAAGGTAGCGCTCGAACCGGGCGAGACGGTGCGCGCCACGTTCGAACTCGATGCCCGCGCGCTCTCGTACTATGAACCGGCCCTTTACGACTTCTTTGCCGAGAGCGGGAGCTACGGCATCGAGGTGGGCGCATCGAGCCGCGATATTTGCCTGACGGGAACGGTGGCCTATACGGCTCAGCGTGCGATTCCGCGGGTGTTCGACCGCTACGCGCTCGTTTCGGCAATCACGGAGACGGACGCCGGCAGGGAAGCATTTTGCGGGCTCCTCGATGCGATGGGTTCGTCCATGGGGCTTGACGGCGGCGAGCTCGGTGCGATGTCGGCCGAGGTCTTGTTCAGCGGCATGCCGCTTGCCTCGCTCGTGAGCTTCGACATGCTCACGGAGGAGCAGCTCGACGACCTCCTCATGCGGGTCAACGCGGGGCAGTAAGCCAGAGGCGCTGCCTCGCGCCATGCTGGCGGGTGCGGCATGGCGTCGCACCCGCCGCGTGCGGGGCTATCGGGCGGGAGCGGTGACCCGGTTGTTCTGCGGAGCGAGCACCGGCCGCCCCGCGGACCGCGCGTCGGTGCATCCTGCGGAACGAGTCCCGGTCACCCTGCGGACCGCGCCTTACGAAAAGTGATGTATTAGCCTGTGGGCGGCTTCCTGCGGTCAATACCGTTCACCGGAGGCGTTTGCACCGTTCGCGGGAAATTGCCTGCTCAATCTCAATGGGCTATCGGAATGTAATATATTAGTTCGATGATGGGCGGCTGCGTCGCAGGTCACTCGCCTCAAAAGGCGGGCGGGATTCGCGCGTGGATCTGCGCGGCGCGCAATGAGAAAGGAGACCCTATGTCCGTCTGCATAGAGCTCGACCCCTCGAAGCTCAAGGAGGTGCGCACCGTCGACGAGCGTCTCGTCTCGTACAACGTCGAGATGACCGAGGTGACCGGCGGTACGTTCTGGAAGCCCTACACGCCCGGCCAGATCGCCGGTACGGAGGAGTTCCCCCAGATCAAGAGCTTCGCGGACTTCAGTTTCGAGGGTGCCAGCACCCTCATGGAGGAGTTCCCGCCCGCGAACCTCTATAACGAGCGCCTGCGCAAGCTCGCAAAGGAGATCGGCCCGGCGTGGGTGCGCGTCTCCGGTTCCTGGGCGACCGATACCTATTATGATTTCGACGGCACGTGCGAAGACGGCAAGGCCCCCGAGGGTTTCCGCGCCGTGCTCACGCGCGAGATGTGGACGGGCGTGCTCGACTTCGTGAAAGCCATCGGCGCCAAGCTCATGATCTCCGTGGCGAACTGCCCCGGCACGCATGACGGCGACGGCCCGTGGAAGAGCGACCAGGCTAAGGTCATCTTCGACTTCAGCCGCGACTACGGCGTGCCCATCGAGGCGGCCGAGTTCATGAACGAGCCC
Organism: uncultured Enorma sp.; assembly: GCA_964624825.1. Lineage (GTDB taxonomy): Bacteria > Actinomycetota > Coriobacteriia > Coriobacteriales > Coriobacteriaceae > Enorma. The sequence goes on along the minus strand of CAZUYD010000006.1, from coordinate 48,829 downwards.
AACATGATCTCCATGGTGAAGATTCCCGGCTACGGCGTCAAGGAGTACGCGCGCGACCAGGACCTCTTCGCCCGCTTCATCCGCGAGAACTACCCCGAGTGCCAGGTCGTCGCGTGCTCTGCCTGCGGTGATGACGTGCAGGTGGACGGCAAGTCCGCCGGCGTCTCCGGCGTCTCCGACATGATGAAGCAGTTCGGCATGGAGGTCTTCGATACCGACGACCTCATCAAGATTGCCGAGGAAGCTCCGGACGTCTTCTCCTACCACTACTATAACGGCATCTCCGAGCGCCTCGCCGTGCTGGGCGTGCACTGGGACGCCGACCAGACGCTCTCCGAGGACTACCTCGTCGCCGCGAGCGCGAGCGCGCACTACTACGCGAAGCGCCGCGACGTCTGGGCACCCGGCGCGCAGATGTGGGTCACCGAGTCCGGCGACGCGGGCGGCGGTGGCGACACCTGGGCGAGCACCTACATGGACGTCTTCCGCACACTCAACGAGCTCGGCACCTTTTCCGCCATCACCGACGGCGTGATCTTCCACAATACGCTGAGCTCGAGCGACTACGGGTACCTCGACCGCAAGACGCACCTGCCGCGCCCGAACTGGTGGGCGGTTGTGCTGTGGAACCGCATCATGGGCACCACGGTCTATGACACCGCCGAGCCCATCCGCGAGGGCGCGCACGTGTTCGCGCATTCGCGCCGCGACGGCAAGGACGGCGTGGCCTATGCCGTGCTGAACAACTCCAAGACGGATGCGACGACCATCTCCCTACCGAAGGATGCCGAGGTCTACGTGCTCTCCGCCGAGACGCTTCGCTCGCAGACCATCAAGCTCAACGGCCAGGACCTCGTGCTCGGCGAGCACGATGAGGTCCCGGCGATGGAGCCGGTCGCCGTGCCGGCGGGCGATTTCGAGCTCGCTCCGGCTTCGGTGGCGTTCATCGTCCTGTAGTTCGCAACGCGGCGCGGCGCGGCGTGCTCCGCTCCGCACCGCGCTGCTGGCCGCGCGTACGGCGCGTCGCAGTTGGGACAGCGACGCGCTGGCGGCCGAGGATTATACAGAGGGCGTTTTGACGCCCTAGAAAGGGGGTCCCATGGCTACGGCTATTCCTGAGAATCGCAAGAAGGTAGGCGTACTCGACTATGTGAGCTATGCCGCCGGCGACTTCGGCTGCAACTGCAGCTTCGCGCTTGCGAGCACGTGGCTCACGCTGTTCTACACGCAGTACATGCAGGTTCCTGCCGTCGTGTTCGCCGGCATGCTTGCGGTGCTCAAGGTGTGGGACGGCATCAACGACCCGCTGGTCGGTGGCTTCATCGACTCTTCGAAGAAGAAGTACAAGCGCGGTAAGTTCAAGACGTTTATCTTCTATGGTTCGTTCGGCCTGCTCTTCTCGGCCGCCCTGTGCTTCCTGCCCATTCCCGGCGCTCCGCTGGTGGCGAAGGTCGCCCTGTGCTTCGTGGGCTACATGCTGTGGGATGCGTTCTACACGCTCGTGAACGTGCCCTACGGCTCGATGCTCGCGACCATCTCGTCAGACTCGGGCGACCGCGCCATGCTGGGTTCCTGGCGTTCCTTGGGCGCCCTGCTCGCCTCCACACCCGTTGGCATCATCCTGCCCCTCGTCGTGTACGATGAGAACCAAAACATCATGGGCGAGCGCATGTTCTTCGCGGCGATCGTGCTCGGCGTCATCGGCCTTATCGCCTTCCAGTTCATGGTCCACACCACCGTCGAGCGCGTCGAGATCCCCGATGAGGTGCGCCAGAGCGACTTCCACTTCTTCAAGGCCGTGAAGAACTTCTTCCGCAACAAGCCTGCCGTGGGTTCGACGATTTCCACCTGCATGATGCAGTTCGGTATGCTCGGTGCTGCCACCGCCACCCAGGTCATGTTCCAGAGCTACTTCCACAACACCGCCATCTCCGGTCTCGTGACTCTCATGATGACGCTGCCGATGTTCCTCTTCATGCCCTTCATCAAGAAGATCGTCAACAAGTGGGGCAAGAAGGAAGCTGCTCAGCGCTCGCTGCTCATCTCCGTGGTTGCGACCGCCCTCATGATCGTCCCCGTGCCGGCCGACAACACCGGTGTCTTGATCTTCGGCGTGCTCATGCTGCTCAACGGCTTCGGCCTCGGCGTCGTGATGTGCGTGGGCAACGCCATGATGGCCGACGCCATCGACTACGGCGAGTATCAGGACGGCGTGCGCGAAGAGGGCACCATCTACGCGGTGCAGTCGCTCTTCCGTAAGGTCACGCAGGGCATCTCGCCTTCCATCTGCTTGGTTATCATGGTTGCCTTCGGCTACGATGAGACCCTCGGTTCCGCCCAGCCGGCCGATGTCGCCGCCAACATCCGTATGCTCGTGGGCATTCTCTACTTCCTCGGTTCGTTCCTCACGTGGGCAGCGGTCAAGTTCCTCTATCCGCTCACCAAGGAGAAGGTCGCCGAGATGGAGAAGGCTCTCGGCCGCGGCGACGCCTAGTGTGCCGATGGGGTAAGACGGATGTAGAACCTCGGGGTTCGTACATCGCAGCATAGTCTCTCCGTGAACGTGTGAGTCCTTCGGGGCTCACACGTTTTCTTGTGCGGAGGGGCGAGCCGACGGCTGGCGCGAGCGTTTCAAGCGACTCTTGCTTCGCGTGTAAAGTTGGCAGCTTTGCGCACGAGGTCGCTCTGTGGGGGCGTTCACGCGTAGAGTTGGCAACTTTACGCATGAAGGGCGCATGGCGCCGCGCGCAGGGAGCGCCCAAAGGCGCTTCTTGAAGGTGAAAGCGCTTACGGGAATGGCGACGTCGCCGCCTTACTGCCCCGCAGGGAGCATAACGGTGAAGGTGGAACCGTCGCCGGCGCACTCTCCACCTCGATACGGCCGCGGTGCAGATCGACCACCTTTGCGACGAGGGGGAGCCCCAGGTCGTTTCCCTCGGTCCTATGCGACGTGTCTCCCTGGTAGAACTGCTCAAAGATATGCGCCTGCGTAGCAGCGTCCATGCCCTGGCTCTCGTCGGCGATGCGCGCCGCCGCCATTCCATCGTCGTGCAGCTGACAGCGGATGCGCACCCGACCGCGCGGCTCGCTGGTGACGAGCAGGCGCCGTGGATAGGCGCGCAACTTATCATCACGATGGCCTTCGGTTCATCGAACTCCACGGAAAAGGCCATTAGGAAGGAAAATCTTGGCGCTAATGGCTATTTTCAGGGAGTTCGATGACGCACCTCCCGCTCTATTCGTTCGACGGTTCCAGTCGGGGTTAGCAGACGAAGCGGGCGGCGCTGGCGAGGAAACTCGCCATGCTGCCCAGATTGCGCAGCTCTGATGCCTGCCGGGCGGCGCGCTCGCCCCGAGCGAGGATTTCTTGCTTTATGCGGTTACTGGGGCGGCTCGTGCTCTTCTCCAATGTGAGGAGGTGCTG
>CAZUYD010000006.1:4688-45305 GCA_964624825.1 uncultured Enorma sp. | reverse complement strand
GCTTTATGCGGTTACTGGGGCGGCTCGTGCTCTTCTCCAATGTGAGGAGGTGCTGGGCGCAAGCTGGCGTCTGTACGCACGAATCACGACGCCGCGCGATATACTTTTATACGATTGCGTATCCTGTTTTAGGAGGTATCCCGTGCTTTCTGAGACCAGCACCGTTTTGACCTTCGGCGAGATCATGATGCGCCTCTCGCCGCCCGACCAGCTGCGCATCGAGCAGGCCGCGAGCTTCGACGTGCGCTACGGCGGCGCCGAGGCGAACACCGCGCTCTCCCTGGCCTACCAGGGCGATAGCGCCGCATACGTCTCGGTGGTGCCGAAAAACCGTATCGGCGAGTGCGCCCTGCGCAGTCTGCGCGCCTTTGACGTGGATACCTCGCGCGTGGTGCGCGCGGGCGACCGCCTGGGCAGCTACATCTTCGAGGTGGGGGCGAGCGTGCGCGGCAACGGTTGCATCTACGACCGCAAGTACTCCGCCATCAACCTCGCCGCGCACGACGTGTTCGACTGGGGCGCGATTCTCGACGGCGTCGAGCTGTTCTATTTCTCCGGCGTGACGCCGGCGGTGTCCGCGGAGATGGCCACAGCCTGCGAGGAGGCACTCAAGGCGTGCCGTGCGCGCGGCATCGTAACGGCGTGCGACGTGAACTACCGCGGCAAGATGTGGAGCCCGGAGCGCTCGCAGGAGGTCATGCGCCGCCTGCTGCCCATGGTGGACATCGTGGTGGCGAACGACGAGGACGCGCCCGCCGGCCTGGGCATGACATGCGTCTCCGGCTCGCTCAAGAACGGCATCGCCGAGCGCGACGACTACGTGGAGATGGCGCGCCAGATCTGCGCCGAGTTCGGCTGCAAACAGGTGCTCTCGGTCATTCGCGACATCGCGAGCGTGGAGGACTCCCGCTGGATGGGCATGCTCTACAGCGCGTCGACGGACGATCTGCTTGCCACCCGCGCCGTGCACCTCGCCGACGCCGCGGGTGAGGATCACGTGGGTGCCTGGTGGTTCAGCCCCGTCTACGACGTCCATGTGCTCGAGGGCGTGGCCGCGGGCGATGCATTCTCCGGCGCGTACCTGCATACGCTCCTGCACGGCTTCGCGCCGCAGGCGGCTATCGACTACGCCATCGCGGGCTCGGTGCTCAAGCTCACCATCCACGGCGATTCGAACCTCGTGACCGCCGACGAGATCGCCTCCGTTGCCGCTTCGATCGGCGGCGGCACGCGCGTCGCGCGGTAGGGCGCGCCGGGTCGGCCGGCTGGGCGTCTCGCTGCGCCCGTGCGGACAGCTTGCCCATGACCGACCATATGATGTTCGATACATCGTGGTAGGAAGCGTCGAACGTGCCGCCCACATGCAAAGCGGCCCATGAGCCCCGCGTGCCCGCCCCTTTTGCGCGCGGGCACGCTAAACTAGAGGGCGGTAGAGCGTGCCGGCTCGTCCGGTACGGGTTCCGAGGAAGGAAAGCTCATGTTTGAATCGTTCTATGAGAAGCTCGAGCAGCTGGGCATCGTGCCGGTCGTCGTGCTCGACAAGGTCGAGGACGCCGCGCCCCTCGCGCATGCCCTCATGTCCGCCGGCATGGAGTCCGCCGAGGTCACATTCCGCACCGCGTGCGCGGCCGATGCCATCCGTGCCATGAAGATCGCCGAGCCCGAGATGTGCGTGGGCGCGGGCACCGTGCTCACCATGGAGCAGCTCGCCGACGCCATCGATGCCGGTGCCGAGTTCATCGTGAGCCCCGGTTTCGACGAGGAGATCGTGACGGAGTGCATCGACAAGGGCGTACCGGTGCTGCCCGCCTGTGTCACCCCGAGCGAGATCATCCGCGCGCTCAAGTTCGATCTGCACGTGACGAAGTTCTTCCCGGCCGCGCAGTACGGCGGCCTCGACACCATCAAGGCGCTCGCCGGGCCGTTCGTGGGGCATCGCTTCATGCCCACCGGCGGCGTGAGCACTGAAAACGTCGAGGAATACCTCTCCTGCCCGTCGGTCGTCGCGTGCGGCGGCACGTGGATGGTGAAGCCCGCGCTCTTCGCGGACGGCGACTTCTCCGAGGTCGCGCACGAGGCTGCGGCGGCTATGGCCATCGTGCGCCACGTGCGCCGCTAGCGCAGCGCGCCACCTCTGTCTGGATATGCTTCGCTTAGGAGGAAAGCAATGAGTAAAGTTCTCGTCTTCGGACACCAGAACCCCGATAACGACGCCATCATGTCGGCGGTCGTGCTGGCGCAGCTGCTTAATCAGGTTGAATTCAACGGCGATGCGTACGAGGCGCGCGCATTGGGTCCGCTGCCGGCAGAGTCGGCGAAGCTGCTCGCCGAGGCGGGGCTTCCCGAGCCGATGGAGCTTGACGCCATCGAACCTGCGGCCGAGGGCGAGGCGCCCCAGCGGGTGGTGCTCACCGACCACAATGAGCCGGGCCAGTCTGTGGCGGGGTTAGAGAACGCCCAGATCGTCGGCGTGGTTGATCACCACCGGTTCGGTGGCTTCACCACCGCCGCGCCACTGTCCATCGTGGCGATGCCCTGGGGCTCCAGTTGCACGATCGTGGCGAAGCTCTTCGAGGTGTTTGGCCAGGAGGTGTCCGATATGCAGGCGAAGCTGCTGCTTTCCGCCATGATGACCGACACGCTCATGCTCAAGAGCCCCACGACCATCGATGTCGATCGCTGCGTTGCCGAAAAGCTCGGCGAGCAGCTGGGCGTCGATCCGGTGAAGTTCGGCATGGAGGTGTTCCTCTCCCGTCCATCCGGTTCCTTCACCGCTGCCGAGATGGTGGGCAACGACATCAAGATGTTCGACGTCGCCGGCAAGAAGCTGCTCATCGGTCAGTACGAGACCGTTGATAAGAGCCGCGCGCTCGGCATGATTCCCGAGATCCGCGAGGCGATGCGCGCTTATGCAGCCGAAAAGAGCGCCGACGGCATTGTGCTTTGCGTGACCGACATCATGGAAGAGGGCTCGCAGGTGCTGCTCGAGGGCGATACCGCGGCCGCGCAAAAGGGCTTGGGCATTGAGGACGTCGCCGAGGGTGCGTGGATGCCGGGCGTGCTTTCTCGCAAGAAGCAGGTCGCAGCCCCCATTCTCGCTGCGAACTAGTGCACGGCGGAGATCCTGACGCAGGGCGAATTGAGGGCGAATGCGCGCTTGCTTTTGTTTCCCATGCGGAGTCTGCGCGGCATGAATGGTTTGCGATGCGCCGCTCACAGTGCGCATGGCGCATCGCGCGGCGCGTGCGGCGCATGGGGATTTCGCTGAATTCGTGAACGCGCGCGCCACATGGCGCGTGGTGCGGGCAATAGGGTAGAACTGATACCGACATAGATTTGATTGGTGGGCGTCTGGGCACAGGCGCCCATTTTTTACCGCAGGTGAAGGCCATGGAGAGGATGGGTATGGGGCAGGGTGTGGAAGCGACCGACGCGATTTCGACCGATGCGGCAACCGATGGGGCATTGCGTGACGGCGCCGCGGCAGCCGTGACGGCGAGCGATGCAACGGCGGCGCTGATCAGCGACCAGCATCGCCGCCGTCTTGAGCGGCGGGGCATGCTCGAGCGAATTACCTCGAACGGCACGATCGCCGCCGCGGTGATGATCGTGGCGGCGATAGCGGCGGTGATCTGCGCGAACACTGCTGCGTACGAACCGCTCCACGAGTGGTTCGCCAGTTCGGTGACCATTGCTATCGGGGGCTGGGAGTTCTCGCTCACCTTCGAGCTGTTCGTCAACGATTTTCTCATGGCCATCTTCTTTTTGCTCGTGGGGATTGAGCTCAAGTACGAGATGGCCGTGGGTGAGCTTCGGCATCCGCGTCAAGCCATGCTGCCCATGCTTGCGGCGGTCGGCGGCGTGGTGGTGCCTGCGACCATCTATGCGGTGGTGAATCGGGGCGGCGCCACCTATGGCTGGGCGATTCCCATGGCCACAGACATCGCCTTCGCGTTGGGCGTGCTCTCGCTGCTGGGCAACCGCGTGCCGCCGGCGATCAAGGTGTTCTTCTCCACGCTCGCCATCGCGGACGACCTGCTCGCCATCGCGGCCATCGCGCTTTTCTACGGCCACACGCCGGATCTGGCGTGGCTCGCCGCCGCCGCGGCGCTCACGGCGCTGCTAGCGCTTCTCAACCATCGGCGCCACTTCGGTCTCGCGCCGTATCTGACGCTTGGTTTGGTGCTTTGGTTTTGCCTGTACCAGTCGGGCATTCACGCAACGCTTGCCGGCGTGATCATAGCCTTTACGATTCCTGCGCGCTCCGACATCAACGCGTCCGGCCTTGTACGGTGGCTCGAGTGCAGGCTTCCCGAGCTTGCCGTTCGCTTTGATGCCAAGGCGCACATCTTGGGTCAGCACGATTTCACGCATGCGGTGCAGGGCGTTGAGCGCGTCGTGCATCGGGTGACGCCACCCATGCAGCGCCTGGAGCATCGCATTTCCACGCCGGTGAACTTTATCATCTTGCCGCTCTTCGCGTTCGTGAACGCGCAGGTGCGATTGGTCGGGGTGGACGCGGCGGCGCTCGTCTTCGACCCCGTGGCGCTTGGAACGTACTTCGGCATGCTCATCGGCAAGCCGGTCGGCATTTTCGGTGCGACCTATCTGGTGGTGCGGAGCGGCTTGGCCGAGTTGCCGCGCGGGGTGGCCTGGAAGCATATCGCGGGCATCGGCATCCTGGGCGGTATCGGGTTTACGATGTCCATTCTCATCTCGGGGCTTGCGTTCACGGATATTCCCGCGGAGCTTTTGGCGGCGAAGACGGCCATTCTCGCGGGGTCGGTGTCGGCGGCGCTCATCGGCTTGGGGTACATGGCGCTCGTGTGCCGCCACAGCCCACAGGGCACGCCGTCAAATGCGGGCGCTGGGGATTAGCACGAACGGCTCGGCGCGATCTGCGGCGCGGGTCGGCATCGCGTGCAGGTAAAGATCGTGTCAGCCGGCGGCTGCCACCGCGCTGACCGCGCGGCGCGCATCGCGCGATATGCGCGGCGATGGGTTCGCGCGGCAGCCGCATCACTCGACTGTTCCATAAAGCCCGCCCCATCCATGGGCGGCGAGCGCGGAGTTCAGCTGATCGCAAAGGCGCTGGCGGTCATAGGTTCCCGGGGGGAGGAGCGTGACGATCTCTTGCAGGTCGGCATCGAGGTCGAGAATCTCCGCCTGCACGACGACATCGAGCCTCTCGACCATATCGCGCGTGGCATACAGCCCATCGATCAGCCGTTGAAGCTCGCCAAACGACTCGGAATGAAACGATTCGATTCGCATGTGATCCCCTCACGCGTTGGTTCGCAAACGATTTGATTCTAGCGTTGATCGCATGGAGCGGATGGCTCGCAGCGCCATGTGCATCTGTTAGCCACGTGGCGGGATACAGCCGAGCCCTGCTTCCGGCGTACCGTCGCGCAACGGCTTCACAGGGCGTTCAAGCTGCGGTTTCATTGCATAACCAAGCTGCGGCTCCGCCATGCGAACAGTTTGTTACAGCGCGCTGTATGCCCGTTTCGACCTGCTGAATCGCTATACTGTTCCGGGATAATCACGACAACGGCAAATGAAGCGGGTTGTACCCGCGTTGGGGGGCGCGTAATGCAGACGACGTTCGACACCATGGAGACCGAGGCGCTTGAGGCGGCAATCGCCGAGCTTCAGCACGAGGTAGACGAGACCCGCGCGAAGGGGCTCAAGCTCGATATGGCGCGCGGCAAGCCGAGTCCCGCACAGGTCGATATTTCGCGTCCCATGCTCGACATCCTGAGCAGCACGGCAGATCTTACCGACGAAGGCGTCGATTGCAGCAACTACGGATGCTTCGAGGGCATTCCTGCGGCACGCCGCCTGGCAGGCGAGCTCATCGGGGTGCCGCCCGAGCAGACCATCGTGCTGGGCTCCTCAAGCCTGAACATCATGCAGTCCCTCATCACCCATTATTGGGAGAAGGGCGCGCCGGGCTGCGCCCCCTGGAGCAAGGTCGACCACGTGAAGTTCCTCTGCCCGGTGCCCGGGTACGATCGTCACTTTGGCCTCACGCAGGATCTGGGCATCGAAAACGTGCCGGTTCGCATGACCGAGACCGGTCCAGATATGGACGAGGTCGAGCGGTTGGTCGCGGAGGACGATTCGATCAAGGGTATGTTCTGCGTGCCGAAGTATTCGAATCCCACGGGCGTCACGTATTCCGATGAGACGGTGCATCGTTTGGCGACGATGAGCGCCGCGCCCGATTTCCGCATCGTGTGGGACAACGCCTACGTCGTGCACGACCTGACCGACGAGGGCGATGTGCTCGCGAACATCTTTGATGAGGCGCGCGCGGCCGGCAACGAGGATCGCATCTTGGGCGTGGTGTCGACTTCGAAGATCACCTTCCCGGGCGCGGGCATCGCATGCTTCGGGTCGAGCCCGGCGAACGTGACCGAGGTTGCGAACACGATGAAGGTCGGACTCATCAGCGCGAACAAGTTGAACCAGCTCATGCATGTGCGCTTCCTTCCCACGCTCGATGCGGTGCGCGCCCACATGCGCAAGCATGCCGAGTTTTTGCGTCCGCGCTTCGCGGCGGTGGAGCGCAAGCTTGCCGAGGGCTTGGGTGATACCGGATGCGCAACATGGACGCATCCGAATGGCGGCTACTTCGTGTCGTTCGATGGTCCTGAGGGTTCGGCGAAGCGCATCGCCGCGCTTTGTGCCGAGATGGGCGTGAAGCTTACTCCCGCCGGCGCGACCTGGCCATATGGTGCCGATCCGCACGATACGAACATTCGCATCGCACCGACGTACCCAACGGTTGAGGAGCTCGAGGCAGCGCTTGACGTGCTGGTGCTCGCCACGAAGCTCGTCTCCGCCCAGTTGGCGCTCGAGGCGCGCTCATAGCCGGCGACCTAGTGCACCTGGCGTTAGATCATCACCCCGCTTGCATGCGAAAGATTTGCAAATCGCCAAAGCGAAGCGCCGCGTGTGAGTGCCCTGAGTACAATGGAGACCGACGAATTCATTTGATGCAGCATTTCAGTGCATGAAGGAGCAAGCATGGAGCTCACCATCGCCACCAGCGCTTCCCCCGAACGCTACGTGATCAGCGTGTCGGGCGAGGTGGATATCTCGAACGCCGCTAAACTGCGCGAAGCTATCGACCTTGCGCTCGAGCAACCCACCGAAAAGGTTCAGCTCGACTTCGAGCACGTGGCGTATATCGATTCAACGGGCATCGGCGTGCTCGTGGGCGCGGCGCATCATGCCGACGAGCACGGCAAGCGCTTTGACGTGGTGAACGCGCAATCGGGGGTTATGCGCGTGGCGCAGCTGCTCGGTGTCGATAGGGAGATAACTATTACCGCTTTGTAAGGGCGCGTCTCCATATGGCTGTCTAGCGAGTCGGACGCGCTATACTTCTATGGTTGCGCAGAGCGAGCCGGGGAGGTGCCCGCTCGATTCATTTCGTCATGTTGCTTCAGGAGGTTTCCCTGTGTTCGGAATTAGTCAAACCGAACTCGTCATCATCCTGGTCTTTGCCTTCCTGCTTTTTGGGCCAGACAAGCTGCCGCAGATGGGTCGCACCATCGGCCGCGCGCTGCGTCAGTTCCGCGAGACGCAGGAGAAGGTAACATCGGTGGTGCAGTCCGAGGTCATCGACCCCATGGCTGCCGCGGCGAATGCGTCCGCGGTGACCAAGAAGGCTCACGAGACGGCGATTGACGAAGACGCCGATGCCGACGCCCCCGCAGACTTTGCGACCGAGAAGGCGGCGGAGGCTCGTAAAGAGACGTTTGCCGAGCGTCGCGCACGTTTGGCGGCTGAAAAGGCGGCACAAGAATCTCAGGAAGCGGGCACGGGGGAAGCAGGCGCGGGTGCCGAGCAGGCGACTGAGCCCTCTGGCGAGATGCCCGATTCTGGCTCTGAGCCTTCCGAGGCGGCCGCCCCGTCTGAGGGCGACGAATTGGCAGGGGGAGCAGCAGAGCCTGCTGAGGCCGAACTTCAGTCCGCCGAGACCGAGTCTGAAGAGTCTGACACCGCAGCCCAGGTGATGGCCGATTTATATACGCGTCGCCCGCGCAAGCATCGCGCCGAGACAGGGGAGAGCTCGGCGGCGGAAGCGGGAGAGGCCGCAGCGGCGGATGCAGCGCAGGATGCTGAGGACGCTTCCGATGCCTCGTCCGCCGCCTATGAACCTGCATCGACGGAGCGCGGCGAATCGTCGCGGGGCACCGAGGCATCCACCGAGCCCGCGCAAGCAGATGGCTCCGCCGCGGAAGGGGGTGAGCAGTAATGCCCGTCGGTCCCGCTCGCATGCCGCTGCTCGACCACCTCGGCGAGCTGCGTCGTCGCCTCACTATCGTGATCGTCTCGGTCATCATCGCGACCGTGGTGTTCTACTTCGCAACGCCGACGATCATCGATCTGCTCACCGACCCCATCGCCCCCTATGTCGATGGCAATTTCTACGTCATGAGCGCGCTTGGCGGTTTCAGCCTGCGCTTTTCCATCGCACTCAAGACCGCGTTCGTGGTCTGCGTGCCTATGATTCTCTGGCAGATCCTCGGCTTTTTCCTGCCTGCGCTCAAACCCAACGAGCGCCGCTGGGTCGTCCCGACGCTCTTCATGGCCACGGCGCTCTTCTTCATCGGCGCAGTCTTCTGCTACCTCTTCATTGTGCCGCCCGCGTTCGAGTGGCTCATCGAGGAGACGAACTCCATCGCCACCGCCTTTGCCGACCTGGAGAATTACCTCAACATCGAGGTTTTGCTCATGATTGGCTTCGGCGTTGCGTTCGAATTGCCGCTTGCGGTGTTCTACCTGGCGGTCTTTCATATTGTGCCGTATGCTTCGTTTCGCGCGGCATGGCGCTATATCTATGTCGCCATGGCCGTTATCGCGGCAACGGTCACGCCGGACGCCAACCCGGTCACCATGCTCTTCATGTATGCCGTGCTGCTGATGCTCTACGAGCTGTCTATGCTGGTCACCCGCTTTGTGATTATCGGTCGCGAGGGCAAGGCGGGGCTCAAGGGAAGCCGCGTCGGCTTCTTCTCCGATGAGGACGAGGAAGCGTAGCATCGTCCCATGCACGAGCTGGGTATCGTTTCCGGCATCATCGAGCGCGTGTCAGAGGCGGCGCGCGCACGGCATGCGCTGCGGGTCGTGAAGGTTGCGCTGCGTATTGGCGATCTGCGCGAGGTCGTTCCCGAGTCTCTCGACTTTGCCTGGGAAGCTCTGACAGACGATGATGAGCTTATGCAAGGCTGCGCGCTTGAGGTCGAAGCGATCCATCCACGGAGTTGCTGCGCGAGCTGTGGCGAGGAATTCGAACATGACCGGTTCCATCTGCGTTGTCCGGCGTGCGGGGGGCGCGACACACACCTGCTGCGCGGCCGAGAGCTCGAAATCGTTTCCGTGGAAGTCGATCTGCCGTGACGGCGTGGCTCCCGCGCGCCAACGCTTCGCTGTGCGCGCCCGCCGTGCTTGGCCGGCAATTCCGTTGCATGCGGGAAGGAGCGGGCGATGTCCGAACAAACCATCAACCTTGAACAGCCGATTCTCTCGCGCAACGAGCAGATCGCCGCGCAGCTGCGTGCGCGCTTCGCCCAGACGGGAACCTATGTGGTGAACGTGCTTTCGAGCCCCGGTTCGGGCAAGACGAGCACCATTCTTGCGACGAGCGGTTATCTGCGAGCCGCGCACGGCCTTTCCTGCGCGGTCATCGAGGGGGACATCGCCTCCGATGTCGATGCGGTGCGCATGAAAGCGGCCGGAATGCCGGCCATCCAGATCAACACCGGTGGGCTCTGTCACCTTGAAGGCAGCATGATCGCTCAAGCGGTCGATGCCTTCGACGAGGCGGTCGGCCTGTCCAGCATCGACGTCATATTCATCGAAAACGTCGGGAACTTGGTGTGCCCCGTCGACTTCGACCTGGGTGAGAACCTCTGCGTCATGATTCTCTCGGTGCCCGAGGGAGATGACAAACCCGTAAAATACCCCGGCATCTTCCAGCATGCTGGCGCCATTCTTTTAAACAAAGTCGACGTTGCGTTCGCTTTTGACTTCGACACAGATGCGTACGAGCGCATTCTCGATGACCTCAACCCTCGCGCGTCGCGCTTCTCGGTCAGCGCCACGAAGGGTGACGGCATGGACGCATGGTGCTCATGGCTCGCAGCGCAGATCGAGGCGGCGCAGATCGAGGCGGCGCGCGCATAGCGCGCCTGCGAAAGCGTCGTTGTTCCTCCTGCGTTGCCGGCAGCGCATTATGACGCCCCGTCCCTACCGGGGGCGTAGCCAGGATCGAATCTGGGTTTATCATGTTTCTGCTAGAAGCAAGGTGGACGCGCGATGGCGGGTGACGCGCCGTAAAAAGTACGCGGGCTTGCCGCGACCAGACAGCTGCCAAGCGGAGCGCCGCCTGCAGCCCAGATGCGGACGCCGCCGCTATCGCTTGCGTCTTTGGGAACGCCGTTTTCAACCGGCTGCTTTTGTTCACCATACGCATTTTGTGGTGGCATTTCGCGCGATGCAGGGAACTCGTGTATAGTGTCCCGCGAGAATGGACACATGGGCACTTTCATGGCAGCGTTTTTCGATTGTTGCCGGGGAGTGCGATACCGACCGGTGCGACTCTGACGGGTTCGCATCGGTTGCAGGGGAATACCGCGAGGGATTCGATTTGAAGCTCGTCATCGCAGAGAAGAACATTGCAGCGCAAAAGATCGCGCAACTGCTTGCAACCGGAAAGCCGGAACACGACAAGGTATATAACACGCCGGTCTACCGTTTCACGGTGGATGGCGAGAGCTGGGTCTCCATGGGGCTTGCCGGCCACATCCTCGCCCCCGATTTCCCTGATGAGATCCTTTTCGACAAAAAGCAGGGTTGGTACAGCGTGACCGAGGAGGGCGAGGTACTGCCTGCCGACATACCCGACGGCTTGGCGCGTCCACCCTATGCAAGCAAACGCAAACCCTATCTTGCCAACGGCATCTCCATCAAGGGTTGGAAGGTTGAGAGCCTGCCGTACCTCACCTGGGCACCCATCGTGAAGAAGCCCGCCGAAAAGGAGATCATCCGCGTCCTTAAAAACCTTGCCAAGAAGGCCGACCATATCATCATCGCAACGGACTTCGACCGCGAGGGTGAACTGATCGGCTCGGACGCGCTCTCATGCGTGCGCGAGGTCGCATCGGATGTCCCGGTGAGCCGCGCGCGCTACTCGGCGCTCATCAAAGGCGAGGTCACGAATGCGTTCCAAAACCTGGTCGAGCTCGACCAGGATTTGGCAGATGCCGGCGAGAGCCGCCAATACATCGACCTCATTTGGGGCGCGGTGCTCACCCGCTACCTCACGCTCGCCCGCTTTGGTGGCTTTGGGAACGTGCGCTCCGCCGGGCGCGTGCAGACGCCCACGCTGGCGCTCGTGGTCGAGCGCGAACGCGAGCGCAACGCCTTTGTGCCCGAGGATTATTGGCAGATTCGCGGCATGGGTGCGGCGCAGGGCGAGGAAGACTCCGCATTCAAGATCAGCCACGCCACGGCGCGGTTTACCGACAAAGCCGCCGCAGAGACCGCCTTTGCGCACGTGGAGCATGCCACGGAGGGCACCATCAAAGAGGTCGTGAAGCGCTCGCGCAAGCAGCAGCCGCCCACGCCGTTCAACACCACCTCGCTGCAGGCCGCGGCCGCGGCCGAGGGAATCAGCCCTGCGCGCACCATGCGCATCGCCGAGAGCCTGTATATGGCCGGCCTTATCAGCTATCCTCGCGTCGACAATACCGTGTACCCTCGCTCGCTCGACCTCAAGGGCATCGTGAGCGGGCTGGCGTCGAATGCGCCCGCGCTCGCACCGGTGTGCAAGAAGGTGCTTGCCGGGCCCATGAAGCCCACGCGCGGCAAGACCGAGACCACCGACCATCCGCCCATCCACCCCACCGGCCAGGGCAGCCCCGATGGGCTCGACGGCGGCCAGAAGAAGCTCTACATGCTCATCGCGCGGCGCTTCCTGGCCACGCTTATGGGGCCTGCGACCATCGAGAACACGAAGCTCTCCATCGATGTGGCGGGCGAGCCGTTCACCGCCTCGGGCGATGTGCTCGTCGATGCCGGGTTCCGCGAGGCGTACCCCTATGGCCTCAAGCGCGACGAGCAGCTGCCGGCGCTCGCACAGGGCGATACCATCGATGTGCACGATATCGCGCTCGAGGCGAAGCAGACCGAGCCTCCCGCGCGTTACAGCCAGGGTCGCCTGGTGCAGGAAATGGAGAAGCGCGGCTTGGGCACCAAGTCCACCCGTGCGAGCATTATCGAGCGCCTGTACCAGGTGCGTTATCTCAAGAACGATCCCATCGAACCCAGCCAGCTCGGCATAGCGATCGTCGGCGCGCTCCACGAGTTCGCGCCGCGCATCACCACGCCCGAGATGACGGCCGAGCTCGATGACGACATGACGCATGTGGCCGAGGGTACCGATACCCAAGAGCATGTGGTCGAGCATTCGCGGGCGTTGCTCGCCGGCATGCTCGATGCGCTGATCGAGCATAAGGACGATTTGGGCGATCGCATCGCGGACGCCGTGACGGCGGATGCTCGCGTGGGAGCCTGCCCCAAGTGCGGCAAAGACCTTGTGATGAAGACGAGCGCCAAGACGCGCGGGAGCTTTATCGGCTGCATGGGCTGGCCGGAATGCGACGTGACCTATCCCGTGCCGAGCGGGGTAAAGGTGAGTCCGCTCGAGGGAGACGCGGCCGTTTGTCCCGAGTGCGCCGCACCGCGCATCAAGTGCCAGCCGTTTCGGCAGAAGGCGTATGAGATCTGCGTGAACCCGAAGTGCCCCACGAACTTTGAGCCCGATCTGGTGGTGGGCGAGTGCTCGGTGTGCCACGATGCCGGGCGTCATGGCGATTTGGTGGCACACAAGAGCGAGAAGAGCGGCAAGCGATTCATTCGGTGCACGAACTACGATGATTGCGGGGTGAGCTACCCCTTGCCCGCGCGTGGCGCGCTTCAGGCGACGGGCGAGGTGTGCGAGCATTGCGGTGCGCCCATCGTGGTGGTGGAGACGGCGCGCGGGCTCTGGCGCATTTGCGTGAACATGGAGTGCCCGGGCAAAGAAAAGAAGACCGCCCGCGGGCGCGGTGCCCGGTCGGCTAAATCGGCCTCGGCGTCTGGCTCCAAAAAGACGGGCGGGGCACGGAAATCGTCGACGACTAAGAAGAGCGCGGTCAAACGGTCGGCGATGTGAGAAGCGGGGAAATCTGCTACACAGGCAATGACCGATATTAGGCAACGCAGCGGTTAGCGGGCGTTTCGGTATCGTGCAGCATATGGGGGGCGATTATATGGTCAGGCATCGTCTTACATGGTTGGATGCCTTACGAGGCTTTGCATTGGTCTGTGTCATCTTCGGGCATCCGGCTAAGGTGCCGAGCGACATCGAGACGTTCATGTATTCCTTCCATATGCCCTTGTTCCTTATGATCTCTGGTTTTACGTTTCGCTACGAGAAGTACGCAACGTTTGCTCAGTGCGTAACGAACCAAGCGAAGCGTCTCCTTGTTCCCTATGTCGTGCTCTACCTGGTTTGCACGCCGCTGTGGTATATAAACCACAGGGTATTTGGAAGTTCAACCGTTTCGCTGCTCGAAGAAGCTGCGGGGCTGTTCGTCGCCAACGCCGGCGTTACTCCGATGGTGAACGGCGCGCTCTGGTTTTTGCCAGCGCTTTTTCTCACAACGGTTGTTTTTTGGCTTATGTGCGATATAAGTGCCAAACACAAGGTGGATCCTGCCGGTCTTGCCGCCGCGTGCTTTTTGCTGGGCGCTTGTTTGGCACAGTTCACCAGAGGCCCATATCCCTGGTCTATTAATTGCATCCCGATGATGGTCACGTTCTTTTATCTTGGCTGGGCATATGGTCAGATGCGAGGCAAAGAGTGTGAATCGCGAATACGGTCTCCTCAGCTTGCGGGAATGCTCTGCATCGCCATCATGGCAATCGGTATATGGGCGGCGTTCGAGAATGGGAAAATAAGCGTTCATGGCAATCGCTACCGCACGATTGCGCTCGCGCTTACCAGCTCGGTTGGCTTGAGCTTAGCCTTCGCCATGATGTTCGAGCGTTTGCCGCGAATTCGTCCCCTTGAGTTTATGGGCAGGCAGTCATTGATATTCTTCGGCCTGCACATACCCGTCATGCGGTTTCTTGAATATTTCCCGATCACAAGGCCGACGATGCTTGCACACCCCTTATGGTGCGCAGCACTGACCCTTCTCATCCTCTTCCCGCTCGTAGGGATCATTGTAAAGATACGGCAGCTTCTTAGACTGCGGCGCCATGGGCGCGGCGAGCTTTCAAATGCGTAAATGCTCTTAACGGCTCTCGGCGAGATGTTAAATGGGATAGGGGCTACGGTAGAATAGGCTGGCGTAATTGTCATCGTTGGACGTAGGCGCAATAGTCCAACGTCAGAACAGGTTAATCAACTATCCACAAGGCATTGAGAGATGATAGGCTTTGCCTTCAACAGGGGAGGGGGAAAGGCTCTGATGACAGAGCCGGAAAACGATGCGCATCGGTTTGATCTCAATCAATATGTACAGCAAACAGCTGAACTTTGCTTGCCCTATTCACACGTACGCATTCCAGCAGTTCCTTAAGGGTAAAGGCATTGATTCAACGGTTGTTAATTACCAGCCCGTCTATTACAACGGCTTCGATCTAGAACATCCGGCGGATTATTACGCGCAGAAATATGATCGCCTTCTTGCCCGTAATGAGGACGCGTGCTTAGAAGAGCGTTTGGAGAAATGCGGTACGTTTCGCGATCTATATAAAAGCGCCTATCGTGAACGCGAGATTCGTTATCGGAAGTTTCAGAACTTCATAGACAAGCATTACGTTAAGACTGACATATGCTATAACTCAGATTTGCTTGAAGTTGAGGACCCTGGTTTTGATTGCTATATCTGTGTTACTGATGTGATATGGAGATACGCCCCACATAATGGATTCGACCGGGGCTTTTTTCTTGCCAGCAAGGCTATGGAAAACAAATGGAAGATATCGTATGCGGCCAGTCGCGGCGTTCCTCCCGTCTATACCCCGGAGCAAGAGGCTGAGTTTTTACACTACGTTGACGATATCGATTTCGTATCCGTTCGCGAGGAAAGCCTTCAGAGATATCTTCAAGAGAGCACGGACAAGGAAGTGTCTCTTGTTCTCGACCCCGTACTGCTGCTTGACGGATCGTTTTACGACGAGATTGCGGTTGCTCCGAAAGATACTGGCTATATAGTGCTTTACTACGTCATGGAGCGTGCTAACGACACCATTCGTATGGCGGTCGATTATGCTCGCTCCCGCGGCCTCAAGATAATTGAGCTTTGCGATAATCCGGATTCCCATCGGCTTGATGAGTTTGATGATGTTGAAAAGGTTTTTCGATATGACATTGGTGTCGAGGAGTGGTTGGGCTACATCGAGCATGCCGAGTGCGTGTTCACCAACTCGTTCCATGGAACGTGCTTCAGTATTCTCTTCCACAAGCGCTTCTACGTTGGTAAACGGAACGGTGACAAGGTTACCAACCTTTTGAAGTTGACTGGACTTTCCAACCGTCGGGTTAGCTCATATAACGCGATCGATAAGATGGGCAATCCGGAGATTGATTATATTCCGGTCGATGAGGCGCTATCTATTGCGCGAAGGCAGTCGGAGCAATTTATCCTAAATGCAATACAACAGTGCGGGGGGGGCGCTCCCAACGAGATTATGAGTGGTGGAAGCGATCTAGGTCGTACAAAATGGTCTATCGTGGCGGCGACGGAGACGTCAACGCGTACGGCTATACAAAAGCTGACGGCAATTTGTGGCGCGACGAAGATGGCATAATCTGTTTTAGCCCAAAGCAGGCATTCCAAAATAACGGGTGCTATCGACTCGATTCGTCCAAGTTCACCAAGCATAACGAGCGTATCTGTGGATGGACTATTCGTATCAAAATCGATAAAGCATGGTTTTGGTATTCAAACGAGGAAACGCTCATTCCGATTGAGGAGGGCTCTGCACGAGCCAAATTATTCAACGTCGGAGACAGAATCCCCTACCTTCCTGTGAACAATGTTACGGAAGTTGTCGCTGATCCAATATGGGGCCAAGCAACTTATGAAACATGCCGGATGCTGTATAACAGTGGTATTAAGGCAAATCAAGAAGAGCTAGACTGTGCGACCGAGCGAGTTGACTTCGTTCGTCTTTCCACTGGCTCATGTGAATACCCATCCACTGCGCAATTTGTAAACAATGGCAGGAGCCACCTGCAGCAAAGTGAATTTCGTGTCTCAAGTGAACTTCAATTCAAAGGATGGCGTCTTCGCGTGCGATCCGGAGAAACATGGTTCTGGGTCACTGGTGACGAACGAAACCGACTTATTGAGCGCCGGGCTGGCGGTTTCAAAGATGCATATGTGTTTGGAGAGGAAGAAACGATTCCCATAATTCCGCTTACGTCTATCGACGTTCTCGTCGCTGAGGCGGTTTGGAAATGTGCGAGATATCGTCTCCGGTACAACAGCGGGAAGACCTCCCCGGGCTGCACCGTGTCGTCCTTCAGGCATCGCGGTAGTGTAGCCCATCTCGGAAGCGGGTCGGTCGAGTTCACGCCCCAGAAGCTCGCCCGCAACGACGGGAGCCAGCCGCTCGAGCGCCCCGGCTTCTCCTACCCGGGCTTCGCCTTCCGCGGCTGGCAGCTGAGGCTCAAGATGCACGGCAGTTGGTACTGGTACCTCGAAGACGGCTCGCTCGCGCCCGCGGGCACGAGCGAGCCGGCCGAGGGACCTGCGCGAAGGCTCTTCCCCGCGGGCGGCCGCATCCCGGTGCTGGGATTCGATTACCTCGAGACCGTGGTGGCGCAAGGCGTCTGGTCGGAGGAGGCGTAAGTCGCCGGCTCGAGGCGCCGCCCGGGGGGCGGGCGGCGCCCCCGTCCGCGCGAATTTCCGCGCCGGTGGCCAAAAAGGTGCGATAGGTTGCAGCGATCGGGGGCCACAGAGGCCCCCGGGAGGCGAAAACGGACTTTCATGGCGTCCCGGCCGGCCGGAAACGCGACATCTAGGGTTCTCAAGAGGCTCCCGGGCCCCGGATGAGCGTCCCGCCCCGTCCGGAACCCGCGGCGCGGGGCAGATCATGCAACCTATCGTATTTTTTGGCCACGAGGCCGAAAAGTTATAGAAAATCGTGTTCTTGCAGTTCTGTCTGTTTAACCGTTGCTAATGCTACGGGGCATAATCACTCATCCTCGTTCACGATTCTGTGTCAGCTATGGTTTGTTATGCGATGTGCTCCCAAGGAGGTGATGGGCGCAAAGGAGCAATAGACCAGCTGAAGGAGTTGTGTACGGGAGGAGAAATTCATGCTCAGACAGGATGCAAGGGAACTCTGTGATCGGTGCAGTTTGCGAAACGTGAGCTGGCGCAACAGATGGGGTGTGCAGAAAAATCACTCGATCGCGCGGTGAGAATGTTGCGGCAGAACGAACTGATCGTATCGGTCGCACGGTATGGCGAAGATGGCGCTCAATTAGCCAATGCGTATCGGGCAACAGATAAGGGCTTGCATGCGATGGATGTGTTTCACGGCCGCAATGCACGCACCGAGACAGACGACGCATAATATAGACTGAATCGATGTATGCAGGGTGCGTGGCATGGGATTGTGCCGCTCGAGTATGGAATGGTACGGTAGCACCCTGTGAAAAACATGTTCAGGAGCGTGCGTCGTGCAGCAGGATATCACCGAAACGCCAGAGTCGGCCTTCATTACGGTTGAGGGCATCGACGGATGCGGCAAATCAACCCAGGCGCGCCTTCTCGCGCAGGCGCTCGAGGCTGCCGGGCACGATGTGCTGCTGCTCCGCGAGCCGGGCGGCGTTGCCATTTCCGAAAAGATTCGAGGCCTTCTGCTCGATTCTGCGAACAGCACGATGAGCGATACCTGCGAGCTGCTCTTATACGAGGCGGCACGGGCGCAGCTCGTGCACGAGGTCATCGCGCCGGCGCTCGCTGTAGGGCGCGTGGTGGTGTGCGACCGGTTCTACGATTCAACGACCGCGTACCAGGGCTATGCGAACGGGGGATCACTCGAGGCGGTGGCGCGTGCGAACGATCTTGCGGTCGGCGCGCATCATCCGCAGCTCACGCTGGTATATGACATCGATCCGGTGGTCGCGGCAACGCGCCGTGCGTGCCGTGCGGAGGTGCCCGACCGCATGGAGGCGAAAGGGCTTGCGTACCAGCAGCGCGTGGCCGAGGGCTTTCGCGCCATTGCGGAGGCAGAGCCCCAGCGCGTGAAGCTCATCGACGCTGCACGCGATATCGACGCCGTGCTCGCCGACACCTGTTCCGCTGTTCGCACCGCATTTCCCCATCTGGTGATCTAGCGCCAGGCGTCAGATTACCATTTACACCTGGGGTCAGATCACCATCTATGCCAGGCTCTGCATACACAGCGCCTGATGCCTAAGCGCTGCAAGATGGCGCCAGATCGCCATCTACGCCAGGCGTCAGATCGCCATCTACGCCTGGCTCTGCATGTACGAGTCCATCGTGTCCGCCACGTGCTTCGCGGCGGCAACGGCCTCCACGACGGTGCGGGCGCCGCTCGCCACATCGCCGCACGCAAAGACGCCGGGGCGCGTGGTGTTCCCGTCTTCGTCGGTGACAAGCAGGCCGCGCGGGCTCACCTGCAAGCCTTCGGTTGTATTGACCAGACGGTCGAGTGGCCCTTGTCCGGCGGAGATGATCACGCTGTCAGCCGGTACAAGCGCTTCGGTGCCCGGGAGCACCCGGAGCGTGGGCGCCTCGCCGTTTTCCGGCATCTCGGATCCTTCGGTCTCAATGAAGATGACGCCCTCTTCGGTGATGCGCACCGGTGCCCGGTTGAGCACGAACTCCACGCCTTCAAGCTCGGCGTATGTGCGTTCATGGTTGCTTGCGGCGATATAGGAGGAACGCACATAGCACTCAAGCTGCTCGACGCCGTGGCGAAGCGCGGTGCGCGCAACATCCATGGCGGCGTTGCCCGCGCCGATGACGATGACATGCTTGCCCAGATGGAAGCTGTCGGGGCTTGCCAGGTAATTGATGCCGTAGTGCACGTTTCCGAGCGTTTCGCCGGGAATGCGGAGCGAATGCGGCCGCCATACGCCAGTGCCGGCAAAGACCGCCTTGTACCCATCTTCTAGAATGTCATCGATCGAGATCGCCGAGCCGATCGTCGTGTTGAACCGCAGCTTCACGCCATTCGCCTCGAGGTGACGCGTCTGAAAATCGTCCAGCACGGTCTTGGGCAAGCGAAACTCCGGGATGCCGTAGCGCAACACGCCGCCGATGCGATCGTGGTCTTCGAAGATGGTGACATCGTAGCCGCGCCGAGCAAGCACCACGGCGATGGTAAGGCCCGCAGGACCCGCGCCGATGATGGCCACCCGCATGCCGTTTGACTTGGCGGGCGAGGGGGTCATGCGCGCGCCATATAGATCCGAGATGTACTCCTCGATGGCGCTGAAGTGCACGGGAGCTCCTTTGCGCCCCAGCACGCAATGGCCCTCGCACTGGTTTTCATGGTTGCATACGCGGCAGCACACGGTGGTGAGCGGGTTGTTCTCGAACAGCATCGCGCCCGCTTTGTCAACCTCTCCCTCGCGGAGCAGCTTGATGACGGTGGGTATGGGCGCCGAGATGGGGCAGCCCTGTTGGCAGCGAGGCTTCTTGCAGGCAAGGCAGCGGTTGGCTTCATCGAGTACATGAACTGCCATGGGCAACTCCTTTCAGGTGGGAACAGTTAGATGGTACAGGAATGGCAACGGTAGCGCACCGAGGCGTACCGAAGCGCGTGTTTTCGACCTCATATGCATGAGGCTCGTTCTTGTTTAACACGACAAGAACGAGCGATGCTACGGGCGGCGCGAATGCTGACGAAGGAGAAACGCAAGCGCGAGCACGCTGTAATCGGCGAGCACGCGCGGGTTGTACCCCGTCTTGGCTGCGATCTTGTTCAAGCGGTTCTGGAGCGTGTTCTTGTGCAGGTAGAGCTCTTCTGCGCAGTGCACGATGCTCCCATTGTGACGCGTATAGGCGTCAAAGATATTTTGATACTCATCCACATCGCTTGCGGGAAGATCGCCGAACACATGGTTTACGAGCTGCTGAGCGGTGTCGCGAGGCAGTGATGAGACGATAAGGCCCATATCCATGTCTGCGTAGCGCAGGGCGTTGCCGCCGTCGTCAAGAAACTCAAGCCAGCCGAGCGCGCGGCACGCCTTATCATAGCTGCGCCAGTACTCCGTGCTCGTGCTCTGGACATCGCCGATGCCAAAATGCACCGGGCTATTCACGATCTGCTGCACATCTTCGCGAATTCCCCTCAACAGGTTGTTCAGCGCGTGCTCGGAGCGCACGTCGATGAACATGCACACCTCGCGGTCTGAGAGGGCGAAGAAGCTTGTTTTAAATTGCTGAAAGCGCATGTAGAGCGATGTATGGAGACTGCTTCCCTCATTCGAATCCTCATGCGTGCGTTCGATGCGCCCCACCACGGCGAACCGCGGCGTGTCGAGGTTGATGCGCAGAAGCGAAGCGTAGTAGTCGACGAGCGCCTCGTCATGTCCTCTGAGCTTCAAGATGTTCACCAAGTCGGCCAGTCGAGAGCGCTGGTCGAAGCGCGTCATCTGCTCCCAGTTTTCGCGGATGAGTATCTCGGTCATCTTCTTGAGCACGTTGCCGTATGGTTCGACCTCAGCGCGCTTGCCCGTGATGCCGATGACGGCCACCACGGAATCGTTGAAAATGACCGGAACGTTAATACCATGCTTGGCGCCGCTATAGGAATGTTTTCCATCGATGACGACCGTCTTTTTGGTCGAGATGGCTTCTCGCGCCCCATCGTGACCCGTGCCGATGCGCGAGCGATCGGTGCTTGCGATGATCGTGCCGGTCGTGTCGAACAGGTTGATCTCATGCTTGATGACATCTTTGATGTTTTCGACGATGGTTTCGGCAATCTGCGGATCAAGGTTCATATGAGACGTTCCTATCTGCATTCAAGCAAGTCTGAGCCAAAAGAGCAGGCAAGTGAGTGCATTATGGCCGGAACAAGCGACGCGCCTCTTCGAGAATCTCGCAAGGAGGCGCGTCGCGTTGCACTGTGTCGCTTACGTGATGGGTGCGGGGTTGAATACGCATAGGTCGTTTGCCAAGCCGTGCGTTTCGGCGTGCGACTTCTTGCGTCCGCTCACCACGTCGATAAGCAGCATGAAGAGCTCGGTTCCAACATCTTCGATGGTGCGCGCGCCGCTCGAGACGGGGCCAGCGTCGATGTCGATCAGGTCGGGCCATTGCTGCGCGACCTCGCTCCGCGAGCAGATCTTGAGCACGGGGGCAGCGGCAAGGCTGTACGGCGTGCCGCGCCCGGTGGTGAACACCTCGGCGCCCATGCCGCTTGCAAGTTGGCAGGGGCCGCAGCACAGGTCGCTTGCCGGCGTGGCGGCGTAAATCATGCCATGCTTGGTGGGACGCTCGCCCGGCGAGAGGACCTCGACGATGGGCGAGGTTCCCGATTTGGCGATCGACCCCATGGCCTTCTCAACGATGTTCGAAAGGCCGCCCTTCTTGTTGCCCGGGGTGGGGTTGGCGCTTCGATCGGCGCCGCCGCGGGCGAGGTAATCGTCATACCAGCGCATCTCGTCTGCGAGCTTTTGCTTGGTCGCCTCGTCCTGGCAGCGCTGGGCAATCAGGTACACGCCATCGCGAACCTCGGTGACCTCGGAGAACATCACGGTTCCGCCACCCGAGACCAGCAGGTCGGCGCAGTAACCGATCGACGGGTTCGAGGCGACGCCCGAGAACGCATCGGAGCCGCCGCACTGCACTCCCAGCAGCAGGTCGGAAAGCGGCAGCGTTTGGCGGCGGCGCTCGTTCAGGCGAGCGAGCTTGACCTCGGCCATGGCGCAAATCTGGTTCATCATGTCTTCGAAGCCATGGCATTCCTGCAGGATTATGACGTTATCGGGGTTGTTGTCCTCGGGGCGGTCCTCGCAGAACATCTCGGGGGTGAACTTCTCGCAGCCCAACCCCACGAGCATGAACTCGCCGCCGAAGTTGGGGTGGCGGGCGATGTTGCGGATGATCCGCTGCGGAATGTAGGCATCGGTCGCGTTGATGGCCACGCCGCAGCCGTAGGCATGGTTTACGGCCACAACGCCGTCCACGTTGGGATACTTGGGCAGAATATCGCGCTTGATGCGATCGATTGCCGTGTTCACGACGCCCGCGACGCATTGCACGGTCGTCTGGATTCCCAAGATGTTACGGGTACCGCCATAGCCACCTGGCTCAAGGGGCGCATACCCCTCCCACGTGGTGACGGGCGGGGTGGGCAGGTCGGTCACGATGTTGGTGCCCCACTCCATCTCATCGAGCGCAGGCGGGGTGGGCAGATCGAGCGAGGTCTCGTTGATCCATGTGCCCGCGGGCGTGTCTTCCTTGACGTAGCCGAGCGTCACGCCGTAGCGCACCACGTCGCCGCCCAGCGGGATGTCCGCAAGCGCGATCTTGTGCGCCTGGGGAATGTCGCTCCGGGCGATTACCCCTCCGCCGACATCGGTACCGGCTGCGATATCGTGCAGCGCGATGCCGACATTGTCCCGCTCGTTGATCTTTACATATAGAGCGTCCCTCACAAAGCGGCTCCCTTCCGCATACCTTGCCAGGCGTACAAATGGTACACAGCGTACCTTGACTTTAAACGGGCGAGTTCTCTCGTGAAATGGTTTATGTAACATCAAATCATTTGAGAGCTGGCTAAAAAATGGTCAGTACGGCTCTTATTCAACGCATGGAAATCGCTCATTATTTCTCCATAAGCAATGTCGGACACGCGGGGCGCGTGCGTAGTCTGTCCGCGTCCTGCGCGATTCAGTATGAGATGCATTGCGTTTGCGGTTTCGCGCGGCATGCGCAGCCGCAGGGCGCATGTGCCCTGCGGCCGCGTTCATGAGAGAAGGGAGAGGAGAAGCTACCGTAGTTCATCGATTTCGTTTGTAAAGGAGGAGTACGTTAATGGATGCTGGACTTATCAGCTTGATTGGCATTCTCATCTCGATGGTCTTCCTCATCGTCGCCTCGATCAAGGGTCTGCCCATTTTGATCGTTGGCCCTGTGAGCGCCATCATCGTCTTCGCGTTCTCCGGTATGGGCCCGGCCGAGATCATCGAGAACATGTCTGGTGCCTATGCTGAGGACTTCGCAGGGTTCGCGCAAAGCAACTTCCTGCTGTTCTTGCCGGCGTGCGTGCTCGGTGCCATGTTAGGAGACTGCGGTGCCGCGCAGAAGATCGCCATCAAGATCGGCGACATCGCCACAAAGATCGGTGGAAGCAGCGACAGCTTCGGCGCCAAGTTCGCCGTGCTCATGGGTCTTTCGCTCATCACCGCAATCTTGTCGTTCGGCGGCGTTTCCGGCTTCGTGGTCATCTTCACCATTGCGCCCATCTGCCGCGAGATCTTCAAGAAGATGAACATCCCCTGGCATTTCGTGATTGCTGTCGCCGTGTACGGAGGCTCCATGTGGACCGCTATTCTGCCTGGTGCCCCCTCGGTTCAGAACCTCATGCCCATGAGCTATCTGGGCACGACGGCCACCGCAGCCCCGATGCTTGCCGTCATCGGTTCGCTCACCTGCATCGTTTTCGGTGCTTGGTACATCTGGTTCGTGCTGCGTCGCAACGAGCGTCGCGGTGAGGGCTACCTGCCCACCGGTCAGCTCATGGAGGAGAACTCCGGCGCGCTCGACGTTTCCATCCTGGGCGAGACCTGCACCAACTGGGAGTTCATCAAGGCGCTGCTGCCTTCGATCGTGCTGCTCGTGTGCATGAACGTTATCCTGGTCGATTACGACGCCTGGATCTCTCTGGCCATCGGCTGCATCGTGTGCGGGGTTCTGTACTTCAATAAGTTCCAGAACATCGGCAAGACCTTCGGCTCCGGCTGCACCTCAACCATGAAGTCCATCATGAACGTCTCCGCGGTCGTCGGCTTCGGCGCTGCCGTCGAGCTGGCCCCGGGCTTCGACTTCGTGGTCAACGGCCTCGATTCTATTCCGGGCACCCCGCTCATCCAGCTCTGCCTGGCGACCAACCTCGTTGCCGGCATCACCGGTTCCGCCTCGGGCGGCGAAGCCATCGCGCTCGGCCTGTTCTCGGAGAAGTTCCTCCAGATGGGCATCGACCCCCAGGTTATTCACCGTGTTGTCGCCGTGTCCTGCTACGGCCTGGATTCCATGCCCTACAACGGCTCGGCCATCAACCGCCTGAACTACACCCACCTCGACTACAAGCGCGGCTACATCCACGAGTTCTGGTTGGGAGCAATATTCCCATTCTTCAACTCGTTCTTTGTCGTGTTCTTAGCGTCGTTGGGAATCGTATAGCGCTCTGCGCACCGCTACCACGGATGTCTAAGACCGTGCTGGCGACATGACAAGCGAGAGGCCCGGTTCCGAACGTTCGGAGTCGGGCCTTTTGGTATCGAGATGGCGGCGCGATGGGTGGGGTCACCGCCGCGTGTGTTCGGCGCCTGGGCGGATGCCTACGTATATGACGACGACTGCCCGGTCACCGCCGCGCGTGCTCGGCGCCTGGATCTTGGTATCGAGATAACGGATGCCTCAGACAGCGGATCGCGCGCGGAGCCCTGCGCGCAGAAAGGGGTTTGTTCATGAACGTTACGATCGAACGGATGGAGGTCGTGCCCGTTGCCGGTTACGACAGCCCGCTGCTGAACCTTGCCGGCGTGCACGAGCCGTTCTTCACGAGAAACATCGTGGTGCTCACCGACTCCGCCGGCTATGTCGGCGTCGGCGAGGTGCCCGGCGGCGAGGTGATTACCGAGCGCCTTAGGAGCCTGATCCCGTTGGTGGAGGGCTCACGCCTTGCGCGCTTCAAGCAGACGCTTCTCGAGGCGCAGGAATTCTTGGAGAAGAACATGGTCGCCGCCTCGACGGCTGCGGGCGCGCAGACCGCGCATGCGCAGATTTTCTCCAAGGTTACCAACGTCATCACCGGTATCGAGACCCCGATGCTCGATCTTATGGCCAAGCACCTGGAGATACCCGTGGCTGCGCTGTTGGGCGATGGCCAGGTGCGCGAAGACGTGCGCTTCCTGGGCTATCTATTCTATGTTGCCGATCGCCGTGCGGTGGGCGGGCCGTACCTGCACGATGACGACGATTCCGACGAGTGGGGACGCATTCGTCGCGAGCCCGCGCTCACGCCCGATGCCATCGTGCATCAGGCCGAGGCGGCGGCCGAGCGCTTCGGCTTCCACGACTTCAAGCTCAAGGGCGGTGTCTTTGCCGGCGCCGAAGAGATCGAGGCCGTGCGCGCCCTGAAGGAGCGCTTCCCCGATGCGCGCATCACGATCGACCCGAACGGTGGCTGGTCGCTCGCCGAGTCGGTCGAGCTGTGCCGCGACCTCGCAGGCATCCTCACCTACTGCGAGGATCCCTGCGGCGCCGAGGGACGCTTCTCTGGTCGCGAGACCATGGCCGAGTTCCATCGCCTCACGGGGCTTCCCACGGCGACGAACATGGTTGACACCGACTGGCGCGAGATGAAGGCGGCCATCCGCCTGGATTCGGTGACCATCCCGCTCGCCGACCCGCACTTCTGGACCATGCAGGGATGCGTGCGCGTGGCACAGCTCTGCCATGCCCTCGACCTCACCTGGGGCGTGCACTCCAACAACCACTTCGACATCTCCCTCATGATGGTGGCTCACGCCGCCGCGGCGGCGCCCGGGTTCGTGAACGCGTGCGACACGCACTACATGTGGCAAGACGGCCAGCATTTGGGAACCACAGCGCCCCAGTTCCACGACGGCTGCCTGACGGTGGCGCGCGACAGCGTCGGGTTGGGCATCGAGCTCGATCGCGCCAAGCTCGAGGCGGCGCACCAACTCTATGTGGACAACGGCTGCGGCACGCGCGACGACGCGCGCGGCATGCAGGCGCTCATCCCCGGCTGGACGTACGATCCGCATCGTCCCGCCATGGTGCGCTAGGCAGGGCTTAGAGATCTGCCCTGCCATGCGGTTCTGTCGTTACAGACCCGCGGCGGGGCGTACCGTAGGCGATTTATCAAGACGATGGTTCGCATACCATTTTCGGCCGCATGGCAGCTAAAAAAGTCTGTCTTGGCGTAAGTGGGGCACGCTGAACCATCACGGTAGACTTACCAATTAAGGAACCATGGGTTTTTCAACGCATGTTCTGAAGGCACATTTTGTTAGAGAGGGATGATTATGGTACCAACCATTCAGAAAATCGAGGTTTATCCCGTAGCCGGCTATGACAGCATGTTGCTCAACCTGTCTGGCGCGCATGGTCCGTATTTCACCCGCAACATCGTCATCCTTACCGACTCAGACGGCGTCGAGGGCATCTCCGAGGTTCCCGGCTCCACCAAGATCACCGAGGTGCTGAACGAGATCGACGACCTGGTTCTCGGCCAGCCCATCGGCCAGTACAAAAACATCATCAAGTCGATTCACGATAAGTACGCGAGCCTCGATGCCGGTGGCCGCGGCGACCAGACCTTTGACCTCCGTACCACGGTGCATGTGCAGACCGCCATCGAGGCCGCGCTCCTCGACATCTTGGGCAAGCACCTGAACGTTCCCGTCGCCTCGCTTCTGGGCGATGGCCAGCAGCGCGATTCCGTGCGTTTCCTGGGCTATCTGTTCTATGTGGGCGATCGCACCAAGACCGACCTTCCGTATATCCATGACGACGACAACTCGGACGCATGGGGCCGCATCCGCCGTGAGGAGGCGCTCACGCCCGAGTCGATCGTCGAGCAGGCGAAGGCCGCCTACGAGCGCTATGGCTTCAAGGACTGGAAGCTCAAAGGCGGCGTGTTCTCTTGCGCCGAGGAGCTCAAGGCCATCCGCGCCCTCAAGGAGGCGTTCCCCAACGGTCGCATCGACCTCGACCCGAACGGTGCCTGGTCGCTCGCCGAGGCGGTCGAGAACTGCAAGGACATGGTGGGCATCCTCACCTACTGCGAGGATCCCTGCGGAGCCGAGGGCCGCTTCTCGAGCCGCGAGACCATGGCCGAGTTCCATCGCCTCACGGGGCTTCCCACGGCGACCAACATGGTGGCGACCGACTGGCGCGAGATGAAGGCGGCCATCCGCCTGGATTCCGTGTCCATCCCGCTCGCCGACCCGCACTTCTGGACCATGCAGGGTGCCGCCCGCGTGGCTCAGCTGTGCCACGATTTCGACCTCACCTGGGGCGTGCACTCCAACAACCACTTCGACATCTCGCTTGCCATGGTCGCGCATACGGCTGCTGCGGCGCCGGGCGAGTACAACGCCTGCGACACGCACTGGATCTGGCAGGACGGCCAGTTCCTCACCAAGAACCCGCCCAAGATCGAGGGCGGCGAGATCGCCGTGCCGTACGACGTCCCCGGTCTCGGCATCGAGATCGATCGCGACGCGCTCATGCAGGCACACCAGCTCTACCTCGACAACAGCCTCGGTACGCGCGATGACTCCATCGCCATGCAGTACCTCATTCCTGGCTGGAAGTTCGACGGAAAGCGCCCCTGCTTGGTTCGCTAAGTTTGGCTACGGGCGCCGAGCGTCCCATGCAGCCGCCCCGCGCTACCAGGCGGCGGGGCGGCCTGACCGATGCGCGGATAGTCTGCGCGTTCACGAGAGGAGTACAGGTTATGGCAACGTTTGACGTCGAGCGTCTCAAGGGCATCGTCGTGCCCATCATCACGCCCGTCACCAACGCCTATGACGGTGAGATCGACATCGAGCGCCTGCGCGAACATGTCGATTTCGAGATCGAGCATGGCGTCGATGGCATCTTGGCCTTCGGGAGCAACTCTGAGTTCTACATGTTCTCGGATGACGAGATGCTCGAGGCCACCAAGGCCATTCTCGAGGCCGCTGCCGGCCGCGTGCCGGTCTTCTTCGGCGTGGGTCACATCCGCACCTCCAAGGCCGTGGCACTTGCCAAGCGCGCTGCCGCGCTCGGCGTCGATGCGGTTTCGGTGCTCACGCCCATGTTCATCAAACCCACCGAGCAGGCAAACTATAATCATTTCAAGGCCGTCGCGGACGCCATTCCCGACACGATGATGCTCATCTACAGCAACCCCGGCCGCTGCGGCTACGCCATGACGCGCGGAACCATCTCGCGCCTGGCACATGACTGTCCGAACATCGTGGGTATCAAGGATTCAAGCGGCGACATAACCAATCTTCAGGAGCTCGTCCGCTTGACCGACGACATCGATTTCGCCGTGTTCGCCGGTAAGGACACCGTGGTGTTCCCGGCGATGTGCTGCGGCGCGGTGGGTGCGGTATGCTCGACGGCAAACATGTATCCCGAGCTCGTCTGCGGCATCTACGACAAGTACGTCGAGGGCGATGTGGCTGGTTCCCGCGCGTACCAGGTCAAGCTCAATCCCATCCGCCTCTCGCAAGACCCGGCGAGCTTCCCGGCGGCAACCAAGGACATGGCCAATCTCATGGGCATGAACATGGGGCCCTCGGTGCTTCCGACTGAGGGCGCTGACGGCGCGGTGCTTGAAGGTATCAAGAAGGCTATGCGCGAGGGCGGCTATCTCGAGTAGGTTCGCCCTACATTGCAAGGGCTGAAAGGAGGTGCTGATTTGGAGCGGTGCACGGTTGTGCTTGCGGTTGACTCGTTTAAGGGCTCGGCATCGAGTGCGCGCGTGGAAGAGCTGGTCGAAGAGGGCATCCGCCGCGTGGACGCGCAATGCCGGGTGCTTCGATTCCCCATTGCCGACGGAGGCGAGGGCACGGTTGACGCGCTCGTATCGGCGCTTGATGGGCAGATGCGCCGTGTGACGGTGCAAAATCCGCTCGGCGATCCCGTCGAGGCGTCCTATGGTCTGGTGGGCGGCGACACCGCGGTGATCGAGATGGCTGCCGCAAGCGGCATCACGCTCATCGAGCAGACGCCCGAAAACGCGCTGCGCGCCTCCACATGGGGCGTGGGCGATCTGATTCTCGACGCGCTCGACCACGGCGCGCGTCGAATCCTCGTCGGCCTTGGCGGCAGCGCGACGAACGACGGCGGCGTCGGTATGGCCAAGTCA
Source organism: uncultured Enorma sp. (assembly GCA_964624825.1). GTDB lineage: Bacteria > Actinomycetota > Coriobacteriia > Coriobacteriales > Coriobacteriaceae > Enorma. The sequence continues at coordinate 16,124 of CAZUYD010000006.1, read as the reverse complement.
CTGGGCGTGAAGTTCCTCGATGCTAAAGGCGAGCTCATTCCTTGCGGCCTGATCGGCCTCAAGGACTTAGCCCGCATCGATTGCTCGGGGCTGGACCCGCGCGTGTACGAGTGCGAGTTCATCCTGCTCACCGACGTGACCAACCCGTTGGTGGGCGAAAACGGCGCGCTGTACGTGTATGGTCCTCAGAAAGGCGTCGATACCGATGAGCTCGAACAGCTCGACTTGTGGATGAAGTCCTATGCGGCGATGCTTGAAGCAAGCACGGGCGTGCCGGTTCGCGACATGCCGGGTGCGGGCGCAGCCGGAGGGCTGGGCGCCGCGCTTGCAGCGTTTTGCCGTGCGCGCGTCGAGCGCGGCATCGAATATGTGCTCGATGCCATCGGGCTTTCCGAAGCCATTGCCACGGCAGACTTTGTCATCACCGGCGAGGGCCGCATGGACGCGCAATCGGTGAACGGCAAGGCGCCGGTCGGCGTCGCGCGGCGCGCGCGGGAGCACGGCAAGCCCGTGATCGCCATCGTGGGCAGCCGTGCGGAAGACCTCGACGGCATATACGACGAGGGCATCGACCTGGTCATTCCAACAGCGGTCGCACCGATGACCCTCGAGGAGTGCATCGCGGGTACGGAGCGGCTCGTGCCGATCGCCGGCGAGAGCGCCATGCGGGCCTTCTTGCTTGGCCGGGCTGCCGCGCGGTGCTCGTAGCGGTTCGTTTGGTCTATTTACGGCAACTTTACGGCAACTCCGTTCGCTTTGCGAACGTGTTGATAGGTACACATCGGTTTCAATGGAAAGGAACCCATTATGAACGTAGGATTTGTCGGTTTGGGAATCATGGGCAAGCCCATGTCCATCAATGTCCAGAAGGCCGGTCATCAGGTCTACGCGTACGACTTCAACATGGATCGCGCGAAAGACCTCGTTGAGCTCGGTGGCGTTGCCTGCAGCTGCGGCAAGGAGGTTGCCGAGAACGCCGACGTGGTCATCACCATGCTTCAGAACTCCCCCAACGTGGAGAGCGCGCTTTTCGATGAGAACGGCCTTGCCGAGGGCTTGACCGCGGGCAAGTGCGTCATCGATATGAGCTCCATCGCACCGCTGGCCAGCCGCGACTTCGCTGCCCGTTTGGCCGAGATGGGCGTCGAGTTCCTCGACGCGCCGGTGTCCGGTGGCGAGCCTAAGGCTATCGACGGCACCATCGCCGTCATGGTGGGCGGCAAGGAGGAGGTCTTCGCCAAGTACGAGGACCTGCTTAAGACCATGGCTTCCACGGTGACGCTCGTGGGTGAGGTCGGTGCCGGCAACATCACCAAGCTTGCCAACCAGATGATCGTGGCCATCAACATCGCCGCCGTCTCGGAGGCGTATTCGCTTGCCAAGAAGGCCGGCGTTGACCCTGCGCGCGTTTACGAGGCCATCCGCAGCGGTCTTGCGGGCTCCACCGTTATGGACCAGAAGTCTCAGAAGATCTTCGACGGCGACTTTACCCCGGGCTTCCGCATCGAGCTACACATCAAGGATCTCCAGAACGTGATGGACACCTCGCACGGCGTGAACGTGTCCGTGCCGTTCTCCTCGCTCGCGATGGAGATCATGCAGTCGCTCAAGGCGCACGGCCATGAGAAGGAAGATCACTCCGCCATCGCCGAGTACTACGAGCTCATCAACGATATGAAGCTCCAGGGCTAAAAGGTCGCACGCCGTCTGCCGGGGCGCAGGCGGCGCGTTTGGGCTCGCCCTTGCGGGTTGTCTTCCTGTGGTCGCATGTTCCTTTTGGGTACCTCTTGCGGCTGGGGTAGCGAACGCGTATACATCGATATGCCGCTTTTCGTTCGGCCGCGCTGACATGTCTCCCAGCGCGGCCGCGCGCATGGAGGGGGTACGAGATGGGTTTTGCTCTTAGCGCCCATTTCGCATGCGATCGAAGCCATCTTTGAGCATCCATGGAACCAACGACGCGACGATAGGAGCAACGTATGGCATACAAGGAAACGGTCACCCTGCGCACCGGCGTGCAGATGCCGCGCCTGGGCATGGGCACGTGGTTCTTGGGCGAAAACCCCGCAGCGCGCGAGCGCGAGCTTGCCGCATTGCGGGCAGGGCTCGATGCGGGCATTCGGCTCATCGACACGGCCGAGATGTATGGCGGCGGTGCAGCCGAGCGGCTCGTGGGCGAGGCGATCAAGGGGTATGATCGCGAGAAACTGTTCTTGGTCTCGAAGGTCTTGCCGCGCAATGCGGGCGACCCCATGATCTTCGAGAGCGTCGAGGCGTCGCTTGAGCGCATGCAGACGGACTACCTCGACCTGTACCTGCTCCATTGGCGCGGGTCGGTTCCGCTTTCTGAAACGGTGCGGTGCATGGAGGAGCTGGTCGAGGATGGCGTCATCCGCCACTGGGGCGTATCGAACTTCGATGTGGACGACCTCGAAGAGCTCTTCTCGGTGTACAACGGCACGCACTGCGCGGTGAACCAAGACCTCTATCATTTAGGGTCGCGTGGCGTGGAATACGAGATTCTTCCCTGGATGAGCGCCGCGCAGATGCCGCTCATGGCATATTGCCCGCTTGCGCAAGCAGGAGATCTGCGGCGCGGCCTGGTGACCGACGTGGCGGTCACCGAGGTCGCCCGTCGGCATCACGCAACGCCGTTCCAGGTGCTTCTCGCCTTCGTGCTGCGCAACCCCCTGGTGGTAGCGATCCCGCGCACCGGTAACCCCGAGCACATGCGCGAGAACATCGCTGCGAGAGAGATCGAGCTCACATCTGATGACCTTGCATTGCTCTCTCGGTCGTTTCCCATGCCGAACCACGCGACACCGCTCGATATCGTGTAACGGCCGGCGCCTCATGTGACGAGCTGCCGCGTGAGGTGAATCGCCGAGCGCGTCGGGTCGCATGCGCGTCGGGTCGCATGCGCGTCGGATAGTAGCGCGACGCACCGGACAAGGCCATCGCGAAACGGGGTATCATGAGGGCGCGCAGCGTGCGCCCGCCGCTTCGAGCGCTTGGCGCACCTGCGGCATTTCCTCAAGCCCGCGCTCCAAGGATCGCCCATGTCCCAGCCCGTAACCGATAGCGCCGACCGTTCGCTGCTCGCCCGCCTCGATACGCAGCCGCGCGTCCGTTCGTTTCTTGCGCGCGCGGTCGAGACCCGTAAGGCGTCGCACGCCTACCTGTTCTTGGGTGCGCCGGGGTCGGGCAAGCTCGATGCGGCCTGGGCGCTGGCTCAGGCGCTCATCTGCGAGAGCGGTGAAGGCGCGTGCGGCGCCTGCGATGCGTGCGTGCGCGTGGCGCGCCACACCCATCCCGACGTGCATTACCTCGCGCCCGAGAGCGCGACGGGCTATCTTATCGCGCAGATTCGCGATCTGCTCGATGATGTTTCAATGGCTCCCATCCGCGCGCCGCGCAAGGTCTACATCATCGACCATGCCGACCAGCTGCGCGCAAGTTCGGCGAATGCCATGCTTAAAACACTTGAGGAGCCGCCCGAGGACGTTGTTTTCGTTCTTTTGGGCACGGTTGCGGATACCGTGCTGCCCACCATCGTCTCGCGCTGCCAATGCGTGCCGTTTCGCGCGGTGTCGCCCACGGCGGCCGTTCAGGCCGTGGTGCGCGCGACGGGTCTTCCCGAGGGACGCTGCCGCATGGCGGTTGCCGTGGCGGGGAGCCCTGCGCGCGCCGTGGAGTTTTTGAAGAGCGCCGAGCGCCAGGAGGCGCGCCGGGTGATGCTGCGGGCGATTGACGGGCTCGTTCGCGATGACGAGGCGGACGTGCTCAACGCGGCGAAAGAGCTCATCACCGTGGTGAAGGCGCCGCTTGCCGAGGTCAAGTCGACCCAGGAAGCCATTCTTAAGCGCGATGAGGAGTATCTTTCGCGCGGGGCGCTCAAGCAACTCGAGGATCGCAACAAGCGCGAACTCACCGCGCGCGAGCGTTCGGGTATCATGGAAGTGCTGGCGTGCGCGCGCCTGCTCATGCGCGACGTTCTGTTTGTTCTGGAAGACGCATCGGCCACGCCGATGTGTGCCGATGCGCAGGCAGTCATCGATCGGCTTGCTGCGCGGGTAACCCCTGCCGCTGCCGTGTGCGCGCTCGATGCCGTTGCGGCCGCTGAGCGCGCCGTCGCCAGAAACGTCACTCCGCAGCTGGCCTTCGAGGTCATGCTCTTCGATATCAGGAAGGCCCTGACATGCCCATCGTAGTTCCCGTCAAGTTTCCTTTCGCTTCGCGCGATTTATGGTTCGACCCGCAGCAGCTCGACATCATCGAAGCCGATTACGCCATCTGCGCCACCGAGCGCGGCACAGAGATCGGCCTGGTCACGGCAGATCCCTTCGAGGTGACCGAGGACGAGCTGCGCGCGCCGCTTAAGCCCGTGCTGCGCATCGCCACCGACGAAGACCTCGACCGGGCGGACGAGCTCGCGCGTAGGGGCGAGGCGGCTATGAACGACTTTCGGGCGCTCGTGAAGCAAAACGGCCTCGATATGAAGCCGGTGGGCGTCGAGTACCTCTTTGGTGGCGAGCGCGCGGTATTCTACTTTGCCGCCGAAGATCGCGTCGACTTCCGTCAGCTGGTGCGCGACCTGTCTGCACGGCTGCGCACCCGCGTCGATATGCGCCAGATCGGCGTGCGCGATGAGGCGCGGCTGGTGGGAGGCCTTGCCCATTGCGGACAAGAGCTCTGCTGCGCCCGCTTTGGCGGGCAGTTCGAGCCGGTTTCGATTCGCATGGCGAAAGAGCAGGACCTGCCGCTTAACTCCGCGAAGATCTCGGGCGTGTGCGGCCGTTTGATGTGCTGCTTGCGCTATGAGTTCGAAGCGTATAAAGATTTCAAGGGCCGCGCCCCGAAGAAGAAGGCGCTGATCGATACGCCGCTCGGCAAGGCGCGCATCCAAGAATACGATACGCCGCGCGAGCAGCTGGTGCTGCGTCTGGAGAACGGCAAGGTGTTCCGCGTCGACCTGTCCGCCATGACATGCTCGGATGCATGCAAGAAGAAGGCGGAGAAGCAGGGCTGCGCCTGCCGTCCCGATTGCGTGACCCGCGATGTGCTGGAAAAGCTTGAGAGCCCCGACATCGCGCTCGCCCTGATGGAACTCGACCGCGAAAACGGCATCGACGTGGGCGACGGGCTTTCGAATGACGACCGCATCGTCACCTCCTCGCCCGTACGCCGTCGCAAGTGCGATGACCGCAACGAGAACGGTTCGGGTGCCGCGAAAAACGGGAAGGGCGCGCGTTCTGGTAAGGGTGGTGCTGCGAACAATGCGCCAGATGAAGGCGACGCCGCACCGTCGCGCCGTCGGCGCAAGCATTCGGCGGGCAAGCGCACGGACGCGGGCGCTTCCGAGCAGCCGAAGCGCGCAGGCGACGCTGGCTCGAGCGCGCAGGGCGCATCGCGTCGCCACCGGCGCCACTTGAGCAGCGACGAGCGCAACGATGCGTTCGTGCGCGCTGCGGCGCGCGAGGCGGTGCAAGAGCAGGGGTCGCTGGCACCGGGCGAAGCAAAGACGTCCGGAAAGGCGCGTCGTCGGCATCGCACCACGTTGGAACCTCAAAAGCCCACGACGCCATCGGTTGCAAGCCAGGTTGCAAAGGGCGATGTGAAGGTCACGCGCCGCCGCCCAGGCGATGGGGGCGGCGCTCAGCGCGCGCACGAGGCGCCTGGGAAGGAGCGCGCGGCGCATGAGGGCGCCGGCTCTGCCGGCAAACCCTCCAAGCAGGCGGGGGAGGCCTCATCGCATAAGCGGCGCCGTCGTCGTTCGCGCAAGCCGAAACAGGCCGGCGGCGGATCCGCACCGGGCCGCGGGTCATCCCAAGGGGGCGCTTCGAATGCGGGCGCCCAAGGGGGCGGCTCCGGAGCGGATGGGAATTCCAGGCCGAGCGGAGCCTCCGGCTCAGCCCCGTCCGCTGCCGAGTAACGAGGGTGCGTGGCGCCCATGGCTGACGCGCGGGCAGGTGGCGGGCAAAACGGGAGCCTCTGCGCCCCTTGGCTTGCGCGCGCCCGCGATGTCGTCCTCGAGGCGATAGCGCCTACGCGGTGTGCCGGGTGCGAGCGACCGGGAGCGCTCATCTGCGATGATTGCCTTGCGCGCATGATGCCCATCGATCCGGTGCGTGCATGCGTGCGCTGCGGCGCGCCATTCGGCGACCTGTTGTGCACCGAGTGCGGCGCGCATGCATCACGTCAGGCAACCGACGAGGTGTCCGCGCCTGCGGGGCGCTGCCTTGCTGCGACGGTGTTCGACGATCCCGTCCCGCGTATCATTCGGGCGTACAAGGATGCTGGCGAGCGCCGGCTCGCGCCGCTCATCGCCGAGCTCATGCTCGATGCGGCCGAGCACGCCGAGGCTGCGGCGTCGCAGCGCTATGGCGGCATGCTTGCCCACGCCGATGCCATCGTGTTCGTGCCTGCCACCGCCGCGGCCTTCGCACGCCGAGGGTTCGACCATATGGAGGCCATCGCGCGCGAGCTCTCGCAACGTTCGGGTGTGCGCATGCTCGATGCGCTTTGCAAGCATGGTTGCTCCGATCAGCGCGCCCTCGGGCGCACGGAGCGCGCACAGCGCGCACGGGGCGCCTACGAGGTGATGGAGCCTGTTCGGGCCATGCGCCTCGTGCTCGTCGATGATGTCATCACCACGGGCGCGACCGTTCGTGCGGCCGCGGATGCGCTCAGGGCAGCTGGCGCCGCCCGCGTCGACGTCCTCGCCTTCGCCCGCGTGTGGTAAGCGGGTATCCGCCGCGGCCGTACAAGCTCGCATCGCGCGTTCGCCCGTGCCGGGCCGGTTGCTAATAGCGCGCCTTTGAGGGTTTCGGCAGAATCTCGCCCTCGTTTGCATGCGCCCGATGCGAGCGCCCGCATATGAGGGCAGCGCGCATGCGACGGCGGCGTGTACCCTGCACATCGATTTCAAATCGCAGCGCACCGGCGAGGGGGCGCGCATCGTGCAGATTGAGCGTGCTTATAACATTTCGTTCCCTGTTGTCAAGTGTGTTGTATAATCCATTCGTCCTTCCAGGCTGTGGTTGCGGGTGCCGCTTCGCGCATCCTAGTCCATGACAGACGCGGTCAAAGGGATCCACGTAAGGGCATGCGTGCGCGCATGCACGATCATGGCGCGTCCTAGAGGTAAGTCGCACCGTCCGTTGCAAGGGGTATTCCGCCCCGCGGGCGAGCGGGTTAGTCGTGATGCCGCCGCGGCGGTTGAGCAAACGCTCCAGTGCGCAGGTGTGGGGGAAAAGACCAGGTCAGCTGGGGGGACATATCACCCATATGCATGGGCGAACGCGCCCCATACAGGGGTGGAGCTCTTGGAAGGCTGGGCACGAAACCTTACAAACCGTTGAGGTGCCCCAATCATGAGATGAGGCTGTTCATGACGCGCGGGTTTGCGACTCGGATAGTACGCGTGGCAGTTGCTGCTGCTGCGGGGGCGACGATGGTTCTTGGCATGGCGGGTTGCTCGCTCACCACGCCATCGCTTTCCGAGGTCGAACAGGCCGAGACGACGCAAGCCATTGACGATTCCGCGCTCGTGCAGGCGGGAACGTTGACCGTGGCGCTCGACACAGACGACGCGCCCCAGGTGATGAGCACCTCCGGAGACGCCCTCGAGGGGTATGACATCGATGTGGCGATCATGCTCGCGCAGGAGCTGGGGCTCGAGGTCGCATTCGTGAGCGCGTCCTCAGCTGAAGATGCGCTTACCTCGGGCGAAGCCGATATCTTCTTGGGCGCTACCGCCGCCGACGAGTCCGACGAGATCGTCGTCGATGGAGAGTTCCTGCAGAACGCGACCGGGGTGTTCGCGCTCGATACCACGACCGCGAGCGTTTCGATAACCACGTTGCAAAGCGCGACCATCGGCGTGCAGGACGCATCCGTCTCTCAAGACGTGCTCGCCAACGCCGGCATGGTGGCGTCGAACACCTACAGCAACGTCAACGAGTGCTTCGAGGCGCTTGTGGCCGGCGAGGTCGATTACGTCGTCTGCGATGCGACGGCCGGCGGATACCTGGCTCGCTCATACGAGAACGTGAGCTTTTTGGGCACGCTCAGCGAGGCGACCTCGTACGGGATCGCGTACCTCTCGTCGGCGACCGAGGTCATCGAGGAAGTTGGCGCTGCGATCGAGAATATCTCTGCCGATGGCACCCTCTCTGCGATTCATGCGCTTTGGTATGGCGACACGCCGCTCAGCCTTTCAAGCGAGCTCATTTCGGGCGTGAGCATTTCCTCGTCGTCTTCATCCGATGAGGATAGCGACGATGAGCAGATCAGCGGCGACATGAACAGTCTGGACTAAGGATCGGCTCCGGCGCGATGCCCGTACCGTATCGACGATGAGGCGCTGCGCGCTGCCTGATGGCCGTGCGCCTGCGCGCTCAGTGACGCACCTTTGCCTGCGCTGCCGGTAGCCGTGCGCGGCCGCAGGCGGCTCGCGATGGCGAGGGGTGCGCCGAGGGCGTCTTGAGGGCACGGGGTTCGAGCGCGCGTTTCATGCAATGCGGCATCGACAAACGGCGCGCACGGCTCTGTGGACGGTGCTTGTCAGCAACGCGGACGAATGGGTACAAGCACAGTACATATTGTCCCCGGATAGATAGGAGCGCTCATGGATATCACGGTCTCTGGACGTAAGACCACGGTAACCGATGCTCTGCGCGCACATGTGAACGAGAAGGTCGGCGCGGCGCTTAAGGTGTTCGACATCGAGCCGATGACCGCCGACGTCGTGCTTCGGTATGAGAAGAACCCCTCGATTCCCGAGCCCGCCATCGTCGAAGTTACGGTGCGCGTGCGCAGTTCGGTGGTTCGCGTGGCCGAGCACGGTGCCGATATGTATGCCGCCATCGACCAGGCCGCAGATAAGGTGACGCGCCAGCTGCGCAAGTTCAAGACCAAGGTCGTCGACAATCGCCAGCAGGGCGCCTCGGCCGCCGAGGTGGCTCCGGCACCGCGCGTCGATGACTTGGCGGACCTGCTCATCCCCGCGGAGGAAGAGGACGATCTGCTTGTGCGCGAGAAGGTTATCGACATCACGCCCATGACTGAAGAGGAGGCGTTGGTTCAGACCGATCTGCTCGGGCACGACTTCTATGTCTTCGAAAACTCCTTGACCGGCCTTATCAATGTGGTCTATCACCGTAAGAATGGTGGATATGGCATCATCAAGCCCAAAATAGAAAGCTTGGACGAGTAAAATACACGTCTATTGCATGCGTGTGGGCGAGCGGCCATCGGGTGCGGTGGCCGCTTTTTTGAGAAAGGCTTGCCGATGAGCGCATCTACATCTGACCGGTATGCTAATCGTTGTCGCATCGCGGTCGATACGTGCTGCGACTTCACCCCTGAAATCGCCGCGACGCTTGACGTCGACATCTTGGGGTTTCCCTATATTCTCGACGGCGAGGAGAAGGCGGACGATATCTGGATATCGATGACGCCCAAATGGTTCTACGATCAGATTCGCGCAGGTGTGAAGGCATCGACTGCCGCCATATCGGTCGGTCGTTACCTCGAATACTTCACGGAGTGCGCTGAGGAAGGCACGCCGACTGTCTATCTGGCGTTTACCTCGGCGCTCTCTTCGAGCTACGAGCATGCGTGCATCGCGGCAGACGAGGTTCGCGAGAAGTACCCAGATTTCGAGCTCTATGTCGTAGACAACGCGCTTCCGTGCTCGTGTGGCGAGTTGCTCGCGATCGAGGCGGTGCGCCAGCGCGCGGCGGGGCTCACGGCGAAGCAGCTTGCCGAATGGGCGGACGAGGCAAAGACGTACGTACATGGTTACTTCACGCTCGACAGCCTCGATTCGCTCGCGGCCGGTGGGCGCATCCCTCCTGCGGCGGCGCAATTGTCGAGCAGGCTCGACATCAAGGCGAGCCTTTCGTTCGATTTGTCGGGATCGCTCACGCTCACGGGCGTGAACCGCGGTCGCAAAAAGGCGCTCAAGGCGCTCATCAAGGCGTTCAAAGAGAACTATGTGCTCGATCCGAGCATGCCCCTTACGATCGTCACCGCCGACTGCGAGAAGGATGGCGATTGGGTCGAGTCTGCGGTGCGCAAGGAGGAAGGCTGTTCCGATCTGACCATCATTCGCGGTTCGGTGGGACCGACCATCGGCGCGCATGTGGGCCCGGGCATGGTCGCGCTGATCTTCTGGGGCAAGAACCGGGCAGAGAAGTTGTCGCTCAGCGACCGCATTGCAAAGAAGGTTCGCGACTAAGAGCAGGGGCAAAGAGCAGGCGCGCGATTCGCGGCATGCCCGCGCTTCGCTTCACGGCAAGGTTTTGGTCGGCTCTAACGGGTAGGGCGCACCGTTCACACCGCAAGGAGGAGTGGTATTCATGGCAAAGGCAAAGCAATCGGTTGCTTTCATCGGTACCGGCATCATGGGGGCACCCATCGCGGGGCATATCCTCGATGCGGGCTATCCCCTGACGGTCTATAACCGCACGCAGTCCAAGGCGCAGCCCCTGGTCGAGCGCGGCGCCGTGGCTGCCGAGACGCCCGCGGAGGCGGTCGCTGGCGCAGACGTCGTGTTCACCATGGTGGGCTACCCCGAGGATGTCGAGGATCTGTATCTGGCAAGCGGCGGGCTGCTCACGGCATCGAAGCCCGGTGCCATACTGATCGACCTCACCACGAGTTCCCCTGCGCTGGCGCGCGATATCGCCGAAGCCGCCGCAGTAAGCGAGCGGATCGCCTTCGACTGCCCCGTCACGGGCGGGCAGGTCGGTGCCGAGGCGGGCACATTGACGGCTATCGTCGGCGCGACCGAGCACGACATCGAACCCGTGCGCGACCTGCTCGACACCTTTACGTCGCGCATCTTCTGCTTCGATGGCGCGGGGAAGGGGCAGTCGGCAAAGCTCGCCAACCAGATCGCGCTCGCGTCGTCGATGGTCGGCATGGCAGATGCCCTCTCGCTCGCGCAGCAAAGCGGGCTCGACTTGGAGCGGACGCGCGCCATGATCTTGACCGGCACGGGCGCGTCGGGCGTGATGGAGCAGCTTGCGCCCAAAGTGCTCGAGGGCGACTGGGCGCCGGGATTCATGGTGAAGCACTTCATCAAGGACATCGGGTTGGGGCTCCAGGAGGCCGAAGAGCGCGAGATCGCCCTGCCCGGGGCAGACACCGCCTACGCCCTCTACGATATGCTCGGCGCCATCGGCGGTGACGACCTGGGGACTCAGGCGATCGCCCTGCTCTACCAGGAGGAGGCTGACGCAGCCGCTGCCGGGCTCGATTGGTCGCGCTATACGCAGCAGCACGAGCACGGCGAATGCGGTTGCGGGCATGACCACGAACATGGCCACGAGCACGGCGAGTGTTGCCATGGGCATAACCACGAACATGGCCACGAGTGCTGCCACGGCCACCACGAGGAGTAAGGGCGCATGAGCGTCCGGCACCCAT
>CAZUYD010000006.1:0-4588 GCA_964624825.1 uncultured Enorma sp. | reverse complement strand
GAGTGCTGCCACGGCCACCACGAGGAGTAAGGGCGCATGAGCGTCCGGCACCCATCTCCTGTTCGTCACCCTGGTTCTCTTGAGCACCTTCAGAGGGTTTACCGTCGGGTCATATGGGGGAGAAGGCGCGCGCGAGGCGCGTCGCCGCCGGGTGCACGCACATGAGTCAGCCCCGGTGTGATGTCTGTTACAAACGACAGGCGGCGCGATCGATTCAACGGATGAATAATCCATATAGGTAGTCTATGGCAAGCAAGAAGAGGTTTGGTGATATGGCGGAGCATATTGAGCAGGGTCTCGATTCCCAGGAAATGGAGAAGCTCGCCCAAATCGAGCAAGATGATTCCGCGCTTGCAGCGGTAGTCGAAGATTTAAGCAGCTCGAGCCGGCGCACGCGCCAATTCTCCGCGCGCGTGGTGGCGCTGCTCGCCCAGCGTGAGCCCGAGATGCTCGTCCCGTATATCTCCGATATGATCGATGCGCTGTACCGTCCCGAGGCGCAGACCCGTTGGGAGATCCTTGAGGCGCTCACCGCTTTGGTGCCGAGCCACGCCAAGGAAGTGGGGGCGGCCTACGAGGGCGCGGAGACGGCGCTGTTCGATGAGCTTTCCGCGACGCTTCGCCTTTCGGCATTTCGCATGCTGGCCGCGTGGGGCGCCACCGAGCGCGGCCGTTCCAAGAAGGTGTGGCCCATCCTCGACGAGGCGATTCAGTGCTATCACGGTGACCTCGAGTACCGCGATATGCTCGGATGCCTGCATGAGTTCGCCCAAGGGAAGATCTCGGGCGATGTGGCCAAAGAGCTTGCCGGGCGCTTGCAGTTCGATGCTGAGAACGGCAAGGGCGCCTATCTGAAGGCGCGCTCGAGCGAGATTTACAACATGCTCTCCAAGCGATTCCGCATCGAGGCGCCCAAGAAGCGCGCACGCGTGACCAAGACTGACGACGACCTTGACGACGAGGAGTAGCATCATGGCGCATGATGTTGTGCTCATCCCGGGGGACGGCATAGGGCCAGAGATCACCTGCGCCATGCGTCGCGTGGTGGACGCGACGGGAGTTGCGATCTCGTGGCGGGTCGTCGAGGCCGGCGCCGCGGTTATGGAGCGTTACGGCACCCCGCTGCCCCAGCCGGTGCTCGACGCGATCGCCGAGACCGGCGTTGCCATAAAAGGTCCCATCACCACGCCGGTGGGGACGGGGTTTCGCAGCGTGAACGTGGCGCTGCGCCAGGCGTTCGACCTCTACTCCTGCGTGCGCCCCTGCCATTCGCTGCCGGGCGATGGCTCTCGCTATCGCGATGTCGACCTGGTCATTTTCCGCGAGAACACCGAGGATCTGTATGCGGGCATCGAGTTCGATGCGGACGCCCCCCAGGTTGTTGAGATTCGCCAGCTTGTTACGGCGGCGGGGATGACGCCCTTCCGTGAGGGGTCGGCGCTCTCGCTCAAGCCCATCTCGGCGGCTGGTACCGAGCGCATCGTGCGCGCGGCCTTCGAGTATGCGCGCACGGCCGGCCGTCGCAAGGTGACCGCGGTGCACAAGGCGAATATCATGAAGGCGACGGACGGGCTGTACCTGCGCGTCGCACGCGAGGTTGCGGCGAGCTATCCCGATATCGCATTCGAAGACAAGATCGTCGATGCGGCGTGCATGGGGCTCGTCCAGAATCCCGGTGACTTCGACGTGCTCGTGCTGCCGAACCTCTACGGCGATATCGTGTCCGATCTATGCGCCGGCCTCATCGGCGGGCTGGGCATGGCGCCGGGGGCGAACATCGGCGCTTCCTGCGCCGTGTTCGAAGCGACGCATGGGTCGGCGCCAGATATCGCCGGGCGAGATATCGCAAACCCCACGGCAGAGATTCTCTCGGCAGCGCTCATGCTCGACCACCTGGGTGAGCATGAGGCGGCGCAGCGCGTGCGCCATGCGGTCGAGGCAACCCTTGCCGAGGGCACCGTGGTGACCGGCGATGTTCGGCGCGCCCTGACGGGATGCAGCGACGGCGCTGCGGGTACGCAAGAATATGCGGATGCGGTAATCGCGCATCTGTAGCCAGCTCCGTTTGCGAAGCGGGCGGTTTTGCTGCGCACGCGTCGCAGGAGATGGGGAGAAGGCGGACGCACCCGTCCCATATGCGCGCCGTGAGCTCGGCGCTGCGGCGCCATCCGTGCCTGCGGTATGGGTGCACTTCATGGTTTCCCCGCGACGCTCACGAACCTCAGAAGGCCATCCGTGCCTGCGGTATGGGTGCACTTCATGGTTAAGCAAGATACAAGAATTGCGCTGCGCGTCATACCGATATGATGGGGAGCGTGTTTCGGATACAGGCGATACGAGAGGATTCTAGATATGGGTTTAATCCTGAAGAAGGAAGAAGCCGAGCATGAGGTTATAGAGGGCATCGAAGTTATCGAGCGTTCCGACGTGCCGGATGACCTGCCCGAAAGCGACGTTGAGCTCGTTTCTGGTAAGTCGGCTAAAGAGATTGCCAAAACGTCGGACGATGCGGACACCCCGGACGATGACGAACAAGCCGGCGCGCGGTTCGACGCGTTGAGCGAAAAGGGTGCAGCCGAGCCCGATCGTTTCGATGAGCCTGGTGACGGCACGGGTGATGATGACGGCGACGATGGCTCGGATGACGATACCGACGATAATGCCTCGGGCGGCGGAGACGGAGGAGACGGCGGAGACGACGATCTCGACGCTGCAGACGACGACCCGCATCGCCCCGCATCTCTCAACAAGGGCATCTTTGCCGCGATCCTCGTCATCGCGGTGGTTGTCGCGGCTATCGCTGGCTACGCGTTCGGCAGCGGTATCATCGGCGCGTCCGGCAAGGGCACGAGCTCGATCACGGTCGAAGAGGATGAACTCGATTCGGTAATCGCTGAGTACACCTATGACGGCAGTGAGTACAGCATTACCGTGCGCGAAGCCATCGAAGCCGAATATAGCCTCGAAACCGTTCAAAACGATGACGGCACGTATACCGTGCCCTCGGCGACCGAAATCATCGCCATAATTCGCAATCAGATCATGGTGGATGAGGCCACGGCGCGCGGCATCGAGGTGTCGGATGACGAAGTGGACGAGTACGCTGAATCGATACTCGGGAGCTCGGATTACGAAACGCTCGCCACGCAGTATGGCGTGAGCGAGGAGCAGGCGCAGGAGATCGTGCGCGAGAACGCCATCATCCAAAAGCTTTATGAGCAGATCGTTCCCGATGCGTCGGATCTGACCACGCCGATGGCACCCGACGAGCCCGAAGACGGGGATACGACCACCGCTTCCGAGGAGTATGCGGAGTACATCATCGAGCTGGCTGGTGATGAGTGGGATAGCGAGACCGGCACCTGGGCATCCGAGGACGGAGCGTACTACGCAGCACTCGCCGACGAGGACTTCACGGCCGATTCCGCCACCTACGAGCAGGCGATGATTGCGTACTACGTGGCGTATCAGGAGTATCAGACCGCCTATACCGAGGCCTCCGAGACGTGGACGGCGTTTGCCAACGGCCTCTTTGCCGATGCGAACGTGACCCTTTACGGCCTCTACGCCTAATATGGAAGGCGGCCGAGCTTTGATGCTCGGCCGCCTTTTTTAACCGGCTTGTTCTGTGCGCTTCGGCGCGACTCAACTGCTGGACGCAGGTTCGTATGTCTACCTGCAAAAAAGAAGGGTAGGCCGGACTGTAACGCACCGCGCATGCCAGCGCGGTGGCGTATGTCTACCTGCAAAAAGAAGGGTAGACCGGACGCACTTTTGGCCTATAGCCCGCTTTGGCGCCCATCTATTCGTCTATAGGGATGAGGAGCCTGTTCGAGCGTTCGTGGCAGGCACCATTTTGAGCCGCAGCCGCAGGCTTGCTGAGGAAACCGCGCCGTGGAGGCGCGCTGGGGTTTCTCCATGCGCTTAGGATTTCCTCTTTGAACAGCCGTGCTTCAACGCGCAGGGGATGATAGTTCCCTCCCCGTCCATTGAGCACACAGTTCCCATTTCCTGGTTTGACATAGCAGCATCACGTTTTCGTACAACGAAAACATCTGACGATTGTCCGGACTCGGGCTCCGTGCTCGATCGCGCCGATACCCGTGCGGTCATAGCATGAGTAATAGAGCATCCGTTCCATTACGTATGGATGGGGGAGGTCTACCGAGGCCGCCGCGCCCGATGCGCGCATGCGTCAGCGTTGCTTTGCGCGTTTCGGAGGGCGGCGCAGAGAGCTGGAGCCGTCGCGCCGTGCCGGTCACGTTGCGCGGTATGTAGAGATGAGCCTCCGGTGGCCTGTGCGGCGTACGCGCCCTCCCTTAGGCACTTTTCGCGGCATGTAAAGATGAACCTCCGGTGGCCTGTGCGGCAGCCTGGGATAACGACGCGACAGAGTTGCCTATCAGAAGTTGAGGGACACTAAAGACCGCTGAGCGCCGTTCAGCGGTCTGGAGGCGATTTGTTGGAATTTGCAGCCACTCACGGCAATGCGTGCGGGCAAACAAGACGCCTGGTAATCACTGCCGTAGCCAGTAGCTACCTGCACGTTTGTTCAAATGCAGGTGTGTTGGTTGCGAAAAAGGTAGAC
>CAZUYD010000005.1:81442-92059 GCA_964624825.1 uncultured Enorma sp. | reverse complement strand
CGGCGCAGACGAGACGATGGATGCCGACGACGCGAACGCGATGGTGGATGCCGACGACGCGAACGCGATGGTGGATGCCGACAACGCGGAGGAGACGGTGGACGCCTCCGACACGGGGGAGACGGTGGATATCGGCGCCGCGAATGCGGTGATGGACGCCTCCGACGCGGACGAGACGATGGATGTCGGCGCCGTGAACGCGATGGTGGATGCCGACAAGGCGGGGGAGACGGTCGATATCGGCGACGCAGGGGCGACGATGGACGCCTTCGACGCGGGGGCGACGGTCAACATCGGTGCCGCGCCGGTGGCCGAGACGGCTGCGATGCCGTTTGTCGGGACAGATGGGCAGGAAGCGGGGGATACGGCTTCTGCTGCTGAGAAGACGAAGGCGCGTCCCGCGGGCAAGCGGCGTCTCATCATCGGGGCGGCTGCAATCGTGCTCATCGCTCTTGCGGCGCTTGCCGCGGTCGTGGCTTTCGGCGGTTTGGGAAGCGGCGTGGCGACCGTTGCCTTCGGGTCGGACGATGCGATCTCGGTCACCCGAACGGCGCGCATCGTGCCGATGGCTGATGACGGCACCCCGCTCGAGCATTATGTCGTGCGCGTGCTGAGCGCGACGGACGAGGACGGCGAGGAGATCGACCTGAGCGGCGAGCCTCAGAGCGTGGAGGTCTCGGGCACGGGCGGTTTCACGATGGAAAACATCGTCCCCAATCAGGACAGCGGTACCTATGTGATCGAGATCGACGACGGCACCACGGTGCAGACGACCCCGCCGATCGAGATTGACGAGGAGAACGGCATCTCCGACGAAGTGCACATCGAGCAGCCGACGAGTTCGGACACCTCGGCGGACGATGCGGACGATGCCGATGATACGGACGATGCCGACGACGCCGATGCCGACGATGCCGTGCGCGGCGCCGACGCGCTGTTCCTTGAGAAGCTCGAAGAACTGCAAGACGAGTACGGCGAGCCCTCGCTCGAGGTGACGGAGGATACGGTCAATGTATATTACGCGACGGTCTACGGTCTGGCCTATGCGGAGCTCATTGACTTTGGCGATGGCGAAGAGCGCCTGGTCGTCGTGTGGAACGAGCGCTCGGATGCGGATGGGGACAGTGTCGCAACCTATAACGGCACGATAGAGGTTTGGGAGTACGACGAGGACGCTGACGAGTTGGTGGCGCTGCTCAACGGTGGCGACGGCATCGCCTTCTACGGATCGTCATTCGATTACTATAACTCCGCCGATGGAAAACAGCTTCTCCGTGTCACTATCTCCGAGAGCAGCGATGACGGCTCGTATACAGGTTTCACGTATAACTACTATGGACTTGACGAATCCGGCGCATTTGGGGTCTATTTCAGCGGGCGGTATGAGAACGACGGTTCGGCGGAGACGCTTTACATCAATGGTGAAGCGGTGAGCTCGGAAGAGTTCTATGACGCAATTGCCGAGTTGCTCGGGGACTCAGCGTACCTTGGGTACAAGATCGCCTACATTAGCTTCCAGTCTTCGGAACGAGATGCCGCGCTCAACGGGTACAGTGAATTCACGGTGGATGCACTCTATCCCGCTGCCACCGTGGAGACCGTGCCCGATATGATCGCCCTGCTCGAGGAGCGCATCAGCGCGGCGGAAGATGATACGGCAACAGGCGATGACGATATACGTGCTGCTGCAGTGACCGACGCCACCGCCGAAGAGGTAACCGAGACCATCGATTTACCCACCTATGATAATCCCGATGATCTGAGTTCGAGCTCCGGCGAGACGTCGTACGCGTGGGGCTATTTGGCGCTTTCGTCGGACGATGCGGACGATGCTGTGATCGACCGGCTCAATGCGCAGCTCAAGGCAGAATATGACGCGGAGCTGAACGATACCGAAGACAAGGCGGCCTCGCCCACGGTAGGCGATGAGGTGTGCCTGAGTTATCGCTCGGCGCTGACCTATGCGGAGGACGGTATCGTCGGGGTGCAAATACAGCAGTGGCTCACCATTTGGGGCGGGCGTCCCTATGATGAGGTGTATGGCATGATCTACGACCTTTCTACGGGAGAGGAGCTAGAGGCGTGGGAGTTTGCTGGCTTGAGCGAGGACGAGCTCGATGCTGCCGCCGTAGATGCAATTACTGCGTTCGTGAGTGCCGATGATTTGGGTCGGTACTATGACGACGAGAGCGCGATTCGAGCGGATGCGGAGGCGCTTGTAGCCTCGGGGAGCTGCACCTATCTTGTGACTCAAGAGGGCGTGGTCATCTGGCTACCGACGTATTCGATGAAGGCCTCGTATGCCGACGGATCGATGGAGATTGTGGTCGTGGCGAACGACGGATACGAAAGCGCGGTGGGCACCGACGTGAGCGACGAATACGCGCTGGCCATAAGGTCATGATTGGGTAGCTATCCGCGAGGGACGGGAACGAGCTATGAGATGCAACGTATGCGGCGCTGAGATTGCCGCAGGCATGCAGTTTTGCACATCGTGTGGGTCGCCGGTCGCGGTGCAGGGCGCAGCGTCGGTGCCGGCGGATGCCTCGACCGCTGCGACGCCGTCTTCGACGTGTTCGGTCTGCGGAGAGTCGGTCGCGCCCGGCCATGCGTTTTGCACATCGTGTGGGTCGCCGGTCGCGGTGCAGGGAGCAACGTCGATGCCGGCGGATGCCTCACCCGCTGCGGCGTCGTCTTCGACGTGTTCGGTCTGCGGAGAGTCGGTCGCGTCCGGGCATGCATTTTGCACCGCTTGCGGAGCATCGGTTGCCGCTTCTGCGGCACCGTCCTCTGAGGGTGCGGCAGGCTCGAAAGTGGCGAAGGGATCACCTGGGCATACAGCGAGTGAACCGGGGTATACGGCTGCCACGCCGGAGCAGACCGCGCCGATGGGGGAGGCTGCCGCACCGGGACAGACCGCTACGCCGGGACAGGCTTGGACGGCCGGTCGCGCCGAGCCAGTGGGACGGGTCTGGCCGCAGGACCAGACCCAGCCATACGGCCAGGCCCAGCCGCAAAGCCGGGGTGCCGCGCCATACCAAACAGGCACATCAACAGCTGCCGGCCGCTCTCGGCGCACGAGCACGCGACGCCGGCCTGCCGTCATCGCGGCGGCCATCATCATCGCGCTTCTCGTGCTTGCTGGTGCGGCAGCAGGGATATTCATCGCGATAAGCGGCGGTCCTGCGGCTGCATGGGCACGTCTGACTGGTGGAGCGACTGCTACCGACGAATCGGCGGAGGATACGGGTTCGGCTTCGGCTACTTACGCATCGACCACGTCCATAACCGTGACGGAGGCGACGCTCATCGTACCCGAGGGTCTCTCCGGAGAGCGCCTGGCGTCGTATGTGGTTCGCGTTAAGCAGGCGGACGACCTCGACGGCGCCGCGCTCGACATCACAGACATGCCGCGTCTTTCCATTGAGGGGACGGACGGCTTTGCGCTTGAGAGCTTGGGCGACCTGGCCGAGGGCACGTACCTGCTTTGCGTTGAGAGCGCGGAGGGGGACAGCTTCGATTTGCCGCCGCTCGTTCTGGACGCGTCTCAGGCGAGCGATGCGCCCGAAGAGCTTCTCGTCACAGCACCCGATGGCGCGACGAGTGCGGATGGACTTGCTCGCGCCGGGAAGTACGCGTGCTTCAGCGACGTGCTCGAGAATGTGGTTGCGACGTATGGCGATGCGACGCTTGTGTCCATGTGGGTCGACGACAACCTCTACCTTGGCTGGGCGGCGGGTGCGTCATACGCGGGGCTCGTCGATTTCGGCGATGGAATCGAGCGTCTGGTCGTAGCCTTCTGCACCGATTCCGAACTGGCAAGCGCCCGCGTGGTCGAAAATACCGGGGGCGACGCAAGCGACTACGGCCCGCAGTGCGCGGACTACACCATCGAGGTGTGGGAATACGACGCAGCGAACGATTGTGCCGAACGTGTTGCCGAGCTCACGCCGGCAGGCGACGACTCCGGCTTGCCGTACCTGCGTTTTGTTGAAGATGCAGATACCGGCGGGGTCGCGCTCGTCGCGATGGGCGAGGATGTGAACGGCAACCAGGTGCTGTCTTGCTTTGGCGTTAGCGCGGATGGGACGTTCGGTCGTCTCTCGACCGCGGCGTCAAGCATTGAACGGCTGAATACAGACGCGACCTACCTGTTGGTACATCAAAGCAGCTCGGAGGCGGCGGCGCTTCGAGATGCTGCGTCCGATGAAGTCTCGTGCACAGATACCGCGCAGACCGTCAAAAGCCTCTCCTCGCAGTTAAGCGTGCTCGCTGGCGAGTGATTGAGCTCGGTGCACGCCCTTCATCTGTTTCGGCGTCGGTGATCGTTTCGACCGACTTATGCCTGCGCCTGCGCGCGTGCGCGCATTGCTGCGCGCACGCGCGAGAGCGTGACGGGGCTGATGCCTAAAAACGAGGCGATGTAATGGTCGGGCACAGAGCCGACGATCTCGGGATGTTCCTGAGTGAACCAGCGGAACCGTTCGTGTGCGTCCATATCTCTCATCACGTGTCTGAAGGTGCGAGACTCTTCCCACACGCCGCGCAGGCAGGTGGTGTAGAACTCATCGGCTGCCGGGTTGGTTTCCACGAGCTGCTGGACGAGCGTTGCATCGACTGTTAAGAGCTGGGTGTTGGTGATGGCGGCAACTGTTCCGGGTGAGGGCATCCCGAAGTCTGGAGTGGTGGCGACAATGGACCCCGGTTCAACTTGGAGGCAATCAGTCTGCTCGCGTCCTCCCTCATCGAGGGTGAACGTGCGCAGCGATCCGGAGACAAGAAACCCGATGTTCGTGAGCGGTTCCCCCGCACGAACGAAGGCCTCGCCGCGAGCAAGGGAGCGCAGTGATGACGCAACTGCAAGAGCGGGGGCAAGCTGTGAAGGAATACCAACGGTATCAGTAAAGAACTCTTCGCGATTCATGCCTGTTCCTACCATGTGCATTCGTTATTCAAAGTATTCATTATAAACGGAATGGGTCGGCGCATCGACGGAATGGAGCGGCGCATCGCGTAGCTATACCGCGGTAATATCCGATAGTCTCCTTCAAGCATCTCGAAGCGGTACTTACTGTCTGCACGCTTTTCCCAAGTATTCCGACGTGGCGTTCGCGGCCAGCGTGCTCTTCTCCGAAACATTTTGAAGCGGCATACACCGCCGACACGCGCTTCCGCCAAACATTTCGAAGCGCTTTTTATAGCGAGAAGAGGCGTTCTGAGAGGCTCTGTCTTGCTAAAAATCGTTTCGGAACAGGGATGGGCGCGCATGGAAGCTCAGCAGTCCACCTGCGTTTTGCCGATCATGATGTTCAGAATCTCGACGTCCGTCGGTTTCATGCCCACGCGGCCAACGTATCCCATGCTTGCGATGGTCTCCTCGATGGTTTCTTGCACAATGCCCTCGCCGGCATGGAAGCTCCTACCCGCCATGGCCATATCGTAGCCGAGAATCGCGGCGTCGACCGCGGCGGAGATTTTCGCCGCGCAGCTGGACTTCGCTCCGTCGCAAACAATGCCGCCCACGTTGGCAAGCGTGTTGACCACCGTCGCGCCGATCTGCTCGGGCGTCCCGTCGCTCATCCAGGCAATCGCGGCGCCTGCGCCGCAGGCAGCGCACACCGCGCCGCAAAATGCCGAAAGCGCACCGATGTAGCTTTTCACATGGATGGCGACAAGGTCGGAGAGCGCCACGGCGCGTAACAGCTGATCGGCGCCGACGCCAAGGTGTTCGGCATATTCCAAAACGGGAAGGCAGGCGGTGATGCCCTGGTTGCCCGACCCGCAGACGATAACAACCGGTGCCGCGCATCCGCTCATACGTGCGTCCGAGCCTGCTGCCGCGCGAGCCCGGGCGCGGCACGCGACGTCGGTTTCGCGGCTGGCAAGAAGCGTGCGCCCCACCTCGGCGCCCCAGGCGTTTGCGAGCCCTTCTTTCGATATCGCATCGTTGAGTTCGATCTGGCGCTCGATCGCCTCGCGCGCCCCTTCGATGTTTCCGCAATGGGCAAAGTCGATGATGTCGTTCAGGGTGAGCGCGGAGGACGCGGCTTCATCTGCCGCACCTTGCTTTGCGTCGTCCGGGCAAGCGCAGGTGCCCGCAAGCTTCTCGCCGTTCAAGGCACGATACGCCACATGCGTATGATGGTCGGAAACGATGACGTCTGCCGTGTCGCCATGCGCCTGGGCAAGCACGCGAATGTACAGGTTGGGTACGTCTTCTGCAAGGGTAACCTCGACATAGTCGGGTTGGGAGAGCAGGGCGCGCGTGCGGGTGCGGGCATCTTCGCCGATCGATTCGAGCACTTCGAGGGCACTTGCGGGATCGCCGCCAACGGCGCCAAGCGTTGCAGCTGCCTCGAGTCCATGCATTCCGCCCGAATTGGGCACCGTCACACTCTTTACGTTCTTGATGATATTGCCCGAACATTCAAGCGCGATGTGCTGGGGTTCGCACCCGAGCGTCTCGCGCGCGAGGGCGGCGGCATAGGCGACAGCGATGGGTTCGGTGCAGCCGAGCGCGCAGACGAGCTCGCCCTGCAGGATCTCGCAGAACTGCTGGTCTCGATTGCTGGCGCGAGATGAGCCGGCAGCGTTGGATGAGCCGGCAGCGTTGGATGAGCCGGCAGCGCGAGCCGCGCTGGTGCAAGATAGGTCGTCGTTGGAAGGGACGCGATTGGTCACGGCTTCTCCTTGTGAGCGGGCAGGGGATGGACCCATGCGGCATGTCCACATGGGGCAATTCGCATCTCATTGTAGCAAGGGAGCCAAGAAGCCGCGTATGCGCTTGGAGCGAGGTATGCCGTTTGAAACGTTTACATGGGGCTTCGAAGCCTATATCCAGCGAGCTGCGGCGCTACAGCTCAGGGTATCCGTGCAGGGGAGACGTCTTGCGCAAGCTCTGGTAGATCATGCTCCTGGCGCTCGGAGAATCGCTCTTCAATTTCATTCAGGCTATCGGCGAATTCGACCATCGAACCGCACCATGTGGCACCCGCCGGCGTACCCGGTCCCACATATGCGGTCTGGATGCCGCAACCAGGGTTTGGGAAGTCGCGCTTGGGATCGTTGCCAACCATGAGCACCTCGTGGGGTTCAAGGCCGAGCGCGGCGACGGATTCAAGGTAATACTGTGCGGCGGGTTTGCAGCGCGTGCTGTTATCCATGGCGGTGACGAGCTCGAACGGCACGTCGAGCAAGTTGCCCCATCCCATGCGGCATTCGATGCACGCACGGGTGAAGCTTGGGTTGGTGAAGAGCGCGATGCGCAAGCCCCGCCCCAGTGCGGCATCAATTGCATCGTACGCACCTTCGCGCGGACGGGCATCGATGATGGAATCGTTGCAGGCGGGAAGCACGGTGCGCTCGTAGCAGTCAAACGCGTCGGCGATGATGGGATCATCGAGCGGAATGCCGCAGCGTCGCTGAATTGCAGCCTGGAAGAACTCGGCATTGGTTCGCGTATCGTTATCAGCGCGCACGTTGGCGTTGAGCTCGTAAAGCGTTGTGCCGAGCGCGGTGAGCGCGGAAAACGGGTTCTTGCGGCCGATTTCGCTGAGAAGCCACGCGACGTTTCGGGCATACACGGTGATGAAGGCACCCAGATTGATGTTTAAAAGCGTTGCGTCCATATCGAACACGATGGCTTTGAGCATGGGCACCTCCTTTAACATGCGTCCCGCGCGGGCGGTGCGCGTCACCTCTCGACGTCGGTGAACTCGCCGTCGATGAGATGCGTCCCGCGCGGCCGCCGCGCGTCAACAAAGCGCGTCGCGCCGGCGATTCGATCATCCTGTTCTACCCATTATCGCATTGCCACAGCGGATGACAGCTTGCGGGATGCTTACGGTTTTGTCACCCGTACTACGCGACTGTGCCACGCGACCGTACTAAGAGACCGTACTAAGAGACCGTACTACGCGATGAAACCGTTCGCCGTCGGTATTGTGCCGTCTACGGACAGGCACGGCGGAGGGTAGTGCAAATTCATTCTCTCCGCCGAAAAAGTCGCTCGTTATCCTTGAAAACAGGGACATTTCAACGTAACCTATTGGCTTGTGAACACGGTAGTTCACGTATGTATCTATCGGCCCCCGAGTGTTCCTGTGGTATGCGCGAGCGCGAGTTTGTTCCGTCTCTCGTTCACTGCCGGTCCTAGCAATCGGGGCCCCGTACTTCGAAAGGGGTCCACTGTTGAGTGAGATTCAGAATCCGTCCGTCTTCTCGCTGGATGACGACATCAGCCCGGAGGAGATGAACAGCCTGTACGACGAGTCCGTCATCGACTTCAACGAAGGGGAGCTCGTCAACGGCACGGTGGTTAAGATCGGAAAGGACGAGGTCCTTGTCGATATCGGATTCAAATCCGAAGGCGTCATCCCCATCCGCGAACTCTCGATTCGCAAGGATGTCGACCCGTCTGATATCGTTGCGCTAGGCGATCCCATCGAGGCGCTTGTGCTCCAGAAGGAAGACAAGGAAGGTCGCTTGGTGCTTTCCAAGCGCCGCGCCGAGTACGAGCGTGCATGGAAGCGCGTCGAGGAGAAGTTCCAGTCTGGCGAGAACGTGGAGGGCGAGGTCATCGAGGTCGTCAAGGGCGGTCTCATTCTCGACATCGGCCTGCGCGGCTTCCTTCCGGCTTCCCTGGTCGATCTGCGCCGCGTGAAGGATCTCTCCAGCTATCTCCACACCTCCATCGAGGCGCGCGTCATCGAGATGGATCGCAACCGCAACAACGTCGTGCTCTCCCGCCGCGTGGTGCTCGAGGAGTCTCGCAAGGCCGAGCGCCAGGAGATCCTTTCCAAGCTCAAGAAGGGTATGCGCCTCCGCGGCACCGTGTCCTCCATCGTGGACTTCGGCGCCTTCGTGGATCTGGGCGGCATCGACGGCCTGGTGCACATCTCCGAGCTCTCTTGGAACCATGTCAACCATCCGTCCGAGGTCGTCAAGGTCGGCCAGGAGATCGAGGTCGAGGTGCTCGACGTCGATCTCAACCGCGAGCGCATCTCGCTCGGTCTCAAGCAGACCACCGAGGATCCGTGGCAGGCGCTCGTCAAGAAGTACCCGGTGGGCGCCATTGTCGAAGGAACCGTCACCAAACTCGTTCCCTTCGGTGCATTCGTTGATCTGGGTGACGGCATCGAGGGCTTGGTGCACATCTCCGAGATGGCGCACAAGCACGTCGATCACCCGTCGCAGGTCACTCATGTGGGCGCCAAGGTGCAGGTCAAGGTTATGGAGATTGACCTTGACCGTCGTCGCATCAGCCTGTCTATGAAGTCGGCTGCCGAGACGCTCGGCGTAGAGATCGAGGTTGCTCCGCTCGAGAAGCCCGAGGAGAAGGACGCCGAGTAGGCGCGTCGCCTATCGTGCTCGCAGGCGCTTCCGTGCATTGCGCGGAGGCGCCTTTTTCGGTTCTGGTTTGCGTACTGGGTGGGGCAGGGCGCATGAAAAGCAGCTGCCATGTTATGCGGCGAGTAGATGACATTCCGTCCATATTGGCGTGCGGGAATCGAGAACCATGAGTGAGATGTCGGTGAGGATGCATATGGAAACTGCAGCAGGTGATGCCGCGCCGGCGACGTTCGGGGCGTTTGCGAAACCGGTGGTGGTGTTCGACTTCGATGGAACTCTGGCCGATACCGGCCCCGCAGTGCTGAAAACCGGTGCCTATGCTTTGGAGCAACACGGGTTTCGACTCGATGAGGTGGGTGATCTGCGTCTACTCATCGGCCCTCCACTTGTGGAGGGGTTCATGCAGGTTGCGGGTATAACCCGGCGTGAGGCGCGAGAGCTTGTGGGCACATATCGCACCGCGTTTGAGCGCTACGTGCAGGCGGGCGATTATCCGCCGTTTCCCGGTATACCGGAGTTGCTCGAAGCGCTCGTTGCCCAGGGGCGCACGATAGCCGTCGCGACGTCACGGTTAGAAGCATCGGCGCTTGCCATGATCGACCCGCTGCCGTTCCCGCCCTTCGGTGCGTTCGCTGGCAGACTTGAACCCGGACGCGACACGAAGGCGGATTGCATCCGCGCTTGTCTCGAGATGCTGGGTGTTCATCCGGCAGACGCAGTGATGGTGGGCGATCGTCACCACGATGTAGACGGGGCGCATGAAGTGGGTATTCCCTGCGTCGGCGTGGCGCGCGATGAGCAATCGGCGCAGGGGCTGCGCGATGCGCGCGCCGATGCCGTTTGCACCGATTCATGGGAGCTTGCCGCGTTGTTGGGCGTCGACCTCCTCCCGGCCGCTGCACATTGATATCTCTTGTGGTGATTTAACTGCCTGGATGGGGAGCGTGCCTGCGCTGCAATGTTCCCGTGACCCTGTTTCATTTGTTTCATGCGGTCGTTTCTCAAGTTTGGCGACACTTTTTGCCGATATACCGAGTATGCTGGGTATCGTTGTGAAGGAATCCGCAGGTACAGAGCTTACAACTTCCTTGTCTACTTCCGAAAACCCCAAAAAGTGTCGCCAAACTTGCAAAGTGGTCGCAGCTGCCTCATGAAACACGCGCATGGCTCGGAATCCCGCACCCCTTCCAATTCGATAGGAGCAGACGCGTGCTTCCTTGCGCGCTAGGCGCGCTGTACCGACGTGCCGGACATCGTTGCGATGCG
>CAZUYD010000005.1:0-81342 GCA_964624825.1 uncultured Enorma sp. | reverse complement strand
GCTTCCTTGCGCGCTAGGCGCGCTGTACCGACGTGCCGGACATCGTTGCGATGCGCAGCAATATCACACAATGGTTGGTTTCACGCATTCTACGAGTCTGGTTCATATCGTGACCTACCGCATAGTTCGTATCTCAGTCGGATACACTAGGTGATGTGTTGTATACGGTAGTCGATGGGAGCATGACTATGGATAACGTGGAATCGCGCGTCGATGCGTATATCGATGAGGTTTGGGATGATGTGTTGCACGATATCGGGGAGCTTGTGAGCCATCCGTCGATTGCGGATGATGCGCAGGCTGAACCGGGCGCACCGTTTGGCGCCGCCGCGCGCGCCGCGCTCGATTGCGGGCTCGCCATCGCGGGGCGGCTTGGGTATCAGACCGGTGAGGACGAAGGGTATATCGGCTGGGGGGACATCCCCGGTCAGACGGATACGCAGGTGGCGACTATCGCCCACATCGATGTGGTGCCGGCGGGCCCTGGCTGGGCGACCGACCCGTTTACGATGGAGCGCCGTGAGGGATGGCTGCTTGGCCGCGGCGTGCTGGATGACAAAGGGCCGGCGGTGCTCTCGCTCTATGCTGGCGCGTTCTTCGCGCATGAGGGAATCACGCCGCGCTATACCTTCCGCGCACTGTTGGGAAGCGATGAAGAAGCGGGCATGTCCGATGTTCACCGTTACCTCGAGCATCATGACGACCCCGCGTTCCTCTTCACGCCCGATGCGTCGTTTCCGGTGTGCAACGCGGAGAAGGGGTGCTTTAACGGCACGTTTACGAGTGGCTCGATTACCGGTGGGCGTATCGTTTCGTGGAGCGGCGCCGAGGCGACCAACGCGATTCCGAGCAAGTCGGAGCTTGAGCTGACGGTCGATGCGGCCACCTTGCCGGCACCGCAGGCACACGCCGATCGCATCGAGATTACCTCGGCGTGCCCCGGCGTCGCGCGCATCGTGGCACAGGGCATCGGCGGCCATGCCTCTTCGCCCGAGGGAACGGTCAACGCCATCGGACTCATCGTCGGGTACCTGCAAGAGATTCGCTCGCTGTTCAATGAGGACGAGCAGCGCGCTCTCGACCTGCTCGCGCTTATCCATGCGGATACTACGGGTGACGCGGTGGGCATTGCAAGTGAGAGCGCTGCCTTTGGGCCGCTCACGCTCAACGCGGGAACCATCGCCGTGCGCGCCGATGGGCGCATTGAGCAAACGGTTGACGTGCGCTACCCCGATAGCACCACGAGCGCGCAGATCGCCGACACGCTTTCTGCTCTGGCCGGGCAATACGGCTCGACGTTCGCGCTCGACTGGGCGAAGGAGCCGTTCTCGGTGAACGCCGACCACCCTGCGGTGCAGACGCTTCTCGAGGTGTACCACGACGTGACCGGGAAGCCGGCCGAGCCGTTCTCGATGGGCGGGGGCACCTATGCGCGCAACTTCGCGTGCGCGGTCTCGTTCGGTCCCGAGGGCGATATGAGTGAAGCGCCCAGCTGGGTGGGTGCCATACATGGCGCCAACGAGGGCGTGAGCGAGGCATCGCTTCGCCAGGCGCTCAAGATCTATATCTTGGCGCTGGTGCGGCTCATGGAACTTGATCTGTAAGTAGGCGGTTGCAATCGCACCGCAGCAGCGTAGGGCATGCGCGCGAAGCTAGCCCTCGAGCTTCTCGGACGCTTCGAGCCAAGCGGTTTCGAGCTCGTCCAGCTCATCGTGCGCTTCCGCGATATGCCCTTGCTGCTCTTCGAGGGCAAGGTAATTGGTCGGGTCGATCGCCTGCATACCCTGCTCAAGCGTGGCGATGCGCTTCTTCTGGGTTTCCATGCGCCGTTCGAGCGAGGCGAGCTCTTTTTTGAGTCGCTGGCGCTCCGCGTTAGAGAGCCTCGTCGTGCCGGTATCGATCGCTGCGGGCGCATGCTCCTCAGAGCGCTCTGCGGGCATCTTGCGGTTCTCAGCTCCATGGGTCGCTGCAACCAGTCGCAGATATTCATCCACGCCGCCGGGCACATGACGCAGGCGGCCATCGATGAGGGCGAACTGCGCGTCGGTGACGCGCTCCATAAGGTAGCGGTCGTGCGTGACCAAGATGAGCGTGCCTGGCCAGCCGTCGAGAAGGTCCTCCACGATGGCGAGCATGTCGGTATCGAGGTCGTTTCCCGGTTCGTCCAGAATAAGCACGTTCGGCTCTTCCAGAATGGTGAGTAAAAGCTGGAGCCGCCGGCGCTGTCCGCCCGAGAGATCGCCGATGCGGCTCCACAGCTGCGTGGGCGTGAACCCGAGTCGTTCGAGCAGTTTTTCTGGACTCGTCTCTTTTCCATCGACGATGTAGGTGCGCCTATAGCGACTCAACACCTCGCGAATGGTGTCGCTCATGAGCGGCGTGAGCTCATCGAGCTGTTGCGAGAGCACGCCGAAGCGCACCGTCTTGCCAATCTTCACGCGACCCGAGCGCGGAGCAAGCGTGCCCTGAATCACTTTGAGCAGAGTTGACTTTCCTGCACCGTTTTCGCCCAGCAGTCCGAAGCGGTCGCCAGCGCCGATAAGCCAGGTGATGTCTTCTAGCACGGCGGGGGAGTGCGTATCAGAACCTTTCGCAACCATCTCGGCCGCGAAGCCCTTTGCTGCATCTGCTGTCGCGGTGTCTGCGGAGGTTCCCTCGTCCTCACCGTAGTCGACGCTCACGTCGATCACATCGATGACCTGCTTTCCCAGGCGCGATACCGCTAGGCGCCTGAGCTCAAGTTCGTTTCGAAGCGGCGGCACGTCGGCGATGAGCTCGCGCGCGGCCTCGACGCGGAATTTGGGCTTGGTGCTGCGCGCCTGCGCGCCGCGGCTGAGCCACGCAAGCTCCTTGCGCGCCATGTTGCGTCGCCGTTCCTCGGCAACCTGTGCGAGGCGATCGCGCTCGACGCGCTGCAAGATATATGCTGAGTAGCCGCCTTCGAAGGGGTCTACCTGGCAGTCGTGTACCTCCCACATGGACGTGCAGACCTCGTCGAGGAACCACCGGTCATGTGTGACCATAAGCAGCGCGCCCGCGCTCGCCTGCCAGCGTTCCTTCAGATGCCGCGCAAGCCAGTTGATGGTGCGCATATCGAGGTGGTTCGTCGGCTCGTCGAGCATGAGGACGTCGAAGGTGCCGATGAGGAGCCGTGCGAGGTCAACGCGCCTGCGTTGCCCGCCCGAGAGCGCGCCGATGAGCCCGTCCCATGGGACATCGGCGATGAGCCCGGAAAGAATCTCGCGGATGCGCGGAGAGGAAGCCCACTCATATTCGGGCATATCGCCGATGACGGCGTGTCGCACGGTATCGCCATCGTCGAGTGCATCATGCTGGCAAAGCAAGCCGATCGTGAGGTCGCGCCGATGCGTCACGCGGCCGGTGTCGGGCTCGACTGTTCCGGCGAGCAGGCCGAGCAAGGTTGACTTTCCGTCTCCGTTGCGCCCGACGATGCCGATCCGATCACCTTCGTACACGCCAAGCGTCACGCCGCGAAATACCTGCTTGGTGGGATAATCGAGCGAGATGGAATCGCAACCGAGGAGAATAGCCATACGATGCGCTCAGCCTTTCACCGGGATGTTCGTCGCTTACGGGATGCTTGCTATCCTAGCATGCCGGCGGCGTTTCGCGCATCGCTCAGCGTGGTGTATCGTCTCTGTTCTGTGCTGCCCGGGCGGTGCTGCCCTCTGTGCCACACCGCCGGCATAGCGTATCGCTATCGCGGCGATCGCCGTCGCCGTACCGTCCGCGCGCCGCGCCGTTGCGGCGCCCCGATTGAGGCCGCGGTGCGCGGCGTCCTCTCTTACTGGTGTTTCAAATTGGGGATGATGCGCTTCACAACCCAGATGATGGCGACCACGATGACGATGGCGATGATGACGTACTTGACGAGATCGGAGATCCATTCCGCCTGTTCGCTTACCGTGCTCCAGGCGCTTCCCGCGGCCGCGCCGAGCGAGCAAAGCACCGTGTTCCAAACTGCGGAGCCAACCAGGGTAAACAGCGTGAACTTGGCGAGGCTCATGCGCGCCGTGCCGGCGGGAATGGAGATGAGGCTGCGCACCACCGGGATGCAACGGCAGATGAGCACGGTGATCTGGCCTTTACGGTCGAACCAGTCAACCGCGCTGGCAATGTCGTCGCCCTTGAAGCCCAGCAGGCGCATGGGGCGGGTATCGAAAAAGCGCATGAGGCGCTCGCGCGAAAGCAGCCAGCCGATTCCATACAAGATGAACGCACCCAGCACAGAACCCATGGTTGCGGAGACGATAACCACAGGAAGCATCATGTCCGTCGAGGTGGTGAAAAAGCCGGAGAGCGGGAGGATCACCTCACTCGGAATAGGCGGGAACACGTTCTCGATGAATATGAGCGCTCCGACGGCTACGTAGCCGAACTGGTCGATAAACGAAAAGAAGAGGTCTTCCATCCAGGCTCCTCGTATAAGCGGCTTCCCCCTGAAGCCGTTTCTGCGTGAGGAACAGTGTAGCCCATGGCACATGGCGTCATTCGTTTTTCACGGTACCTATAAAATGTACGTAGGCACAGGCTCCATCGAAGCTGTGCGCGGCTGTCATTCACGGCGCTCGCAGGCTTCGGGGGTTGGGTCGCTTTTAGGAAGCCAGGAGATGCTGAGCATCTTCGCGAAGGTCATGGCTAGAGGTTTGAGCGCGCAGACGGTTGTCACCACGCCGGACATGACGAGCAGGATGGCTGTTCCCGCGAGCGGGTGGAGCAGGACGGGCAAATCGTAGAACGGCGTGTGGAAGGTGAGCCAGGCGCGGATGAGGCGATGCAGCACATAGACCGAGAGCGTTCGGGTTCCCAGCACGGAAAGCGCACTGTGCGTGCGCGGAACAAGGCGCAGCACGGCGAGTGAAAACACTACGGCGATCAGGATGGTGACGAGTTTGGCGAGAACGCCTCGTCCAAAGCCCTGTTCGTAGGAGTTGTCGCCATATACCATGGGGAAGAACCAATCGAGCGCGCTCGGCGCGACGATGCGCACCGTGGCGATCGCGAGCATCGCGGCAACCGCGAGCCAGAGGGCGCGCCGCCTCGCAAGGCGCTCCACCGCCTTGATGGGGCAGTAATACCCAACCGCGAAATATGGCAAGAACGACATAGCGCGGCTGAGGGCGAGGAACCCGCGCGAGGCTGCGTCCCATTCTCCCACGAGGAGTGCGAGCACCAGGCTTGCGCCAACGCCTGCTGCAACAGGGAGACGCGCGAGCAGCTTCGTGAGGGCGTACCACCATGCCATGGCGATGAGGTACCAGGGTGCCGAGGTGAATCGGAAGAGGTCGAACGGCTGCTCAAGGAGCGTTCCGTTAATCGCCAGCAGCACTGCTTGGAAGGCGAAGCCGAGCACGATAAACGAGATGATGCGATGTACGTTAAGGCGTCCATCTCGATATGCATTCTTCGCAAAGAGCCCCGATATAAACACAAAGAGCGGCATGTGGAAGAGATAGATGATGTCGAAGAGGGCGCTTTGGGCAGGGTTGTCGTTATGGACGGGGTTCATAATGTGCCCCACGACGACCAGGATGATAAGAAGGCCCTTGACGTTATCGAACAGCGCGACGCGATCGCGCGCTGCGCCGCCGTTCTGCTCGCGTTTCGGTGTGGTTTTATGTTCGTGAGGCGGTTTCGTCTCGAGTTCGCGCGCTGAAGTTTCGCGTGCGCCGGTGTTCGACTCCACAGCGCACCCGCAGGAAGCGCTGGCTTCCTGCGGGTGGCTCCTGATGCCGCGAGACGACATGCTGCTCCTTTGTTCCCACGTTTTTCGTCGGCATCATCTTAAAGGAAAGCGCTGCGGGATGTGGCCAAGCGTTTTGCGCGCTGCCTAACAGTCCGATACCTTCATGCAGCGCATGGCGTTCAGGATGGCGATAACCGCCACGCCCACATCGCCGAAGACGGCGAGCCACATGTTTGCGGCGCCCAGCGCTGCAAGGATCAGAATCAAGAACTTCACGCCTATCGCAAAGATGATGTTCTGCCACACGACGCGCATCGTCTTGCGGGCTACGTGCATTGCGTGGGCGATATTCGAAGGCTTATCGTCCATCAGCACCACATCGGCCGCCTCGATAGCTGCGTCCGACCCCATGGCGCCCATGGCGATGCCCACGTCGGCGCGCATGAGCACCGGTGCGTCGTTGATGCCGTCGCCCACGAACGCGAGCCTTCCCGCGCCTTGCTCTTCGCCGAGCAGGAGCTCGACTGCGTTGACCTTGTCTTCGGGTAGCAGCTGCGCATGGACCTCGTCCAGGCCGAGCCCAGATCCCACGGCTTCGGCCACGTCTTGGCGGTCTCCGGTGAGCATGACGCAGCGCTTCACGCCGATCGCATGCAGGTCTTGGATCGTCTGCGTCGCATCGGGTTTGACGACGTCGGCGATGACGATGTGCCCGACGTATTGGCCGTCGATGGCGACATGCAAGATCGTGCCGACGAGCTCGCACTCCGGGCAGGGAACGGCGTGGTTGGCCATGAGCTTGTCGTTGCCGACCAGCACCACGCGCCCATCGACTGTGGCCGAGACGCCGTGGCCGGATTCCTCGTGCGCGTCTTGAATGCGCGTCTGGTCAATGTCGCCCGTGAACGCCTGCTTGATCGAGCGCGCGATGGGATGGTCGGAGAACGCTTCCGCGTGGGCGGCGTATGAGAGCACATAGGTGGAGTCAACGCCCGGTTCGGGATGAACGGCGGTCACGTTGAACGTGCCCGAGGTGAGCGTGCCGGTCTTGTCGAACACGACGGTATCGACCTTGGCAAGGAGCTCCAGATAGTTCGATCCCTTCACCAAGATGCCCAATCGGGAGGCGCCGCCGATGCCACCGAAAAAGCTCAACGGTACCGAGATGACGAGCGCGCAGGGGCACGAGACGACCAGGAAGGTGAGGCCGCGGAGCAGCCAATCGCTCCAGGCACCCATGCCAAGCAGCGGCGGGATCACGGCGAGAATCACCGCCGCGCAGGTGACGATGGGCGTATACCACCGCGCGAACCGCGTGATGAAGTTCTCGGTCTTCGCCTTCTTCTCGCTCGCGTTTTCCACCAGCTCGAGGATGCGGCTCACGGTGGACTCTCCGAATGGCTTCGTGGTGCGTATGTGCAGCAGCCCCGTCATGTTGATGCAGCCCGAGATGACATCTACCCCGGGCTCGGCATGGCGAGGAACGCTCTCGCCGGTGAGCGCAGCGGTGTCCAGCTGGCTGACGCCATCGACGACCACGCCGTCGATGGGGACGCGCTCGCCGGGTTTGACGACGATCGTCGCGCCCACCGCGACCTCGTCGGGATCGACTTCGACGAGCGTTCCGTCGCGCTCGATATTGGCATAATCGGGGGCGATGTCCATCATGGCGCTGATGGACTTACGGCTCTTGCCCACCGCGTAGCTCTGGAAGAGCTCTCCGACCTGGTAGAACAGCATGACCGCGCAGCCCTCGGCCATCTGCGGGTCGGAGTCGGGGAAAAGGATCGTCGCAAACGCGCCGATCGTGGCGACGGTCATAAGGAAGGCCTCATCGAACGCCTGGCCGCGGCGAATGTTGTGCCACGCTTTGATGAGCACGTCGTAGCCGGCGATGAGGTAGGGGATGAGATAGAGCACGAAGGCGACGTAGACATCGACCGAATCGAAGAGTGCGCTCAGAACACCGCTTTTGTCGATGACCATAATGACCGCAAACAGCGCGATCGCCCCGATGATGCGGTTGCGCCACCGTATTTGTTTCTTGTTCAAGATGGATCCCTCGCTCGGAGTATACAGAGGTTCTCAAACGGTTCTGTGGGTTCCGGTTGAGCGCCCTTCCACAGCGCGCGCTGCAGAAGGGCTTTTGCGTGACGGGTAGATGCGCTCGGCGCACAAGGCGCGTCCCTGTAGCGCGGGGTTGCTTTCTGTGTGCTTGCGTGCCTAGCGCAGGATCTCGCACTCGGGCTCGATATCGGCTGTCAGCTTGACGACGCGGTCGAGCACATCGCTGAAAACGTCGTCGGCTGCGGTCAGCGTGAGCTTCTGAGTCAAGAAGTTGACGCTTGCCTTCTCCACGCCTTCGAGCTTGCAGATCGCGTCTTCAAGCTTTTGTGCGCAGTTGGCGCAGTCGATCTCGTCGAGTTTGAATGATTTACGCATGATGGCTCCTATCGGTTCGGCAGGCGTCGTGCCTGCGGTTGCGATTGCGGGGCTGCTTCAGCGACCCCGCACGGGGCGACGCGGGCACATGGTGCGTCGCGGTTACTCACAGATGTGGCTCATGCCCTGGTTGAGCATGGTGTACACATGGTCGTCGGCGAGCGAGTAGTTGATGTTTCGCCCGTCGCGCCTGAACTTCACCAGGCGCGATTGCTTCAAGATACGCAGCTGGTGCGACACCGCGCTTTGCGAGGTCTCGACCGCCTCGGCGATATCGGCGACGCACAGCTCGCGTCCCATGAGCGCGTAGAGAATCTTGATGCGCGTGGTATCGCTGAAGATTTTGAAGAGGTCGGCAAGTTCGTACAGCAGCTCCTCGTCGGGCATCTCTTCTGGCGCGCTCGCTGCGACGATTCCTGGCGTCATGTGCTCGTCGTGCTGTGGCTTTTCGGATTTTCGAGGTGCCTCGTCCATCGTATCCCCCTCTCTGGCGCTTGCAGAAGCTATTCATCTTTGATTATATGAGCGTATATTCATATGTCAATATGAATATAGACTAATTTGAGATGAGCGGCAAAATCAACCAGCGGCGAACCGGAGAGGATTTGATTGCGCACGTACAAGGGGAGGGGCTCCGCTGCGATGCACGGGGTTCTCGCCCAAATGGGGAGCAGCATCTGTTTGGCGTGCGCTCAGGTATGGTTGCGCGGAACCGATGCCTCTGCGCGATCAGCATCTGGCTTGTCATCTGGTTGGTTCGGGAGAGCGCGGGCGAATGCGGGCGGTGTGGATGGTATGGCCGCATCGCTTATCGCAGTCGGGCGCATGTAGATGCGGATGGCGCGATGTGACACGGGTAGCCCAAGCGTTCTTCCAAGCGATTGGCGCCTGACGGATACGGGCGGTGCAGCCGCGTTTCCCGTATCGCAGGCAATGCTCGGCGAGCGCTGCGCGCGTGCTTCTGCCGTGCGGGGCGGCTATGCCTGCTGCCCGGTTGGTCCCTCAACAAACCACGCCAAGCTGGCTCTGTAAGGGTCAAGCGTATCATTCAAGTGCAGGCACGCGGCGGCACCCGGGGTGAATGCCAGGTTCTTGCCGGCCAGGTACTCTACCATGCGATTCATGCAGGGAATATGACCCACCGCGATGAGGCACGACGCATCCGCGCGGCCGAGGTCGTCGATGAACGCTGCCTCGTCTTGGTCGAAGAGGTAGCCCTTCTCGATGATCGGTCGCTCGCCGATCACATCCACGATGGTCTGGGCGGTTTGCTGGGCGCGCAGCGCGGTGCTCGCCCACACCGTCGCGTTTCGGCGCTCCTCGCGGGAAAGCAGCGCAAAGGTGCGCGCGAATCCAGCGTCGGCGGCAAGTGCGGCGCGGCCGCTATCGGTGAGGGAGCGCAGCGCATCGGGCACGGCGCCCCCTGCCGGCTCGGCGATACCGTGGCGAACAAGAATGAGGGTTTCGATCATGCAGCGCCTCCTAGCTGAACTCGATGACCGCATAGGGTCGGCCGTCGTCGGTGTTGAGCGAGACGACCACTCGGCTGTCCTCGCGCGCCAGCGCCGGGTAGATGGTGTCGCCAAGAACGGCGGCGTGCTTGTAGTCGACGCGGGTCTGCGTGGGCGCGGTTTCACATTCGAGCTGCTCAAGCGCCATCTGGACGTACTGGCAGTTGTTGACGTGCTCGTTGGTGTCAATCTGGTCGCGACGCACCACGATGGGTGCGCAGGGGTCGCAGACATCAGGAACCCTGACGTGCCGTTCCTCGGCAGGCATATCGAGTGCTTCGTGCATGCCATATGGAGCGATCTGCTCCGCCTCGGGGCGGACGGGGCGGCCTTTCGCGAAGTCCATGAATGCCCATACCGAGCGCGCCCGCGCGATGAGCGCGCCGTCCGCATCGCGCAGGTAGAAGAACCGCGTCGCGCCGACCCCTTTGAACGCGCTTGCAAAGGTGCCTATGGTCACGACTTCGGCGAGCGCGGGATAGCGGTCGACGACGATCTGCCAGTGGGTGAGCACCCATCCTTTCTGCTGAGCCTTGAGCCATGCCATGCCCGCGCCCACCGCTTCAGACTGAAACGTGCTGCAGTCTTGGAAGTAGTTGATGAGCGCCGGTAGCGTGAGCTTGCCGGCGTGGTCGGTCTCGCTGTAGCGAATGTGCGCGGTGAACTCGAATACGGGCGCAGCGGCCTGCGCGGTGTGCCCTTCCATATATCAACGCTCCTCCGTATGGTTGCCGGGCTTTAGAATAGCACGTTGACGGCCGAGGGAGCGATGCGTACGGAAGAGCCGGGTGCCGCCTCCCGCCGTGAGCCCTATTGCGCGAACATCCCCTTCCGGTTGAGCTCGGCCTGGACGGTGCGGAGCATAAGGTCGGTATCGTCGAGGCCAAGGTGGCGCTCATCCTCGCTTGCGGCGAGCGTGCCGCGCCGACGGGCCCAGTTCTCAAGGCTTGCCGGCGATGATTCGCGCGGCAGTGAAGCGACCTCGCCATCAAGGCGACGGCAGATATCGCGCGAGTCGATGACGACGATCTTGCCTGCGCGGCGTGCCTCGACATATCCATCGAGGTGCAGCTTGAACCAGGAGTCCTCGAACGCGGCGTTGTGCGCCATGATGGGATGGCGCTTCATGAGCTTGAGCAGCGTCTTCTGAACCGACTTGTCCTCGCGGAAGGGCGTCTTGCCTTCAATATCCGACCAGGAAATATGGTGGATATTCTCGAGCGGCACCCCATCGGTGGCATATGGGTCGGCGGGAATGCCGAAGAAATGCGACTCGCCGTCATACGGCTCGGCATCGGAGGTGAGGCTCATGAGCTCCCACCCCACATTGATGATGTATCCACGCTCGGGAGCGGTGCCGGTGGTTTCGATATCGATGCCGAGCACCGTGCCCTTGATGGGCTTGCGCACGTACGCCACGGCGAACGCGTCGCGGTCTCCGCGCACCTCGCGCGCCACGGATGCGGCGGTGCGCCCTTGCATCTTCGCGATGCCGGCGCAGGTATCGTCATCGGACAGGCTGCGGGACAGCATGGTGCTTGAGAGGTTGCGCAGACGCGCCGCACCGATTGCGTCGCAAAGCGGTCGGTTGCGGTCTGCGAGCTCGCGCACGAGATCGAACCCAAAGCTCGGATTCTCGGCGGCTTCCCATTCGGTCGCCAAGGTCTTTATGGCGTCTTCGCTCGTAATGCGCTCAGACTCCATAACCTCGTACCCGCTTCCAAAGATCAGCTCGGGCATATAGAACGAGTTTGCGTATTCGAGTGCGTCCTGCACCTTCACGATTGTCCCCCTTTGTGGCGCTGCAGCGCACGCGCGTGCGGGTGCGCAGATTGTTTGATATGTGCAACTTGATTGGCTACAATACCGCATTCGTATCATGGATACGCCATGATCGAGGAAGGGTAGAAACCTTTCACAACCATAATCCGTATCGAGACTATCCGTTTTTGAGGGTCGAGTTCACGTGGATTTCAGTGCACATGTCATGGAGCACGCGTTTGAAGACGCACTGCCTCTCGTTCCGTTTTTGTTTCTCACGTATTTGGTGCTCGAGGTACTTGAGCACATGGCGGGGGAGCGGGTCAATGCGGCGGTGAAGCGCGCGGGCGCGGCGGGCCCGGTGGTGGGCGCGCTGCTGGGGGTGGTGCCTCAGTGCGGGTTTTCGGCCATGGCGGCCACGCTCTATGCAGGACGGGTGGTGACACTGGGCACGCTCGTGGCCGTGTTCCTCTCGACTTCGGATGAGATGCTTCCGCTGCTGGTTGCCGAGCGCGTCGATGCGGGCTTTCTCGTGCAGGTGCTTGGTCTCAAGGCGGCAATCGCTGCGGTGGCGGGCTTGGGCATTGATGCCCTGCTTGCGATGCTTCGTCGCAATGCGCGCGTGCGCACGATGCTGCAAAGGCGCGTGCTCGGCACGGCGAGTGCAGGTGGCGCCGCGCCGACGGGGGCTGCTGGGTCTTCGCTTGAAGATGAGCCCGACTTGATTGACGAGCTTGCCGAGGCGGGCGAGGGCCTTGACCATATCCATCGCCTGTGCGCGCGCGACCATTGCGGGTGCGATGACGCCATGCTGGTTCGCCGTGGACACGATTTCGCTCACGGCTCTCAGCGCGACGCCGCCTCGAAAGCCGCACTCGACCCCAATGATCACGCTCACGGCCACGACCACACCCATGCGCATGGTGTCACCGCCACGACGGTGTTGCCGATTGTGAAAAGCGCGTTCGTCCACACGGTTCAGGTGTCTGTGTTCATCTACCTCATAACGCTGGTGCTTGTGGCGCTGCTCGAGACCGTGGGCGAGCCGGCGCTCGAGGCGTTTCTTCGCAGCAACGAGGTGCTTGCCATCTTTGCCGCGGCGCTCGTGGGGCTCATTCCCAATTGCGCGGCGAGCGTGGTGGTCACGCAGCTCTATCTGGAAGGGATGCTCTCGCTGGGCGCGATGTTCGCCGGGACGCTCGCAGGTGCCGGCGCGGGCTTTTTGGTGCTGTTTCGCACCAACCGAAGCGCCCGCGAGAACATCGTCATCCTTTGCATGCTCTACGTCATCGCGATTATCTGCGGCTTCGTTGCGATGGTGATCTAGCGCCTGGTGTTGGACCACCATCCGGAGCATCGCTATTTATGCGATGCGGTGCAGGAAGATACCGCTTCTAAGCTTTGGCTCGAACCAGGTCGATTTGGGCGGCATCAGCAGGTCGGCGTCGGCTACCGTCATGAGCTGGTCGATGGTTGTCGCATGGAGTGTGAACGCAAGCCCCGCATCGCCGGCGCGCTGCTCGAGCTCATCCGTTCCTCGAATGCCTCCCACGAACGCAATGCGCGGATCGTGTCGCGGGTCGGTGATGTCGAGGATGGGGGAGAGAATGCAGTCCTGCAGGGTTGAGGCGTCGAGGGCGGCAACAGGGTCGGCCATCCTCGCCTGCATAAGCTCCGCGCGTATCGTCAGCGAGAACCACGAGCCAGCGCAGTACATGCCAAAGGTGCCCGGATGCTCAGGGTCAACGGGAGCGTCGGCACGATGTGCCGTGAATCCCATATCCTCGATGCGCCCGATGAGTTCATCGGCGCTAAGCCCGCCCCGGTCGAGCACGACGCGGTTATAGGGCAAGATGGTGAGCTGGCTTGCCGGGAAGAGCACCGAAAGGACGTAGTTGAACGGCTCGTTGCCCGTGTAGGTGCCAGCCCGCTGCGCCTCTTCGCGCATGGCGCGCGCGACCTTCACCGCCGATGCCGCGCGATGGTGCCCATCCGCAATGTACGCGCAGGGCATGCGGCCGAGCATCGCACGGATCGCCTCGACCGATTCCGTTCGGTGGATGCGCCAGACCGTCTGCCGCACGCCGTCTTCGTCTTGGAATTGGTAGAGCGGCGTCGCGGTCCTAGCGGCATCGACGATCGTGGAAAGCACGGCGTCGTCGCGATACGCGAGGAAGATGGGGCCGGTCTGGTAGCCCAGCGCCCGTATGTGCTCGATGCGGTCACGCTCCTTATCGGCGCGCGTGAGCTCATGGCGCTTGATGACATTGCGCTCGAAGTCGTCTATCGAGCAGGCGGCGACGATGCCCGTCTGCTTATGGCCGCCGCTCTCGAGTTCGTAGAGGTAGTAGCAAAGGTCTCGGTCGTAGAGGTACGTGCCGTCGGCGATGCGCTCCTGCAACAGCTCGGTCGCGCGCGCATACACCTCGGGCGCGTACATATCCTGCTCAGGCGGGAACTGCGTCTCGGGTCTGTCGATGGCGAGAAACGACTTGGGGTGCTTCGCGACGTACGCAGCAGCCTCGGCGCGGTCGAACACGTCGTAGGGCAGGGCGGCAACCTCTCCGGCTACTGCTTGCGCCGGCCGGGTGCAGGCGAATGGCAACACGTTCATGAGGGCTCCTGACTATCGGCGGGGGGGTGCCCGCATAGCTTCTATTTGTTTGCTTCCCTATTATGCCGCGTTGTCGCGCAGACTGCCGCATCACCGTGCTGCTCGCCGCCGCGCGCCGCGCGGCAGACCGCGCGCCGCGCCTACTTGATGACTCGAACGCGGTACATGGAGGAAATTCGTTTCAGCGCTTCTATGGTCGAGCTCTCCAGATGCTCGTCGGTATCGAACATGGTGTAGGCATTCTCGCCCGCGCTTTCGTTGACCATGCGCTGCACGTTCGCGTTGTCCCGCGCGAGGATCGCGGTGATCTGACCGATCATGTTCGGCACGTTCGCATGCAGGCAGGCGATGCGGCTCGCTGCGCGCGCTTTGCCCATCGAGCAGCTGGGATAGTTCACCGAGTGGGCGATGTTGCCGTTCTCCAGGTAATCTTTGAGCTCGGAGATGGCCATGTCGGCGCAGTTCGCCTCCGCCTCGGTGGTGCCGGCGCCGGAGTGTGTGGTGATGAACGTGTTGGGCATGAGCACCGTCTTAGGTGTGGCGAAGTCGGTCGAGAACCACGAAAGCCTGCCCTCGTGCAACGCGGTGTTCACGGCGTCTTCATCGACGATGGTCTCGCGCGCGAAGTTGATGAGGACCGCGCCCGGGGCAAGCAGCGCGAGCTGTTCTGCGCCGACCATGCGCACCGTATCCGCCTTCGAGGGGACATGCAGCGTAAGGTAGTCGCATCCCCGGCACAGGTCCTCGAGCGTGCCGACGCGCTGGACGTCGCGCGAGAGCTCCCACGCGTGCTCAACGGAGATGAAGGGGTCATATCCATAGACGTTCATGCCCAGATGCACGCATGCGTTGGCGACCTTTGATCCCACGTTTCCCAGCCCGATGACGCCGACGCGCTTGCCGTTGAGTTCATGGCCCACGAACGCCTTCTTCGCTTTTTCGGCATGGGTCAGAATGTCGGGGTCGTCGGCGTTCTGCCGCACCCATTCCATCGACTGCACCACGCCGCGGCTCGAGAGCACCATCATGGCGAGGACGATCTCCTTCACCGCGTTGGCGTTTGCGCCCGGCGAGTTAAACACCACCACGCCGTGCTTGGCGTATTCGTCGATGGGGATGTTGTTCACGCCGGCACCGCAGCGAGCGATGGCGCGGATGCTTTCGGGTAGCTCATAGCCGTGCAAGTCGGTCGAGCGCATGAGGATGGCGTCGGCTTCGGCGGCGTCGCCGGTGAATTGGTAGCCGTCACCGAACGTGACGTGGCCATTGCTCGTGATGTCGTCGATGATCTTGATCTTGCGCATTGTTTACCCCCTTCGGCACGGGCGCGGCGCTGCCCTGCTTTCGCGCGCGAACTTCGGCTCGTTGCGCAAATCCGCGCGGCCCATGCGCCTCATGCCTGCATGGATGATCGGTATTGCAACGTTGGTTCGATGCCCCGGCTATGCGACCTCTGCCTCAAATGCCTCCATGTATGATACCAGGGCTTTGACCGCATCCAGGCTCACCGCGTTGTATATGCTTGCGCGCATGCCGCCAACCAGGCGATGCCCCTTGATGCCCTCGATGCCCTGCTGGCGGGCACCGGCGATGAACGCGTCGTCGAGCTCGGGTGTGGCGCAGCGGAACGTGACGTTTGCAAGCGAGCGCGATGACTTCTGGGCAGTGGGGCGAAACACGCGGCTGCGGTCGATCGCGCTGTAGAGCAGGTCGGCC
Source organism: uncultured Enorma sp. (assembly GCA_964624825.1). Taxonomy (GTDB): domain Bacteria; phylum Actinomycetota; class Coriobacteriia; order Coriobacteriales; family Coriobacteriaceae; genus Enorma. The sequence goes on along the minus strand of CAZUYD010000005.1, from coordinate 65,591 downwards.
TTCTCGCGGTTTTGCGCCTCCATGGCCTCGAGCCCACCTTGTTGCTCGACCCACCGAAACACCTTCCCGCAGAGGTAGATGCCGAAGGTGTTAGGCGTGTTCAGCATCGATTCCTTATCAGACTGCGTACGATATGCCATATAGGACGGGCAGCACGAGCACGCAGGCTTCTCGCCGATTAAGCCTTCGCGCACGATCACGATGGTGACGCCCGCAGGCCCCGCGTTTTTCTGCGCGCCCGCAAAGATGGCTCCATAGCGCTCGATATCGAGCGGCAGCGAGAGGAAGCAGCTCGACACATCGGCGACGAGCGGTGTGTCGCCGCAGTCGGGAAGCTCATGGTACATGGTGCCAAAGATCGTGTTGTTCTGGCAGATGTACACATAGTCAAGGTCGCCCGCGCGTGCCCGGGCGCGTACGGGAGCCAGGTCGGGGATGCGGTCGAACGACGTGTCTTCGCTTGACGCAAGCACCTCCGCCTCGCCGTATTTTTGCGCCTCGCGCCAGGCAAGCCGTGCGAAGTTGCCCGAGACGACGTATCCGGCGCGGCCGCCGCGCATGAGGTTCAAGGGGATTCCGGCGAACTGCAGCGTGGCGCCGCCCTGAAGAAAGAGCACGCGGTAGCTGCTGGGAATGCCGATGAGCCGTCGAAGCGTGGCCTCGGCATCGGAGATGATCTCGTCGAATTGGGCAGAGCGATGGCTCATCTCGAGCACGGACATGCCGCATCCGTGGTAATCGAGCATCTCGCGAGCGGTTTCGGCGAGCACTGCCTCGGGAAGCGCGGCGGGGCCAGCAGAAAAGTTATGCACGCGCGCCATGAGCACTCCTTGGGTACGACGACAAGCGATTCGGATACTCTAGCATATGCCCCTGTGCACGGGGTGGGCGCGAGTCAGTTAATCCGAGTGAAACACTCGGGTTATGGCGTGCAGAAGACGGTTGGTGCGCGGCGGCGCATCGCGGGGGCCGCTGTGGCGTGGTCGCAGATGGTGTACGGCAGATGACTGGTGCTCTGCAGGCGGGCGCCGTCCGCCCGTCGCCCGTATCTCCGTTTTCCCTCTCGTGTCGCGCAATCGGCTAAAATACAGAAAAGCTTGTTGAGGGCACGGAGGCGTCCGATGGCGATTTACGTGGTGAGCGATATTCATGGTCATGTGCGAGCACTCGATGAGGTGCTCTCCATAGCGTCTCCGGCCGATGACGACGAGCTCTATGTGCTGGGCGACATGATCGATCGCGGCCCTGAGCCAGTAGATGTTATGAGGCGCATTCGCGCGCTGCCAAACGCTCATGTCCTTATGGGAAACCATGAGCGGATGCTGCTCGACGTGCTGCTCGATACCGGTGAGATGGATAGCTTCACCTGGGCGCTGAACGGGGGGTTCGCAACAGCGACCGGCCTGGACAAGCTCGAGCGCGATGAATACGTCGAGCTTCTCGATTGGATGAAGGCGCTGCCGCTCTTTGCGGTGGTCGACACGCCGAGTCGCCGCTACATCCTCGTCCATGCGGGCATCGACGCCATGGAGGCGCGCGCATACCTCGCGACGGCGGGAATCGATGCGGCGGGCGGATTGGGTGCGGCGCAGGCGTCGCGCGAGCAGTTGCTGGACATGCTTTCGAGCCAGGACCCCGAGGTACTGTTGTGGACGCGCGAGGAGTTTTGGGGTGCGCCGACGGGGCTTGTGGGCGCCGACGGCACCGGCCCTGTTGTAGTTGCCGGGCACACGCCCTCGATCGCGCTCGCATGCTATGCGGGCGAAGCGGCAGGCGAATGCGTTGACGAAGAGGGTCGCGGCATGGTGGTGCCGGTTGGTGCCTGCGCGGCGACCGGTGGCGTAGCCGACAGGATCGACATCGATTGCTCCGCTGCCGCGGGTACGCCGCGCGGCCGGGTCGGTATGGTGCGCCTCGACGACGGCGCGACCTGGTATGCCGCGATCAAGGACGGCGAATAGCGGCGCCCCGCTCCTTCACGGCTAGCTGCGCGCGGCTGCCGCCCTTATGCCTAGGGTTATGCCTAGGATGCGCCTGCACCCCGGCGCAGCGGCCATGCCTGCATGTTCCGATTTCCGCTCGGATATGCGCCGGTTCGCACGCGCTGGTTCGTTTGGATGTGACGGCCAACGCGGGGGAGGCGCTTATAGAAACGGGTTGCGCTCGCGGCGAATATCGAGGCGAATCCGGTAGTACTCCCAGATGAGCAGCACCAAAAGCAGGACCATCGATGCGAGGTAGCTCACGACGGCGCCCTCAAGACCCACGAGATTAACCAGCACGACCGAAAGCACGGTGACCGCGACGAATGCGATGAGGTAGAGCCGCATGACCGAGCCCTGGCGGCGCAGAACCGTGACGATGGCGTAGAGGAAGTCGATTGCCGCGATCACACCGCCGGCAATGACCATGAGGTAGCAGAGAAGCCGGAACTGCTCGAAATCGACGCCATACATGAAGCTCATCACGCGAATGCCGATGCCCGCCATGAGAACACCCGCCGCGACCGTCACGCCTACGATAACCGCCATGACCGCGAGGATGATGAGGTCGAAGCGGCGCCGCTTGCGCGGGTTCATCCAGATGCTCGTCAGGCGAACGAGCTGAGGCTTGTAGATGAAGCCGATGATGATCTGGATGCCTTGCGAAGGGAAGTACAACGCGTTGAAGTAGAGCTGGTTCTCGTAGGCGAGCGCGCCCTCCATGACGAGCTTGGGCATGGTCTCGATGAGGTTGAAAAGGAAGAGCGCGGCGAAGAGCGGGAAGCATTGGCGGAAGAGATCCGCGACCTCCTCGAATCGCCATCGCCGCGACTTTTCGGTTTCGAGCAGGGCGAGCGGGAGCGTGACGAATAGCAGCGACGCGACCGCGGCGATGCCCATGCCCACCGACGCGACCGCGATGTTGCGCGTAACGAGCAGCAATACCGAGAACGCCAAGAACACGGCCGCCGAGCGAATGGTCTGCGAGATGCCTGCCAGGTAGAGCTTGTCGGCCTGCTGCAAGCGCCCTTCGCAGACGTCCGAGAACCCGTCGATGAGCTTGAAGAGATAGACCCCTGCGCAAATGGTCGCCATAAAGGGCTGGTAGTCGCGAATCGTGCAGTACAGGATGCCTAGGACGAGCGCCATGAGCGTGGAGATCCAGCGCTGAATCTGGTAGGACGAAAACGCATGCGTCTCGTCGATGTCAGATACTTGGAAGTTGCGCACGCCGTAGTTCGCGGCATACATCAGCAGCATACCGGTCGAGAATGCCATGGAGAACATACCCGCCTGCTCCGTGCCGACGAGCTGCGTGGCGACGATCGAAAGGATGGGGAGCGATAGCCCCCAGACGCTCGTGCCGATCGTGTTCCACACATAGTCGCGCGAGGTGCTATGCGACTCGTACTGCTCCTCCTGCTCGCTGAGCGATCCCTGGTAGATTGACTTCAGCAGGCGCGTCCACCATTCGTTCACCAAACGCCCGAGGAAGGGCTGCTTGCGCATGTGTCGGCTCGACGTGCCGGCGCGCTGCGTGGCGCCGCGCGCCGAAGGCCGTGCTGCCGGCGTTCCACGCCGTTCGTTGCGCTTACGTCGAAGGATGTCAAGAGGGTTTACGGGCACAATTAATCCTCAGTCGGGACAGTATGTCTTGTTGAGCTACCATGGCGATGGGTATGAACGTTTATTATAATCAGTTTCGGCTGTTCATGAGCGATAGGTGTGGAAAGGCACATGATCGGTGCGGAATGCGTGGCGCCCCGACGCTCAAGGGGGTCATGCACCTATGGTAGGAAAGGTGGAGCGAATGATCGAGACGATATTGCTGGAAAATGGAATCAACTGCGATTTCGATCGCGTGCACGTGGATTGGAGTTCGGCAAAGCTCATCGAGCACTCTATTTCTCACCACGAGGCGTATCTCACATCGACGGGTTCGCTTTCCGTCTCGACCGGTGCATTCACCGGTCGGAGTCCCGAGAACCGCTACATCGTGGACGCCGGTGAGGCTGACGAGCAGGTGAACTGGTCGAGCAAGAGCAATCGTCCCATCGACGAAGCAACCTATAAGCGCGTACGCAAGAACGTGGCGCGCTACATGTCCCAGCGCCGCCATCTATTTGTGATCCGTGGCTATGCGGGCGCCGACCGTCAGTACGCGCGCAAGGTCATGGTGGTCTGCGAGCGCGCGCATCAGGCGCTGTTCATCCAAAACATGCTCGTCCGCCCCTCGCGCGATGAGCTCGAGGTGTTCGGTCGCCCCGACATCATGGTCCTCGCGGCTCCCTCGTATGTGTGCTCGCGCGACCGCGACGGCGTGGAGCCCGCGGCCGTCATCCTCGATATGAACGACAAGAGCATCGTCGTCGCTGGTACCGGGTATTGCGGCGAGATCAAGAAGGCCGTCTTCACGATGATGAACTACATCCTTCCCATCGAGGACGGCGTGCTCCCCATGCACTGCTCCGCGAACGTCGATCCCGAAACGGGCAAGACCTGCATTCTCTTCGGCCTTTCCGGTACGGGCAAGACGACGCTTTCGGCCGACCCGAACCGTCTGCTCATCGGCGATGACGAGCATGGCTGGAGCCCGCGCGGCGTCTTCAACATCGAGGGCGGCTGTTACGCTAAGACCATCGACCTCACGCGCGAGCGCGAACCAGACATCTTTGACGCCATTCGCTTTGGCAGCGTGTCTGAGAACGTGATGCTCGACCGCAAGACGCGCGCGGCCATCTACTCGGACAGCTCCATCACCGAGAACGGTCGTGCTGCATATCCGCTCTCACATATCGAGCGCGTGGTCGAGTCGGGCACGGGCGAGGTTCCGAGCGTGGTGCTCTTCCTCACGGCGGATGCCTATGGCGTGTTGCCGCCTATCTCGCGCCTGAACCGCGAGCAGGCCATGTTCCATTTCCTCACGGGTTATACTGCCAAGGTCGCGGGCACGGAGCTGGGCGTCAAGGAGCCGCAGCCCACGTTCTCGGCGCTTTTCGGCGAGCCCTTCATGCCGCTCGATCACATGGTCTACGCGTATTTGCTGGGCGAGAAGATCACTCAAAACGACACGCGCGTCTACCTGGTGAACACGGGCTGGACGGGAGGCCCGTATGGCGTGGGTCATCGCATCGCGCTCTATCATACGCGCGCGCTCGTGAAGGCCGCGCAGGACGGCTCGATCGACGTCGCGGGCTACAAGCACAACGATGTGTTCGACGTCGATGTGCCGAACGATTGCCCGGGCGTGCCGCGCGAGCTGCTCGACCCACGCGAGACCTGGGAGGACAAGGCGGCATATGACACGGCTTCTGCCGAGCTCGCCCAGAAGTTCCGGGAGAACTTCGAGAAGCGTTACCCGGGCGTTGACCTTGCAAGCATGACTCAACAACGCTAACGCACCGCTCGGGGCGCGCCTAAAGGTGTCATCCGCTTCCTTCGGTGCGTCCTAGAGCTTTCGACATAACATCGTCTCGTCCCCGGATGAGACAACGCAGAGCGCGTACGCGCCGGCACCGTAGGGCTTGAAGAAGGTGGTCGGCGGGTGCGCGCTCTTGTTAAAAGGTGTGGTGCGGCCGGGCTCTGGTCTAGACGGTTTCGCTGCACGCCTGCGTTATCCGTGTTTTGGCAGTTCGGCCGGCGCCTGCGGTGCCAGTTTGAGTGACCGGTGCTATTACCGAGAGGAGAGAGCCGTGAAGAAATTCATTGCCGAGGACTCGTTTTGGAAGTTGTTCCCTCATGCGTCCATTGGTGTTGCGGTTGCTGAGAGGATGAAGCCGACGGACGAGGTCGCTGCAGAAGACGTTGCCGAGATCGCCGCGCTGCTTGCCCGCGCCAACGTGCTCGCTGAGCGTCATCTCACAAGCGACGTCATTTCCGAGAATGCTTCGGTTAAGGCGTGGCGCCAGGCGTATCGCGCGTTCAAAACCAAGAAAGGCGCCCGCTGCTCCATCGAAAACCTGCTTAAACGCGTGCTTAAGGGCAACCCAGTGGGAAGCATCGCGCCTGCGGTCGATATCTACAACGCCGTTTCGCTCAAGTACGCGCTGCCCGTGGGCGGTGAGGACATCGAGTCCTTTGCGGGGGATCTCCGGCTTGGCGTCACCGCGGGCGGCGATCCGTTCGTGCCTCTTGGCCAGGACGAGCACGAAGACCCCACGCTGCCGGGTGAGCTCTGCTATCGTGATGACGCGGGCGCGGTATGCCGGTGCATGAACTGGCGCGACGGTGCACGCACGGCGCTGACCGACGCCTCGAGGAACGCGTTTCTGGTCATTGAGTGCGTGGAGCCTGAGCGCGCGGCAGATTGCCGGGCGGCCATCGACGAGCTTGCGGCGCTTATCGCGCGCTATCTCGGTGCTACCATCAAGGTGACGGCGCTGGTGACGGCAGACGAGCCCGAGGTGGTCATCGCATAGCTGGACTTGTGTCGGGGCTGCGCGTCGGAGTTCGCGCTGTTCGGAGTGAGGGGTGGACAAGGGTGGATCGCGCGGGGTTCTTTGAACGCGTCTACGAGATAGTCGGGCAGATTCCCGAAGGCATGGTTGCCACCTATGGTCAGATCGCCAAACTGGTGGGTGAGCCGCGAAAGGCGCGCTATGTGGGCTTTGCGCTGCATAGCAACCCCCGGCCCGGTGTGATTCCATGTCACCGCGTGGTGTTTGCGGACGGGCGCCTGGCGGAGGGGTTCGCGTTCGGGGGTGCAGGAGTACAGCGCCAGATGCTTGAAGGCGAGGGCGTGGCGTTTGCCGACGACGACCATGTCGACCTCTCCGTCAGCCGCTGGCCGGCAGGACTTGAATAGCAGGTTGCTGCGCGGCCGTACGTCCATGGATTTGAGCGGTTCGTACCGCGTCTCGCTTCGCCTCGTTTGTGCGCCCGCGCGCCTATGGATTAGATGCCGGCGAATTGCCAGCGCTGAAAAAGGGAAGTGGGAAGGATTCCGTTATGCACGTCCGCTGTGCACGCGCCCGAACCACCCATGCATCATGGTGCGTGTCGCTCAGAGTAAACTGATTCTAACTTATGGTGGAATCATGGAGAGCGGAGCGAGCTCTAGACGGTTCGTAGTAAGTTTCCTATAGTTAACTCAACAGCCGGACAGGTACAGGCGATGAAAAAACCTTCCGGTTGCGAATGAATCGCATCCCTCCCCTCTGTGCGATCATCGGTACTTCAGAAGGAACCCCGCGCCTATTTCAGGTCGCGGGGTTCCTTCTGTATCGCGATAGCTCGAAGCGCATGAGGCGTGCCGGCGGCCGGCATGCGGTTGTCTAGATTCTGGCGCATGCCGATGAGCGGTTCCGCTATACGCTTCGACCTTGCGTCACGGGATCGATGCCTCGCAGCGTTACGCAGATGCTGGGCAATGTTCTGGCTCGATGACCCGCTCGACGAGTTCGGGCAGGGCGCCTTCTCCACCCGTTTTCGAAAGCACCAGGTCGCAGTAGGGGCGCGCATCGTCGCTGACGTTCGCCACGCCCACGCCCATGCCTGCCGCCTGAAGCATCTCGATATCGTTCGCCGCATCCCCGAACCCGATGGTGTCGGCATAATCGATGCCGAGCATGTCCGCCAGACGACGTAGACCGACGCCCTTGTTCATGCCTGCTGGCATGAACTCGACGTATCGATTGGAGGAATAGGTGATCGCCACCTTGCTGGGGTCAAGTACCTGCGCGAGCTCTTCGCCCATTTGCCGACACCGCGTCATATCGGTGTCCATGAGGAGGATCTTCGCCAGCTCTTTGTCATCGGCAAAGCGCAGATCGTGCACATGGTCGCCAACCGCAACGACCCCATTGAGCCCAGTGATATAGCGCTGCTCTTCGGGTGGAAGGAATTGCGTGAACACCGTGCCGTCCGCCGCGTAGACGTGCACGGCTTGGCGATGGTCAACGGCATACTGGTACACCGCTTCGAGCGACGCGCGATCCATGGACGTGGTCACGAACGGCGTGGGATCTCCGTAGCGATTGATGAATCCACCGTTGTAGGAAATGATGTAGGAACCCTCCATAAGGCTCTGGTCGATGCGGGCGAAGTTGTTGACGATGGAGCGATAGGGACGTCCCGAGCAGGGGACAAAGTGTATGCCGAGCTCGCGGAGGCGCTTCAGTGCCGCGATGTTCGGCGCTGGGATGTGGTGCGCGCCATCGAGAAAGGTCTCGTCCATGTCGGACGCAATGAGCTTGTACATCATCCAGCCCCTTCGTGTTCATCTGCAAGCGCACGTAATGCATGCATCGCATGCATCTTGAAAGCACTATGCAATCATTGTGCCCGTGCAGGCTCCATGCTCGCTTCTGCGTAAGCTTCCTGTCGGCACTGCCCCTAATACACCATGCCCATGGCCTCGCGTACTTGCGCCAGCGTCTCTTCGGCGATCTCGTTGGCGCGGCGGTTCCCCTCGTGCAGCACGTCCTTGACGTAGTCAAGATCTTGCTCGAAGGCGCGCCGGCGCTCGCGGATGGGGGCGAAGTACGTGTTTACCGCATCGGTCACGTATGCCTTGAGTTGGCCGGATCCGCCCATGCCGATCTCCTCGGCGATCTCGACCTCTGAGCGGTCGGTGCAGATGGCGGCAGTCGAGAGCAAGCCAGAGACCCCGGGGCGATTATCGGGGTCGAAGGTTATCATGCGCTCGGAATCGGTCTGGCTCTTCTTGATGCGCTTGGCGGTCTCTTCCTCGGTCATCGAGATCGAGATGGCGTTGCCGTAGCTCTTGCTCATCTTGCGCCCATCGAGGCCAGGGAGCAGCGGCGTGGATGAGAGCAAAGCGTCGACCTCGGGGAATATCGCCCCGTAGCGGTTGTTGAAGCGCCGCGCGATGAGACGCGTGAGCTCGATGTGCGGCAGCTGATCGCGCCCGACGGGCACCACATTGCCCTTGCAGAAGAGGATGTCGCAAGCCTGGTGCACCGGGTAGGTGAGCAAAAGTCCCGTGAGCTCGTGGCCGCTTGCCTCCATCTCGGCCTTGACCGTTGGGTTGCGTTGCAGCTCGGCCTCGGAAACCAGGCTGAGGAAGGGCAGCAGGAGCTGATTGCAGGCGGGTACGGCGGAGTGTGCGTAGATCATGGTCTTGCTCGGGTCGATGCCGCACGCCAGGTAGTCCATGACCATGTTGTACACGTTGTCCTGGATGTGCTCAGTGGTATCGCGATCGGTGATGACCTGGTAATCGGCGATGAGGATATTCGTGTTGACGCCCATGTCCTGCAGCTCGACGCGTCCCTTGATCGTACCGAAGTAGTGGCCAAGGTGCAGGCGTCCGGTGGGGCGGTCGCCGGTGAGCATCGTGTACTGCGCGGGATGCCTGCTGAGGTCTGCAGAGATTTCTTCGCTTCGCTTGAGGGCGGTTTCGTAGCTGCGATCGTTGGGCATGGTGTACCTTTCGGTTCGTATGGTGTGCATGCTGCGGTCTCTACGCGGCAGTTGCCAGAGGTGGGACACCGCGTGCGTGCAGGCGATGGGCTCCGCGCGCACCTTGCTATGTTGTACCGCGTTATCTTACTTCTTTTTCGACTTCGGAGGGATGGCGTCGTGCAGTTGGCTCCCGAGGCGATCGAGGTTCCCGCGGCGTTCTTCGCGGTGCATCGCGCGCTCGCGGCGCTCGGCCTGTTCCTCTTCAACGAAGGCGGGATCTTCAGGCATGATGATCTCGTCCCGTTTGGTCTTGGGGTTGTAATGGTGGCGCAGCACCGGTTCGAACAGATGCAGGCGGACGGCAAAGACGGCCGATGATCCAAGGAGAATCAGGAACACGACGATACGAGGGCCGACGCGCACCTGGTTGATGATGGTAGCGCCCAGCGAAAGCAGTATGCACCATGCATAGATGAGAAGCACCGCCTGGCGCTGGTCATACCCCTCTTGGATGAGCCGGTGCTGAATGTGCCCTTTGTCGGCCTGGCCGATGCTCACGTGGGCGCGCTTTCGCCGCACGATGGCGGCGAAGGTATCGATGATGGGTACGCCGGCGACGACGAGCGGGATGAGCAGCGAGGTGAGGGCTGCGGTGCGGCTGACCGAGAGCAGCGAGACGGTTCCGAGCGAGAATCCCAGAGATAGAGCGCCTGAGTCTCCCAGGAAAATGCTGGCAGGGTGGAAGTTGTAGATTAAAAACGCAAGGCACGCGCCGAACGTCGCGATGGAGAGCGCGGCCGCGTCGCCCTGATTGGCGAGGGCGGCGAGGCCGAACATGGTAATCGAGGCGATGCCCGAGATGCCGGTAGCGAGGCCGTCGAGGCCATCGATGAGGTTGATGATGTTGGCATAGGCGACAAGGTAGATGACAGTGATAGGGTAGGCGAGCCATCCCAGGTCGAGGTAGCCGATATCAAACGGGTTAACGACCCTGCCGATGGTGAGACCACCGGCGGCGGCGACCATGGCGGCGATGATTTGTCCGCCAAGCTTCGCCCAGGGCTTCAAAGAGATCACGTCGTCCACGGCACCGGTAATCACAATGATGCAGAATGCGATTGCGATGAGGTAGTAGTTGATATCGAGGCTCGGATGGGAGACCAGTACCGCAGGCCAGCCCCAGAAGCGTGTGCCGAAGACCTGTACAAGCAGGGCAACGACGAGTCCAGCAAACACGGCAAGCCCTCCCATACGGGGCGTGGGCACCGTATTGATGCGACGCTTCGAAGGATAGTCGACCGCATCGAGCTTGATGGCGAGCTTTTTGACGGGAGGGACGAGTAGAACTGTTGTGAGAAAGGCGGCACCGGCAATGCAAAGGTATGGGAAGAACGATTCCATGAAGGTGCTACCATCCGAGTCGATTACTGATCCACGCGATAGCTGCTGCAGATTCCCGCTGCTGCTATCAATCGGCTCAATGATACCGAAAGTGTTTACCTCACGCGACGAGGCGTGCATCAACACCACGTTCACTGCAGATATCGGGATGCGCCTGCCGGGGCGGCACCCTGGCACAGAGCGTCAGATTGCCGCCCCGGCAAAGGGCTGAATGCAGAGGTACCTGCGAATATTCTGCTCAATTGGAAGATAGCAAACGATGCACGATAGCACCCCCATCTTCTACTAGCTTATTGAATAAGTCAAGACTGGTAATCGGTGTTTGGCACGCTAAGATGAAGATGTTCCGCACCCCGTGGAGCAACTGGGTGAACCGTCACGTTTTTTTAGGGAGCCCACACAGTCGCGCTTAGTACAGGCATCCTTCGTTGTTAAGGAAGCTGGAACGGACGATGAGGGCACCCACCTTGTAGAGGTGGGTTCATTAAGCAGAAACGGGGTGCGGTCCTTCTTTTTATGCAAGCATGAGGTCTGCATATAATCATGCTCTCGAACACTATCCACGAGATACGTCTTCGCGTTCAGGAGGACGTCGAGGCTCGAGCAGGGGACAGCTCCTGTTCGAATCGCATACAGGCGCTGCAGGCCTAGTGCCCTGTCTCGTTTATGGCGCTGCGCACAGCGGTATCGTGGAAGCAGAACGTGTCCGGACGGTGGCGCGACTCGGTGAATTCGAACATGAGCCCCTTGTTGTCGAAGGTCTGGCTCGTCATGACGGCCAGGTAGTCGAAGCCGTCGATATCGAGCAGCTCGACATCGCGGGGGAGCGCTCGTTCCACGGTGATGGTGCGCTTGCTGGTGCTCACCACCACTCCGAGCACGCCCTCGAGGTAATCGTAAATGGAACCTTCGGCAATCTGTGCGGTGAGGCCGGACACCATCGAGGCCAGGAAGTAGCTGCGATCGAGGATGAGAGCCTGCCCGTCGAGCACGCGCACGCGCTCCACGGTCACAAGGTTTGCGCCGACGGGATGACCGGTGCGCAGGGCGAGCTTCTCGTCCGCGATGACGGTTTGGAAGTCGGTGACGCGCGTCTGCGCGGAGAGGTTATTGCGCTCCGCCGTCTCGCGGAAGCTCTCGATGCCGCCCACCTCGAAGGTGGCGCGCTCGCGCGGACGCCAGATCACGCGCACGCCCTTGCCGTGGATGGGCTGGACGTATCCGTTTTCCTTGAGCAGGGCGAGGGCGCGGCGAATGGTGTTATGCGAGCAGGAGAAGGTTTCGGTGAGCGCGCTCTCGGAAGGCAAGAAGCTTTGGTAGGGGTAGGTTCCCTCTTCAATATGTAGGCGGATCTCCCGGTAAATCGAATCGTAGCGTGCCTTCATGCGTCCCCTGTCGGATGATATCGGCCGCGCCGCGGTGTGCAGCTGGCGAGAAATGAATGCAGGCGCAGCGGTCGTGCGGTGCGGAGATGGCCGTGCGCTGCGCCTATATATCATATCCGGCGTCCTTCGCGCTGGCGCCATCTGACATCAAATTAACAGCTTATCTGAATAAGCTACCGCTTGCGGTTCGAAAGCAACCGTTCGTGGAGAGCGGCTACAAACTACTCAACTTATTTGAATAAGTTGAGTACAGTATCGCTAGCTTATTCAAATAAGGTGCTCTGCGAGCGCGGTCGGTGCTGGGAGCGCGCAGACAGGGCAACGAGCGCCGTGCATGGGACAGGCTTGTCGGGTGTGGTGGAAGGTCTGCTCGGGCGGGGCGAGAAGGAGGAGGAATGGCAAAGTACACGGAGGATGCAGGGAAGCTCCTTGACCTCGTAGGCGGCAAAGGGAACATCTCTGCCGTCACGCACTGCATGACGCGCATGCGTTTCGTGCTCGTTGACGAGAGCAAGGCGAACGTCACGGCGATTGAGGAGCTGCTGAGCGTGAAAGGCACCTTCACGCAGGCCGGGCAGTTCCAGGTGATCATCGGCAACGATGTGGCCGATTTCTACCAGGAGTTCACCAAGGTTTCGGGTATCGAGGGCGTGTCCAAGGAGGCCGCCAAGGTCGCGGCGGGCGCCAACCAGAATCCCGTGCAGCGCGTCATGGGCGTGCTCGGCGAGATCTTCGCGCCCCTCATCCCCGCGCTCATCTGCGGTGGCTTGGTGCTTGGCTTTCGCAATATCATCGGCGAGGTGAACTTCTTCAACGACGCGGGCGCCTTCGACCTGGAGCACGGCACGCTCTCCATCGCGGACATCTCAACGTTTTGGATGGGCATGTACAACTTCCTGTGGGTCATCGGCGAAGCTGTCTTCCACATGCTGCCCGTGGGCATCTGCTGGTCGGTTGCGCGCAAGATGGGTACCACGCCCATCCTCGGTATCATCTTGGGTCTCACGCTCGTCTCGCCGCAGCTGTTGAACGGCTTTAGCGTTGCCGCGGCCTCGGCCGAGGACATCGCCGCCCACACCTATGACTTCGGATTCTTCCAGATCGAAGGTATCGGCTACCAGGGACAGGTTATCGCGGCGCTCATGGCTGCATTCGTGCTCGTGGGTCTCGAGAAGCTGTTCACCAAGATCACGCCCGAGGTCGTGCGCATGATTGTGGTGCCGTTTATGTCGCTCGTGCCGGCCGTGTTCATCGCGCACCTCGTCGTGGGGCCAATAGGCTGGACGATCGGTGACGCCATCGCCAACGCCGTGCAGTGGGGTCTGGGCTCTGAGGTGCGCGTGCTCTTCGCGGCGCTTTTCGGCCTGCTGTACGCTCCGCTTGTTATGACCGGCCTGCATCACATGACCAACGCCATCGATACCCAGATGGTGAGCCTCTACAACTACACGACCTTGTGGCCGATGATCGCGCTCTCCAACATCGCACAGGGTTCTGCGGTGCTCGCCATGAGCGCGTTGCAGCGCAAGAACGAGCGCGCCCAGCAGATCAATATCCCCGCGTGCATCTCCTGCTACCTGGGCGTCACCGAACCCGCGCTCTTCGGCGTAAACCTTAAGTACAAGTTTCCGCTCATCTGCGGCATGATCGGCTCTGCGCTCGCCGCGATGGTCTGCACCGGTTTTGGCGTTCAGGCCGTCTCCATCGGCGTGGGCGGTCTGCCGGGTATCCTCTCGATCGTGTTCCAGTTCTGGGGCATCTTCGCGCTGTGCATGCTCATCGCCATCGCGGTGTCTTTCGCGCTCACCTATGTCGTGGGTTTACGACGGCTTTCAGCCGATGAGCGCGGAATCGTTGTCGCAGTCGTATCCGGCGCGGCAGCGAGCGCTGCTGCCGGAGCTCCTGTTTCCTCCTCGCCGGCTGCTGCGCCCGATGCGCCCGCCTCGGCGGCACCTGCCGGCTCTGGCAAGCTCGTGGCACCGCTCTCCGGCGTCGTAAAGCCCATCGACCAGATGCCGGATCCGGTCTTTTCCAGCAAGTGCATGGGCGATGGGTTCTGCATCGAGCCCGCGTTCGGAGAGGATACCGTAGTGGCTCCTGCGGACGCGACGGTGACGGTGACCATGCCCGCCTCGAACCATGCCGTGGGTCTCGTTCTCGATAATGGCATGGAGCTTTTGATCCATGTGGGCATCGACACCGTGGACATGGGCGGCGACGGTTTTGCCTGCCATGTGAACCAGGGCGACCGCGTGCGCGCCGGCCAGAAGCTGCTCAGCTTCTCACAGGAGAAGATCGCGGCCGCCGGGCACCCGTCCGTGACCGCCTTCGTGGTCTCCGCACCCGGTGCGGCTACCGGCCTTTCCTTCGCGTACAGCAACGATGTCCGTGCCGGAGAGACGGTCGTGGCAAGCTACCAGGGGTAGTGTCGGGCACCGCGGGCGATGGGCTGCAGGGTGGGGGTATGCACCGGCCGGTGCCGCTCCGGCGACTACGCGGTGCTCCCCGCATGCCAGGCTAAGGCTGCTTGCACGGGTTCCTGCAGATCGCGTCTGCGGCGACAAAGTGTATTCAACGGTTTCTCGTCCATGTGCAACGAGGGCGCGGGCGCGGCAGGCATCGCGTTCCCAGACAGCGAAAGGAATGGGTATCACATTGGCATTCGAACGCGACCTCGGCAAGACCGTGGTTTACCAGATCTACATCCGGAGCTTCTGCGATAGCGACGGCGACGGCGTCGGCGATCTGCCCGGTATTACGAGCAAGCTCGACTATCTGCGCTACCTGGGGATAGACTATCTCTGGATCACTCCATTCTTTCCGTCGCCTCAGCACGATAACGGCTACGACGTGGCGGATTACTGCGCGGTTGATCCGGTTTATGGCACGATGGACGATTTCGACGAACTCGTGGCGGCGGCGCGCGAGCGCGATATGGGCGTCATGCTCGACATGGTGCTCTGCCATACCTCGGTAGAGCACGCGTGGTTCCAGCGAGCGCTCGCGGGCGACGAACGTTATCGGCGCTTCTACATTCTGCGCCCCGGTCGCGACAGCATCGGTCCTGACGATCCTGGCGAGCCGCCCACCAACTGGCAGTGCGCTTTCGGAGGCAGTGCGTGGGAGTGGGAGCCGCGGTTGGACGCCTGGTATCTTCATCTGCACGATGTGAGCCAGCCTGATCTTGACTGGACGAACCCCGATGTGCGCGCGGAGCTAGCGCAGATTGTGCGCTTCTGGCGAGACTGCGGTGTGGAGGGCTTCCGCTTCGATGTAGTAAACCTTATCTCCAAACCCACGGTATTCGCCGACGATACCGAAGGGTTCGGACGGCGTCTCTTCGCCGATGGCCCGCACGTGCACGAGTACCTGAAAGAGCTTGTGGAGCGCGCCGGGATTGGCGGGATGCTCACCGTAGGCGAGATGGCTTCGACCACCCTGGACAGCTGCGTGCGCTACACCAACCCTGCAGAGCATGAGCTCTCCATGGCCTTTAACTTCCACCATCTCAAGGTCGATTACCGCGACGGCAACAAATGGGAACTCGCAGACCCAGACATCATGCGGCTTCGCGAGGTGTTCCGTACCTGGCAGGAAGGCATGCAGGCTGGGGGCGGTTGGAATGCGCTCTTCTGGAACAACCACGACCAACCGCGCGCCATCTCGCGTTTTGGCGGGCGCGGCGGCGTGGGCTATACGGACGGCAGCTGGGAAAAGGTGGGCAAGATGCTCGGCATCTGCACGCACTTCATGCAGGGTACGCCCTATATCTACCAGGGCGAGGAGATCGGCATGACAAATCCCGGCTATGCATCGATCGATGAGTACCGCGATGTGGAAAGCAAGAACTACTACCAGATCATGCTCGACGGCGGCAAGAGTCCCGCTGAGGCGCTCCGTGTGGTGGGCGAGCGTTCGCGTGATGATGGGCGCACCCCAATGCAGTGGGATGCAAGCATGCATGCTGGGTTTACGACGGGTACGCCGTGGATCGGGGTGGCACCGAACTACGAGCGCGTCAACGTATCGTTAGAGCAGGGACGCACGGGTTCGATGCTCGAGTTCTACCGAGCGCTCATACAGATGCGTAAGCGGTTCGACGTGGTGGCGCACGGACGCGTGCGTTTCATCGAGGCGGGTATCGATGCGCCGCGGGTGGTCGCGTACGAGCGAGCGCTCGACGGCGAGGCGGCCTCGCACGCGCGCGCCGCGGGAGAGCCCGTGCGCGCGATGGTGCTCTGCTCCTTCGATGCGGAGCCGTGCCGCGTGGCGCTGCGTGAGGCGGGCGCGGCGGTGTCGGTCGCGGGGTTGGAACCCCTCGTAGGTAACTATGCGGAGGCGCCGCGTGCTGCTGAGGATGGCACGCTGGAGCTTAGGCCGTTCGAGGCCGTGGTTCTTGCTGGGTAGGTGATGCGGCGGTCGCGGTTGCAAAGCGCCGCGCCCGCCAAATCCCGCCGACCAACACGCAGATGCGCACCCATGCCGCGCGGGTATCGTCATGGATTGCCGACTCGAGGCTCCACCCGTCCCCGAGTTGCGGCCGCGCCGCGCGGCTTTTCGCGCCGGTGGCCAAAAACATCCGATAGGTTGCAGCGATCGGGGGTCGCTCGGCCGAAATCAGGGCGAGAGGAACCTCTCGCGACGCCCCGCCGGGTCGGAAGCGGCATCTGGGGCTTCTCGAGGGGCGCGGGTTCGCTCCGCGCGCCGCCCGGGACGCGGGGCGTGGGGCGAACCGTGCAACCTATCGGATGTTTTTGGCCACGAGGCTGAAAAGTTATGCTAAATCTGCTTGGTCGCAAACGCTGGCTGGGGCGTGATGGGTATGGGCGCACGGATGTAACGAGGATTCGGGTGCGCGTTGCGGCGAGGTAGTTGCGTCGGGGCGCATGGGGCTTTTCGGCATTGTCGCTCTAGACCTGTCGCCCAGCTTCCGCTCTCGCGTAGCGCTCGTGCCATGTTTCGGTTCAGTCGCGGAGGCACCCGCAAACCGCGGCCTATCCAAACGGATTCCGAAATGTTTGTTGACACCGACGCCCGACTTGGTAGAATATCTTTCTGCTTGGGGACGTAGCTCAGTTGGGAGAGCGCTGCCGTCGCATGGCAGAGGCCGAGGGTTCGACTCCCTTCGTCTCCACCACAAGCTTTCTTGCGAACCCGTAGGATTTTACCTGCGGGTTTGTTGTTATCTAGGGCTTTGCGGCGCGGTTGGCTGACATGTGGTGTCGGGTTTTGCGCAAGGCCGCCGCAGTTTTCGATGCCAACGGTATGGAGTTTGATGAGCGTAAAACCGGGTGGAAAACGATGAGGCGTGCCCTGCTCGATTCCGTGACGCTCGATGCGTGCACGCTGTGTCCGCGTGTTTGCCGCGCCAATCGGACGGCAGGGGAGCGCGGCGTGTGCGGAGCAACCGGCACGCTGCGGCTCGCGCGCGCGGCGCTGCATTTATGGGAGGAGCCTCCCATTTCGGGGGAGTCTGGTTCGGGTACGGTGTTTTTCTCGGGGTGCCCGCTCAAGTGCGTCTATTGCCAGAACCATGAGATCTCGACGGGGAATTTCGGGCTTGAGATATCAGTTGAGCGCCTGGTGGAGATCATGCTTGAGCTCCAAGACCAGGGCGCACTTAATATCAATCTCGTCACCGCGACGCACTATGCGCACCTGCTGCCGGCGACGATCGGCGCGGCGCGTGCGCAGGGGCTTACCGTGCCGATCGTCTACAACACAAGCGGTTACGAACGTGTGGAGGCGCTGCGCGAACTTGAGGGGCTTGTCGACATCTGGCTGACGGACTTCAAATATGCCGATTCGGTGCTCGGCCGCACGCTCTCTCACGTGCCAGACTATCCCGACGTTGCTCGGGCAGCACTTGCGGAGATGGTGGCGCAGGTTGTGCGTGCGGGAGGTATGTGCATGCGGGCGGATGGCACCTGGGAGCGCGGAATCATCGTGCGCCACCTCGTGTTGCCTGGCCACGCGGACGATTCGTGTCGCGTGCTCGACCGCATTTGGGATACGGTGGGCGATGTGCCCATCTCGGTCATGAACCAATACACCCCGAATACCGCTATGAGGGAAGCTGGCGGCGAGCTTGCGCGCGCGGTGATCGACGAAGAATACGAGCAGGTGCTCGATCACGCCGATGACCTGGGCTTTACGCAGATGTTCTGGCAGGAAGGCGGTACGGTCGATGAAAGCTTCACCCCGCCGTTCGATGCCACGGGCGTGCTGGCGCGCGATCCATCGGCGTCGCGTCCTGCTCCCGGCTCCCGCGTATGACGACGATGGGTGGGCAGATGCCGACTCGTGGCTACGGGGCGCGTGCCTGCCGGCGACAATGCGTGCCTGTGGTTTTTGGTCGAAGTTGGTATAGTGCTACCTAGTGGAAAACACGATGCTTGTTTACGAGGGACGAAGAAAGGCCGATGGTATGGCAGAGAACGATACGCGTCCGTTGACCAGTGATGAGCGCGCCGAGCTCGAGGCGCTCCGTGCTGAGAAAGCTCGCCGCGAGGAGGAGCGCATCCGTCGCGAGCGTGCTGAACTCGAGGCGCTCCGTGCCGAGCAGCAGGTGGTGGAGCAGCGGGAGGCCGCGGCGGCACCCGCTCCCGCTCCTGCTCCGAAGTCCTCGGCGACCGAATCGAGCCCGTCGGCGATTCCGGTGAGCGAGCGCACCTTCGGCCAGCGCATGGTGCTCTCCGATGGCGAGGATGATGACGGCATCCCCAAGATGCCACCCGCGCAAAAAATCACCATAGCGCTCTGCTTCGTGCTCGCCGCCTGCATCGTCGGCTATTTCGTGTTGAGCAACCTCGGCATGCTCTAAGCGCGAGCGATTAATCAAGCCAATGCCTTGCAAGCATCGCGGGGCATGACACGCAATGGGAAGGAATCGATATGGCTCTCACTGATCCTTCGCGCCCGACCGATGTGGCGCTTCTCACCGACCTATATGAACTTACCATGGCGCAAGGTCTGTGGGAGAGTGGGAAGCTCGATGAAGAGGATTGCTTTTGCGCGTTCTATCGCGACCATCCGTTTGGGAGCGCCTACGCCGTGATGTGCGGCACCGCCGAGCTGCCCGACCTGGTAGAAAACATACGCTTTACCGACGAGGATATCGATTACCTCGCGTCGCTTGAGTCGCCGGCGGGGGGCGCGCTGTTCAAGCCGAGATTTCTGGAGTTTCTTAGCGGCTTTCGCATGCATGTTGACATCGACGCCGTGCTCGAGGGTGAGCTGGTCTTCCCGCGCGAACCCATGGTGCGCGTGACCGGCTCTGCGCTTGAATGCCAGATGCTCGAGACGGCGCTGCTCAACACGGTGGGATTCCAGACGCTTGTGGCGACCAAGACTGCTCGTGTGGTTCAGGCGGCGAAGGGGCGCCCGGTGGCTGAATTCGGCCTGCGCCGCGCTCAGGGCCCTGATGGCGGCATGGCCGTTGCTCGCGCGAGCTATATTGCCGGTTGCTCGTCAACCTCGAATGCGCTTGCCGGCCGTAAATACGGCATCCCGGTCTTCGGAACGCATGCGCACAGTTGGGTGATGAGCTTCGAAAGCGAGCTCGAGGCGTTTCGTGCCTTCGCCCGCACGAGCCCGAATAACTGCACACTGCTAATCGATACCTATGACGTGCGCGAAGGCGTGGAAAACGCCATCACGGTCGCGCGTGAGATGGAGGCGCGCGGTGAGCGCCTCTCGGCAATTCGCATCGACTCCGGTGACCTGGCGAAGCTTTCGGCCTACGTACGCAGCCGCTTCGATGAGGAAGGGCTTGAGTACGTGAAGATCTCGGTCTCGAATGATCTGGACGAATACACCATCCAGTCGCTGCTCGACCAAGGCGCACCCATCGACTCGTTCGGCGTGGGAACCAAGCTGGCCACGTGCTACGACCAGCCGGCGCTCGGGGGCGTGTACAAGCTCACCGCCCGTCGCAACCCGGGCGATGAGGACTGGACGCCCGTGGTAAAGCTCTCCGAGCAGCCGTATAAGCGTACCATTCCAGGCGTGCAGCAGGTGCATCGCTATATGGATGGGTCCGGGAGCCCGGTATGCGACATGATATATGACGAGGCGTATCTCGAGGGTGAAGGCGAGCTGCGTGGCACCACGCTCGTGGCGGTGAACGATGCCGCGCTCGTGACGAGCGTTGCAGGCATGACGCATCGCGAGCTGCTCGTGCCGGTGGCTCGCGATGGCCGCGCGGTCGCCCCGCGCGAACCCATCCAGGCCGCGCGCGATCGCTGTGCGCAGGCGCTTTCGGTGCTCGATCCTGAATATAAGCGATTCCTCTATCCGCAGTCCTACGTGGTCGGTATGGAGAGCGGGCTTGCGCGGGTGCGCGACGAGCTCGTGCGCGAGCGCATGGCTGCGACCGGTTCGGCGATGCCGTGGAAGGCACCGGGCAAAAAGCATTACCATTAGGCACGCTTTGTGGCGTACCCGCGTGCCTTTTCGTTGCGCGCGGAGTTGCGCGCCTGCTTGCTGATGCCGAGGCGGGGCGCCGAAAGGGGACATGGATGGCCAAGCGCAAGACGATGGTCGTGAAGATTGGGTCGAGCACGGTGGCGCAACCCGGGACGGGTGTCGACCGCGGATTCATCGCAAGGCTTGCCCGCGAGGCATCGCGCCTGCGAGCGGTAGGATGGAACCTCGTGGTGGTTAGCTCCGGCGCCATCGCCTGCGGTGCTCCGGCGCTTGGCTTCGAGCGCCGCCCGTGTGACATGCCGAGCCTTCAAGCGTGCGCGTCGGTGGGGCAATGCGTGCTTTCTGCCGCATACGACGAGGAATTTCGCGCGCTGGGGTTCACCACCTCGCTCGTGTTGCTCACCCGCCACGACACGGCGCGCCGTGCGTCATACCTGCATGCGCGCGATGCGCTCACGCGGCTTGTTGAGCTCGGCGTGGTGCCCGTGGTGAACGAGAACGACACCGTCTCGGTTGACGAGATTCGCTTCGGAGACAACGACACGCTTGCGGCACTCGTGGCCTGCCTGGTCTCTGCCGACTTCTGCGTGACGCTTTCAGATACCGACGGCCTCTACACCGCAAATCCTTCCATTGACCCGAATGCGGTGTTCATTCCGCGCGTGGACAAGATCGACGCGCGCATCATCGCTTCGGCGGGCGATTCGTCGACGTCGGTGGGTACGGGCGGCATGATTACGAAGATACGTGCGAGCCGCATCCTCATGACGGCGGGCATCCCGAGCGTTATTTGCAGCGGTGCAGAGGAGCGCGCGCTCAGCCGTCTCGCGCAGGGCGAAGCGGTTGGCACGTTGTTCGCTCCCACGTCCGCGCGTTGCGAGATCGCCCCGCGCAAGCTCTGGATCGCATTGGGCGATGCCGCGCACGGCTCGGTTGCGGTGGACGCGGGCGCGGCGCGGGCGCTTATCGAGCGCGGCTCGTCGTTGCTTCCCGTGGGAATCGTTTCGGTCTCCGGCTCGTTTCGCGCGGGCGACGTGCTCGACGTGCTCGATGCAGACGGGCTTGTCATCGCACGCGGCATCGCTGAGGCCGATGTCGACGAGCTCGAGCTTGCCGCTGGCCGGCGCCAAGAGGATATCGCGCGCAACCATCTCCTGCGCGACCTAGCCGACCGCCCTGCCATCCACCGCGACAACCTCATCGTTTTTGCGTGAGGATACCTGCTTCTGCGGCCGCGCCTGCGACGTTTTGGGCAAACGCCCCGGCGGGCGCAAGCGCTTGGACAGAGCAAGGGACTAGCCGGCGCATCGCAGCAACCGGTGCGCGGCGATGGCACACCGTTCGCGTTTTCTACCCGACCGTGCTGCTCATATGGATTCTGGCAAGGTACTATAGTGACCAATGCACAACGAATTCCAAGGATCGGTGATCGAGATGGAAAACGTCCAGGCGTATGTGGAGGAGTTGGCACGGGCGGCGAAAGCGGCGGCGGTGCCGCTTGGGCGCGCGAGCGATGAGAAGCGTCAGGCGGCGGTTCGTGCGATGGCCGAGGCGCTGCGCGCGGCATCGGAGAAGATTCTCGAGGCCAACGCGCAGGATATGGATGCTGCGCGCGAGGCTGGCACCAGCGAAGGAATGCTCGATCGGCTTCTGCTGACACCGGAACGCATCGAGGGCATGGCACAGGGGCTCGAAGCGCTCGCCGAGCTGCCGGATCCTGTGGGGCGCGTGCTCGAGCACCGCGTCATCGACTGCGGGCTCGACCTCACGCGCGTGTCCGTCCCGCTTGGCCTCGTTGCGATGGTGTACGAAGCGCGTCCGAACGTGACGTCCGATGCGGCGGGCATCTGCATCCGCACGGGAAATGCGTGCATCTTGCGCGGGGGATCCATCGCACAGCGCTCGTGCGTCGCTATCGCGCATGCGCTGGCCGATGCCGTGGAGACAAGCGGCTTTCCGCGCGAGGCGGTCTCCATCATCGAGACGACCGACCGTGCTGCGACCGGTGCGCTTATGAGCCTGCGCGGCATCGTCGACGTGCTCATTCCGCGCGGCGGCGCAGGGCTTATCGGCCGCTGCGTACGCGAGGCGCAGGTTCCGGTAATCGAGACGGGTACCGGCAACTGCCACACATACGTGCATCAGAGCGCCGATTTCGAGAAGGCGCGCGCCATCGTGATGAATGCTAAGACCCAGCGCGTCGGCGTGTGCAACGCATGTGAATCGCTGCTGGTCGACGAGGCGATCGCAGACGATTTCCTGCCCGAGATGCTCACCGAGCTCGACGCGGCCGGCGTGACCATTCACGGTGACGCTACGGCGCGCGCCCATGCGAACATCATCAACTTCGTCGATGCCACCGAAGACGATTGGGGTCGCGAGTATCTGGCGATGGAGATCAGCGTGAAGTGCGTGAGCGGCCTTGACGAGGCGATCGCGCACATCAACCGGTACGGTACGCATCATTCCGAGGCTATCGTCGCCGAAGACCAGGAGGTATGCGAGCGCTTCCTTGCCGAGGCCGATGCGGCGGCCGTATACGCGAATGCGAGCACGCGTTTTACCGACGGCGGGGAGTTCGGCCTCGGTGCGGAGATCGGCATCTCCACGCAAAAGCTCCACGCGCGCGGACCGTTTGCGGCTGAAGCGCTCACCACCTATAAGTACGAGGTTCGTGGAAACGGCCAAGTACGGCCATAGCACAGGTGCCCCCGCAGCGTAGACCCGTCTATGCTGCGGGGGCGTGCCCGTAGATTTAATGCGCAGAACCAGCGATGCGGCGCCGTGGCGGCGATGTGCCGGCGCGGCGCGCGTTTGGTTATGCTACGAGCTTGCCTCACCCGATCCAAACGTGTCACGGTCGGGCGCGAAGCTTTGCATGGCCTCAATGGTGCGCGCGAAGAGCTCGTCTAAATCCCATCCCAGCATCTCGGCGCCGGAGCGGATCACGTCACGGTTGACACCCGCTGCAAAGCGCTTGTCCTTGAACTTCTTCTTGAGGGATTTCACATTGAAGTCCATGACGCTTTTGCTGGGTCGCATCACGATGGCAGCGCCGATAAGCCCGGTGAGCTCTTCGGTTGCGAAGAGAATCTTCTCCATTTGGTGCTCGGGGCGCGGCAGGCTGGGGTTGAAGTCGCTCGTATGGCTCTGAATGGCGTGGATGAGCTCCGGCGTGCCGCCAGCCGTCTCGATGATTTCGGCAGCATAGACGGTATGGTTCGCTGGGTCGTCCGAATGCTCTTCCCAGTCGAGGTCGTGCAGCAGGCCGACGATGCTCCAGAACTCTTCGTTCTCGGGATCGTACGTGCGGGCGAAGTAGCGCATGGTCTGCTCGACCGTCTCGCCGTGCTCGATGTGGAACGGGTCTTTATTATGCTCGGTGAGCAGCGCAAACGCTTCATCGCGCGTGAGCCCTGCGGAATATGGTTCTGCCATGGGTTCTCCTCAATCGCATCGGCATCGGTTTTGCATGAGTTCGTTTCCGTATTATGGATCAGATGCAGCGATGCTTCAAACGGGGCGGCGCGTCGATGGCGCACGGCATGCGCGGCTCGGGCATCATGTGGCAAGTCACAGGCGTCCACCTTGTTTCGATGTTCCCCAAGCTGTGCGCGCCCTGTCCGCCTGCGCCATCGCCAAGAGGGGTAGCATGTGAAAACGATTGCTGATGCCAGGAGGGATATGTGCCTATGCAGAACGCAGCGATGACGGTCGAGGTGTCGGATAGGGCGGGTTGCCCGTTGGCGCATGAGGCGGGAGGCTCGCCCGCCTCGACATTCATGGGTCGTCTTCCTCTTGCGCAAACAACGATAGATTACGACGTGGAAGGCCGCAGCGACCCGGGTCTTATCGATCGCGTCCTTTCCTGCGCGCACGCACGCGTGATGCTGGTAAACAACGGGTTGGTTGCCGTACCGAAGCGCTCGGCCGCGGCCGCGCCCGCCGCGCTCGACTGCGCGGCCGATCCAGCTGCGCCCCGTCCCGATGCAGATGTGCCCGTCGCCTCGGTCGCGCTCGCCCTGCTCAATGCGACGGATCTGCGCGCCGAGGCCGTGCAGCCGGGATATCTGCCCATCTACCTTGGTGTCGATAGGGCGAACGACCCGGTGGTGCCGTACCTCGCACTCGATCTCACCCGGGTGGTCGGCGAGCCGCGCAACAGCGCGGAAGAGGCCGATCACGAGCAAGGTCGCTCGGCGATCACGTTGGCGCAGCGCGCGCTTCGAGACTTCGAATGGGTCGAGCTGCGTTCGTTCGCGCCTTGTGCCTCGCCGCGCGATGCGGGGCTCGCGACAAGCGCCGTCGCGGTGAGCGCATGGCATGCTCAGCAGCGGTTCTGCCCTGCATGCGGCGCACCGGTAACGCCGGCGCTTGGCGGTTGGGCGCAGACCTGCTCCAACCCGCACGATGCAGGCCGCCTGCTTTTCCCGCGCATCGAGCCTGCGGTAATCACCGCGATCATCGACGACGATGACCGAATCCTCCTGCAACATAACGCGGCGTGGCGCGAACGATTCTTCTCGGTTTCCGCCGGGTTCGTCGAGGCGGGGGAGAGCTTGGAGCATGCGGTGCGCCGCGAAGCGATGGAGGAAGTCGGCGTCTCGTTGGACGAGGTGCGCTACCTCGGCTCGCAACCGTGGCCGTTTCCCGCGTCCATCATGGTTGGGTTTCGTGCCCATGCATGCTCCACCGCCGTTCGAGTTGATCGCGAAGAGGTCGCGTCAGCGCGCTGGTTCAGCCGTGGCGAGCTCGCTCGGGCGGTTGCCGCGCAAGACGTCGAGCTGCCCGGCCGCGCGTCGATTGCCCGCCATATGATCGAGGACTGGTTTGGCAGCGTCATCGAGGGATAGCTCCAGCGGCTGCGAAGCCTTGGGGGCTTGCCCTGATGCAGCGCGTACCCTGTTTTTCGGCAGTTGAGGACATGCACGAGCACGAGCGTGCGGGAACACCTTGGTGCCATCTCGCCCAGGGGGTTGAGAACAGGTACAATACGTCAGGTTTCACGTTAGGAGTCATTCATGCCGAGCCTTGCCGAGAATATTGCCTCGCGCCGCACGTTTGCCATCATCTCGCATCCCGACGCGGGCAAGACCACGCTTACCGAGAAGCTGCTGCTATACACGGGCACCATCCAAGCGGCCGGTTCGGTGAAGGGCAAGAGCTCCGCGAAGCACGCCGTCTCGGATTGGATGGAGATCGAAAGGCAGCGCGGCATCTCCGTAACGTCGTCGGTGCTGCAGTTCACCTATGATGGGTGCTGCGTGAACATTCTCGATACCCCCGGCCACCAGGATTTCTCCGAAGATACCTATCGCACGCTCATGGCTGCCGATGCGGCCGTCATGGTCATCGACGGAGCGAAGGGCGTCGAGGCGCAGACCATCAAGCTGTTCCGTGTGTGCACCCTGCGGCACATCCCCATCTTCACCTTCGTGAACAAGCTCGATCGCGACATACGCGACCCCTTCGAGCTGATGGAAGAGATCGAAAACGTGCTGGGCATTGGAACGTGCCCCATGAACTGGCCCATCGGCAGCGGGCGCAGCTTTCGCGGCGTCTTCGACCGCACGAGCCGGCATGTGCTTGCGTTCGAGGGCGACGGCCGTGCGAATGCCGCGAAGAAGGTTGACGAGATCGAAGCGGAGCTGGGAGATCCGGCGCTCGATGAGCTCATCGGCGAGGAGAACCACCGCGCGCTCACGGACGATATCGAGCTCTTGGATGGTGCGGCGGATGAGTTTGACCTTGCAGCCGTTCGCGCCGGGAAGCTCTCGCCGGTGTTTTTCGGCTCAGCGCTTACCAACTTCGGCGTGGAACCGTTCTTGAAGGAGTTCCTGCGCTTGGCGCCCCCGCCCACCGCTCACGTCGATGCGCTCAGCGGCGAGCTCGTCGAACCAGCCGAGAACGACTTTTCGGGGTTCGTCTTCAAAATCCAGGCCAACATGGATAAGAACCACCGCGACCGCATCGCCTTTGTGCGCATCTGCTCCGGGAAGTTCGAGCGCGGCATGGATGCCTACCATATGCAGGGCGGGCGCAAGATCAAGCTTGCCACGGGAACCGCGATGATGGCCGATGACCGCGCGACGGTGGACGAAGCGTACGCTGGAGACATCGTGGGGTTGTTCGACCCGGGCATGTTCTCCATCGGCGATACCCTGTGCGCTGGCAAACGGCGCGTGCGATACGCCGGCATCCCCACCTTCGCGCCGGAGCATTTCGCGCGCGTGAGCCAGGTGGACACCATGAAGCGCAAGCAGTTCGTGAAAGGCATGGAGGAGCTTGCCCAAGAGGGCGCTATCCAGATTTTCCGCGAACTGGGCGCAGGCATGGAGAGCGTGATCGTGGGCGTGGTTGGCGTGCTGCAATTCGAGGTGCTGGAGCAGCGCCTTAAGAGCGAATACCATGTAGAGGTGCGCCGGCAGCCCTTGGGGTATACCGATATCCGCTGGATCGCGAACGAGCCAGGGGAAGTTGACGTGAAGGCGCTTAACCTCACGCGCGATACGCTGCGCGTTGAGGATATGCGCGGCGGAAAGCTGCTGCTTTTCACGAGTCCCTGGAACGTGGACTGGGCGCTTGAGCATAATCCTTCGCTCAAGCTTTCAGAGTTTGGAAACGTCACCGTTTAGCGCTGATATAGCCGTGGCGGAGCGCGGCTGGGCACGCGTGGCAAATCTAGTACCCGGTTCCGAGTCGCCGCGCGCTCGACGGTGGGCGCGAGACGCCCGGCGAGTAGAAGCTCAGTTGCGGGCACATCGCGATACATATCCTGGCCGCGCCGCCTGCGCTCGTCATCTTTCTTGAGCGCAGGCGGCGCCACATCATCGCGCGGCTCACTCAATATCGACAATAGTTATCCTATGGAAACTTTTTGGAGCCGCAAATGATAGGCTCATAAAAGTAATAAATAGCTAACTTATTGAGATGCGGCCGTGCAGAGCGATTCAGGAGTCAGCCCTGCAGGACGGCGCGAACCGACGGCATGCGCTGGTCGGTGAGGTGGGATTGGCACGGACGAGATTGGGCACTATGGAGCATCAGCTGACACGAGCTGCGTTGGAATCCGCTGTTATCCGCACTTGCGCGCCCACGCTGCTGAGCGCAAAGCCAGCAAGCCTGTTCACCTTTACCGGCCCTTTTGCCGAGCGCTGTGACGCATGTCCCGATGAGGCGTCACCGTGCCAGGCGCAGGAGTCCGCTCGCGCCGATGCGGCAGGCATGACGATTGCGAGGCGCCGTCGCAGGTTGTGGCGGCTGGTCGATGCGCTTAACCGCTCACTTCAGCCTCAAGGCCTTCGCATACAGATTCTGGCATGGCGTCCGTTCGGCGCGGTGGTCTATGTGTGGCGTCCGGCCTTGCTGGTGTGTCATATGGCCGATCCGCGCATCGTGCGCGTGCTCGCCGCGCTCGGGTATCGTACGGCTCGCGCTTTCGTCGAGCTTGGGAAAGACATGAATGACCGGACGTGCGGCATGTTCATCACCGAGCTTTGCGCGCGCTTCGCATCTGGTGGCGTGCCGCACGAGATCGGCTTCTTCTTGGGATACCCCTTTGAGGACGTGCAGGGCTTCGTGGAGCACGAAGGCCGCGACTTTGTCTGTTTTGGCTGCTGGAAGGTGTATGCAAACGCCCGCCATGCCCTGCGCTGCTTCTCGCAATTCAAGCGGTGCACCCGGCGATGTCGCGGGCTTGCTGCGCGCGGCATGACGCTCGAAGAGATCCTCGCTGCTCATGATTTCGCGCGCGCCGCATAGAGGGCAGCCGCCCTCAGCGTTGCCTTGGCAAGGAAGGCGTCATGGCATGTGCCAGCCGACGACCATCGATGGCGGCGCATTCGAGCGCTCGCATGAGACGACAGCGTCGATGGGCTTCAGGCTGTCATGTCTTTGAGCATGGTACCAACGGCCGGCAACCGAGCTGGCCGTGCGATAAGAAAGGAACGACAGATGAGCAAGGTTGCAGTGGTGTTTTGGAGCGGAACCGGCAACACCGAGGCCATGGCGGATCTTGTGGCCGAAGGCGTGCGCAACGCTGGGGGCACGGCTGAGGTGGTTCAGTGCACCGACTTTTCAGCCGAGAGCCTTGACGACTACGATGCGTTTGCGTTCGGGTGCCCTGCGATGGGTTCCGAGGAGCTTGAGAGCGAGGAATTCGAGCCCATGTGGGACGAGGTAGAGCCCTCGCTTCCCGGCCGCAAGGTCGCGCTGTTCGGCAGCTATGACTGGGCGGACGGCGAGTGGATGGATCTGTGGCGCGAGCGCGCGGAAGGCGCGGGCGTGACGGTGGCTGACACCGTGATCGCCAAGGACTATCCCGAGGGTGACGCTGCAGACGCTTGCCGTGCGCTTGGCTCGGCACTGGTCTAAGCGATTGCAGGCAGTTCGGCGGCGTGCGCGTTCGCGCGCACGCCGCGCGCGGCCCTTTACACCTCTTCAGCGGAACCGGCTGCGGGCAGCGCTTCTCTGGTGGCGTCGTTCGCACGCCATGCGGTGGGCGAGCACCCTGTCGCGCGCTCGAACGCCACGGTAAAGCTCGAGACCCGCGAGTACCCCACCAGGCGGGCGACATCGGCAACAGGATGCGTAGATGCCTCGAGCAGGAGCCTCGCGCGCTCCATGCGCACGCGCTTGATGTAGCTCCCCAAGCTTTCGCCCGTTTCCTGCCTGAACGCCGCGCACAGCTGCGTGCGGCTGGTAAGCAAGTCGCGTGCAAGGGTATCGAGGGAAAGAGGTTCCGCGAGATGGCGGGCGATGTGCCGTTGTGTCGTCCGCACGAGCTGCGCCTGGCGCAGCGTTCCTAAGGCGGCCTCGGCCTGCTCGCGCGCCGCATGCCATTCGAACACATCGTCAACGATGCGCACCGCCCGCGCATGAAGCGCTGCACCGGTGGCGAGCCGGCCTCCGAAGACGGGCGAGACCATCCGCATGAGCGCATCGAGCGCATGGCCGATGTCGGTAGGGCATGTTTCGCTCACGTTGTCGATGAGCGACCATGCGGTGCGCACATGATCTGCCGTCAAATGGTGAAACCAAGCGGGCAGCAGGGTTATCGAGATGGCGTTCTGCGCGCTGCCGGCTTTGAGCGGCGATGCGCGCTCGACATCCTCCTGCCCAAATATGGCGACATTGCCCGTGGCGCGCGTCGTGCTCGGCTGCGCGATGGGGCACAGCTTAAGACTGTCTGCGGAGAGCGTGCAGATGCAGAGCCCCGTGAGGCCGTGCTCCCAAAACAGCATGTCGCGTTTCATGTGGACGCGATGCGACGTGATCACGCCATACGAGCCGAGTCGCTGCACGCACACCGTGGCATCGGCCATTTCGTTCGAGGCGTTGCCGACGAGCACGGATTCATCGCCGCCGCATGGGCGCAGCGCAACGCCGAGTTGCTCGACTTGGGGGACATAGAGCGCCGAAAGCTCGTCGCGCATTGCTCACATCGCCCCCCTCGACACCGCTTTTTCGAATTCGTCCCAACCTTGCCCACGGCTGAGCGCCGCCGCGATCTGCGTGATAAGTTTACCTATGTTAACAAAATACGCAAGAGTAGGAGGTACTCATGGAGAGAGAAGCGGGGGCGGGTGCGCCCGAGACGCCCCGCAATCCCATTGCCCAGCTGCTTACATTCGCAGGCCCGCGACGCTACCTGACATACGCGGGTTGCGTGCTCTCGGCAATCTCGATGCTCGTGAGCTTCGGGCCATATCTGTGCATCTGGTTCGTTGCGCGCGACCTGCTCGCGGTGGCGCCTCATTGGAGCGCGGCTACGGGGATCGCGGCGTATGGTTGGTGGGCGCTGGCATTTGCGGTCTTGTCGATCGCCCTGTACTTCGCCGGGCTCATGTGCACGCACGTCGCGGCGTTTCGGTGCGCATCCACCATGCGCAAGCGCGCGACCGAGCATCTCATGCATGCGCAGCTCGGGTACTTCGACACCCATGCGAGCGGTGCGCTCAGGCGCGTCGTGGATGGGTGCGCGGCAGAGACGGAAGGGCTGCTTGCTCATAAGCTGCCCGACACCGCGGGCAGTATCGCGATGATCATCGGGATGCTCGTGCTGTTCTTCGTGTTCGATTGGCGCCTCGGTCTGGCGTGCCTCGTTTCCGTCATCATCTCGATCGGGTGCATGGCCTACATGATGGGTGGGCGCGGCATGGATTTCATGACCTGTTACATGGGGTCGCTCGTGAAGATGAACAAAGCCGGCACCGAATACGTGCGCGGCATTCCGGTGCTCAAGGTGTTCCAGCAGACCGTTTATTCGTTCCGAGCGTTCTTTGAGGCCATTGAGGAGTTCACACGTCTGGCGCAGGACTATGCAGTCAAATGGTGCCAGGTCCCGCAATCGCTTTCGCTCACGGTGATCAACGGCGTGGCGATCTTCTTAGCCCCGGCGGCGATCCTGCTCGCCCCAGGCTCGGGCGACTTCGGGACGTTCCTGGCGAACTTCGCGTTCTACACCATTTTCGCGGCCATCATCCCCACGGCCATGACGCGCGTGATGTTCATCTCCGAGGCGTCTCAGTCGGCGGCCGATGCCGTTTCGCGCGTGAGCGATGTGCTCGCGGCGCCGGTTGTCAGCGCGCCCGCGCATCCGCAAACGCCTGCTACCAATAGCGTCGAGCTGCGCGATGTGACGTTTACCTACGAGGGGTCCGAGCAGCCGGCGCTCGACCACGTGAGCTTTACCGTTCCCGCCGGGGCTACCGTCGCGCTGGTGGGGCCGTCTGGCGGCGGTAAGACCACGGCCGCCTCGCTCGTGCCGCGCTTCTGGGACGTGGATGCGGGGTCGGTGCTTCTCGGCGGTGTTGACGTGCGCCAGATGGATCCGCATGACCTGATGGATCGCGTGGCATTCGTGTTCCAGGCGAACCGCCTGTTCAAGCAGACGGTGCTCGAAAACGTGCGCGCATCGCGTCCGCAGGCTTCGCGCGCGGACGTGCTCGCGGCGCTCTCGGCGGCGCAGTGCGACGACATCATCGAGAAGCTGCCCCAGGGCATCGATACCGTGGTCGGCGCAGGCGGCGTGCATCTTTCCGGCGGCGAGGTGCAGCGCCTCATGATCGCGCGCGCGGTGCTCAAAGATGCGCCGGTGGTGGTGCTCGACGAAGCGACCGCGTTTGCAGATCCCGAGAACGAGGTGAAGATCCAGGCAGCGTTCAAGCGGCTCGCCTATGGACGCGATGGCGCGCCACGCACGGTGCTCATGATCGCTCACCGGCTCTCGACCGTGAAGAACGCCGATAAGATCGTCGTGCTCGACCATGGGTGCGTGGCGGAGCAGGGCGCGCACGACGAGCTGCTGGCGGCGGGCGGTCTTTATGCCCGCATGTGGGCGGACTACGAGCAGGCGGTGCGCTGGAAGATCAACGCCGCGCCTGGGGCGCGGCAAGCCGGAATACCTTCCGTTGCGGTTGAAGGGGGCGATGCCCTGTGAGCATCAAGGAGAAGTACGCCCTTACCGATGAGGGCGTGAGAAACGTCAAGCTCGGGGCTATCTGGACGGCCATTTCAAACATCGTGGTCTTCTGGGGCGTCGGCATTCTCAGCCTCTGCATGGATGCGTTCGTGCGGCACCTCGTTTCGGGCGATGCGCTTCCCGGTCTTGTGAGCGGTACTGGCTTCACCGTGCTGGGCATCTCGACCCCGCCGATCGCGTTTCTGCTCATCGCCTATATCGTCTTGCTCTTCATCACGGAGTATTTCGCCTACTACTATCAGTACGGCGTCATCTACAAGGAGAGCGGTCGGCAGCGCATCGGGCTTGCGGAGCGCCTGCGCAAGCTGCCGCTGAGCTTTTTTGGCCGGCGCGATCTCGCCGACCTCACCGAGACCATCATGGGCGACGTCAAGATCATCGAGCACGCCTACAGCCATGTGCTGCCTGAGCTCTATGGCGCCTATATAACGGTCGCCGTGGCGGCGGTAGGGCTTCTCATATTCGACTGGCGGCTTGCCCTCGCCGCGTTGTGGAGCTGTCCTGTGGGGCTCGGCCTGCTGTTCGGGGCGCGCCGCGCGCTTCAACCGCAGATGCGCAAGACGCGCATGCGCGGGCTTGCCATATCGGAAGACATCCAGGAGGCGCTTGAGTGCGTGCGCGAGGTGCGCGCGACAAACCAAGAGGATCGCTACCTCGAGCATATCTTCGCCGATATCGACGCAGGCGAGCGCCAGGCGGTTCGCGCCGAGGCCGCGACGGGCATTTGCGTGAACGGCGCGCAGATCGTGTTTCGCGTGGGTCTCGCCACTACGATCCTCGCGGGCTCGATATTCATCGTAGAGGGAACCTGCGACTTCTTCACGCTATTCTGCTTCCTTTTGGTGGTCGCGCGCATCTATGCGCCCTTCGACCAATGCCTCATGCTCATCGCCGAGCTCTTTAGCGCGCAGACGGCATCGGCACGCATGCGCTCGTTTTATGACGAGCCGCTTGCCGAGGGCGGGCGGGCATTCGAGCCCGTCGGGCATGACGTGACGTTCGAGGACGTGTCGTTCTCGTACACCGCAGGCGAGCAGGTGCTGAGCCATGTGAGCTTCACGGCACGCGAAGGAGCGGTCACCGCGCTGGTGGGGCCGTCTGGGTCGGGTAAGTCGACCTGCGCGAAGCTTGCCGCGCGATTCTGGGATGTCGACGCGGGGCGCGTGACGGTCGGCGGTGTGGACGTCTCGACGGTCGACCCCGAGTCGTTGCTCACCGATTTTGCCGTCGTCTTTCAAGACGTGCTGCTGTTCGACGACACGGTGATGGAAAACATTCGCCTGGGGCGCCGCGACGCGACAGACGAGGAAGTGCTTGTTGCGGCGAAGGCTGCGAACTGCGACGAGTTCGTGTCGCGCATGCCCGAAGGCTACGGAACCATGATCGGCGAGAACGGGGCCAGGCTTTCCGGCGGTGAGCGCCAGCGCATCTCGATCGCCCGCGCGCTGCTCAAGGCCGCGCCGGTGGTGCTGCTCGATGAGGCCACGGCTTCGCTCGACGTGGAGAACGAGACGAAGGTACAGGAGGCGTTGAGTCGCCTGCTTGCGGGCAAGACCGTCATCGTGATCGCGCACCGCATGCGCACGGTCGAGGCGGCGGATAAGGTGGTCGTGCTCGACCGCGGCCGCGTCGTGGAGCAGGGGACGCCCTCCGAGCTCATGGCCGCCGATGGGCTCTTCGCGCGCATGGTCGCGCTTCAGCGCGAAAGCGCCGACTGGACGCTCTAGGCTATGCCCGGGCGGCGATCGAGTACCTGGTGCCAGATCGCCGCCTTGGGCTTTAGACGCGCGGCTACTTGCGCGGCCGCCTTGAGCTAGTTGATGCTTGCCTCGAACGCCGATTCAACCTCGGAGAGGCGCTCCTCTATGTTCTCTTCCGTGCAGCCAATGGCCACGGCGAGCTCTTCGACCGAGCGGCGATGCGCCTCTTTCAGCACGCGCGAATAGTAGCTGCTCGGCTTGCGCGCATGGCGCTCGGCATCGCGAATGCGATAGCGCATGGTTTTGGCAACCTGCACCGTTGCGGGAGCGCCCTGTTTGATGAGCTGCTTGAAATACGATTCTTCCAGCTGGCTGTTCCGCTCGGTGAACGGATCGCACTCGATATCGCCATAGTGCTCGATAAGGCGCTCGGCCTCTTCGCGCGAAACGGTGGGATGGAGGCGGCCAGACTGCGAGATGGGGCATTTCATGCGCGTCTTAGCATGCCCTCGCTTGCATTCGAGAATGATCATAGGGGTGGGCGAGTCCTCGTCGAATCCCGTCACCGTGCAGACTCCCTGTCCGGGGTGAATAACGTGCTCTCCAATGCTGAACATGCTTCCTCCGCCTCATAGGCTGCCGCGATAGTCCTAGATTACCACGTTTACATGGGAATATGGCGGAATAGATTCAAACCGAACACAACTGAGCGCGCTTGCGCGCCTCCGCGTTCCCCGCTCTGAATCCCTGCATATCTCATACGTCGATACGATAAATATCGCGCAGTTCAGATAAGGTGTGATAGAGTATGCGGATGCATGTCGCGGCGCCGAGGGGTGCCAGAGCTTTCAGTGCGATAGGAGGATCATCCATGCCCGAGAAGATCGAAGCGCTCGTTCGCGCTGCGCTCACCGCCGCCCAAGAGGCAGGCGATCTACCCGCATTCGAGCTTGAGGATTGCGGCATCGAGCGACCGGCAGATACCTCTCATGGCGAGTGGACCTCCACCATGGCGCTCAGATCCGCCAAGCTTGCCCACCGCGCGCCCCGCGCCATCGCCGATGCCGTGGCGAAGCACCTGCCCGCGGGCGACGTGGTCGAGAAGGTCGAGGTCGCAGGTCCGGGCTTCATCAACTTCTACCTCACCGTCGCCGCCAAGAACGCCGTCTTCGCCGAGGCGCGCGAGCAGGGGATGGACTTCGCGCGCTCCGACGTGGGCCGTGGCATGAAGACGAGCGTCGAGTTCGTGTCCGCCAACCCCGTAGGCCCCATGCACGTCGGTCATGGTCGCTGGGCGGCGCTCGGCGATTCGATGTGCCGCGTCATGGAGCATGCCGGCTACGACGTCCAGCGCGAGTTCTGGATCAACGACTACGGCAACCAGATGAACACGTTCGGCAACTCCATCTCCAAGCGCTATATGCAGCTCGCGGACATCATGGAAAAGCAGGGGTGCGATATCGACGCCGCCCACGAACTGCTTGCCCAGGATCGCGACAACTTCGTGCAGGATGAGCTCGACGAACATCCCGACAGCCATCCCTATATGGATGAATTCGCCTCCGATCTGGGTCAGGATTCCTATGGCGGCACCTACATCATCGACGAGGCCGCAGCATTCTGGAAGAGCGATGGCGACAAATGGGTGCACGCCGACCCGCAGGAGCGCATGCTTTCCTTCCGTGAGCGCGGTTACCACAAGATGCTTGAGGACATGCGAGAGACATGCCATGACGTGCGCTGCGACTTCGACGTGTGGATGAGCGAGCGCACCATGTACCAGAAGGACTGGACGGGAACCTCTCCGGTGGAGCGCGCCTACGCCAAGCTCGATGAGATGGGCTATCTCTACCGCACCGACGACGGCGCGCTGTGGTTCAAGTCCACCGCGTTCGGCGACGACAAGGATCGCGTCATCCAGAAGAGCAACGGCGACTACACCTACTTCTCATCCGATATCGCCTATCACTGGAACAAGTTCCAGCGCGTTGACCATGTCATCAACATTTTGGGCGCGGATCACCACGGCTACATCGCCCGCGTGCGCGCCGTCTGCGATGCGCTCGGATACCCCGGCGAGTTCGAGGTGCCGCTCGGCCAGTTCGTGAACTTGCTGCGCTCGGGCAAGCCGGTTCGCATGTCTAAGCGCAAGGGCACGATGATCACCTTCCGTGAGCTTATCGACGAGGTGGGTGCCGATGCGACGCGCTATACGCTGGTGAGTCGCTCATCCAACCAGGCCATCGATTTCGACATCGATGCCGTGAAGGAGAAGAGCCAGTCGAATCCGGTGTATTACGTGCAATACGCGCACGCGCGCATCTGCTCGATCTTGCGCAAGGCCGCGGGCGTCTCTCCCGAGCAGGCCGATCTGATGGGCATGGATGCCTGCGTCGTGAAAGCCATCTCGGGTGATGTTGACTATTCGCTGCTTACCGACCCCACCGAGCTCGCGCTCTCGCGTAAGCTCTCCGAGCTGCAGGATCTGATTGCTGGTTGCGCGCGCGACCGTGCCCCGTTCCGCATCACGCACTATGTTGAGGAGCTTGCATCTGCGTTCCATTCCTTCTATGCGGCATGCCAGGTGCTGCCGAGCGAGGGGCGCTTGGTTGAGCCCGAGCTTGTCCGCGCGCGCCTTGCGGCATGTGACGCGGTTCGTTCCGTGCTGAAGCTTTGCCTGTCGCTGATCGGGGTGTCTGCGCCTACTCAGATGTAGGGCGTCTGAGATTCGTTTCCTGACGATGAACCCGTCGCCCCCTCGCGTTCGCGCCGTGTTGCGGCTGCGGAATCGCTCGGGGATGGCGGGTTCCCGCCTTTTAGGCGGCAGATTTTCGCAATCTATGGAATAATATTGCATTGTTATGAGGGAAGTTGGGTTTCGCGACGGGGGGTCGAACCCTTGGCCGAGCCTATATCGTCGAGCAAGGAGTTCACCTATGGCCACCTATATGTTGTCCTGCGAATCTACTGCCGACTATCCGACTTCGTGGTTCGAGGCGCGCGATATCAAATACGTCATGTTTCACTACGAGCTTGACGGTGTCGTGCACGATGACGATCTGTATCAATCCGTTACGCCGGAGGAGTTCTTCGGCAAGTTGAAGGCGGGGTCTACGTCGAAGACTTCTCAGGTGAGCGTTGGTGAGTACACCAAGTTTTGGGAACCCGAGCTTCAGGCGGGGCGTGATGTCTTGCACCTGACGCTTTCGAGTGGCATCTCGGGCACGTACAATTCGGCGGTCATCGCAGCGCAGGAGCTTGCCGAGAAGTATCCCGATCGCACCATCCGCGTCATCGACTCGCTTGCGGCGTCTGCAGGCTATGGACTGCTCGTGGATTACCTCGCCGACATGCGCGATGCAGGCGCCACGCTCGATGAGGCGGCTAGCTGGTGCGAGGAGCACAAGCTCAACCTCAACCATTGGTTCTTCGTGTCCGACCTCGACTGTCTGAAGCGCGGCGGCCGCGTGTCGGCCACGAGCGCGCTGATCGCTACGGCGCTCAAGATCTGCCCGGTCATGGACATTGACTTCCAGGGTAAGCTCATCCCGCGCGAGAAGATTCGCACGAAGAAGAAAGCCATCGCAGAGCTCGTCAAGAAGATGATGGAGCACGTGGAGGATGGCAGCGCCTATACGGGCAAGTGCGCGATCTCTCAGTCGGACTGTCGCGAGGACGCCGAAGAGGTCGCTCGCCTTATCGGAGAGCAGATTCCAAATCTCAAGGGCAAGGTCGTCATAAACAACATCGGTACGGTCATTGGTTCTCATACCGGTCCGGGTACCGTCGCGCTCTTCTTCATGGGCGACGCGCGCGTCGATTGATCGTGACATGAGCCCCGCGCATGCCTTACAGTGCTCGGGGCATTGCTCAGCTGTTGCATGTGCATTACCGGGAACCGGCGTCTGCTCGGTTCCCGGTTTTGATAGTCTGGTATGCTTGGCTTGCGAAACGCATGCAATCGGGATGACTGAAGGTGGTGGCAGATGAGCGCGATGGACATCATTCAACCGCTGGGCATCGTGCTCGGTGTGATTGTTCTCGTTGCCGCGGTGTACCTGGTGGGTACGTCGATTTTGGCGCGCCGCGAAGAGCGCTCCAACCGGCGAGGAAAGCATTCAATGCGGTAAGGGACGCCTTCTCGCTTCGTTGTTCTCGTTTACTGGGATTTGATGAGCTCGTTTTGGTCTATGGACGGCAGCTTCGTTTTGCATGGATGCTAGCCAAGGTAGGTGCGTCCGTCACGTTCGCTTTCGAAGCAGCGCGAGGAAAAAGCCCTCATAGCCCATCGACGGGCAGATGGTGAGCGTTTCAGGCAGGGTGCCCGCGAGCGTGGGGATTTCTCCCTGCGCGGCGGCATCGACCACAGACTGAGCGCGCGCGGGGAGATGGAACGCGCGTCCGGCATCGCGGGCGCCGCATGCATCGCCTGTCGCATCTTCCGGGTGGCATGCGGCGCCATCCGAGGTCGGGGCAAGCGGGACGAGCTCGCAATCGCGGTGGTGCTTGAGCGCGCAAGCGATCTGCTCCTCGTTTTCCTGCGGAAGGATCGAGCAGGTCGAATACACGAGCGTGCCTCCTGGTTTCAACACGGTAAGGGCACGGTCGAGCAAGGCGCGCTGGGAGCGCGTGACCTTTCCGAGCAGCTGTTCGGTTACGCGCCCGCACGCCCGCGCGTCGCCCGCGCGCAGCGTGCCCGTGCCGGTGCATGGCGCGTCGAGCATGATGTGGTCGAACGAGAAGAACGTATCGAGCCGCCGGGCGTCGATGCGCATGACGTTGACGTTGCGCACTCCGAGCTTTTCAAGGTTATAGCAGAGCTTCTGAGCACGCGGCGCATGGAGCTCGCAGGCGGTTATGTGCGCCCGGCCACCGGAGAGCGCGGCGATCTGAGAGGTTTTTCCGCCGGGGGCGGCACACATGTCGAGCACGTCGGTACCGGGGGCGGGGTCGAGTACCAAGGGCGACAGCATCGATGACAAGCTTTGCAGGTAGATTTCCCCGTTCTGATAGAGCGGCAGCTCCCAGACGGCGCGTTCGCGCACAGACGGGTCGAGCATGAACGCATCTTCATACCACGCAGGCTGCGTAACGTCGAGACCGGCCTCATGCAGTTGCTCGGCAACATACGTAGCCGTGGCTTTGAGGGTGTTCGCGCGCAGCGTCACAGGGCGGGAGACGGCCTCGGAAAAGCCGGTGCGGATGGTGGAGGCCTCGCTTGCGTCCGGCCATGCTGCCAAGGCCTCCTCAACGAGCGGGGGAAGTGCCGGTGCATGGGGCGTCTCAGGTGCCTCATGCTTGTGATCGGGATTGGCTGCGTGGTTATGGAACCCCACGCGATGAGCGGGGCGAGCATCCGAGGCCATGGGGCTCCTCATCCTCAGACATGTGGGCGGCGATTCTCCAAGAGGCGGCCTCGACGGAGCGACGGCCACTTAGAGAGGAATAACTATCTGCTAGAATAGCACGCCAATCACAATAAGCGCCACCACGGCG
Organism: uncultured Enorma sp.; assembly: GCA_964624825.1. Classification (GTDB taxonomy): domain Bacteria; phylum Actinomycetota; class Coriobacteriia; order Coriobacteriales; family Coriobacteriaceae; genus Enorma. The sequence goes on along the minus strand of CAZUYD010000005.1, from coordinate 26,353 downwards.
GCAAGCGTCGCAACGTCGCGCCCCTTAATGGGATAGCGCTTGAATGCCGACTCACGCGTGCGCAGGTAGAACCCACGCTGCTCGGCCGCGAGCGCCGTCGCGTCGGTCTTACCCACGCTCGAGATGAGAAGCGGCACGCAGAGCGGCAGCATGAGCTTGAGCTTCTTGAACGGATTCGTGGTGTCATATTCCACGCCGCGTGCGGTCTGCGCCTCCATGATGGCGTTCATCTCCTGGCTAAAGACCGGCACGAAGCGCAGCGCCGTCGTGAAGGTGAAGGCATATCGATACGGCACGTGCAGAATCTCGACGCACGCGTTGGCGAGGTCGGTGACCTTGGTCACCATAAGCATGAGTACCAGCGGCAGCGCGATGCCCAACAGCCGGAGCGCCATCTTCGCAGCGGTGATCACGCCGCCCTCGGTGACAAAACCCATGATGATTTCGCCCTCGCGGACAAAGACGACCTGCAATATAAACATGATGCAGGCAAGCGGCACAAGCAGCTTGAGCAGCGACCCGAGCCTGCGGAGCGCGCCGGCATACGCCCCGAGGGCGAGGGTGAGCAAAAGAAGGCCGATGAGCAACGGGAAGGTGTCCGCGCAGAAGGTGGCGATGATGATGCCCGCTGCAAGCGCGAGCTTCGCTACCGGGTTCAGGCGATGGAGCAGCGTGTCGCCGGGGATGTAATCGATCACGTTAACCACGGCGCACCAACTCCTCAACCGTGCGAACAACCTCAGAGACTTCCTGGATGCCTAAAAACGCAGGCGAGACGGTTCGCGCGAGCCGCTCCGAGAGCTCGAGCACCTGCGGCGCGGCGATGCTTGCCTGCCTCATGAGGTCGCTGTTCGAGAACACCTCATACGTGGTGCCGCTGCCCACGATGCGTCCGTTCGCCATGACGATGACGCGATCGGCGAAGTCGGAGACGACCTCCATATCGTGGCAGACCATAAGCACGGCGGCACCCGCGCGCTTCATCGCATCAACCGTCTCCATCACCGTCATGCACTCACGGTAGTCGAGACCGCTGGTTGGCTCGTCGAGGACGATGACCTCTGGATTCAGCACGATGACCGAGGCGAGGGCGACCATCTGCCGCTGGCCGCGCGAAAGCGAGAACGGCGCCTCGTCCAGCGGAAGACTAAAGCGCTCGGCGGCCTCGCGCGCGCGATCGAGCGCTTCTTCAGGGTCTACGCCCTGGAGCTCAAGTCCGAAGGCGACCTCTTCGAGTACGGTATCCTTGCATATTTGGCGGTCGGGGTTCTGGAAGAGCGTCGCGACACTCCGAGCGATCTGGCTGGTGCGCAGCGTATGGGTGTCTCGGCCGTCAATACGCACGGTTCCATCTGAAGGGCGCAGCAAGCCGTTCAGCAGCTTGGTGGCGGTGGTCTTGCCGGCGCCATTTTGCCCGATGAGCGCAAGGGTCTCACCGGGGTGAAGGCCGAAGGAGAGGTCGGTCACCGAGGCGCCGCCGGGGTAGGTGAACGAGACGCGCTCGAACGATACGACGGCCGCCCCTGGTTGCCCCTCATCGCCTGCCACATTTGGCGTGGCCTCTGATGCCTGGGCGGCGTCGGGGGGAGCGGCTGGCGTCTGGAGGACAGGGGCATCCGTTGTGCCCGCGACAGGAGCAGACGCGCTATCAGCCGTTGCGGCGTTATCGCCGCCGCGGTCGCCGCACGCCGCGCAGGCGTCGCTTTCGCGGTCGGCGGGCACGATGCCGTCGATCAGCGCCTCGGCCTCATCGACGGTGAGGCACGGGGCGACATCGCCGCAGAGTCCGCCGGCTTGAAGGCTGTTCGAGATGCGTACGGTGCGCGGGCTGTCCACGCCGATGGCGCGCAGCTCATCGGCGTGCGAGAACACCTCAGCCGGTGCTCCCTCAAGCGCGATGCGCCCTTGGTTCATCACGGCGATGCGCGCGCAATAATGTGAAAGCAGCGCGACCTTCTGCTCGACCACGACAACGGTGATGCCCGCCTCGCGGTTGATGCGCGCGAGCGTCTCGAACACCACATGCGAGCTTTCCGGGTCGAGCGCGGCCGTCGGCTCGTCGAGTACCAACACGTGTGGGCTCATGGCGAGGATCGCCGCGATAGCGACCTTTTGCTTCTGCCCGCCCGAGAGCGTGGCGATCTCTCGGGCGTATAGGTCGCGAATGCCCACGGTATCGAGCGCGCGCTCGATCCGTTTTGGAATCTCGTCGTGCGGAACCCCGAAGTTCTCGAGGCTGAAGAGCATTTCATCCTCAACAACCGAGGCGACCATCTGCGCGTCGATATCTTGCAACACGCTTCCTACAGTCTTGGAGATGTCGGTGAGCGAGACCTCGCAGGTATCGGATCCCTTCACGCGAATCGCCCCGAAGAGCTCGCCTGCGTAATGGTGGGGGATAGCGCCCGACATGGCGAAGCAAAGCGTCGACTTCCCTGCCCCCGAGGGTCCGATGACGCCCAAGAACTCGCCCGGCGCGATGGAGAGGGTCACATCCGAGATAGCCGGCTTATTGGCGTCTCCGTAGGTAAACGTCACATGGTCGATGTCGATGATCGCGTTCATGGGGGAACCTGCCTGCCGTCGTCACATCACCCGCGCACGCGCCCGAGGACGCTTTTCAGCGGCGGATACAAAACTTGCACTACGATAGCACAGAAGACGGCGGTACCCAGCACGGTGGGGAGCTTGGCGATGATGAGGGCGGGTGCTGCGCCCATAACGAAATTCCCCGCGATGGCGAACAGGCCGCCCGAGAAGAGCGTGGTGAAGAAGGCGGCGATCAGCGGGGTGGCGTTACGCCCGCCGATGCGCGGAATCGCCCGCGCAAGCAGCGCGCATACGACGGCGCTGATCGGCTCGGTGATAAGGTTGAGCCCGGGGATGGATGTGGTGAACTGCATAAGCGCGGCGGTGATGAGGCCAAAGAGCAGTGCCTGTGGCACCCTCGCCCGGGTAAGGAGGATGGCCAGGGTATAGGCCGCGATCACGAATTGCGGGCGGATGCCCGTGGTGGCGAGGGCACTGCCGATCGTGAGGTTCAAGATGAATCCGGCGGCGAGCAGGATAGCGAGCAGGACGAGAGAGGAAAGATTGACGATCCCGGTGTCGCGGGCAGTAGCGGAGACGGTGCGTGCCTGATTGTCTTGAGCCATGAGAGGTCATCCCTTCATATCGTTGAGGGTCCAGCGTGTGAACGATGGGATTTGCGGCCGAGGTGCAGCGTTGTGCGCCTCGAATGGTTGGGAAATGCGCGCCGCGCTAGTCGGCAAGTTTGAGCGCCTTGCGGATGGGCAGATAGAGCGCCTGGCAGAGCACGGCGTTGAACACGGCTGTCGCGATCACGACGGGCAGCATAGCGGCGACGAGCTCAGAGGCACCGCCCACGAGGGCGATCTTGATGACCATGAAGATGATGCCCGAGACGGCAGTCGTGACGAAGGTGCCGACGAGCGGGATGATCTTCTTGGCGGGCGTTGCCATGCCCGCCTTCACGATAAGCGCCATGAGCATGGCCGCGATTCCCTCGGCGGCGAAGTCGATGAACGGCGAGGTGGTGGTGATCTGGATGACGGCGGCGGAGATGAGGCCGATGATGAGCGACTGCCCGATGCCAGGACGGATGACGAGGATGGTGAGGCAGAAGGCCGAGATGATGAACTCGGGGCTGATGGCGCCTCCGGTGATGCCCGAGATCGCGCGTCCGACGGTGAAGTTCAAGATGAAGCCGGCGGCAAGGAGGATGGCGAGCAGGACGAGCCCGCGGATATCGAGCGAGCCGCGATCTACGGTGGAGACAGTGCGGGCACCTTTGGTGTTCTGAGACATGGCGTTCAACCTTTCGTAAGCGGGGAGTACAAGACCGGATACGTGTTCGCGTGATGCGTATCGACCGAATGTTTGAACGCGAGCCTTAGAACGCAAAAAGGCTCCCGGTCAAACCGGGAGCCTTCGCTGTGCAACCGTATGGACGCGCGTATGGCTACCGTCGACCGACCGTATTCGCATCACGCCACCACCAGTTGTTGAGAGAGTTAACGAGAACGCTCAGCATGATGGCAGCTCCTTTCATATGGTCGAATCGATGCGCCTGTTGCGCATTGAAGGCACTATATCACAGTTGCACGGCGCGCGCACCGCGAGCAGAAAGATTGCCGGTTTGTTTCGGCCATTCGACGCGCCGTTCGAACTGCGGGGTCATCGCCTCGCCCGCTGAATCCGTCGCGGCGGGTCTGGGAGATCCATCATACAGGGGTCGCATTATGGTCATGCCGCATGAGGCCGTCTCGCATGCGGCAATGTCTATCCTAGGTGATCCTCCGGCGTTAGGTTCGAGAATTCATCGACGATGATGTCGAGGCACTTCGGTAGCGCCCGTGCGCCGAACACACCCAGGGTGCTGGGAATCACCTCGCCGTCGAACTGCATGCTGAGCGGGGGCGTGCAGGTGATCTTCGCCGTCTTCGCCTGGAAGGTCGTGATCTGCGGGCGACCGAGGTCTTTGCCGGCGGGGTCGAAGACGGCTGCGGCGACGGTGGGCAGCAGGCCGACCAACGTTGTCGGCTCGATGACCGCGATGTCGATGAGTCCGTCATCCATCCGACAATCAGGGAAGAGGTTGATCTCGTTTTGAATCGACGCGGTGTTTCCCACCATGCATGAGATGCCATCGAGTTCGTCGATGATGCCGTCGTGCTCAATCGTGAAGTGGGCAACCTGGGGTTCCGGTATGGAGAGCGCCGAGAGCACATAGGCGATCTCGCCGATTTCGTTTTTCGACGGGGCGGCCTTCTCCATGATGGTCGCGTCGAATCCCGATCCGGCGATGTTGATAAAGCCGTGCCGCCGCGTTTGACCCGCCTCATCTGCCCAGAAGAGCTCGCCCATGTCAACCTTCGCGGTTCGCCCGGCGCGGCAGGCGACGGCGAGCGCCGCGGCATCGGGCGCGTTGCCGATGTTATGGAAGTACAGGTTGGCGGTGCCGGACGGGAAGACCAGGATCGGTACGCCGCAGTCGCGCAGCAGATCGAGCACGTTCGCCATGGTGCCATCTCCGCCCGAGACCACGATGCGGTCGAAGCTGCGTGCGTCGGCAACCGCTTCGTCCGCTTCCAACCCCTCGCCAATGCAGCGCATGATGATCTCATCGCCCGCTTCGGCAAGCGCGTGGATAAACGTGAAGATTTCGTCCGAATGTGGACCCGAAGCGGGATTGTGAACGATAAGGCAGCGCATACCCTGTTTCCGTTCTCCGTGAAGGCGAGTATAGTTAACCGGTACCGTTCGTTATCCTACCCCGATGCAGCCCGGGGTTCTTCGACACAACGGGGGAGCATGTATATTTCCACAGAAGAAGAGCTGAGCGCTTTTTGCGCCCGCGCCGCGTCGTTCGATGTCGTGGCTGTCGATACCGAGTTTCTGCGTGAGCGCACATACCATCCGCGCCTTTGCTTGGTGCAGGTTGCAACGCCCGAAGAGTGCGTGGCGATCGATCCCATCATCCTGCGCGACCTCTCTCCGCTCGCCGCACTGCTTGCAGACGTCTCGACCATGAAGGTGTTCCATGCGTGCGCTCAAGACATGGAGGTGCTGCTGCAGTCGGTCGGCGCGCTGCCAAGCCCCATCTTCGATACGCAGGTCGCGGCGGCGTTTCTGGGCGAGCGGCTGCAGATCTCCTATAACGGGCTGGTGCACGCGTTCTGTGATGTCACGCTTCCTAAAAGCGAATCTTTGACCGATTGGTCGCGCCGCCCGCTCACGCCCAAGCAGCTTGAATATGCGCTCGATGACGTGCGCTACCTCATCAAGGCGTACGGCGTCATGGTCGAGCGGTTACGCGAGCGGGGGCGGCTCTCCTGGGTGATGGACGAGATTCGCCCCCTGGCGGCGCGCTCGCACTACGAGGTCGATAAGCGCGAGTCGTATAAGCGCGTGAAGCGGGTGAGCTCGTGCACGCGGCGGCAGCTGGGCATCGCGCGCGAGCTTGCCGCGTGGCGCGAGACGTTGGCTGAGCGTCGTAACATTCCGCGCAAATGGGTCATATCCGATGAGGTGCTGCTTGCCCTGGTGAAGCGCGCTCCCCGCGACGTGTCGAACTTTCGAAGCATCCGTGGGACCGAGCAGCTTTCCGAGGACGACGTGACCTTGGCGCTCATGGCGGTCGAGCGCGGGCTCACGTGCCCCGTCGACCGGCTGCCTACAGCCTTCCATGCGCGCAAGACGCCCTCAAGCGACCTCGAGAGCGTGACCGATCTGATGTATGCGCTGGTGCGGTTGGTGTCAGATCAAGCGGGCGTGGCGACGGCGATGATCGCCTCGCGCGATGACCTCACCGATTACGTGACGCATCCCGAGCGGAGTCCGCTTCGGGAGGGCTGGCGCTTCGAGCTCATGGGGACGCGCTTGGACGACCTGCTCTCGGGCAATATCGGTCTTACCGTGAAGGACAACCAGGTCGAGATCCTATAGCCATCTGGGGCGGTGATCCAATACCAGGCGTGAGCACCATTCTTGTCCGGTATGTCCGCGCGGTTTGCTAGGCTCGACGCATATGAAGCAACGCAAGGAGGACAGGGTGAGCGGCTGGAATGTAACGGGAGCAACGTCGATGAACTCGTCGGGCGCGACGGCGGGCGCAGACGCGCTTTCGGTCTCGCAAGCGGTCGAGCTCGCCTCCGGCGCACTCGATGCCTTGCCGACGCTTACGGTGATCGGCGAGGTCGCGGGCTTTCGCGGTCCGCACGCGCGCAGCGGGCACTGCTACTTCCAAATCAAAGACGATGCGAGCTCGGTCGATTGCATCATCTGGCGCGGCGTCTACGGCAAGCGCACCTTCGATCTGCGTGACGGCATGCAGGTACAGCTCACCGGCAATTTCAACCTCTACAAGCCCACGGGGCGCATGAGCTTTGTGGCAACGTCGGTTACGTTGGCGGGCGAGGGGTTGCTGCGCCAACGGGTTGCCGCGCTTGCCGAGAAGCTGCGCCGCGAAGGTCTTATGGACGATGCCCGCAAACGGCCGATCCCTGCGTTTTGCACGCGCGTCGCGGTGGTCACGTCGCTTTCGGGAGCGGTCATTGACGATGTGAAGCGCACGCTCAAACGCCGCAACCCCTTGGTGGAGCTCGTCTGCGTGGGCGCGAAGGTACAGGGAGAAGGCGCTCCAGAAGAGCTGGCTGAAGCGCTTGCGCGCGCGGCGGCGATTGCCCCGGCGCCCGACTGCATCCTGCTCGTGCGGGGCGGCGGCTCGTACGAAGACCTCATGACCTTTAACGACGAAGCGCTCGCACGCGCGGTCGCGGCGAGCCCCGTCCCGGTGGTCACGGGCATCGGGCACGAGCCCGACACGCCCATCTGCGATATGGTGAGCGACCGGCGCTGCTCCACGCCGACGGCGGCGGCGGAGTCGGTGGCGCCCGCGATGGGAGATCTCATCGAGCTGCTTGAAACACGCGAGGAACGGCTTGTGTTCACGATGGCTTCGCGTGTGCGCGCCGCCGAGGGCGACCTTGCTGCCGTCGCGCAGCGCACCGGTGGCGCGATGAACGGCTATGTAGCGCGTCTGCGCGTCTCGGTTGAGAACTCCGCGCAGCGCGGATGCCTGCGTGACCCTGCGTATCTGGTCGATCGACGCCGAGCCGAGCTTGTGCAGACCGGCGAGCGGCTGGGCCTTGCGGCCGATCGGGCTCACGAGCGCTTCGCCCAGGCGCTGCGCGAGCTTGAGTCGCGCCTTTCGATGACGGGGCAAGTCGAGGCGTGTCGGCATGAGCTTGCGCTGGCTGCCTCGAAGTTGCGCGGGCAGGGTGGCGAGCTGGTGAGTGCGCACCGCGCGGCGTTGGGAAGGCAGGCGGCCGCGCTCGACGCGCTTTCGCCGCTCAAAGTGCTCGCGCGCGGGTACGCCATCGCGTATGATGCGCAGGGCGTGGCGACGAGCGCGGAGCGCTTCGCACCGGGCGACGCCTTGCGGGTTCGGTTTTCCGACGGCGAGGTGACCGCTACGGTATCTGGCGTTTCGCCTCGCGCGTCGCAGCCTGCGTAACGGTTGTGCCTGGCCGTTTCCGTGATGTGAAACGGCGCCGCGTGGCACGCGCCGCGCGCACGAGATGCTATACATTGCATGAGGATAGACGGGAAAGGCGGTTGGTATGGCAGAGACACAGAAGAAGGTCGATGAACTCACCTACAAAGAGGCGTCGCAGGAGCTTGAGCGCATCATACGGTCGCTCGAGTCGGGCGATATGGAGCTTGAGGAATCGCTTGAGAGCTACACGCGCGGCGTCGAGCTCTTGAAGAGCCTGCGCGCACGACTTACCGATGCCGAGCAGAAGGTTTCGGTGCTGATGAAGGACGTAGACGGTACCGATGTGCTTAAGGCGGCAAAACCCGCCGACACCACGGATACCCTGAGTTTCTAGGTGCGGGTGTCGGCTTAAGTTGGACGACTGAACAGGTTCGCTGGTTGCGCTTCCGCGCCAGCTCAGCGTGCCGTTCGTGCCAGCAGCTTGGATGTCCGCACTGGTTCATCGACCGCGTCTTCGCGTAAGGGTCCACGCCTGCTTCGCAGCAAAGGCCGCCTTCCTCGGCCGCAACAGGAGGCGCAGCCAGCATTGGGACGGCAGGCGGTTGCATACAAACGCAGAGAGAAGGGAACAGCTATGTCCGACCACGATTGCATTTTCTGCAAGATCGCCAACCACGAGACCCCCTCGACCATCGTATACGAGGACGAACTCGTCATCGCGTTCGACGATCTTTCGCCCCAGGCGCCGGTGCACACGCTGGTGATTCCGAAAGAGCACTACCGCGACATCTGCGACGGCGTGCCCGCCGAGACCCTGGCCGCTATGGTGCGCGCCATCGAAGCGGTGGCGTGCGCCAAAGGACTCGACTCCGGGTTCCGCGTCATCTCGAACAAGGGTGCCGACGCCGGCCAGACGGTTCTGCATTTCCATATGCACGTGCTTGGCGGGAAGTCACTTGGAGAAGGGCTCGTGTAACACAGCAGGCGTGCCAAATTCGCGCTATGATAGCACTATTGCCAAGCCGAAGCGCGGCGTCGCCGCCTAATTAGAGGGAGTTTCATGAACGTACTCGTTATCAACGCAGGGAGCTCGAGTCTTAAGTACCAGCTGCTCGACACCAAGACCCGCGAGGTGTTCGCCAAGGGCAACGCCGAGCGCATTGGTATCGATGGCTCGTTTATCGGCCATGCCGAGAATGGGAAGAAGGACACGCTCGAGGTCGAGTTGCCCGACCACCGTACCGCCATCAAGCACATCTTCGACATTCTCAAGGCTGTCGATGTGCCGGTCGAGGGCATCGGGCACCGTGTCGTCCAGGGTGGATGGTACTTCCCCGAGTCTGCCGTTGTAAACGACGAGACGCTTGCGCAGGTACGCGAGGTCGCACCGTTGGCACCGCTTCACAACTACGCCGAGGCCGATGTCATCGAGATCTGCCGCGAGATGTTCCCCGAACTGGGCAACGTGATCGTGCCCGATACCGCCTTCCACTACAACATGCCCGAGCGCGCCTGGCGCTACGCTTTGCCGCGTGACGTGGTCGATACCTACCATGTGCGCAAATACGGCGCGCACGGCACGAGCCATCGCTACATTTGGCGCACGGTCAACGAGTTCACCGAGGGCGCGACACACAAGCTGGTGAGCTGTCACTTGGGTTCGGGCGCCTCGCTCTGCGCGATCGAAGACGGCAAGTGCATGGACACCACCATGGGCTTGACCCCGCTTGACGGTCTCATCATGGGTACGCGCTGCGGCACACTCGACCCGGCGACGGTCTTCTATCTCAGCCGTGAGGCAAACATGAGCATCGACGAGATTGACACCATGATGAACAAGCAGTCTGGCTTGCTCGCGGTGTCGGGCGTCTCGTCCGATTCGCGCGACGTGCTCGCCGCGGCCGCCGAGGGCAACGAGGACTGCACGATGGCGATCGAGATGTTCTGCTACCGGGTGGGGCAACTCTTCACCGAGATGGCCGCATCCATGGGCGGCGTCGACACCATGGCGTTCACGGCGGGCATCGGCGAGAATTCCGACGAGCTCCGTCAGGGCGTCGCCGATACGCTCGCTTGGCTGGGCGTCAAGATCGATCCTGCCCTGAACGCGGTGCGCTCGGACGATCCGCGCGTCATCTCTACGACCGATTCCGCCATCAAGGTGCTCGTGGTTCCCACGAACGAAGAGTACATGATTGCGCTCGATGTCGAGGAGCTGCTGGGCTAATCACGCACCTTCATCATCGATACCAGACGACCCGCCTGCGGCGCTGCTGCAGGCGGGTCGTCTTTTGTAGATGGCGATCGAAGTCAGGTTAGGTGTTCAATCGCCATCTGGGCGGTACCATCGGGGCGGTAGTGTTTACTCGGCGGCCAGCTGCGCCTGGACGCAGGTGATGGCGACGACGCCCACGATGTCGTCGGCGGAGCATCCACGGGAAAGGTCGTTCACCGGTTTGGCGATGCCCTGCAAGATGGGGCCATAGGCCTCGGCCTGTCCGAAGCGCTGCACCAGCTTGTAGCCGATGTTGCCTGCTGCAAGATCGGGGAACACGAGCACGTTCGCGCTGCCAGCGACCTCGGATCCCGGTGCCTTCAGCTCGGCAACCTTGGGAACGATGGCGGCGTCAAGCTGCAGATCGCCGTCGATGGCGATCTCGGGTGCCTTGCTTCGGCAGAACTTCACGGCCTCCTGCACCTTTTTGGCGGTTTCGCCGCCAGCAGATCCCATCGTGGAGTAGGAGAGCATCGCGACCTCGGGCTCAACATCGCCCATGAAGGTCTTCCAGGATTGCGCCGAGGCGATGGCGATCTCGGAGAGCTCGTCCGAGGTGGGGGCGATGTTCAGGCCGCAGTCGGCGAAGATCGCCGTGCCGTTGAAGCCGAACTCCGGAGTTCGGGTGCACATGACCATGAACGCGGATACGAGCTTGGTGCCCGGGGCGGTCTTGAGAATCTGCAGCGCGGGGCGCAGGGTATCGGCGGTGGAGTGACATGCGCCCGAGACCAGTCCGTCGGCGTCGCCCATCTTCACCATCATGGTGCCGTAGTAGGTGTTGTCCATCACCTGGGCGCGCGCTTGCTGGATGGTCACGCCCTTCTTGGCGCGCAGCTCGGCGAACTTCTGCGCATATTCCTCGTGCTTGGGTGCCGTGGGGCTCGTCGGATCGATGACCTGTGCGCCGGGCACGTCGATTTTAGCCGGGTCGCCCAGAATGACGATGTTGGCGATGCCTTCGGCGATAATCGTTTTAGCCGCCTCGATGGTGCGCGGATCCTCGCCCTCGGGCAGGACGATGGTCTTGACGTCGGCTTGTGCGGCGCTTTTCATGTGGTTTAGGAAGTCGCTCATGGTTCTCCTCGTATCGAAGCCCATGTATGCACGCAGCAATCGGCATGATTGCCCCCGCCGTGCTACGCGCGGCGCGCATGCCGTTTACGGCGGCATCATGAGCTTTCCTTGTGTGGCACGACCATTATAGGACGCCGAAGCGCTATAATCGCTAAGATAATTGTGTTGTGATGGTGCGGTTGCGGTTAAAAAGCCTGCAAGGAGCATGTATGCAGATCACAAACGGCCTTCCTGAGTCGTTTACCCCCGAGAAATACGACATGGTTGTGGTCGGTGCCGGATATGCCGGCGCTGTGTGCGCGCGCCGTGTCGCGGAGAGCGCCGGCTTTCGCGTTGCGGTGCTCGAGCGCCGCAACCACATCGCGGGGAACGCCTATGACTGTCTGAACGAAGACGGCATCCTCGTTCATGAGTATGGGCCGCATATCTACCATACCTACAGCGAGCGCGTGCATGAGTTCCTTTCTCGCTTTACCAAGTGGACGGACTATCAGCATCGGGTACTCGCCAACATCCACGGCACGTTGATGCCGGTTCCGTTCAACCACACGAGCCTCGTACTTGCCTTCGGTGAGGACAGGGGCGAGGAACTCTACCAAAAGCTCATGGACGTCTTCGGCGTTGACAAAAAAGTCCCCATCATGGATCTGCGCAAGAAAAACGACCCCGACCTGCAAGAGGTCGCAGACTACGTGTACGAGAACGTGTTCCTCCGCTACACCGTGAAGCAGTGGGGGCAGACGCCCGACGAAATCGATCCGTCGGTTACGGGGCGCGTGCCGATCTTCATCGGCGACGATGACCGCTACTTCCCGCAGGCTCCCTTCCAGGGCATGCCCGCCGACGGCTACACTGCCATGTTCGAGCGCATGCTCAACCACGACCTGATCGATGTATTCCTGAACGTTGATGCGCGCTCGATCTTCGATATTGGCGAGACGAACGTCAACATCTGCGGCAAGTGCTATGGCGGCGAGATCGTCTATACCGGCCCGCTTGATGAGCTGTTCGATCTCGATCTGGGGGCGCTTCCGTACCGTACGCTCGACATGGTGTTCGAAACGCTAGACCAGGATCAATTTCAGCCGGTCGGTACCGTCAACTACACCACCAGCGAGGACTTCACCCGCATTACCGAGTTCAAGAATATGACCGGACAGGTAGTGCCGGGGAAGACCACCATCATGAAGGAGTATAGCCGGGCGTACGAGCCGGGAAGCAGCCAGACGCCGTATTACGCCATCATCGATCCAAAGAACCGCGAGCTGTACGAGCGCTATCTGGACCGCGTGCAGAACCTGACCAATTTCCACCCTGTTGGCCGTCTTGCCGAGTATCGCTACTACGACATGGACGCCGTGACCGATTCCGCCCTCGAGTTATCTGACGAGATTATTTCCTGCCATGCATAAGATCATCACGTTTGCCATTCCGTGCTACAACTCCGCTGCCGATATGGATCGTTGCATCACTTCGATTCTCGAAGGGAGCAATTATGCCCCTGATGTCGAGATCGTGATCGTCGATGACGGCAGCGTTGACGAGACCCCCGAGAAGGCCGACGATTGGGCGGCGCGCTACCCCGAGATAATCAGCGTCGTGCACCAAGAGAACGGCGGGCACGGCATCGGTGTGCTCTCTGGCCTGCGCGAGGCTCACGGCGTCTATTACAAGGTCGTCGATTCCGATGACTGGCTCGATGGGTCGGCGCTCTCCACGATGCTCACCATCCTGCGCGGCTTCGAGGAGCGCGAGATGGGGGTCGACCTTTTTATCTCGAACTACGTGTATGAGAAGGTGCACGAGGGCAAGCGTACGACCATCAACTATCATGGCGCCCTTCCGCGCAAAAAGGTGTTTACCTGGGACAAGATCGGGTACTTCCGTCCCGATCAGAACCTGCTCATGCACAGCCTCACCTATCGCACCGAGGTAGTGCGCGCGGCGAACCTGCCGCTGCCCCCGCACACGTTCTATGTGGACAACATCTACGCGTACGTGCCGCTGTCGCTCTGCAAGACCATGTACTATGCGGATATCGACCTTTACCGGTACTTCATCGGCCGGGAAGGCCAGAGCGTGAACGAGGCGACGATGGTGAAGCGCCTTGACCAGCAGCTCCGCATCACGCGCATCATGATGCGCGCCTATCACATCTACACCGACATATCCGAACCCCGCCTCGCATCCTATATGATGGGGTATTTCGCCATGATGATGGCCGTGTGCTCGGTGTTCTCCAAGCTTTCGGATGATCCCGAGATGAAGGAGGATGCCAAGCGCCTTTGGGCGGAGCTCAAGGAGTACGACGCGCGGATGTATCGTCATGCGCGCTACAGCATCTTGGGCATCGGCACCAATTTGCCCACGAAGGCGGGCGAGAAGGCATCGATCGGACTCTATCGCGCGTCGAGCAAGATTTTCAAGTTCAACTAGCGTCGCCAATATCTTTATACGATATAGCGCCAAACAATCCATCGGCGGACGTGCATCCGGCGCAGATGGATTGCTCGAGCACCCGTGTCGCGGCAACGCCAAGCAGGTCGAGCGGGACGTCAACGTCGCCGAGCGTACCTGAGGCAAGCACGTAGATGCTATCGCCGTCGTTCGTGGTGTGGGCGGGGCGGATGGCGTGCGCGTAGGCATCGGCGGCCATCTGCGCCACCTTCGTCGCCTGCGCTTTGGTAAGGCGTGCGTTGGTCACAATGCACGAGATGGTCGTGTTGGTGCGATCGAGCGGCATGGAAAGGCTATCTGCCGCATCGAGCATCGCGTCTTCCAGGCTGACGATCTCATGAGAATCGGGCGCGCGCCGCATGCCGGCGATGGGCGAGCCCGTGTTGGGATCAACCACGTTGCCGCAGGCGTTTACGACCGCGATCGCACCCACTTCGAGTGCGCCGATGCGCAGCGCACGTGCTCCCAGGCCGCCCTTCATAAGCGTGGTGGCACCGTTGAGCTTGCCGACCGTCGCACCGGTGCCTGCACCGACGCTCCCCTCGGCGAGCGGGGCTGCTGGGGTGTCGAGTGCGGTGCGGGTCGCCTCGATCCCCTCGGCCACGCCTGGACGCACCGAATAATCACCGAGCGCAAGGTCGAAGATGCAGCTTGAGCAGACGATGGGGACTTGCGTGGGTCCTACCGGCAATCCGATGCTGCGCGCCTCAAGCTCGCGAGCGACACCGGAGGCCGCTTCCAAGCCAAAGGCAGATCCGCCGGAGAGGCAGACGGCATGGACCGCCTCGACGGTGTTCTCCGGCCGGAGCAGGTCGGTCTCGCGTGAAGCGGGTGCACCGCCGCGCACGTCAACGCCGCCGGTCGCACCGTCTGGCGCGACGATGACGGTGCAACCCGTTGCGGCATCGAGGTTGGTGCTGTGCCCGAAGCGAAAGCCTTGAACCTCATGGATGGGCATTGGCTGGTATGGCATGCGCTCCTCCTTGCGCCGGGGTGCCGCTGCTGGTGCATGGCATCATATGCATCATGGGCGTTGTCTCATCATACGAAGTTCGAGTATGGTTCAAGGCGAGGGGGTGGTGTGGGTATGCAGATGGCGGACGAGCTCGGCGATGGGCAGCCCCACGACGTTGTAGAAGTCTCCGTGGATTTCCTTCACAAGCAAGCGCCCGCCAACGCCTTGGATACCATAGGCTCCCGCCTTGTCCAGGGGCTCCCCGCTCGCAACATATGAATCGATTTCTTCGTCGGTGAGCTCATAGAATAAAACCTCAGTGGTTGTCACGAAGGAGTCGCACGTGCCGCGGCAAGCGATGCACACGCCGGTTGCCACGATGTGCCCGCGTCCTGAAAGCCGTCGAAGCATGGAGTGGGCGTCGGCGGAATCGCGCGGCTTGCCGAGTATGTCGCCGTCGATAACCACGATGGTGTCGGCGGCGATGACGGGTTCGTTCGGGCGCGCATGCTCGTCTGCAACGGCGAGTGCTTTGGTGCGGGCGAGCCGTTCGACGAGCGCCATGGGATCCTCATGCTCCCGAGGTGTCTCGTCGATGTCGGCGGGGATGACGCGCGGGTCAAAGCCGGCTTCGCGCATGAGTTCGATGCGGCGAGGCGACTGCGAAGCAAGGATCATAGCTGGATGCCCTCACGCACCTTCTCGACGGCCTTCGGGCCAGCGATGTCTTCGAGGACGGCGAGCGCGAAGGGCAGCGCCTGTCCCATGCCCGATGCGGTGATGATGTTGCCATCTGTGATCACGGTCTTTTTGCCTGCAAACGTTCCAGCGGGAAACGCCTTCTCGAAGCCTGGAAAGCACGTCGCGCGGCGGCCGACGAGCAAGCCGAGCTCTCCCAAGATGGACGGCGCGGCGCAGATGGCTGCGACATGCTTGTTGGCAGCGAACTCGCGCACGACGTTGCAGACGCGCTCGTCACGGCGGAGGTTGGTCGTGCCGGGCATGCCGCCGGGCAGCACGACATAATCGTATTCATCGAAATCGATCTCGTCGAATGTGAAATCGCAGACGATGCTGATCTGCTGCGAACTCACCGCCTCGCGCGTGGACATGACGGACACCAGCGAGGCTCGCACGCCACCGCGCCTGAGCACATCGACCATGGTGAGGCACTCGATGGTTTCGAAACCGTCGGCAACAAGAATTGCAGCTGCGCTCATATGGGCTCCTTCATACGACGTGAACACCGATGCGGTTATACCCGCAAATTGCAATCTGCCACCTGATGTTAGATTGCAATTTCAGGCGGGTCGTCGCGTAAGGTGGACAACGGTTTCGCAATGGAAGGTCTGGGGGAACAGTTCAACCGGCGTGATGGAGGCCGGGGCGAACGTTCCCTCATCGCGGAAGCGCGCGAGGTCGCGCGCGAGGGTCGCCGGGTCGCATGATACGTAGGCGACGTCGCGCGCGGCGGTTCTTGCAATCAGGTCAACCGCTTCGGGTGCAAGCCCTGCGCGCGGTGGATCGACGACCAGTATGTCTGCATCGTTGCCGGGGAACTCGCGTACCGCATCCCCGCCGATGGCATCAACGTTGTCGAGCCGTTCACGTTCGAGATTTCGCCGCAGGTCACGCACGGCGGGTCCATACGATTCGACGGCCGAGACCCAGGCACAGCGCCGTGCGAGGGGTAGCGTGAAGGTGCCCGCGCCGCAGTAGAGGTCGCAGGCCACATCGTCCGCTTCCGGGCGCAGCGCATCCAAGACAAGCTCGATAAGGATCTCTGCTGCTTCGGTGTTGACCTGGAAGAACGAAGGTGCCGAGACGCGCATGCGCGCGCCGGCGATGCGCTCCGTCCACGAGCCCTGGCCAGCAAGGAGCTCGTTGCGCTCGACGCGCCGCGCTGCCCGATCGCCTTTCGTGAGCACGCGCACGATGCTTGTGGGGTGTACCGCGTCTTCGAGCACGCGCGCCACATGGGCGCGAGGAAAGCCGCCCGTGGGCGTCCAGAGCGCCACCTCAAGTGACTTCGTGCGCCGGCTTGCGCGGATCCCCACGCGCTCCAGTGAGAGGTCGCGTGAGTTGCCCAGGTAGGAGAGGGCGCCAGCGACTGACTTGAGCGCCTTGGGAGCCGTCTTCTCGAACAGCGGGCATCGATCGACCTTGATGATCTGCTCCGGGTCTGCGCCGTGCATGCCAAGGGCGATGCGTCCGTTCTGCTTGCCCACCGCGAGCTCTATCTTGTTGCGATACCCCCAGGCGTCGCTGGTGAAGCGGATGGGCTGAACGAGAGCGTCGATCTCTTCATTCGCGAAATGGCCGATGCGCGCAAGCACGGAGCGCAGGTTTTCCTCTTTTGCCGTAAGCTGCGTCGTGCGTTCCAAGACGCCCCAAGGACATCCGCCGCAGATGCCCACGAACGGGCACGGCGGCGTGACACGGTGCGGCGAGGGCTCTATAAGCTGTGAGACGCGGGTACGGCTGAACGATGCGCCGTCGGAGACGAGTTCGGTATCGACCACATCGCCCGTGACGCCGCCCGAGACAAAGACCGTCTTGCCCTCATCTGTGTGCGCGATGCCGTCTGCGCCGTATGCCATGCGTTCGATGGTGAGTCTCATGCGTCGTCCCTACGTGGTTTGCGTGTCCGGTACTTGCGAAGCGGTCTGATGATAGCGCGAATTCGCAGATCTGTTCGAGCCCGCTGGAACACATGCTGCTGCGTTCATCTACATTGTCCTATTTCGCCACGATGCATCTAACAATATAGGGAGTCCTCATACGTGGCATTACAACCATGACGATAGCCTCCCATGCGATGCACCGGGGTCAGCGCATCTATGCATATTGGCGAAAGAGGTTCCGTATGAAGTATGAAGCGGTTGAGGAAACACCCTGCTCGGACAATCATGATGGGGCTGGCATGCGTCTGCCTGTCTGCAATTATTTCGTGGGGTGTTTCTGCTCACGCTGGGGAGGCTCAAAGAACACCTGATCTGGGTTTCTGGTGTGAACGGCGCCGGCGAATCGTTTGGTATCGGTGGGTCGTCGGAGAGCGGCGAAGATCCAGTTGTAGTTCTTGCCGAGGTGGCGAATGGCCGCATTGGATATGCGAGAAGCACGGATCGATAGCTCAATGCCCAACTCGTCGGAAGAAGCTGCTGATATCACGTTTGTTCCAGATAGGAAAACTCCTGTGCATGAGTTCGACGGAAAGACGATCATCGGTTGCTTCGTCGCGGTGCTATTCAAGAGAAGGGGTGGTGGCACAGCCAACAGACTTTCGCTGCCAGCAGTAAACTAAAAGATAGCCGACGATTGCATGCAGCAGATGGCGAACGGAACGATTGGCATCCGCTTTCGTCTCGGGAGCGTAGCGCATTGTCATCCATAGCTGCTCCATTTCGGCTGCGTTTCATGTGTTTCATGCGACCGTTTCTCAAGTTTGGCGACACTTCTCGTCGATTTCGCGAGTATGCCGGGCGTTGACGCGAAGGAATCCGCAGGTAAAAGGCTTACTGTTTTTCTGCGTACTTCCAACAGTCTTGAAAAGTGTCGCCAAACTTGCAAAGTGGGTTCAGTTACCCCGTGAAACACGCCACACGATGCGAGAACCGTTTCCCTCCCGCCATTATCCTCCCGTATATCGCGAGTTCTCTTATCGATGCCTCGCTCCTTTCATCCATTCGTTTATAAAGCCTTCACGAACGTCCGCAATGCCAAAGCCGTAATGTTTGTCCGCCAAAATGGCATAGTTATGGGCGTTTGTCGTGCTCCTTAGGGGTGCCGATGAAGAGCGTTTTAAGTCCCATGCCGATGAGCGCAAAGCCGGCGCGCAGACGACCAGGTTGGCGCTTCGCAAGCACAGGCGAATCGACCGTTACGGCAGCGACGCCACTCGATGCAGACGCTTCATCGGCTTCGATGATGGTGGCGTGAACCGTGGCTTCAGACGCGGGCTCAGGTTCGGGCGATGCGGCAGCGGGCGCTGTTGCAGCGTCAGATGCCGGTACGGTTCCAGATGCCGATGCGGCCTCGGCCTCAGCTGTGTGCCCAGCTTCGGGCGATGCTGCGATCTCATCTGAAGCCTCGGTCTCACCTGCCGGCTCGGCGTTGGTCGTCATGTCGGGGTGCTC
The DNA here is from genome assembly GCA_964624825.1 of uncultured Enorma sp. Lineage (GTDB taxonomy): Bacteria > Actinomycetota > Coriobacteriia > Coriobacteriales > Coriobacteriaceae > Enorma. The sequence continues at coordinate 7,433 of CAZUYD010000005.1, read as the reverse complement.
GCGCGATTCAGCCACCGGCTTTTCACCTGCTGCGAGCGGTGTACGCTTCTGCTGCGCCACCGCGTTCGTCGCAGCGGCGGGCGCGACCTTCACGGCCTTATAGCCAGCATCGATGCCGGGCATCGCCTCGGCCTGCTGTTCCTTCTCAACGCGCTTGCGCGCTTCCGCTGCGGCATCCGCTCGCGCATAGGCACGCTTCAGCAGATACTCTTGCGAGTTGAACGACATATCGTTTGCGGCGCGCTCCACAGGTTCCCAGGTACCTTCTGGCGAAAGCACCCGCGCCTTCACGGTATCGTCGAGCTGGGCGCGCATGTACTGCTGCACCATCGAGCGGCATGTGGGGTCGAGCACGGGGTAGGCGATTTCCACGCGATGCTCGGTGTTTCGCGTCATCATGTCGGCAGACGAGAGGTATACGATATCGGAGTCGATGCCAAACGAGTACACGCGCGCGTGCTCCAGAAAGCGCCCCACGATGGAGCGGATGTTCACGTGTTCCGTTTTGCGCGGGATACCGGGCAGCAGGCACGAGATGCCGCGGATGATCATCTCGATTTTCACCCCTGCCTGCGAGGCTTCGGCGATTTTGTCGATGACCTCGCGGTCGGTGAGCGAGTTCATCTTGAAGAACACCCGCGCGGGCAGACCGCTGCGGGCGCGGTCGATCTCGCGGTTCAGGCCGTTCATGATGAGGGGCTTGAGTCCTGCCGGCGCGACGCCCAGGTAGCGGTAATCGCCGGTAAGGTTTCCCAGCGCGAGGTTACGGAAGAACGAGCTCGCATCCTCGCCGATGCCCGGATGCGCGGTCATAAGCGTGAAGTCCGAATAGAGACGCGCCGTCTTCTCGTTGAAGTTACCAGTTCCGAGCAGGGTGATGCGCGTGAGTGCCATATTCTCGCGATAGGTGATCTGGCAGATTTTGGAGTGCACCTTGAAGCCCTCGGAGCCATAGATCACGGTGCAGCCTGCCTCTTCGAGCCGCTCCGCCCATTCGATGTTGTTCTGCTCGTCGAAGCGTGCGCGCAGCTCCATGAGGACGGTGACTTCCTTACCGTTCTCCGCGGCATCGATGAGCGATTCGCACAGGCGGCTTTGCTTCGCCACGCGGTAGAGCGTGATCTTCATGGAGATGCAGGCATCGTCGAATGCGGCCTCGTGCATGAGGTCTAATAGCGGGCTCATCGATTCGTATGGGTAGAAGAGCAGCTTGTCGCCCTCGAGAACCTGCTCGCGAACCGGGCGTCCCGGTTCGAACATCGCGCTTGGTTGCGGTTTGAAGGGCGCGAAGAGCAGGTCTGAGCGATGTCTCTCGGGCAGATGGCTCTCGATGCTATAGATATATCCCAAATCGAGTGGGGTGCGGTATGAAAGAACCGAGCGCGCAGCGAGTCCGAGCGACTTGCGGATGGTCTTGGCCGTGCTGGCTTCGAGCGATCCTTGCACCTGAAGGGAGACGGGTTGCAGTCGCAGGCGCTTCTTGAGGATCCGCTTCATGTGCTGGCGATAGTCCTCGTCTTCCTCGACGCCCTCGCCATCGGGGTCGATGTCGGCGTTGCGCGTCACGCGCACCACGGCGCGATCGAGCGGTGTGTATGCGCCAAAACAGTTGCCCAGGCAGGCGAGGATGACGTCTTCGAGCAAGATGAAGCGATAGTCGCCCTCGTCGGCGGGCAGGGCGACTACGCGGCTCATCGAGGAGGGGACTTCGATGAGGCCAAGCAGGTTCTCTTCCTCATCGCTTTCGAGCGCGCAGACCAAATAGAGCTCGCCGTTGCGCAGGTTCGGGAAGGGGTGGCGCGGGTCGATGACGAGCGGCGAGATGATTGGCTGCACATACGACTGGAAATAGCTTTCCACGAAGGTGCGGTCGTCCCCGATAAGCGCATCTGCGCTCAGGCGGTAGATTCCGCGTTTCTCAAGTTCATCTTCGATGGACTCGACGATGGCGTTTTGCCGGTCGATAAGCGGCGGAAGCGTCTTGAACACCAGGTCGAGTTGCTCAGATGGCGTGAGGTTGCTCTTGTTGTCCGCCGGCTGATGCTTGAGGGTGGCCAAATCTGAGATACCGCCCACGCGAATCATGAAGAACTCATCGAGGTTCGATTGGAAGATGGCTGCAAAGTTGAGCCGCTCGAACAGCGGCGTCGCCTCGTCGTAGGCTTCGTCGAGTACCCGTTCGTCGAAGCGCAGCCAGCTGAGCTCGCGGTTTTGCGTATAGGAGAAGTCGTAGCGCTCCGAGCGCTCGATGAGCTTATCGGGTTTGTGGCGCTTACGCTGCCTTGTCTTCTTGCCATCTTTCGATGCCATGGGCCACGCTCTTTCATGCACGATGATTTGGAACTACGCATCGACCTCAACTGTATACATGTTTCGGAATCTCATCGGGGACATTTCAAAACCTTTATGAAGGGCTTACCCGGCACAAGGGAGCATCATGTCCGCTGTCGTGCGATGCGCGCCGAGAATACCGCGTGCGTCGTACGTGCGCGGATGGCATCGCTACGATACGGAGCCCCGCTGTATCGCGACATGCGCGGCACGACACCCGTTTTAAGGTTGGGCCCGTTGCGGCTTGGAGCCTTGCGGTTGGCTTGACGGGCAGGTTGGCTGCATCGCCCCATGAGTGGAAGATTTCCAACATATATTGCATAAAACATGGTTTATAACGCATGTTTATTTAACAGAGATGCATTGCCATGCACATGCATAATAACTCATACTTCTTGTAATAATATTCAGTTTTATATACATACTATTCAATCAACTTTAAATACCAGCTACACAGAAGCTAAAGTTCTAGCACGTAAACGGACTTTAGTTAAGAAAAGTCAGTCAATATATTTGTTACGAAATATACCATTCCCCTATGTTTTTATACCGTTTGCCGGACTGAAGCACACGGTACGCGATAATTGGATATAACTGTAAGCGTTAAGACGACCCGCAGAATGAGGGCGCAGGTGGGTCGCTCCGGCGGCCGCGTAGGAAAGGTAGGAGGATATGACGAAAGGCTTGCACGTAACGAGCGAGATTGGGCAGCTTAAGAAGGTCTGCCTGCATCGCCCGGGGGATGAGCTTCTCAATCTTCCGCCCGATGAGCTCGAGCGTCTGCTCTTCGATGACGTGCCGTTTTTGGAGGTTGCCCAGCAAGAGCATGACTTCTTCGCCGATCTTCTGCGCAAGCAGGGTGTCGAGGTGCTGTACCTTGAGAAGCTCGTTGCCGAAGCGTTCGATGCCGTTCCCGAGGCGCGTGCTGAGTTTCTCGAGCAGTGGCTCGCCGAGGCGGGCATGAAGGGCGTCATCGCCACCGCGGCGGTGCGCGAACTGCTTGAGTCCATCACTGACAACCTCGAGTTCGTGAGGAAGACCATGGCGGGCGTCACCAAGTCCGAGGTCGAGTTTCCGCTCACGAGCTCTGTGACCCTCGACTCGCTCGTGAACAACGAGGGCGAGAGCAACCTCGTGGTCGATCCCATGCCGAACCTGTACTTCACCCGCGATCCGTTCGCGGTCGTCGGTACCGGTGTGAACCTTAACCGCATGTTCTCGGTCACTCGCAACCGCGAGACCATCTACGGCAAGTACATCTTCAAGTATCATCCAGATTACAAGGACACCTCGCTTTACTTCCGCCGCGACGCCTCCTTCCACACCGAAGGCGGCGACGTGCTCAACATCAACGAGCACACCATCGCCATGGGCATCTCGCAGCGCACACAGGCGGCTGCCATCGACGTCATGGCGCAGAATATGTTCTGGAACTCGGATTCCAACATCGATACGATCCTTGCATTCAACATCCCTGTATCCCGTGCGTTCATGCATCTCGATACGGTGTTCACGCAGATTGATACCGATAAGTTCACAATTCACCCCGCCATCATGGGCACGCTTCAGGTATTCAAGCTCACCCCGGGCAAGAACCCCGGCGAGGTCGAGATCAAGGAGAGCAACGATACGCTCGAAAACATCCTTGCTCGCGCGTTGGGCATCGATGCGGTGAAGCTCATTCCCTGCGGCGGCGGCGATCCCATCGCAGCGGCGCGCGAGCAGTGGAACGACGGCTCCAACACCTTGGCGGTGGCGCCCGGTAAGATCTGCGTCTACCAGCGCAACACCGTCACCAACGACGTGCTCTACAAGGAGGGCATGGAGCTGCTCGTCGTGCCTTCGGCCGAGCTTTCGCGCGGCCGTGGCGGCCCGCGCTGCATGAGCATGCCGTTCTGGCGCGAGGACGTCTGATCGGTCTCTTTGACTACGGCGATGCGGCATGCGCCGATCGGGGGCGGGCGAGGTCCATGTGCTCTTCGTTTACACCCATGCGCCGTGGCTTACACCTCCTGCGCGTGTTAATTCGCGCGCATGTGGGGGATGGTCGGCCGCATGCCAGGTCCGACCGAGTATCTTGGTAGGGCGCTTCGGCGTGCAGGTCGGCAATCGCCGGCCGCAATGCACGGATTACTATTCGAAAGGAACCACAATGGGCGTCAACCTTTCCGGTCGGAGCTTCCTCAGGTTGCTCGACTTTTCGACCGAGGAGATCGAGTACCTGCTCAAGCTCTCCCGCAACTTCAAGGACCTTAAGCGCACGGGCACTCCGCATAAGTACCTTGAGGGTAAAAACATCGTCCTGCTCTTCCAGAAGACCTCCACGCGCACCCGCTGCGCCTTCGAGGTCGGTGCCATGGATCTTGGCATGGGCGTGACCTACCTCGACCCGGGTAGCTCCCAGATGGGCAAGAAGGAGTCCATAGAGGATACCGCCCGCGTGCTCGGTCGCATGTACGACGGCATCGAGTTCCGCGGTTTTGCCCAGGAGGATGTGGAGGAGCTTGCGGCGAAGAGCGGCGTGCCGGTGTGGAACGGTCTTACCGATTTGTGGCACCCCACGCAGATGCTCGCCGACATTCTGACCGTCCAGGAGAATTTCAACTACGACATCAAGGGCAAGACCCTCGTCTTCATGGGTGACGCCAAGAACAACGTGGCGCGTTCGCTCATGGTCGTCTGCGCCAAGCTCGGCATGAGCTTCGTTGCGTGCGGTCCGGCGGAGTGCATGCCCGCGCGTGACGTCATCGATGCCTGCGAGCCCATCGCCGCCGCAAACGGCTGCGCCATCACCCTCACGGAGGATCCCGAGGAAGCGTGTCGCGGCGCCCATGTGGTTTACACCGACGTGTGGGTCTCGATGGGCGAGCCCGACGAGGTGTGGACGGAGCGCATCAAGCAGCTCGAGCCCTACCGCGTCACCTCAGAACTCATGGCGCTGGCCGACCCCTCGGCGATCTTTTTGCATTGCCTGCCCAGCTTCCACGACACCAACACCGCCATCGGTGCCGACATCGCCAAGAAGTTCGGCGTCACCGAGATGGAGGTCACCGACGAGGTATTCGAAGGTCCGCAGTCCAAGGTTTTCGATGAGGCCGAAAACCGCATGCACACCATCAAGGCTGTGATGTACGCAACCTTGAAATAAGACCATTTGGGGTATGCCTGGGTGCGAACCGTGCCTTGCATCTGGGCATACCCCATCGGTGCGTGGAATCTTTGGAACGCACGGCACGGTGGGTTCCACGCATCGCATGACACATAGAGCCCTCTTAGTTCCACGTACAGAAAGGAGGGGAATGACTATGGCAGATGCTACCAAGGCTAAGAAGAAGCGCGGTATGCTCTCGTCGTTCACCATTCTTCTTCTCCTGCTCGCCATCGTTGCCATCATCACCTGCATCGTCGCAGGGTATTCCTCCGGCGACGTGACCCCTGCGAAGCTGAGCGACTTCTTCACCGCTCCGGTCAAAGGTTTCACCGACGCTCTTCCCGTATGTTTGTTCGTTATGATTCTGGGCGGCTTCTTAGGCATGATGTCCAAGACCGGCGCCCTCGATAACGGTATCGCGGTGCTCGTGAAAAAGCTCAAGGGTAACGAGCTCGTGCTCATTCCGGTGCTTATGCTCATCTTCTCGCTCGGCGGAACCACCTACGGCATGTGCGAGGAGACCGTTCCGTTCTATGCGCTGATTACGGCGACCATGATGGCCGCCGGCTTCGACCCGCTTGTCGGCGCCGCAACGGTGCTTCTGGGCGCCGGATGCGGCTGCTTGGGTTCCACCGTGAACCCGTTTGCCGTCGGTGCGGCCGTCGATGCCCTCACAGCGAAGGGCGTCGAGGTCAACCAGACCATCATTATCGGTTTGGGCGCCATTCTCTGGATCGTGACCACCGCCATATCCATCATCTTCGTGATGCGCTATGCCAAGAAGGTCAAGGCCGACAAGGGCTCGACCATTCTCTCGCTTCAAGAGCTGCACGATGCCGAGGCGGCACATGGTGCCGCCGCGGCCGAGGTCAACAAGGATGTGACGCTCACCGGACGTCAAAAGGGCGTGCTCGTGCTCTTCGCCTTCGCGTTCGTCATCATGATCTTGGGCTTCATTCCCATTGGCGATCTGAGCGAGAATGTCGCGGACTTCTTCAATGCGGGTGCGGCGTACGAAGAGGTCGCAGATCCCATCTCGAGCGATGACCTTGCCGCTGCATATGACGAGGCAAATGGCACCGTGACCACCATGGACGGCACCGTCGAGGGCACCACGACCGCTGAGGTCGAGACCGCTCAGGGCTGGTCTGCCATTGTGACGGGGTTCCCCATCGGACAGTGGTACTTCGACGAGGCCTCGACCTGGTTTTTCATCATGGCGATCATCATCGGCATAGTTGGCGGCCTCTCCGAGAAGGAGATCGTGAACACCTTCATCTCGGGTGCCGCCGACATGATGAGCGTCGTGCTGATTATCGCGCTCGCCCGTGGCATCTCGGTGCTCATGGCGACGACCGGACTCGATATGTTCGTGCTCAACGCAGCGGCTAACGCGCTCATGGGTGTCTCCGGCGTGCTCTTTGCGCCGTTCGCGTGGATCCTGTACTTCGTGCTCTCCTTCCTTATTCCCTCGACCTCTGGCATGGCGACGGTCTCCATGCCCATTATGGGTCCGCTTGCCGCTAAACTTGGGTTCTCGCCCGAGGTCATGGTCATGATCTTCAGCTCTGCCATCGGCGTGGTGAACCTTTTCACCCCGACGTCCGGTGCGATCATGGGCGGCTTGGCGCTCGCTCGCATCGAGTGGACGACGTGGTTGAAGTTCGCGCTCAAAATCATCGTGGTGCTATCGGTGGTATCCGCGATCATCTGCACCGTGGCCATTCTGGTTCTCTAGCGTGCGCTGCGCCTGTCGCGTTGGCTGATGCCTCCAGGTGCCTTGGGCTTATGCGTGTCTTGGGGTTCGCTACATTGGTGACTCGGCAGCGAGCTCATAGAAGCGGTTTGAGATTCTGTCTTCTGCCCCTCCTGCACCGTGCGCGGGAGGGGCATTTCATGTATTTAGGGGCTGCTTGCAACGCATGAGCTGAGCCATCATGGCGGTATGCGT
>CAZUYD010000004.1:0-104037 GCA_964624825.1 uncultured Enorma sp. | reverse complement strand
CATGCAGCGCAAGATGGCGCGTATGGTGCCAACAGGAATCTCGGCCATCATCGCCCATGATGATCGCGACTGATGACCTGCGTGGGTATGGTGCCAACAGGAATCTCGGCCATCATCGCCATTGCATTCCTATTCGAACACGAGACCGTTGCTGGCCTCGAGGACGGCCTGTTCTTCATCTTTATCATATTGGCCGGCGTTCTCATCGGCTGCTCGCTGCTTATCCCTGCAGGTATGGAGTACAACGCTTTTCAGAAGGCGCACCCGTATATTGCGGATTTCTACACCGAGGCCGACAAGGCCGCCGCGCGTGCGGCTATGGCGCGAGCCCTCATCGCCGGGCTTGCCTGCATCTTCGCGGGCGCGGCGTGTTTCATGGTGTTTGACGAGAACGCTGAGACCGAGAGCCTGGGGCTTTGCTTGCTGCTGCTGTTTGTATCGGCTGGCGTGTGGCTCATCGTGCGCTACGGCATGCTGCTCGGGCGCACGAACGTGGGCGAGTATAACCGCAACGTGAGTGAGGATATCGAGATCGAGGACATCGCGAACGCGGATATTGACGAGGAGTTGCGCGATGCCTTGCTTGTGCGGAAGCAGCGCAACAAGAAGCTGGGATCCATCTGCGGCGCCATCATGATTGGGCGACCATCGTCGGGCTCATGATGCTCTTCGTGCCCGTGATGAGCTCCCCCGATCCCGACTCGTTCTCGCCTGAAGGCACGACCGCCTCGATCTTTTGGCTGACCTGGCCTATCGGCGGGCTCATTTGTGGCGTGGTTTCCGTGTTGTGGGAAGGTTTTGGCAAAGCGGAGCCTGGCGCAGAGCGCGCTGAGGCATCACGGCTCGAAGCCGGGAAGCCGTGCAATTCCGAGCACATGCAAGGTTCACCACCTTTGTGCCGAACAGCGCTTCGGCAAGCTGTACGGCGCGTACCAGCGCCACCTGCTCAGAAAACATGCCCCGACTCAAATTAGGAGAATATCTGGTATTGCTTTAAAGATACCAGATGCCTCATCGAGCCGGGAAAGCCGCTGATACAATGGCCGCTATGGTTTGGCGTCCGCCCATGCGGGTCGGCTGTCCACAATGCGGGCTGGTTGCCCACATGCGTGCTGCGCGCACCGCGTGTCGTACGCATGTGCCACACGCACGCGTCCGCCGCGACGCGTCCGCCGTGCGCGCGCAGCCACCGTGTGTGCAGCCAGCCCGCACCGAGTAAAAGGAGCATGCCCATGTGCGGAATCGTTGGCTATACCGGCCGGGAGCAGGCGAAAGATCTCCTCATCACCGGGCTCAAGCGCTTGGAATACCGCGGGTACGATTCCGCAGGCGTGGCGCTCGAGAACCTCGATGCGGCAGCGATCGACGTGTTTCGCCGCGTGGGTAAGGTCTCCGGTCTCGAGTCTGAGCTCGCGCAGCTCAATCACGCCTCGACCTGCGGTATCGGTCATACGCGGTGGGCGACGCACGGCCGTCCGAGCGTTGCGAACGCGCATCCGCACACCAGCTGCGACGGGCGCATCGCCATCGTGCACAACGGCATCATCGAGAACTTCGTCGAACTGCGCGAAGAGCTCGAGGCGCGCGGCCGTCAGTTCAAAAGCGATACCGACACCGAGGCGTTCGCCCATCTCGTCGAAGACGCGATGCAACAGCATCAAGAGGCGGGCGAGCGGTGCGATCTGCTCACCGCGGTGCGCGAGGCCAGCATGCGCGTGGTGGGCGCGTACGGCATCGCGGCGATAAGCGCAGACGAACCGGGCGTGATCGTGGTCGCCCGCAAGGATAGCCCCATCGTGATCGGTCGCGGCGCGCACGGAAGCTATGTGGCCTCGGACGTTATCGCGCTCATCGACGCCACGCGCGACGTCGTGGTGCTCGAAGACGGCCAGTTCGCCCGCCTCGCGCCCGAGGGCATCACCTACACCGACGCCGCGGGCACGTCGATTGAGCCTACGGTCACGCACATCGACTGGGACATCGATACCGCCGAGAAGGGCGGCTACCCCGATTTCATGCTGAAGGAGATCTGCGAGCAGCCCCGGGTGGTGCGCGACACGCTGGTCGGGCGCATGGGCGCATCGGGCGAGCTCGATATCGACGAGCTCGGGCTCACCATGGAAGAGCTCGATCTGGTTGACCGTGTGTATATCATCGCGTGCGGCACCAGCTATCATGCGGGACTCATCGCCAAGAATCTCATCGAGGCGTGGGCGCGCATTCCCTGCGAGGTCGAGGCGGCGAGCGAGTTCCGCTACCGCAACCCCATCATCACGCCGACGACGCTCGTTGTGGCGGTGTCTCAATCGGGAGAAACGGCCGACACGCTCGCGGCGATTCGCGATGCGCGCATCAAGGGGGCGAAGGTCTTCGGCGTCACGAATGTGGTGGGCAGCCCCGTGGCGCGCGAGAGCGATGGCGTGATCTATACCAAGGCGAACAAGGAGATTGCTGTCGCCTCGACCAAGAGCTTCATTGGCCAGGTGGTCTCGCTCACCTTGCTCGCGCTGCTGTTGGCGCAGGTGAAGGGCAAGCTCACCACTGGTCAGATCAAGCTGCTCTTCCGCGAGCTGGGCGATACCGCCGAGCAGATTCAGTGGATCTTCGACACCCAAGGCGAGGCGATTCGCGCTGCGGCCGCAGCGTGCTTCGAGGCGCAGTCGGCGCTCTTTGTGGGGCGCGGCATGGGTGCTGCCATTAGCTATGAAGGCGCGCTCAAGCTCAAGGAGATCAGCTACCTGCATGCCGAGGCATACGCGGCGGGTGAGATGAAGCACGGTCCCATCGCGCTGATCGACCCCGGCTTCCCCGTTATCGCCGTGACTACCAAGAGCCCGGTGTACGACAAGGTCGCGTCGAACCTCAAAGAGTGCGAGGCACGCGGCGCAAAGATCATCGCCATCGCAACCGAAGGCGACGAGGACATCACGAAGATCGCCGACCACGTGATTTATATTCCGCCGGTGCGTGACGCGTTCTCGCCCATCACGGCGACGGTGCCGCTGCAATTACTTGCGCGCGAGGTGGCGCTTCTGCGCGGGTGCGACGTTGACCAGCCGCGTAACCTGGCGAAAAGCGTGACGGTGGAGTAGCTGCACAAAGGACGCCGCGCGGGCATGCGACTTTGCCGGGTTCGGCGCTCGCGTAAGGCGGCTCGGTGTTGCTGTCGGGGCGGGCGCTGGGCTGCCGCCTTGCTCTAGTTTCTCGCTTCGGCTTCGGTTCATATCGCCTGACGTCAGGTTTCGGCTTGCTGGGAATCTCGAGCGCAAGGGTCGTAGGCTTCGATTCATATCGCCTGGTGCCAGACTTTGGCAAGTGCGCGATAGCGGCCAGCGTAGAGGCTGTTCCGCTACCACATGAAAGATGAGGGAGCCTCGTAGCCATCAGGAAGGCGGTCAGCGCAGAGGCTGCTTTGCTGTCCTATGAAAGCGCACGGCCGCCTTGCACGCCCGCCTTCGTGAAGCTTTACAGCCGGTACACCGCAAGGAACGTATGGGCTCGATAGCCGAGCATGAGGCACCTCGGTCAGCTTGCGGCATTACATATTCTTATATGTGTATGAAAAAACCGATATATTTATTTATCTGGTAGAGCAATAGTATGTTCGCGAATAAACCGCTGCTGCCAAAGGAGGCCGTCGATGCAATCGCTGCTTGATATTTGCGCCGTACGCTGGAAAGGCGTGCTGTTGTGCTTGGCTATTGCGCTGCCTGCCTGGTTGCTTGGCAAGCAGCTCGAGGTTATCGGTGGCCCGGTGTTTGCGATTTTGATCGGCATGGTGCTCGCCCCCGTTGTACCTAGCAAGCGTAGGGACGTGCTGAAGGACGGCGTGAAGTTCACCTCGAAAAATGTGCTGCAGTATGCGGTTGTCCTGCTGGGATTTGGCTTGAACCTGTCCCAGATCGCTCAGGTGGGGACCACCTCGTTGCCTATCATCTTGAGCACCATCGCCACGTCGCTCATCGTGGCGTTTCTGCTCAGTCGCGCGCTCAATATTCCGGGCAAGATCTCCACGCTAATCGGTGTGGGCTCGTCGATTTGCGGAGGCTCGGCCATCGCGGCGACGGCGCCCGTGATCAACGCCGATGACGAAGAAATCGCCCAGGCCATCAGCGTCATCTTCCTCTTCAACGTCATCGCGGCGGTGGTGTTTCCCACGCTGGGAGGCCTGCTCGGCCTGACGAACGAGGGATTCGGCCTCTTCGCGGGCACCGCGGTGAACGACACCTCGTCGGTCACGGCGGCAGCGTCGGCGTGGGACGGTATGCATCCCGGTGCGAACACGCTCGATAGCGCCACCATCGTGAAGCTCACGCGCACGCTCGCCATTATCCCCATCACGCTTGTCTTGGCGTTTTGGCAGGTACGGCGTGCGCGCCGTGCCCAGGGAGGCGGCGCGGAAAACGCCTCGGGCGAGAACGCAGCAAATAGGAACGGTATGAGCGAAGGCGCCGCGGGTGAAGGGAGCGCGTTTAGCCTGCGCCGCGCCTTTCCCCTGTTCATCGTTTTCTTTGTGCTGGCAAGCGTCATCACGACGGTGTTTGCCCTGCCGAGCACGGTGACGGCGCCCATCAAAGAGCTCAGCAAGTTCTTCATCGTGATGGCTATGGCCGCGATTGGCTTCAATACCAACATCGTGAAGCTTGTGAGAACCGGCGGGAAGCCCATCTTCTTGGGTTTTGCATGCTGGGTTGCCATCGCGTGCGTGAGTTTGGCCATGCAGCGCGTGCTCGGCATCTGGTAGCAGGCGAACCCCCGAACTCGCTTCCAAACAACGCAAAGATGGCGATTTCGCACGTGGCAGATGCCGCCTACCCCATGTGCCCGACGCGCGTTACCAGGGCGGGGGCACGTCTGCGGCGATAGGACGGTTGCTCCAATGTGCACAAGATGTTTGATAGCGCATTGAGTCGATGAACCTGCCGAGTATCCCGATGGAGTCGAGGTCAAAGGTGGGTTTGCCCGCTGCGAAGCTCCTCGTTGCGCATGCTGAACACGATTTCTCCCGTCTACGAAGTAGGCAGCACCGCCTACCAAATTGAGTGTATGGAATCTCTTTACGATGGGTTTACTTGAAATAGTGGTTTATCGGCCTGGTGCCGCGCGGCGCCCGTAGCAAGGAGGACATCATGGGGCTCAAATCCGAGGAGGCTCTCGACTTCGACTTCGAAGGATTTTTGGGGTACCTGCGCTCCAAGACTCGCGTGTTCATGGATGTTGATGACGACCAATACTACATTACGCACACCGACGGGTACTGGCGCGTGCAAGATTGCTCCAACCTGAACGAGAAAGGCCGGTTTACCGATTGCTCCGAACTTGTCCCCACGATGCCTGAGCTGGTTGAGCTGCCGTGGCGTGATGGCAAGAGCATCCACGATATCTTCCCCGGAGCCACATTCTATAGCTCGATTCAGGAAGGCTGGAGTTTGTAGCCCGCAGTATTGCATAGTTGCGGCGTGTTCATTAGCAGGGCGCGGCACGCTGTTTTCTAAAAAGCCGTCGGCGCATCCCCCTGGCGCCGGCGGTTTTCTGCGTGCGCATTGATGTGCACGCTGGGGGTGCCGGTCAAAGCGGGGTTCGCAGCTCTTCGATATCGTTTGCTGTCGCGTTTCATGCGTTTCATGCGACCACTTTTCAAGTTTGGCGACACATTTTAGGCTTCTTGGAAGTAGACAGAAAAGCTGCAAGGCCTGTACCTGCGATTTCTTTAGCGTCGATGCTTGGCATACTCAGCCAAACCGCATAAAGTGTCGCCAAACTTGAAAAGTGGTTACAACTGCCCCATGAAACATGCCGCCAGGCTATGCTGTGTCTCTCACGCAGTGTTTTTGCATGCAGGGGCTCTCGTTTTGAATAGGCGCCCGTTCGTCCTTCTGCCGCAACGAGCAAGTCGTGTTGGCAAATGAAGTCGCATCTGCGCCGTTGAGGCGCATGGCAAACCGCCGCGCGTCATCAGAAGCGAGCGCGTGCTACACAGGATATGCACAATCTTGCTGGCCGACAGTATGTATAACCTTGCCTGTTGCAACTTTATATATACCTGATAGCATGGAGCGCGGGCTCGCGGTGCAGGCATGGGGGATCGGTCGATTGCATCGGGGGCTTTACCTATATGTTTCAAGTGCCTGGAACCGCTTCGACATTCGTCCGACCCGACTCATTAGGAACCGCGCGTACGCAAAAGGGGTGCCTGCGCTATGAGAATGCTGCTGCGCTTTCTCAAGCCGTATCGTCTGCAAACTGCCGGCGTGTTTTCTGCGCTTGCGCTGAATCTCGTCGGGGTTCTGCTGGTACCGACGATTCTGGCGAACATGATCAATATCGGCGTGTCGTCGGGCGATTTTGACTATCTCGTGCGCCAGGGGATGTTCATGCTTTGTGCCGCAATCGTTTCGGGTGCGGGCGCGTTCGTGTGCAATTATCTGTGCGCAGACCTTGCCACCAAGGTGGGGCGCGACATTCGCAACGCGGTCTATGACTCGTCGCTCTCGTTCTCGGGGGGCGATTTTGAGCAGTTCGGCACGGGTTCGATGATCACTCGCACCTTGGGTGACGTCAACGTGATCCAGACGGCGATCTCGATGAGCATCCAGATGATCTTGCCGGTGCCGTTTGCCGCGATCATCGGCATCGCCCTCGCTGCGAGCATCGACGCGCAGATGGGCATGATGCTTGCCGGGTGTATCGCGGTGGTCGCCATGATCGCGGTTTTGAGCGTGAAGAGGGCTGCGGGCATCTTCAAGCGCTTGCAGCGGTTTATCGACCGCATGAACGTGCGCCTGCGCGAGAGCATTACCGGCGTGCGCGTGATTCGCGCCTTCGGCAAGGAGGCAGTTGAGCGAGAAAGCCTCGATGATGCGTTCTCGGCATATGCGAGCAGCGCGATCAGGGTGAACTGGATCTTCGCCACGCTCGACTGTTCGGCGTTCTTCATCATGAACATCGCCGAGGTTGCCATTTTGTGGCTTGGTGGCAACCGTGTGGGCGCGCACGCCATGCAGATCGCGTCGATCTCGGCATGCATCGAATATGCGATGCTCATCTTGTTCTTCATCATGATGGCGCAGATTTGCGTGCTCATGCTGCCGCGCGCCTTTGTGTGCCTGGAACGCTGCCGCGAGGTCATTGAGTGCACGCCATCGATCTCCGACGCTGCTGAGCCGGTTGCCTTGGTGCAGGGCATGTCAGGGGGAGCTGTGCGCGGGAGCGCTGTTGCTGCCGGAGTCGCTGCGTGCGGGGGCTCTCTCGGCAAGGATACCGGTGCCGGTGCCGTCTCTCTTGGAAACGTCGTGGCGCACTTCTGCAACGTTTCGTTTCGTTTTGCCGATGCGAGTGAGGACACGCTGCATCATCTGAACTTCGCGTGCCGTCGGGGCACCACCACAGCCATCATAGGCCAGACGGGTTCGGGCAAGTCAACCATCGCGAAGCTCATGCTTCGGCTGCACGACGTGACGGATGGCCTGCTTGAGGTCTGCGGCACCGATGTGCGCGCCTGCACCCAGCACGAGCTGCGTGAGCACATTGCCTATGTGCCGCAAAAGGCGTGGCTGTTCAGCGGTACCATCGCCGAGAACCTGCGCGATGGCAAGCCCGATGCCACCGACGACGAGCTTTGGCATGCGCTCGATGTGGCGCAGGCCGGCTTTGTACGCGAGCTGCCCGACGGCCTTTCGAGCCGCGTGGCGCAGGGGGGCACGAACTTCTCGGGCGGTCAGCGCCAGCGCCTGTCGATCGCGCGCGCCCTGGTGCGTCCTGCAGATCTGTATATCTTCGACGACTCGTTCTCGGCGCTCGATTTCAAGACCGACGCGGCGCTTCGTCGCGCGCTTGCGACCGAGGTCGCCGATGCGGCGGTGCTCATCATTGCCCAGCGCATCAACACGATTCTTTCGGCCGACCAGATCATCGTGCTCAAGGATGGCTGCATCCAAGGGCTTGGCACGCACCGCGAGCTCATGCGGAGCTGCACAGCCTACCAGGAGATCGCTCGCTCGCAGCTGCGTCAAGAAGAGCTTGCAGAGCTTATGGGCGATGATTCGGGCGAAAACGCCGTAGCTGCGGATACGGCGCAGCCCGCAGGGGAGCCGGCGTCTGCAGCGCCAGACAAGACAGCAGATGCGCTGCGGCCCGCAGATGGTGTGACATGCACGGTGCTTCCCGCTGCTGAACAACACCGCATTGATGTGCTGCAGCCCACAGATGGCGTGACACGTACGGCGGCGGATGAGAGCGGTAGCTCGGGCACGGAGAGCGCTCCCACAGACACGCACGACGCGAAAGGAGGCGAATAACCATGGCGGAGGAGAAAATCAAAACCGCACGCGATGAGGCCGTAGCCGAGCAGTCGTCCGAGTCCATCGAAGAGCAGGAGCTCGAGGTTCCGCGCGACGCCCTCGGCGTGGTGAAGCGCCTCTGGGGCACGTCGAAGCGAGAGCATTGGCGCTTCGCCGTGGTCGTTATCTGCGTCATCTGCTATACCGTGGCGCAAATCGCCGCACCGGCTTATAGCGCGCACATCATCGATTTGCTGTGGCAAAACATCCAGACGGCCTTCGCGGCGGGCGAGCCGTTCACCGTGGGCTGGAATACCGGCGGCCGTGATATTCTCATCTACCTGCTCATATGGACGACAGCTTGGGCGTTTTACACTATTCAGAGCTTCACGATGGCGAGCTTCGCCGAGCGCCTTAACTTGACGCTTCGCAAGCAGCTTGCCGAGAAGCTGAACGTGCTGCCGCTGAAATACTTCGACGCAAACAAGCCGGGCGACATCATGAGCCGCGCGACGAACGACCTGGACAAGGTTTCCGAGGTCATGCAGCGCGGATTGCTCTCCATGATGGTCTCGGTGGGGTCGGTCGTGGGCGCCATCATCATGATGCTGCGCTACAACATGGTGCTCACCGGCGTGTTTCTGGTCTTTGCCCTCGGCGCGATGCTCATGACGCGCGCGGTTTCCAAGCGGACGCTGGTGCTTGCAGCCGAGCAGCAGCGCGCGGTCGGCATCCTCACCGGGCATGTGGAAGAGTCGTATTCGGGGCGCATCGTCATCAAGGCGTTCAATCGCGAGCAGGTGAGCTCGGCGCGCATCCACGAGGCGACGCAGGCGCTTGCAGACGTGATGCGCCAAACCGACTTCATGACGAACGTGGTTGCGCCTATGGTGCGCTTCCTGGTGCGACTCTCGCAGGTGATCATGGCGCTTCTGGGCTGCGGATTTCTCATCCAAGGGCAGCTTACCATCGGTCGCTTGCAGGCGTTTTTCCAATACGTGAACACCGCCTCCGAGCCGCTCACGCAGTTTTCGCTCACCATGAACGAACTGCAGAGCGCGCTTGCGGCGGTCGAGCGCGTGTACGATATTCTCGATGAGGATGAGGTCGCGCCCGACCCGGCCGAGCCCGCTGCGGTGCCGCAACCGGTTCAGGGGCGGATCGCCTTCGAGCACGCGCGCTTTGGGTACGACCCCGCTCGTCCGCTCATGCATGACGTGAGCTTTGTGACAGAACCGGGGCAGAAAGTGGCCATCGTGGGCGCGACCGGCGCCGGCAAGACCACGCTCATCAACCTGCTCATGCGCTTCTACGAGATCGACGGCGGGCGCATTACGCTCGACGGTGTGGACACCCGTACCATGATCGCCGCCGACCTGCGGCAAAACTTTGGCATGGTGCTGCAGGATACCTGGTTGCGCGAAGGCACGATTGCCGAGAACATCGCCTATGGCAGGCCGGATGCGACCCGCGAGGAGATTGTCCAGGCGGCAAAAACCGCGCAGGTGGATTTCTTCGTGCGCACCATGCCCCACGGATACGACACGCAGCTCGCCAACGATGCAGAAAGCATCAGCCAGGGGCAGCGCCAACTGCTGACCATTGCGCGCGCCTTGCTGGCGAACCCGGCCATCTTGATTTTGGACGAGGCGACATCGAGCGTGGACACGCGTACCGAGCGAGCGATCGTTCAAGCGATGGAAGCGCTCACGCAGGGTCGGACGAGCTTTGTCATCGCGCACCGGCTTTCGACCATCGTGGATTCAGACCTCATCTTGGTGATGGACCATGGCACCATTATTGAGCAGGGCACGCATGAGCAGCTGCTCGCCGCAGGCGGCGCGTACGCAGATCTGTACAACGCGCAGTTCTCATAGCGGGGCTGCGCGCCCTCGGGCGGCTGGGCGCATCTGGCGGGCGGGCTGAGGCTCCATCAAGGCGCTAAGACGCCTTTTAGCCGAAGGGTGCCTGAGAGCCCCCTTTCCAGCTAAAAGGCGCTTCAGAACTCATGCGCGCCGCGGCCGTGGTTGCGAAAGATGAGGCGGCGGCAATTACGGGCACTCGAGAACTCGCAGCTACACGGTGTCGGGGTCGTCGCCGGTCATAGGGATCGGCGCATCGGGGGCGCGGAGGCTGGTGAGCGCGGTGTAGTCGCCGCCCGCGGTGGTGGGGTGCATCTCGCCCGGTGCATACCAGTCGAGCGCGCAGTCGATCCACGCGTTCCAGAACGGCCATTCGTGCCCGCCGATCTCGGGCTCCCAATAGGTTACATCGAAATCGTTGTTGCGCAGGAGCTGGGCGAACTCGCGGTTGTTGGGGCACAGGTTGTCGCTTTCGCCGCAGGCCACATAGAAGCGCGGCTTGGGCAGCTCGGGATCGTCCTTGAACCGCTCGACGAGCGTCACGTAGTCTTTCTCAGACCCGATGACCGTGTCGAGGTCGCCGAAAAAGCGCTCGTAATACCGGCGCTTGCGCGGCGAGTGCGAGTCCACGGCATCGAGGATGCGGTCGCGCATGAATGTGCCGGAGAGCGCGATGATGCTCCCGAAACGGTCGGGGCGCAAAAGCCCGTTGATGACCGCCGTGTATGCGCCGATGGAGATGCCTGCCAGCGCGGTGTCGTCGCGTTTCGACGACAGGGGGAAGAGGTGGCGCGTAACCTCGATGAGCTCTTCGCTAATGAATTTGCCGTGCCACTCGTTGATCTCGGGCTTGTTGAGGTAGAGTCCGTCTGCGCCCGACGGCATGATGAGGGCGATATCGCGCGCCTCGGCCGTTTCGACCACATGGGTCTTATCGATCCAGTCGACATCTTGGCCGAAGAGCCCGTGAAGCAGATAAACCGTGCGATACGGCCCGCGGCGCTTCTTGGCGCGCTTCTCGCCGTCCATCTTGTCGACCGGTATCACTGCTGTGAGCACCACATTGCGCTTGAGGTATGAGGAGTAGAAGTCGGCGCGAAGGAGTGCCATCCGATGCTCCCTTCAATGTGATAAAAAGCGGGCGTTAAGCGGGCATTAAGAGCGGGTGTTCCGCTTCGCCTGGGGGTGCTGAGCGCCTCGCGTCGTTGACCCGGGCTGTTCCATCTGCGCTGCGGGCGCAGGCGCGACCCGTGAGAACGGGTGACCTTACGAAAGCGGCAGCCAGTCGAGCGCTTGGGGCAGCGCCGCGTTCCAGAAGTCCCAGTCGTGTCCGCCGGGAAGCTCGCGCTCGGTGACGTCGATGCCGGTGCCGCGCAGACGATCTGCCAGCATGCGATTTGGCAGCGCAAGCGGGTCGCTCGAACCGCAGGCTAAGAAGACGCGCGGACGCGGGCGGTCGCAATAGACGACATCGGCCGCAAGGCGCCGCGGGTCCTTATCGCTATCGACAACATGGTTGAGGTCTCCGAAGGTGGACTCCAAAAACGGGCGGCTCAAGAAGAAGAGGTCGTCTGAGATGACGCTGTCGAAGCCATCGATGATCATGGCCGAGGAAAGCGCCACGATGCACCCGAAGTTCTCGCAATACTTGAACCCGTTGCGCAGCGCTCCGTAGGCACCCATGGAAATGCCTCCGATGAACGTGTCCTCTCGCCGGGACGAGAGGGGGAACATGCGCCGCGCGACCTCGACGAGCTCTTGGCCGACGAACCGGCCGTAGTAGTTGTGAGAATCCGGCTGGTCGAGATAGAACGCGTTGTACCCCGAGGGCATCACCACGGCGAGGTTGCGGCGCTCCGCCCATGAGCGAATGCGCGTCTCCGAGACGAAATCGCGGTGATTGCCCGATATACCGTGAAGCAGAAACAGCGTTTTGAACGGAGCGCGGCTCGCTATGTAGGGCGTGCGGTTCCAAGCGGCCGGGTCGTTGCGGCGCAGCGCATCGAGGCCGAGAGCTTCGTCGTGGTTGTCGATGGGCAAGATCACGTCGAGCGTGGTCGTGCGCATAAGAGACGGGGAATAGTAATCAACGCTCAAGCGAGCCATAGATCCTCCTCGGACGAGGTGTCCGTCATGGGTGATGACATGCTCAGTATAGCATCGGCGTCATCATGCATCGCCCCGTGCCTCCCTCACCCCGCAGAGGCATTGCGATGCCAGGTGCGAAGCTCTTAGTTTGGAGAGCGGGTGCGCAGCGGATAACTTGCGTCTAAATCAGATAGAAAATCTCATATATAGAGACTTAGATTTAGAATAGGGAGAGAGGCTCGCGGGAACAATAGCCTCGAATGAAACGAGGCCGTCCCGCAGGGCGGCATGTGGCAGATCCGCCTGCCGTCGCGCGTAAGGCGAGGCGGCGCAGGCGTGCAGGTTTGCCGCGTCAAAAGAGAGGTGACCCTCATGAGAATCGACAAATTGGCGATTACCTCGAAAGAGGTGCTGCAGACGGCCATGGGCATCGCAAGCGATGCGCAGGCGGGTGTCGTCGAACCCATCCATTTGCTTTCCGCTCTTCTGACCAGCGGTGAGCGCAACATCTCCGTCATTGTCGAGCGCGTTGGCGCCGACCCAGCGCAGCTTGCGCGCGCCACGCAGGAGACGATCGACCGTGCGCCCAAGGTGAGCGGCGGCAGCACGCAGATGGGGCTTTCGCGCGATCTGGTGCATGTGCTCGAGCGCGCCGAGAAGCATGCCTCCAAGATGGAGGATAACTTCGTGGTGACCGAGCATTTGCTTATGGCGCTCGCTGAAGACAAAGGCGATGCCGGCCAGGTGCTAAAAGACGCCGGCGTTACGCGCGAGCGCATCGAGGAGGTATACCAGGAGCTGCGCGGCGACGATCGCGTGACCAGCGAGACGGATAAAACCCAGTTCGAAGCGCTTGAGCAGTATGGGCGCAACGTCTGCGACCTCGCGCGCGCAGGTAAGCTCGACCCGGTTATCGGCCGCGCCGAAGAGATTCGCCGCACCATTCAGGTGCTCAGCCGCCGCACCAAGAACAACCCGGTGCTCATCGGCGAGCCGGGCGTGGGGAAGACCGCCATCGTGGAGGGCATCGCCCAGCGCATCGTGGCGGGCGATGTGCCGAGCACGCTGCGCGACAAGGACCTCATCGAGCTCGACATGAGCGCGCTCGTGGCCGGCGCCAAGTACCGTGGTGAGTTCGAGGATCGTTTGAAGGCCGTGCTCAAGGAAGTCGAGAAGTCGAACGGCCAGATCATCCTGTTCATCGACGAGCTGCACACCATCGTAGGCGCCGGAGCCGGCGAGGGCTCCATGGACGCGGGCAACATCCTCAAGCCGGCGCTCGCGCGCGGCGATCTGCATGCCATCGGCGCAACCACGCTCGACGAGTATCGCAAGTACATCGAAAAGGACGCGGCGCTCGCGCGCCGGTTCCAAACGGTGCTGGTGGACGAGCCGAGCGTGGAGGATACCGTCTCCATCCTGCGCGGCCTGAAAGAAAAGTACGAGATCTTCCACGGTGTGCACATCACCGACGGCGCGCTCGTGTCGGCGGCTGACCTCTCCGACCGGTACATCTCCGATCGTTTCCTGCCCGACAAGGCGATCGATCTGGTTGATGAGGCCGCAAGCCGGTTGCGCATGGAGCTCGATTCCATGCCGGCAGAGATCGATGCCATCGAGCGGCAGCTCACGCAGATGCAGATCGAGGAGCAGGCGCTCATAAAGGAGCAAGACGACGCCAGCAAGGAGCGCTTGGAGAACCTGCGTCAAGAGATGGTTGCGGTTCGGGAGAGGCTCGACGTGCAGAAGGCCGGCTGGCTCAACCAGAAGAACGCGATCGACCGCGTGCAGGAGCTCAAGGGCAAGCTGGACGAGGCACGCGGCGAGGAGGAGCGCGTCACGCGCGACGGCGACCTCGCCCGTGCAAGCGAGCTGCGCTATTCGGTGATTCCGGGACTCGAACGCGAAATGTCGGCCGCCGAGGCGGAGGTCGTGGCGCAGAAGGACAAAGGCGCCGCGCTCAACGAGCAGGTGACCTCGGACGAGATTGCCGAGGTGGTAAGCGCCTGGACGGGCGTGCCCGTGTCGAAGATGATGCAAGGTGAGCTCGAGAAGCTTCAAGGGCTCGAGGAAGAGCTGCACAAGCGGGTCATCGGCCAGGACGAGGCGGTTCGTGCAGTCTCGGCGGCGGTGCGCCGCAGCCGCGCGGGGCTGTCCGATCCCGATCAACCGATCGGCAGCTTCTTCTTCCTAGGCCCCACCGGCGTGGGTAAGACCGAGCTCGCCAAAGCGCTGGCCGAGTGCCTGTTCGACGATGAGCGGGCGCTCGTGCGCATCGATATGTCCGAGTACATGGAGAAGTTCAGCGTGCAGCGGCTCATCGGCGCGCCTCCAGGATACGTGGGTTACGACGAGGGAGGCCAGCTCACCGAGGCCGTGCGTCGTCGCCCGTACAGCGTCATCTTGCTCGACGAGATGGAAAAGGCGCATCCGGACGTGTTCAACGTGTTGCTGCAGGTGCTCGACGACGGGCGCCTGACCGATGGCCAGGGGCGTCAGGTGAGCTTCAAGAACACGATCATCATCATGACGTCGAACGTGGGCAGCCAGGCTATCGCCGAGCACACCGGCAGCAATGACGAGCTAAAGCGCGTGGTCGACGAGGCGATGCGCCGGACCTTCCGTCCGGAGTTCTTGAACCGCATCGATGACATCGTGATGTTCCATCCGCTTGGCATGGAGCAGATCGATCAGATTGTGGACATCCAGCTTGCGCGCGTGCGCGAACGCCTAGCGAAGCAGCGCATGACGCTTACCGTCGCGCCTGCGGCAAAGCAGATGCTTGCAGTGGGCGGCCTCGATCCAGCATATGGTGCCCGTCCGCTGAAGCGGCTCATTCAAAACGAGGTGGTAGACTGCATCGCGCGCGCTATCATCGACGGTACGGTGCACGAAGGAGACGCGATAACCATCGACGTGGATACCGACGGGATGTTCTTTGTGGCGTAACTGAGCTCATGGGTACGAGGCGTGTCATGCGGCGTCGCGGCACGCGCGATGCGTGGCGGCATCGTGCCCTGCGTCCTGTGGCCGGCTTGGTGGCGTCTCGGCGCGCGCGGTGTGCGGGCTTGCGGCGTGTTGGGCGCAGTGGCACGTGCGAGGCGAAGCTCCATGGGTGAAACGGTGCGCGAGGCCGTCGCCTGCAAGGCGGCGGCCTCCTCGTCTTATGGGTCGGCTTTTCAGGGTCAGCTCGGGTAGACCAGGTGCGCATCGTCGATGTCGGCAAGCGTGTTGCGCAGGAAGCGCCGCGCCCACCATTGCGCCGCGGGGAGGTTCTGGTCAAGATAGTTTCCGCAAGCTTCGGGCGCGGCACCGGGGATCTCGCCGGTGAAGTTCACCACGAACTCGAACAGCGCGGTGATGAGCGGCACAATCTCCCGTGCGGTCGCTTCGCCAAATACGACCAGGTAAAAGCCGGTGCGGCACCCCATAGGGCCAAAGTAGACGATGCGCGCGCTCCACGTGGGATCGTTGCGGAGAAACGTCGCGCCCAAGTGCTCGATGGTGTGAACCTCGGCGGTGTTCATCACGGGCTCGCGGTTGGGCGCGGTGAGCCTGATGTCGAAGGTAGTTACCGTTGCCCCGGTTGCCGGGTCGCAATCGATGCGCGAAACATAGACACCCGGTTCGAGGGCGAGGTGGTCAACGGTGAAGCTCGCGATGGGTTCCATGGGGCCTCCAGATGGCATTCAGTTGCTTGTCGAAACTCGTATGATAAACGAGAGGTTCTGATTTGATTGTATGCGAACCGAGGATAATGGGTTGCGCGGCTAGGCGATGCGAAGGGTTGCGGCAATGGGTGAACAGCAAGATGTGACGACGGGGACGCCGAAGACGGAGCGCACGGGCGCGCATGCGGAACAGCACGCGGGCGAAACTCAGCGGCAAGGTTCGATTCATCGCCATGACGCAGCTCAACGCCAGCGTGCCGCCCGCCGTCAGCGCACGACGTCTCCAGATAACCCATTCATTCGTGCTGAAAATGAGGATGATGACGGGTACGACCCGTACTCCGATCGGCGTCCTGAGCCCGAGCCGCTATTCGAGCGCGATCCGTGGAGCTAACCCTGTTGAGACGGGTCCGTCAGCCGCTTCGACCCGCCGCGCATGATCGGCGTGCGCGCTATCGCCGGTAGCGGTGCGCTCCCGTTCAGAAGCGATGTCATGCCGTCGCGCAAGGCTGATATGCTTGCTGCTTCTTATCTTGCTGGCCTGCGATCCTTGTATTTTTCGGTGTACCCTTCGATGTGCAGCGTGCACGCGATGATATCTTTGATGACCGAGACCGGGACATCCTGATGCGCGCGGATGTACAGGATGAGTCCGCTGATGAGCACATAGAACGTCTCGAACACGTTGTCGATCAGTATTTCATGGTATTGGGCAAAATCTACGACCGTCGACTCGCACATGTAGCGCGCGCATCGTTCGGCAACGCGGTTGACAAAGGCCGTGTAGAGCACCGCGTCGCCGCCCACGCTAATCGACCCCGATATTCCCGGCATCTCGAGTACGAGCGTCTTGAGCAGCTTCGAGATGCTGTCGAGCGCGCCCTCGATGTCGCCGAGCGTGCGGCTCTCGTTCCAGGAACGCAGCCGTGCGATGAACGCATCGATGGTGTAGTCGAGCGCTGCTTGCAGCGCCTCCTCCTTGTTGGGGAAGTAATGGTAGAAAAGCGAGCGCGTGCATCCCACGCGAGCGGTGACGCTGGAGATCGAAAGCTTGCCGATGCCCTCTTCGGAGCATACGTCGATCACTGCCTGAAGAATCTCGTCCCGGCGCGTGTCGTGTGGATGACGCTCGGATCGTACGCGTCCTTGCTCGCCTGACATAGTGGTACCACCCCTCATTTGCAACATATCTTAAGTTTGCTACATCGGCTGACGAATCGTCAACAGGCTATTGCATCGATGCGGTAGCTACGGGCAGGTAGTGGCCGAGCGGGGGAGGGGCGATTGCCGAGCTTCTTGATGGGCATCAAAAGCACCAAACGCAGGGAGTCTTGTAGCAATTCGGGTTCAGCCTCTGACAACCGCTTATCCGACAAAAACCTACGTTTATCTACTTAATTCAACTTTTATCTTTCAAAATCTAGACATAGGCGAACATCAAATTATAATCACAGAAAAAAAGAGATAAAACGAGATAAAAATGGAGGAAAAGATGGCTTCTCAGACTGATATTCTGCCTTCGCTTGGGTCGTCTATTGCAGACACGTCGCTTATGCGAGAGGCTGTTTCATCGTGCCATTACTTCTGGCAAGCTGGCTGGGGCGAATTCCACGCGGGCAATCTGAGCTACCTGCTTTCCGAGAAGGAGCTAGCCGAGCTCGAGCCATTTTTCATGAGCGATCCGGTGGTCGTTCCCGCCACGTTTGACACCTGCGACCTTGAAGGTCGTTGTTTTCTCGCCACGCGTTCGGGAGCTCAGTTCCGCACCATCGCAGAGCGCGTCGAACAGGATATGGGCGTGCTCCGGGTACAGGATGGCTGTTATGAGATTCTGTGGGGATATAGCAACGGTTCTGGCCGACCGACAAGTGAGCTGCCTGCCCATCTGCTCTGCCACGCCGCCCGTCTCTCTGCAAACAAAAACAATCGCATCGTTATGCACTGTCATCCCACCTATGTCAACGCCATGTCAACCATTGCAAACATGGAGGAGCGTGCATTTACCAAGACGCTTTGGTCGCTCAACTCCGAGTGCATCCTCGTGTTTCCCGAGGGCATCGGTACGCTTCCTTGGATGCCATGCGGCGAGGGCCCGATCGCTCCCGCTACAGCAGAGAAGATGCATGCATATCGAGTAGTAGTGTGGCCTTATCACGGGATGTTTGCATCTGGTGAATCATTTGACGAGGTAATTGGTCTTATCGAAACCATCGAAAAGAATGCGCAGGTCTATGTTGCCGTGGGCGGACAGCTCAAGCAATGCATCGCTGATGACCAATTGCGTCAGCTTGCCGACCACTTCGGGCTCATTGCGAACATCTAGAGAGGAAAGCCATGGAAACTGCGGCTGCTGTTAAGATTGCCGACCTTGTCGCTCCAGAGCTCGTTTTGTTCGATGTGGAGGCCTTGAGCAAAGAGGACCTTATCGAACAGCTTGCCGCGGTGGCGGAAGACGCTGGTTACGTAACTGCAGGATACGCAGCAGACGTGATCGAGCGCGAGAAGAGCTATCCCACGGGGCTTCCTACCGAAGTCATGAAGGTCGCCGTCCCGCATGCGATAGTGCAGGATCACGTCATCAAGGCGGGCATTGTGGTCGGTCGACTCGCGCATCCGGTTACGTTCAAGGAGATGAGTGATGGGGTGCGCGATGTGGCAGTTGAGTGCGCATTCATGCTTATAGCCAAAGGTGATAAGCATCATCTTTCCGTCCTGCAGCGCCTGATTAGCATGCTTGCCGACCCCGCGGCTATGCAGGAGCTCAAGAAGATTAGTACGTCAGCGGACATGGCGCGCTTCCTGGTTGCGGAGCTCGACGGCTAGACATGGGCAGAGAAGCGTTGGCGAATTATCGGTTGTTGTGTACACGCGTCAGTGTTCTGGGAGTCCGTTGCAAAGCGTCGTTCAGGGCGATTTCGCATTCAGGTGCGAAAAGCATAGCAGGTGCTAACAAGACGTTAAGGAAAAGGTGCCGAGATCATTGCGGTGCCGGAAGGGAAAAGGAGGAAGCAGGCTCATGAAGAACATCATCGTTGCATGTGGAGGTGGAATTGCGACCAGCGCAACCGTTGCCACCAAAATCAACGGGAGGCTCGAAGATATGGGTCTATCCGGAAAGGCAAAATGCGAGGCGGTCGACATCAAGTCCCTTGAGATGTTTATGCAAAACGCCGATCTCTACGTTTCCATTACACCTACGCCGGGCGGTACGCAGGAGTTCCCAATCCCGGTAATTTCCGGCATGCCGTTTCTCATCGGCGTGGGAGCCGATGAGGCAATGAATCAGATCGTAGAGACACTTGGATTGAAGTAGGAGGAACTCATGGAACTGCTCGCGACCGTCTTCCAAGGATTGATAGATCTAGGTGCCGCGGTATTTCTGCCGATTGTCATCTTTATCATCGGTCTCATTGTTGGCCTCAAACCCTCCAAGGCGATCTCTGCAGGTCTTACGCTTGGCGTTGCCCTTATCGGCATCAACATGGTCATCGACTTTATGAGCGATACCGTCGGGGTGGCCGCTCAGGCGTTTGTGGAAAATACCGGCATCCAGCTCACCGCGCTCGATATGGGCTGGGCACCCTCACTCGGTTTGTGCTGGTCGTGGGATTACGCGTTCCTTATGTTCCCGGTGCAGATCGGCATTAACGTCATCATGCTGGTCTTTGGCTGGACCAAGACGCTCAACGTCGACATGTGGAACGTATCGAACCAGATCTTCACGGCATTCCTTGTCTCCACGGTAACCGGCAATGCCATCCTCGGCTTTGCGGTGGCAGCGATTCAAATAATTGCGGAGCTCAAGAATTCCGACAACATCAAAAACCAAATCACAGAGCTAACGGGCGTTCCTGGTATTGGCATGCCGCATCCCATGTTTCTTTCTAACATCATTTTCTATCCGGTAGCGCGTATTCTGGATAAGATCATGCCAGAGACCAGCAAGATTGACGCCGCGGCGCTCAAGGAGAAGCTCGGCATCTTCGGTGAGAACCACATCATGGGCTTTATCATCGGTACGCTTATCGGCCTCATTGGTGGTCAGGGGATGACCGCTCTCATGACTGGCGTTCAGGCCGGATGCGCCCTCACGCTCTTCCCGATGGTTTCCAAGCTCTTCATGACGGCTCTTACTCCCATCTCCGATGCTGCCAACACATTCATTCGCAAGCGTTTCCCGGGCCGCGAGATGGTTATTGGTCTCGACTGGCCAATTCTTGCCGGTAACCCTGAAATCTGGGTTGCAATTATCTTGACCATTCCCGTAGCGATTATCTGCGCGGTTGTTCTTCCTGGCAACAGTGTGCTGCCCTTCGGCAACCTCATGAATGTATGCGTTTGCGCCGCCGCCTTCGTTGCCTGCAAGGGCGATATGCGCAAAATGCTCATCATCAGCTGGCTTATGGTTCCCATTCTGTGTTGGTCCGCCTCTGACTTTGCCCCGATGCTTACCGAGCTTGCTAACGCCACTGGTGGCACTGTGCCCGATGGCCAGCTTCTCGCGTGGTGGGGCATGGACATCGCTGAGATCCGCTGGGCTGTCGTCGAAGCATGTCGCCTGAACATCGGCGCCATCGTAGCCTGTGTCGCTTTGGTTGGGCTGGGCTTCTATTACTTCCGCGCCCAGAAGAAGGAAGAGCATGACGCTGCGGTGCGTATGGGCTGGATCAAAGAGGACGAGTCTGTCGCCGCCGAGAAGTAGAGCTCATGTTTATCATGCTGGTCGAATTTGCCATCTTCGAGTTCGACCATATGTAGAGGAGGTTGATGAGAGGTGCTCAAGCAGGTTGCGTGGCACATCGGCGTCGTTGCGGCGGTTGCTCTGCTTGTTTTCTCGGCCTTAACGCGTAGCTGGCTCGTTACCTTGTCGGCTGTGGCGTTGGTCTGGGTACTGCGCAGGACGTCTCGCTATATTCCGCTTCCCCGTGTCTACCGCGAGATAGGAATTACCGAGGAATATCTCATGGGCGCCTCTCGTCCTTCTCAAAAGCAATAAACAAGGGAAACTCAAAAAGGAGCAACTACGACCATGAAACATGTTCTGTTCTACGCACCTGGAGACATCCGCGTTGAAGAGGCCCCTATCCCCGTGCCTGGTCCAGGCGAGGTCGTTATTAAAAACAAAGTGACGCTTACGTGCGGCACCGACGTAAAGACATATAAACGTGGATACCGCTACGAGCCTCCCTTCGGCTTTGGCCATGAAGCTTCGGGCGTCGTGTACGCTGTAGGCGAGGGTGTCGAGCATTTCAAGATAGGGGATCGCGTGGTGGCACATAACTCAGCCCCATGCGGGCATTGCTACTACTGCAAGCGCGGCGACGAGTCCATGTGCGAGCATCTCATCCAGAATCAGTTTGACAACGGCGCGTATGCGGAATATCAGCTCATCCCCGCTCCTATTGTTGAGACGAATATGTTTCATCTGCCCGAATCTATGAGCTATAAGCAGGCTGCCCTTTTGGAGCCAATGGCGTGCTCCGTCTACGGGACGGCAAATTGTCCCATCGAAATAGGCGATTACGTATGCGTCAACGGCTGCGGTCCCATTGGTCTTGGCTTTGTGCGGATGTGCGCGCTGCGCGGGGCTCATGTCATTGCGTGTGACATGTCCGCTTCACGCCTCGAGGCTGCTAAGAAACTTGGGGCGGTTGATGCTATCAAAGTCGATGAGGTTTCTGACCAAGCGCAGGCCGTGAAAAATTTGACCGAGGATTGCCGTGGGGTCGACGTTGCCATCGAAGCAACAGGCGTTCCGTCTGTGTGGGAGAGCGCTATGCATATGGCACGTCCAGGCGGCTTCGTGCTTCTCTTCGGTGGTCTTAAAAAGGGATCCGAGGTCGAACTCGATGCCAACCTCATGCATTACAGCCAGATTACGGTGAAAGGCGTGTTCCATACCACTCCTATGTACGTGCACAGCACATTTGAGATGATCAAGATGGGCGCTTTCCCCGAAGAGATATTCGTACAGAATGAGTACAGCATTGACGAGACCGAGCAGGCGATTCTCGAGCACGCTTCGGGTTCGGTCATCAAGAACGCCATCGTCTACCCCGATTAGACCATTTTCTCGTGACGGCCTCAGCATGCACTGAGGCCGTCTTGCTGTGCCTTGAGGAGGAAACCGTGAAGAAATTCATAAATGCCGTTGAGCATGTCGAACAACAGATGGTTGACGGATTCGTAAAGGCATATCCGAATCTGATCAAAAGCACGGGCAATGGAATCGTGGTACGTGCCGAGAAAAAGTCCAGAGCCGCTGTTGCCCTTGTGTCAGGTGGTGGCTCTGGCCATGAACCCGCACATATCGGTTATGTTGGCGAGGGCATGCTTGATGCGGCCGTAGGCGGTCCGGTATTCACATCGCCTGCTGCGGATGTTGTCCATGAAGCGATCATGGAGGTTGCCACCGACGCGGGTGTGCTGCTCATCACCAAGAATTACACGGGCGACGTGATGAACTTCGAGATGGCTGCAGACATGGCACGCGATGAAGGCGTAGAGGTAGAGCAAGTCGTGGTGAACGATGACGTCGCTGTTGACGGCTCGACGTTTACCGTAGGACGTCGCGGCGTGGCCGGCACAGTTTTCGTACATAAGATCGCAGGCGCTCTAGCCGAGCGTGGAGCGAGCCTGGCAGAGGTCAAGGCCATTGCCGAGAAGGTTATCTCCCGAACGGGAACCATGGGGGCGGCCATAGAGCCATGCTGCGTGCCTGCAGCAGGCAAGCCCGGTTTCGAACTTGCCGAGGATGAGATGGAGATCGGTATCGGCATCCATGGCGAGCCTGGAGTCCGCCGTGAGACCATGAAATCGGCAGACGAGATTGTCGATGAGCTGCTTGACAACATTTTGCTTGACCTGCATCAAAAGGAGCTGTTTGCTAGTGCCGCAGAGGTTGCTGTCATGGTGAACGGAGCCGGCGGCACACCGCCCATGGAGCTTGCAATCGTCAACAACCATGTTGCAGACGTGCTGGCAGATCGGGGCATTTCCGTCTACCGAACGTATCTGGGCAATTACATGACCTCGCTCGAGATGCATGGCTTCTCGATTACGGTGCTTGTGCTTGATGACGAGCTCAAGGCGCTGCTTGATGCACCGACAAGCGCATTCGGCTGGTAAGGAGATTTTGAGATGGCGGTTTCAACCGAAAAGCTCTGCGATGTTTTATCGGCCATCGCGGATACGCTCATCGAGCACAAAGACGAGCTGACAGAGCTCGACGGTCCCATCGGGGACTCCGATCACGGCGTCAACATGGCTCGTGGCTTCGAAGCTGTGAAGGAAATGTTGCCAGAACTTGCCAACGAAGACGTTGCAACCATATTGAACAGGTGCGGCATGAAGCTTGTTTCACAGGTCGGCGGATCTTCCGGTCCGCTCTATGGCACAGCGTTCATGAAAGCGGGGTCTGCGCTTAAAGGCTCTGAGCAGGTGACGATTGAGAAGTTTTCCGTAGCGCTTGATGCCGCAGTGGCTGGCGTGATGTCTCGAGGGCGCTCCACAACAGGCGAGAAGACCATGCTCGATGCTATGGTGCCCGCCTCCAAGGCGTTGGCGGCCGCGGTGGCCAATGGCGGAGATGCTCAGGCGGCGCTCGATGCCGCCGCAACAGCCGCGGTAGAAGGTGCGGAGGCAACGGTTCCCATGGTCGCAACCAAGGGACGCGCAAGCTATCTGGGAGAACGCTCGGTTGGCCATAAGGATCCGGGAGCCGCGTCGTTTGCGTATGTCATGCAGGCGATTGCTGCAAACGCTTGTCAGTAACGCAGTGAATGCGCGCTTGTCCGTCTGTGCAGCTGGCTCGCAGCCATTTCGTGTTCAACGAAAGGATGAATCGTGGTTGGAATCGTGCTCGTTTCTCATTCTCATGCGCTCGCTGAGGCTCTCAAGGACTACACGCGCATGATGGCGCCGGACGCGCCGGTTGCCGCGGCGGGCGGTATGGACGACGGCTCCTTTGGCACAAGCTATGAGAAGATCGCTGCGGCGATCAACGAGGTTGCTGGTTCAGACGGCGTTCTCGTTCTCCTAGACATGGGATCTTCTGTTATGACGGCGGAGATGGTGATCGAGAGCACCGAAGACATCGATGCCCGCATGGTTGACTGTCCTTTTGTCGAGGGTGCCGTGGAGGGGACGGTGCTTGCTCAGAGTGGCGCACCCATTGATGAGATTGCACAAGTGCTCTCTGCTATCTCCAATATGGCAAAGTTCTAAGTAAAGGACAGCATGTGCGAGAATGAGGATGCTGAGTGCGGTTAGCAGTTGTACTTGTTGAGCTGCGCGTATGAACGGGGAAGGGCGTCGGAAAGGTAGAGCTTATGGGAGGGACATCTGATGGATCACATCAGGAGATGCGCAAGCTGTTTCCTGAGGAGCGTCGAGCGGCAATTCTAGATATGCTTGCCGTGCAGTCCAAGGTGCTCGTAAGCGATCTTGTTAAGCAATTCGGCATTTCTGCGTTTACCGTGCGTGCAGATCTTGATGAACTTGAAGCCGAAGGAAAACTCCACCGCTGCCATGGTGGTGCTATGGCGGCAAACAAAACGGCAGATGTTGAGGAATACGAGGCGCGCGCAGTGCGGCATCGTGACGAAAAGCGAGCTATCGGTGCAATTGCTGCGCAGCTGGTCGAACCGGGGGACTCCGTTATCATCGATACGGGCACCACTACCGTTGAGCTTGTTCGCAGCCTTGCGTCCGTCGAACGCCTGACGATTCTCACCAATGACCTCGAGATCGCAGCGCTGGCCGAGAAAACGATTCCAGACGCCAAGGTTTTTTTCCTTGGAGGTTTTATTCAGCACGGCTTTCGCTATACATATGGGTCCGCGGTGCTTTCTGCTTTAGAGCCCTTCAATGTGGATAAGGCATTCATCTCGGCAAATGCTTTTAACGTTGACCAGGGCTTTTCGTCCGAGAGCGTAGAGCAGGCAACGATAAAGAAGGAATATCTCAAGCATGCGCGTGAGAAATACCTGTTGATGGATACGAGTAAAATCGGGCTCCTAACACTCGTGAGCTTTGCAGACGAGAGCGACCTGGGCGCTTTGGTGTGTGAGCGTCCAGTTGAGGAGAGCATCGCGCATGCCATGCGCAAGAAAAACCCATCGCTGCGTTTTATCTGCCCGCAGCATGACTCTGACAAAGTAGACGGCCGCGGGGATGCTGACGATGCCCCGATTGCCTCGCGTTAAATTGGAATATTGTTTTCGTCCAACCGTAAGTCCAATGTTGGTATGGGAACCGTCCCGTCTTGCGATTGGGAGAAGGTCGCTGTTCCGGAGTCTGCAATTGAGGGAAATGATTCTGGAAGAAGAGCAGGGATCGACATGGGTAGTCCGAGAAGCGCCATCGCGCACGTCACCGAGGGCAACGATTCAACGATGATATGGTGATGAGCTCAGCGCTCGCGAGAACGGCGAGCCCGCTTTCAAGGGGCGTCTTGCTCGCAGCCTTCCACGCCTATATGAGTGCGGCGACAGGTTGCCTTTCTGTTAGAATCAACATGTCGCCTCCGTAGCTCAGGGGATAGAGCACCGCTCTCCTAAAGCGGGTGTCGTACGTTCGAATCGTATCGGGGGCACCAGAGAAATTGCAGGTCAGAGGCAGTAAAACCTCTGACCTGTTTTCGTATAAGAGGCTGACGACATGCCATAAGGGGCGAAAATGGGGTGAGAGGATATTCTATGGAGGAATAGTCGCATTTCAGGGCGGATCGGTTTCAACGCCTGGCATTGCGCTAATCCCTCAAATCGGTGAGTTCCTGTTTCAAGATCATTAGATGCCGCCAGATTTCACACCATGTCAATCTTGCTTTAACAGGGTCATCGAATATAGGTTCTTTCATGAGGTGGTTGGAATGTTTTGTTCTCACTGCGGCACCGAGTTGCCTGCTGATGCTGCATTTTGCGGGCACTGCGGTAATCCGGTTCCTTCGCATTCAGGACGATCGAAAAAAGCGTGTCGCGTCGCGGCATGGCAATCGGTATTCTCGTTGTTGTAGTGGTAGCCGCGGTGCTTATTGTGCCTGCCGTAGCGGAAGTGTTTGAAGGCGACGCGCAAAGCAGTCCCGAAAGCCTGTCCGCGCGCTTCGAAGCGCTCTGGAACGACCTATTACAAAGCGATTTTGATGAAAAAGCTTTTGCTGAGTATGCCGACGGAATTATCGACTTGCAGCCGTCCGACATGGTCGATGA
Organism: uncultured Enorma sp.; assembly: GCA_964624825.1. Taxonomy (GTDB): domain Bacteria; phylum Actinomycetota; class Coriobacteriia; order Coriobacteriales; family Coriobacteriaceae; genus Enorma. The sequence continues at coordinate 77,929 of CAZUYD010000004.1, read as the reverse complement.
TATGCTTGCCCAGCTGGGGTACACGCGCGAAGAGTACGCCGACGAGTACGGCAGCAGTGCAGCCGAAAGTTTCCCGTTCTCATCGTTGCCCGATTACGTTTCAACCACTTTTGACGTTACCGTTGGTGATCAGCTCGACGGCGACATGCTGGAAAGTCTAAGTGAGAAGTTTGCTAGCTTGGGCTACGACTACGTCATTGCTGACGGATACGAGTTGACGTGCGAGATGGTATTTACGCTCAACGAAGATTACGATGAGTACAGCGCAGGTGATACCGAGACCATGGACTTCGGCACGGCCTATGCAATAGAGATCGACGGCACCTGGTACCTTTGGGACGTATACCTCAGCGGGCTTTCATATTAGATCTTGCTGCGTGCCTTGCACGCTCAAATCTTCGCACGCGCCTGACTAGAGGAAGCTCATGTTCTGCCCATCTTGCGGTTCTCAAGTTTAAGGTGGCTCTCGCCCATGGCATCCCGCTTACCCGTCAAATAGCCTGTGACGCCCTACGTGCTCTCGGGGTTGAGCTGCGGCGGGTAGTAGGCCGCGACGCTGACCAGCTTGTCTGAGCTAATGCGTCGTGCGAGAGGCGCGTGAGCCATGCTCCTACAAGCTGCGCGATGCAGGCCGATTCCGAACACCTACACTACGAGAATATGACCCTCTATTTTTAAGTCGTTGTACCGGATGGCCGGATGCCCTACCGCAATGTAGATCCTGGCGGGAAGGATGCCCAATCGTGTCCTTTAGGCGGACACGATTGGGAACGAGGCGGATGCTATCGGGAATATAGCGATCGGGGTTTTCGTAGCCCCGCCGAAGCAGCTGCTTTGCATTACACAGCGAGCGCGTCAAGATGCGCTTGCTAAGCAGTGCTGCTTCCTGACGCGCTCATGAGCAATGGCTAATCATTGAGAGGCGTCATTGCGGGGGCGCTTCACAGCGCCGGTCGAGATCTCGAATCAGCTCAGCCCGTCGTAGCAGTCCTGGCAGGCAAAGACGGGAGCCTCGACCAGGTTGACGTAGAACCCATCGGCGTCCTCCCCGCAAAACGCGCACTGGTCAGGATCGCCCAGGGCCTTCGCAAGGCATTCGGCGCACAGGGCCTCCTTGGTCTCGGTTACGAGATAGGTATATGCGGCCGTGTCTTCTTCGGAGTCGCAGATGTAGCAGGCACCGGCGCTGCATCCCCCAAGACCGATCATGGCGACGAAACAGGCGATGGTGACGATGAATTTTCTCATGGCAGGCTCCTCAGAACGTACTGACTTCAATCCTTTCATAGTGCAAAGAGTGATTCGGCGCATTATCGAATGATAATGCGCTGCAGATTTTTCGCGGGCTTTAGTCCGTGCCGCGCGTCATGTACGGCGCGGAAAACCACCCGCTGAGCAGGTGGGCGTCATGCGATGAACTGCTTGTTCTCAGGAACGCTCGTGGCAAGGGAGGTCTTATTCAAAGAACGGTTCGACTATGCGATTTCCAGCAAGGAAGGCGGGCCGTGTGGCATCTATTGGCTTGATGGCGGCCTATTGTTCCAATCTAAAGGCGGCGAAGGCATAACGACTATGCTCTTGCCGCCTTTACATCGCATTTCAGGCCATCGTCAACCCAGGTTCGGCTCCAGACCCTCGATACGCACCTCATCACGAATCGAAGCGGCTTTCTTTGCCAGCGTCTGCACGCGGTCAAAGGAGCCGTCAGCAAAGAGGGTCGGTTTAACCATCCAGGTTCCTCCGACAGCGATGACCGCCGGCTCCTTCAAAAATGACCGCATGTTTTGGGCGTTCACACCTCCCGTGGGCATAAATCGGTGCTCGCCGAATACGGCAGAGAGCGCTTGGATGCCGTCAAGGCCGCCATAAAGGTTGGCGGGAAAGAATTTGGTTACCGAGATGCCGGGCGCAATCAGCGTCATGATCTCGGTGGGGGTTACGGCGGCAGGAATAACGGGAACCTCGTGCTCGAGGCACCAGTCGACGGTTTCCAGGTTTGTACCAGGAGAGACGATGAAGTGCGCTCCTGCTTCGACGGCTCGCTTGCATTGGGCGAGGTCAAGCACGGTGCCCGCGCCGATTAGGAGCTCCGGGCAGGCTTCTGCCATCGCGTGGATGCTTGCGGCTGCGGCCGGCGTGCGGAGGGTTACCTCGGCTGCCGGAAGCCCTCCTGCATAGAGCGCTTGGCCTAGAGGCGCGGCATCCTCTACGCGCTCCAAAACCACCACAGGCACGATTCCCACCTGCTCGATTTGCTGGTAAAACCCTGATCTGCCATATAGCACCTGTCCATGTGGCGCATCTCCTTCGTTGCCTGCATCGCCTGAACGGCAGTAGGAGAAGCTGCAAGCTCGGCCAGCTTGTCCTGCCCTTCCGTTCCCGCACCTTCTGCGCTTTGCGTTACGCGAGCAGCGCGCCGTCCTTTGCCGACCCCACCTGTTTGAGATAGCGGTTCAAAATCTTGCCTTTGAACTTGTGGACCACCGGTTGCCAGGTGATGCGCCGGCGCTCGAGCTCTTCGTCCGTCACATCGATTGAGATGCTGTTTTCTGCCAGGTCGATTCGCACGATGTCACCGTCCTGCACAAGCGCAATGGTGCCGCCCTCGGCCGCTTCGGGGCACAGATAGCCCACCGAGAGGCCGCCGGATGCGCCCGAGAACCGCCCATCGGTGATTACGGCCGAGTTGGGAATGCCTTTCATGATTTCGGTCACGCGGTGAAGCTCTTTCATGCCCGGGCCGCCCTTGGGCCCCTCATAACGAATAATGACAGCCGTACCGGCGGGAATGCGCTTTTCGTTGTACGCGTCAAAGCACGCTTCCTCGCTGTCGAAGCACATCGCGGGGCCTTCGAAGGTGCGCTGGTCGGCGGGGACGGCGCTTGTTTTGACGAGCGTCCCTTCAGGAGCCAGGTTGCCGTAGAGCACCTGGATGCCGTTGGTCGCGCTTTCGGGATCGTCTTGCGTGCGAATCACGGAACGGTCGATCGTCATATTCGCTTCGAGGTTCTTGCCGAGCGTCTTGCCGTTTACGGTCATCACCGAGGTATCTAGGTCATTCTCAATCGTCTTGAGCACGGCGGGGATGCCCCCTGCCTTATAGAGGTTGATGCAGGACAAATCGCCGTTGGGGGTGATGTTGGTGATGAGCGGTACGCGGCTCGTGGTCTCGGCGATCTGCCCCCAGGTCACCGTGATTCCCAGCTCTGCCGCAATGGCGGGCAGATGCAGCAGCGCGTTGAGCGACCCGCCGATGGAAGCGAGGAGCGTCACGGCGTTTTGGAAAGCCTCTTTGGTCATGATGTTGCTCGGGCGAATACCGCGACGCACCAGTTCGACCACGGCGGCACCGGTTGCGCGGGCGATGAATCTGCGCTGAGCGCTCGGTGCAGGTTGAAGTGCCCCGCCGGGCACCATCATGCCAAGACCCTCTGCGAGACAACACATAGTGTTGGCTGTTCCTAAAAACGGGCAGATTCCCGGACCCGTGTAGTACTTGAGCGTGCCCTCGATTACGTCGTGCTCGGTGGCCTCGCCGCGCAGAAAAGCCGCGCGCAGGGCCTTCGAATCGCTCGGACGGATCTCGTCATAGCAGGGGCCTGCAGAGACGAGCGTTGCGGGCAGGTCGATGCGGCCGGCGGCCATGAGCATCGCCGGCACGATCTTATCGCAGCTCGCCATATAGACCACGCCATCGAAGACGTTCTCGCCCAGAATTTGCGCCTCGCAGGAATCGGCGATGATTTCGCGGTGGGGGAGGCTGTAGTGCATGCCGGCGTGTCCCTGCGCGATGCCATCACAGATGGCGATCGTGTTGAACTCGACCGGTTCGCCCCCTGCCTCGAGAATACCCTTCTTGACCTCAGCTGCCAGCTGACGCAGCGGTTCATGGCCGGGACACATCTCGTTCCAGCTGTTGGCAATTGCGATAAGCGGCTTGTTTGGATTTTCGAGCGAGCTCACAGCTACACCGGTTGACGCAAGATGCGCTTTGGTAATGGCGCGCTGGAATGGCTCTAGGGTATCGATTGCACGTTTCATGGCGCTCCTTCCGTTGAATCTTTCAAAGTTGCCATAAGGTATGGGGTTGGAGTGTTCAGCATGCGGTCACGGCATGTTTTCGGCCACCTGTTACCAGAGCGAGATACTTTCATGTACTCAACGAGAGTCTATCAATAAAATAATAATTTTTTTCTTATAAAGATTCTCTCATAAAGATTTCTTCCAAATGCGATACCGGCTGTTACGACATGATGTCAGATACCGACTAGTTGACCCGTGTGGCTCCGATTGCCTCACGGATGAGCGCGAGCGACTGTTTGGTGCGTTCTTCGTCGCTGAACATCGCGATGGTGTAGAGGGCGTCAACATAGCAGAGCTGTGCGATGCGCGAGGAAAGCGATTCCGAGCGATATTCGGTTTCCTGCGCGATGGTGCATAGGATAACGCTGCTCATGCACGCGAGCGGGGAGCGCGGTGACGACGTGATCGAGATGATGGGACACTGGCGTTCCCTCAAAATCTTCGCGATATCAATGGCTTGCTTGTCGATGCCCGTGTGCGAGATTACAAGCGCGCAATCGCGTGGTGATGAGAGCGAGGCCTGCATGAGCTGGATATGGTAGTCGGTTGCGTGCTTGCTGCGGATAGGCGAGCGCAAGAACTTGTGGTAAGCGTCCGCTGCAACCGATTCGCTGCCACCGATGCCGTAGATGCCCAGCTCATCGCAGGCAAGCATGAATTCGACGGCGCGTTCAATCGCTTCCTTGTCAAGTACCGTGCGCGTGTCGATAAGCGACTGGATGGATGAGTCGAAGACCTTGGTAGCCATCTGGAGCGGGGTATCGCTGCTCCGGATGTTCTCGTGGACCGAGACCGTGGTGTCGAATTCCTCGGTGAGCAGGTCGTTTCTAAAATCGCGGAAGCCGCTGTAGCCTAGCTTGCGCGTGAACTTGAAGATGGTCGAGTCGGCAACGCCGATGGCGGTGGCCATCTCGCTGATGGTCATGTACGAGGCCGTTTTGGGATCATCTAGGATGAACGAGGCGATCTGCTGCTCCTTGTTGGAGAGGTTCTGCTTGATCGCGTTGACGCGGAGACGTATAGGTTGGTGCGCCACGACCTGCTCCTTTCGAAGGATCATGTTCGAATTAGAACCAATCATAAACAAAAAATTTCGCTCCTACAACCAGAAAGAGACACGGCGCGCGCTTTGGAAGCTGGGATGACAAGATGCGCCCTGCCGGCACCTGAGCAACCCACGTTTCAGGTGTCTTAATATGGCAGAGCTAAAGCTACAGAGTTTTTGCTGCGTACGCTTATCGAGATATGATGCGCGGCGATGTCGGCACGCATCAGAGGTTCGCAGATACCGTTCACCGACAACTGCCGACATAAGAAAAAATTTATTAGTTTTAGTGTTGAACTAGAAAAAAATTTCGGTAATACTGGGAGTCGTAGCTTCCGCGGGAGAATAAGAGTTTCGGAGAAAGGGGATGTGATGTTCACGGCAATCCAGATATTGCTGCTCATTGCTACCAACATTCTGTTTCAGATCGAACAGTACGCATGGGTTACGTTCTACGGCAACGTGCTCGCGCGGGCGTTCGTAGCTGGTCTCATCATGGGGAATATCCCTGATGCGCTGTTCATCGGCGGCACCTATGAGTTGATGAACATCGGTCTCAACCCCATCGGCGGATCGTCGGTGCCCAACTATCAGATGGGCGCGACAGTGGGCGTGGCCTTTGCAGCCGTTATGGGCGATGTCAACGGCGGCATGGCTGTGGGCATCATCGTGGCGACGCTCGGCACAAGTCTCGACGTGCTCTGGAAGATGCTCAACTCCTTCTTCCTGCATAAGATCCAGGCATCTTACGACAAGACAGATTTTGCCGTTGCCGATCGCTGGGCTGTGGGATCATTTTGGTTTGGTGTCCTGTTCTACCAGGTTCCGCTGCTGCTTGTACTCGTTGCCGGCTCTACCGTGGTCCAGGCGGTCAATGAGGCGATCCCCCAATGGCTTCTCAGTGGTTTCAGCAATGCCGGCAACCTCATGCCTGCAATCGGCTTCGCCGTGCTGCTCCACTCACTGCCCGCCAAAGACTACCTGCCATACATCATTGCGGGCTGGTTCCTCTATGCCTACGTGGGCGTCCCCGTGCTGGGCATCGCCGTGCTCGGCGTTGCTATCGCAATGATCTATTACAAGAATTCTGAGCAGATGGGCGCGCTCGCCCTCGCGGAGGAGGATGAAGACGATGAGTAGCCTGACCAAGAAGGATCTGAGCCGCTTCAAGTTCGAGGAGACGTTCTTCCCGCGCGCCATCGCGCTCAACTACGAGTCCATGCATTCGGCGGGTTTCAGCTACGGCATGTCGCATGCGCTGCGCAAGATCTATGACGATGAGGATCCGCAGGTCGTGGCCGAGAAGCTTGATAAGTATCTCGCCTACTACAACACCAACCCGCTGCTGAGCCCCTTCATCGCCGGTACGTGCTTGGCCATCGAGGAGACCAAGGAGCCTGGTTGCACCGACGCGGCAGTCGCTCTGCGCTCGGGTCTCATGGGGCCGTTTGCCGGCATGGGCGACTCGCTCTTCTTCATGAACGGCAAGGTCATCTTGAGCTCACTTGCCGGCTATATGGCGCTCAACGGGAGCCCTGTCGGCTTCATCATCTGCCTGATCGTGGGTATCGCGCTCTACATTGCCCGCTACAAGCTGGTCGATCTGGGTCACAGCCAGGGTGTGAACTTCATCACGAGCCATGCCGAGCGCCTCAACATGATCACGGGGGCTTTCGTGGTCCTGGGTATGGTGGTCATCGGCGCGATGATTCCCTCGACGGTCAAGTTCACGCTCATCCCCGTCTTCGAGTACGGTGACGCGGTGGTCTCGATCTCGGAGTTCGTGGACTCGATCGTTCCCTACCTGCTTCCCACGCTCGCGACCGTCGCCGTGTACTTTGGCCTTAACATCAAGGGCATGTCGACGGTGCGCATGGTCTGGGCGGTTATCGCGGTAGCGGTCGTACTCACACTCATCGGTGTTATCTAAGTGCACGGTGCTCTGAGCCCGCATGGCGCTCGGAGCGCGCTGCGCGCAGCTTTCCTTCAGCGAGCATTCGGGGACGGCAGCTTCGGGTCGAGCTGCCGGCCACGGTATATCCCTCCGGTTTGGCAAGGAGTGTTTTACATGGCACAGAAGATTTGCGACGTTCGCATCGATGCCCGGCTAGTCCACGGGCAGACGGCGACCTTCTGCAAGGGCAAGTACAACTTCACGCGCATCCTTTGCATCGACGATGAGACGGCTGCCAATAAGATGCAGAAGAGCCTGCTCAAGCTCGCGTGTCCGGCGGCAACCAAGCTCTCGGTGCTCGGGGTGGAAAAGGCAGCCGCCAACCTTCTCGCTGAAAAATACAAAGACGACGTGGTCTTCATCATCGTCAAGACCCCGGAGGTGCTTCTCAAGCTCTGGGAGCTGGGCTACCATGTCGAGCACGTGGTGGTGGGAAACATGCCCAAGATTGTGGGTATTGAGACCGTGCAGGTCTCGAAGAGCGTGAATGTGACAGCGCAGGATGCGGCCGATTTCAGGAAGCTCGCTGAGCTGGGCGCGACGATCGATTTGCAGCCGGTGCCTACTGACGCGGCGGAGGAGTTTATCGGCGTGCTCGCCAAGGCCGGGCTGTAATCTCGCGTTTCATGTGCGCCATGTCATGGGTGGACGTGGCGCCGGAAGCGAGAGCATCCATGGTTGCGCTCGAAGCGTTCAGTCCCATCTTGAGAGAGGCGGCGCGCTTCGGTTGCAATCATATGATTCAACGTATGTTGCAGGAAGGAGCCGTGCCATGGGAGCCTCCCGCCCCATCAAATCCGGTCTCAAGAGCCGTCGAATCATGATTCAGGAAGAAAAGCCCATCCGGTGGCCGTTTATGAAGATCCTGCGCGAAACCTCATCGCTCAAGGAGTTCTACCCGGATATCAACCCCTATGCCGAGGCGTATCGGTTTCGCGAGAATATCTGGGCGATTTTTACCGAGAGCCTCGACGGTGCGGGTGACCCGTGGATCTTTTTGATCGTGGGACCGCAGCGGGCGTTGCTGATCGACACATCCTATGGCTTGGGCGACCTCAAAGGCCTGTGCGATCATCTTTCAGGTGGAAAGCCGCTCATTGTAGCGAACACGCATCATCATATCGACCATGCTCTAGGGAACCCGCAGTTCGACGAGATTTGGTGCCATGAGTACGAAGCTCCCTATTTGGAACGGCACGTCAACAATCCGCATCTCTGGGATCATATGTTTGACGAGAACGGAGTGCCCAAGTACGCCGAGTTCGACCCGGCGGACATGGTCTCGTTCAGTCCGTTCGAAATAAAGACCTTTACGAATCATCACGAGTTTGATCTGGGTGACGGTTATATCGTGGAAGCCATCTGGCTTCCGGGTCATACGCCGGGGCATTGCGGATTTTTGGATCGTCAAAGAAAGGTGCTGGTCTCGGGCGACACGACCATGATGGGTGCTTGCGATAGCGACCTCCCCTATGCAGAATACGCAGTGCCCGAGGCGCTCGATATCGCTTTGGGAGAGTTGATGGGGCGCTTGGACGAGATCGAGGGCGTGTGCCCGGGGCACGGTATGTTCGATATCGGCAGCAATTGTCTCGAGTATCTGCACGATGCGACGCAGGCCGTGCTGGCAAATCCGCACAACTACGATAAGATTCGCACCTTCGTGTATGCGGATGGCGAGCATACGGTCTGCACCAAGAACATCTACGAGTGGAGTTGCATCCGTTACGATCCCGACCACGTGACGGTGGAGAGCATGCGCTCATCGTTGGCTGCTCACGTGTGAGGTGCGATGCAGCGACGGCCGTTGCCTGTGGGGCAGGGCCGTCTAGAAAGGGATAGCATGAAGATCTTGCTGGTAAGCCATGGGAATCTTGCGGCGAGCATGGCAGATGTCGTCGATTCGTTTTTAGGGATGGGACAGGGGCGCGTCTCGACTGCATGCGTCACGCTCGACGGCGGGGTGGAAGAGCTCAATGCGACCATGGAAGCGTTTCTGCAGACGTGCGGCGAGAAAGAGCAGGTGGTGATCTGCTCCGATCTGCTAGGCGGATCGCCCAACCAAAATGCGGCGCGCCTTGCGCTCACAAGACCCAATACCCTGCTGGTAGCTGGCATGAACCTGCCTCTTCTGATCCAGCTCTGCTTCATGGGGGACAGCATATCTGTCAATGAGCTGCGCGCAGCGATTGAGGAGGCGCGCCAGGCGATCGTGCTCGTCAATGACCTTGAGCTCGATGGTGACGATACGGATGAGGACGAGTAGTCTGGCGGTATGGCCTTTCAACATGCATGATCCCGCTTGATGGGAACGTGCAAGGTCGCCCCCGATGTCATCGGAATCCCAGGTGTCGGGAGCGCAGTTTCGCCCAAGACCTGTCGGTTCTGTTCTAACAAAGCCTTCTCTCTCCCCGGTCGCGTTTTGTGCACACGCGCGATCGGGGTTTTTGGCTTGGCCACCATTCCTTTTCATTAGGGCTGCTGTCATGCTGAGACCGTATAGATGACGGTGCTGCCGCGATTCAAGCCCGCGCGGTTCCCTATGCAGCAGGAAGAGTCACCGCTATGGCAAGTTCATCTCCGGTGATGCGAGCCTTGACGGTTCCTCCCATTCGCTCGCAGAGGCTCGAGACGATGGCAAGCCCCAGCCCCGATCCGCCGCCGGAGCGTGCGCCGTCGGCGCGGTAAAAACGGTCGAACAGGCGGTCGGCATCGATGGCGCCCGCATCCTCGACTCTGTTGGAGAACGTCAGTTCCCATGCGCAGCAGCGCTATGCGGTCAACCACTTGCGCCTTCGCCGAGGTCACAAGGATCGGCATCGTCCCTTTTGAACGGATGAGCGCTACCACGTCCCCACCGGGCATCCCAGGGAGCATGAGATCGCAGATTGCCAGGTCGAACGAATCTTCCGACTCGATGAGAGCTTTGCCTCTGTGCCCGAGTATACAGGACAACATACATAGCCCTCGCCCTGCAGCGTCGAGCACACGACGTCACTGGTCGACGTATCATCTTCGACGCTTCCTTGCGTTCTCCGCCAGAGGGCATAGCATCTCCCTTTGCGGTTGGGCCGGGCAATGCGATAGCCAATCTCGTATCGGCGATTATGGTATCAGCGCCGCCGTAAGGCATTGCAGCGATACTCGATGAGCCGGCAATGGCATCTACGCGCAAAGCGGTGGCGGAATAGATCCAGCGCTTGCGCGAGCTGGAAGGATCGTGTATGGCACCCATGCGCAAAGCGGTGGTGGGACGGATTGTCCGCACACGTGCTGCGATATCCTCTGTTGCGCCTTGTCGCTTCGCAGGGCGCATGCTGTTGGCTCCATTAGGGTTCACCCGTGACCGGCACCGGATAGGTGGCCCTTCATCAGCTTTTCGTCCCGGGAAAACCTTGAGCTGGACAACAAGACCTTTAGCGATAGCATTTAGGATGAAGCTACCATTTTGTCACCGGCTCAAACCCGACGCCCCGATGCCGCGTGCTCCATAGCCGACTTCATCACGGAGAGGTCGAGGGGAAGTCGGCGCGCGGCTCATGCGCGACGCCATAGGAGTCCATGTCAAGGAGGTTCATCTACGGAAAAGGTAGTTGTTCCTATCTCGGGACACGAGCAACAAGACCCGGAAGGCTGAGGCTGCAGCATGAACAAAGTTCTGATCATAGACGACGATAGAGCGTTGTGCGCCTTGCTCAAAAGACAAATCGAGGCAGAGCTGATGCAGGCAGATTGCCGGCATACCGGCCATGATGGTCTTGAGGCCCTTTGCGCAGGAGACTATCAGCTGGTGGTGCTGGACGTCATGATGCCGGGTTTCAGCGGCTTCGAGGTGCTTGAGCGGATTCGATCCAGCAGCGCCGTTCCGGTTCTGATGCTGACGGCCAAGGATGAGAGCGCCAGCAAGGTGCGCGGCCTGCGCTCCGGGGCGGACGACTACCTGACAAAGCCGTTCGATATGGACGAGTTTCTGGCACGAGCGCACTCGCTCATCAGGCGCTACACCGTGCTGAGCGGACCGGACGAGCCCGAAGGAATCCTCTCCTACACCGGCTTGGAGATCAATTTGAGCGAACGCAGCATCACTACCGAGCAGGGGACGTTCAATCTGCCGAACATGGAATTCGAGCTTCTTGTGTATCTGGCTCGCCATCAGGGAAGGGTCATGACGAAAAAGCAGATTTACGAGGCGGTCTGGCAGGAGGAGTATTGCTATGACGACGCCAGCATCATGGTTGCGATCAGCAAGCTTCGGAAGAAGATCGAGCCAAACCCCTCATCTCCCACGGTGATCCAGACCGTGAAGGGGGTCGGATACCGATTCAATAAGAATCTCTGAGACGGACGGGAAATGAAATGGCGGCTATCACGCTTGTATTGGGAGTCGGGGCTGTCTGCGTGATCCTGGCCTTGGCGGCACGGCTGCTGAGAATGGAGGCGCGGCTGCGGGAGATGGAGGAGATGCTTTCAGAGATCGGGGAGGGCAGGGGGAACCGGAGGCTGCTGGCAAAGCCAAACGATCCAACCGCTCCCGTTGCCTATCGGATCAATCAAATTGTCTCGGGATACGAGGATCAGCTCGGCATCATGCGCCGCAACGATGAGATGAACCGGCAGCTTATGACAAGTCTCTCCCACGATGTGAGAACCCCGCTCACCACATTGATCGGCTACCTGGACGCTGTCTGCCGAGGGCTTGTGTCGGGGAGGGAGCGCGAAGACTATATCCGCATCGCAGACAAGAAGGCGCATGACCTTAAAGCGTACGTCGATGTTCTTTTCGACTGGTTCAAATTGAATTCAGGTGAGTTTCATTTCTCCATGGAGCCTGTGGAGATGGCGGAACTGACCAGAGAGTGCCTGAAAGACTGGATTCCTGTCCTGGAGGAACACGGTCTCGACTATGACATTTCTATCCCAGACGCTCCGCACATGGCGCAGCTTGACGCAGACGCATATCGACGCGTCCTCAGCAATCTGATTCAAAACGTGGTCGATCATAGTCACGCCAGCTGCATAGGCGTCTCACTGGAAGCGAGCGATCGCCAAATCAGCATCTCCGTGTTCGATGACGGGGTGGGGATCTCGCAAAGCGATCTTACGCGCATCTTTGACCGCTTGTACAAATGCGACATGGGCCGCTCGGAAAAAGGAAGCGGACTGGGGCTTTCCATCGCGAAACAGCTTGTGGAGGAGATGGATGGATCCATATCCGTAGAAAGCGAGCTGGGCGTTGGAACCAAGTTCACCGTCAGGCTCTCTTCGCTCGCATCCGTTTCCGCCCCCTTATCATAATGTGGCCAAGCGTTTGGCGAGCTGCCTAACTCCTCGCTCGCACCCGTTTCCGCCCCCTTACCATAGCCGCGGGGTCGGCAACCTTGCCTAGCCACCGAGAACCTTTTAGGTTCTGGTTAGGTTTGGGTTAGGTTTGGGTTAGGTTGGCGCAGTCTAATAAAGAAAGCAGTCAGCCGTGGGAAGGGATCTTGTGAGCGGATACATCATTGAGACAAAAAACCTAACCAAGCAGTATGACGGTTGGAAAGGTGTTGCCAACCTGAACATGCACGTGAAGAAGGGTCGCGTCTACGGCCTTCTCGGGCGCAACGGGGCCGGGAAGACGACGACGATGAAGATGCTGTTGGGACTGACCGTCCCAACGAATGGCGAGGCCTTTCTCTTCGGGGAAAACATTCAGACCAGCGCGAAGAAGGTCCTTCCTCGGGTGGGAAGCCTCATCGAATCTCCCGGGTTTTACCCGAATCTGACCGGGACGGAGAACCTCACTATCTTCGCGCGGCTTCGGGGGGTGCCGAAGCGAAGTGCGGTTGCCGACGCGCTGGAGGTCGTCGGGTTGCCGTATCGAGATAAAAAGCTGTATGCCCAATATTCCCTCGGCATGAAGCAGCGGCTTGCCATCGCGCTTGCGATCATGCACGACCCGGAGCTGCTGATTCTCGACGAGCCGATCAACGGCCTCGACCCCATTGGAATTGCGGAGGTCAGGCGGTTCATCCGGAGCCTGTGCAACGAGCGGGGAAAAACCATCTTGGTGTCCAGCCATATCCTTTCCGAGATCGCCCTGCTGGCGGACGATATCGGCATCATCGACCATGGGGTCTTGCTGGAGGAGGGGAGCTTGGAGGATCTAGAGGGAAGGAACAGCCGCTATATTCGCTTCGAATTATCCGACCCTGCCCGCGCTGCACTGATTTTGCAGGAACGGTTCCACACCGGCAACTTCAAGATTTTGGATGACCGGAAGCTTACCTTGTACGATGTGAATCTGCCCGTCGCCCCGATCAACCGAGCTTTCATCGAAGCCGGCATCGATCTTTACGAATCCCATCTATTCGAGGACACCTTGGAAGACTACTTTAAAAAAGTTACCGGGGGTGAGGGGATTGCTTGATCTTATCTCCTGCGAATTTCAAAAGCTTAAGCGAAAGAAATTCGTTCAGCTCACCATAGGGGCGGCAGTTCTCTTTCCTATGGTTCTGGTTCTTTTGATGGCGCGGGATAGCCAGACCTTCGACCAGCTTTTCCGCGCGGTCTTCCTCCTTGGCGACCTTCTGTTTCTGCCTTGCGTGCTGGGCGTGATCGCCGCGATGCTGTTCTTGATGGAGCGCGACAACGATACGTTGAAAAATCTGCTGGTGATTCCCATCTCAAAAGCCCAGATCCTCTTCTCGAAGCTGTGCGTGCTTTTAGGCTTGGCCATAATCTATTCGGTCGCCGGATTGGGAGCCTCCTTGGCAGGCGGTTTGATCATGGGGAACGTGAGCCATGTGCTGCTTCGTCTGGGGATCAGCATCTGCTCGGGGGCTTTCGTCCTGGTCGGCACGCTGCCTGTGATCATGGTGATTCTCATCGGTAACAAGAGCTACATCTTCTCCATCATCCTCTCGTTTGCCTATGCGGTGGTCAGCTTCGCGATCACGATGATGTTCAGCACAAGCCCGGAATCGATGGACGCCCTTGCCTCCGTCCTGCCGATACCTCTTATCATGAAATGGTATTTGGGGGTCATGCCGGTGGAAGACGCGCTCTCGTATATCTTGCCCTACGCCGAACCGCTGCTATACGTGATTGGCATCATGGCGATCTACGCCTGCGTATTTTCCTTTCTGTCAACGTTTTTCTACAAGAGAAGTGAGATGTAGGGTGGTCGGCATGATGAGCGTTGTGATAGGAGAGCTTCGCAAACTAAAGCGATGCAGCATTCTGTGGGCCGGCGTCGTCGCCATATTTTTCGTATCTGCGCTGGCCGTCTTCCAAACCTCGTTCGACAGCGACGTTGTGACCTACGAGCAGTTTGCCAACAACGTTATCTGGAACAATTTCAGCTTGGGATTTCCTTTTATCGTCGTATTGATCGGCGGCTATATCATCAACCGTGAATATGTAGACAACACGCTGAAGTCCATGGTGACCGTCCCGGTTTCTCAAAGGTGTCTCTTAACCGGGAAGCTGGTCGTCACGGGCATGATGACCGTCCTGCTGGCTGTGTTCAGTTTCATGTGTACGCTGCTTGCCGGCGCGTTTGTCCTGTGCTGCGAGGGGATGGACGCATCTGGAATCGGCCGTTCGTTCCTTCAGATTCTGCTGCTTGCCCTGTTCAACTATATAGCGGTTGCGCCTTTGGTTGTATGGTCTGGCAGAAAGAGAGATCGTTACTTCGCGGGAACGGGAATCGCGTTTTTCTACGGCTTCTGCGGTATTTTCGTCGCCGGCCGGAACCTGACGGATTGGTATCCGATCACGGCGGGGCTCGGGATTATCGGCTACGCAGGGCAGGAGGGGGCTGCTTATAACCCCTTGGTAGGTTGGAGCGTCCTAGTGCTGATGGCGCTGCTGGCAGCCGTGCTGATCGCCGCCTGCCCTTCCTACGACAAGGTCATGGCGCCGCCGAAAGACAAGAAGAGGAACGAGAACTCCGCAAACCGGAGCTGAGACGTCTTCAAGCGTCCCTTCGACCCTTTTGCCGGGAACTCGGCGATCGCCGAATTGCCCCATCCCCTCGGCGATCGCCGAATTGCCCCATCCCCTCGGCGATCGCCGAATTGACCCTCATCCTCTCAGCGCTCCGGTATCTTTGCATGCAGTTGGCAGACATAGGCCTGGGACAGCACGGCAAGAGATTGTTTGGGCAAACTACCGAATACGCAGTCCTGTCAACTCGGAAGCAATGCATCTTCAAGCGAGCCGGGCGGTCGCATCGTCGCTTGACATTGCTGCCTATGAGAATAAGCTTGCGATGCAACGCGTCATGCCGGCTGGCGATGAGCCAAGATTGCCGGTGCTGAAGGCGCAAAGACGCAGGCAGGGCTATGGTAAAGATGTTTTGACAGGTGCCGGGGCGCCATGTCGGGCTCTTTTGATGGCGCGCGGACGGCTCGCATGCCACGATTTGCGCAGAAGGTTGCTCGGACACGGGTGGGGAGCAGGACATGGAGGCAGGGAAGGCCATACGGGGGCTTCGGGAGCGCGCGGGGATGTCGCAGGACGACCTCGCATCGCGTGTCTATGTAAGTCGCCAGACCATCAGCTCGTGGGAAAACGGCAAGACCTATCCCGACCTCAGGAGCCTGCTGCTCCTCTCCGACGTGTTCGACGCGACCGTGGACGAAATCGTTGGAAAGGACGTGACCGCTATGGCCAAGAATATCAATCGCAGCGCCAAGGCCTTGAATTACCTTGCCTGCCTCATGTTGGCTTTCTTCGTGCTCCTCTTTGCTGCCATCGTCTGGCTCGGCGTACAGCTGCTCGCGTGGGACTGGAGCGCCATGCAGGTGGCCCCGACCTGCTGCCTCGTAGCGGTGTTCGCCGCCGGTGCCATCGCCGCGTCGGCGGGGGCTGATCGGGTCAAGGCCGACAACGACCTTATGACCTATCGCGAGATAGCCGCCTTTTTGAAAGGCGACGAGGTGGTCAGGGACGCCGAGCGGCGTCGGCAGTCGGCAAGCCCCTTCCCGCGGCTCCTCGGGCGATTCCTTCTCGGTCTTGCCATGGGCGCGGTGCTCGGGCTTCTCGCCGCCTTCGTCATCTTGTTCGTGCGCGGGTAGAGCACACGCGGAGGCGGGCTTGGATTCGAGGGTGCCAAAACGCGCGCTATCCTCACGGTCTGATCGCCGTCACCGGCGCCGCGAACGCCCCATCCGCTTGAGTGACGGGGCGTTCGCCATCTCGTACGGCGCAGACGGCGGCGTGCCCTTGAAGTCGGCCTCGACCTGTCGTCTGGTCTTACGCAGGTTCTTGAGCAGGCTGAACAGGCGCTTGAAGATATCGGGGCAAGCCGTCGCCGTATTCCGGGTACCGGCGCATCTCGCCGCGCGGGGATATTCCCGGGAAGGACGTTGCCGAACCGTAGTCCTCCCAGGCGCATCCCGCCGCGCAGGGATGACCCGGTTAAGGTGCGGTAGGGGGGAGTCGGATTTCCGGAGCGCGTGCAAGCTATTCGAATTTCCTGTCGTAGAGCAGCGCGGCGATGAGCACGACGAGGCAGGATCCCGCGTTGTGCACCAGCGCCCCGGTGGTGGGCGTTAGCGCTCCCATGAGCGACAGCGTGATCGCTGCGAAGTTGATGCACATGGACAGGGCAATGCTTGCTTTGATGGTCTTAACCGTTGCGTCGGACAGCCGTTTCAGATAGGGGATTTTGGAGATATCATCGCTCATGAGGGCAACATCGGCAGCGTCTATGGCAATATCGCTCCCCATGCTTCCCATGGCCACGCTCACGTCGGCGGTTTTCAAGGCTGGTGCGTCGTTGACGCCGTCTCCGATCATGCAGACTCTGCGACCCTCCGCTTGCAGGTTCTCGATGCACTGCACCTTCTCCTCCGGCAGCAGTTCTGCCCGGGTCTCGGATATGCCGACCTGCCGTGCAAAGAACTCCGCCGTCTTTCGATGATCGCCGGTGAGTAGAACGCTGACAGTACGCATGTCAGAAAGACGGGAAACCACGCCTTTTGCTTCTGGGCGCAGCACATCGGACAGCGCGACGACTCCGATGCAATCGTGCCCGTCCGCTACGAGCACCGAGGCTTTTCCCTGCGCGCGCAGCCGCTCCAAAGCGGATTGCGCCTCGCCGCCGATCGAGACGTCATGCTCGGCGAGGAACCTTTCGTTGCCGCAAAGCAGCTTGCGGCCACCTACCTCTGCAATAATTCCCTTGCCGGCGGCCATCTCGAAGGAGGCCGGCTCTGCCGGCGGCGTTCCCTGCGCCCTTGCATGCGCCACGATCGCCTTCCCCAGCGGGTGTTCGCTCCTTGTCTCGGCGGAAGCCGCCAGGGCAAGCAGGTTCTCTCCGTCCATCGACTCATCGAAGGAGAGCACGTCGCTAACGTCCAGGCGACCGAAGGTCAGGGTGCCGGTCTTGTCGAAGGCGACCGTATCCACCCTTCCCATCAGCTCAAGGGCTTCGCCGGACTTGATGATTACGCCATGCTTCGTCGCCTGACCAATCGCCGCCATGATGGCGGTCGGCGTTGCCAGCACGAGGGCGCAGGGGCAGAACACGACCAGCACGGTTACCGCGGTGACGATGTTTCCGGTGAACGCATAGGAGAAAATCGCAATCAGCAGCGCGACGGGTACGAGCCAGCTCGCCACGCGATCGGCAATTCTCTGCATAGGCGCCTGCTTGTCTTCCGCGTCCCGGACCATGCGGATTAGCTTTTGCAGAGAGCTGTTCTCTTTTGCGCTCGTCGCTCGGACGTCGATCGAGCCGAAGCGGTTAATCGCGCCGCAAAAGACCTCATCGCCCACCGCTTTGTCCACCGGCAGGGATTCCCCCGTCATGATCGACTGGTCGACCGAGGTTTCGCCACGCATGATGATCCCGTCGACGGGGATAGACTCACCGGGCAGAATGCGCAGAACGTCTCCCTGCTCGATCTCTTCCGCCGGTATCATTTCTTCCCTTCCGTTCACCAGCCTGCGTCCCTTTGCCGGCGCAAGGTCGATGAGTTCTTTCAGTCCCTTTTTCGCCCGGTTGGTGGTGGCATCTTCTAAAAGCGCGCCGATCGCCATGATGAACACGACTTCGCCCGCCGCGAACAAGTCTCCGATTGCGATCGCGGCAACCATGGCGATGCAGATCAAGAGGGCAGACGATATCTTGCTGATGCCGGGGTTGTGGATGATGCGCCATATGGCCAGGTACAAAAGCGGGATGCCGCTGATCGCAATCGTCACCCATGCGGGGTCAAACGGGAAGACCGCAAGGTGCGCCTCCGTCCCGCCAAACTCCTCCATCAGATGAGGGATCAAATCAAACAGCAGGAACACGCCGGCTACAATCGTCATAGGTAGCCCGGCCAGGAAATCGTTGATTTTCTTGAGCATGACTCCGCCTTCAATGTGCACGATCTTCCAAACAGGTTTGTTCTTGACGCTCGTTCGTCCTTACCAGACAATTAATTCAATAACAAACACTTTGTCTATTAAATTGTAGGTAGACAGCGCGGGCGAAAGCAACGGACGATATCGCCCCCGTGTGTACTATGGGACACTTTTGAATACATGTACGGAAGAAGCCGCCATGGACAGACGCCAGCAGAAAACAAGAGCGGCCATCTTTGCCGCATTCAGTGAGCTTCTGGCAGAGAAGCGCTATAGCAAGATCACGGTGCAGGACATCATAGACACCGCAAACGTGGGGCGATCGACGTTCTACGCCCACTTTGAAACAAAAGACGATTTGCTTAAGGCTCTGTGCGACGGGCTTTTCGGGCACATCATCAGCAGCGCATTGGACCGCAGCCATGCCCACGGTCTACATTCCGATAGCGATACGCCGCTGCCGGTGCTCTGCCATCTGCTGCATCACTTGCAAGAAGATGAAAACCATGTTCTTGAGCTGCTTTCCAGCGAAAGTAGCGAGCTGTTCCTGCGGTATTTCAAAAACAGCTTGAGCGAGCTGATCCAACACCAATTTGTCGACCAAAGCGGGAGAAGCAACACCGACGTCCCGCGGGACTTCCTTGTTAACCACATCTCCGGCAGCTTCGTAGAGATGGTCCTTTGGTGGCTTAAGGGCAACATGGAGCAAACGCCGGAGGAGCTAGACCGATACTTCCGGGCGGTTATTGAGCCCATCCTGTAGAGTGAGGGCAAGACGCCCATCGTTAACATCTTTATGCCGCTGCAGGGGTTGAGCCCATCCTGTAAGGCGAGGGCAAGGTGCCAGCGCAAAGCACGCCACATGCCGCGGCCTCTGGAAGGCCTGGCCGTGGCGCTGGATGGAGCTATCCGTTGTTTGGGATAGGTTTGTCGCTACAATGGCAGATGCAGCGATCTGTTGGAAGTGGGAGCCTGCATGATCATCCGGTGGTAAGAGAAGCAATTATTAAGGAATAGGCGGTGTTTACATGGGTTTCATGGATAAGCTTCAGCAGGAGTCATCGTACTCTACGGCATCTGGAGGTTCGTACCATTATGTTGTACTGCAGGTAACGCTCAAAGAAAAGCTGTTCGGAACTGGCTCGGGAAACCTCACTGAGCTTGAATCCGTTATCAACCAGCAGGCAGAGAAGGGATACCGGTTGCACACCATCTCGACTGCAAGCGGCGGAAGCAAGGGTCTCGGCGGGGGAGATCGGATTCAGGCGACCATGGTTTTCGAACGGCTTGAGTAAACGCTTCACGTCTTGAGATCCGATTTCTCCTCTCGCATTTTTTGCATCCGCAGGCTCCGCCTGATGTATAGATGCCGAGGTTGCGAAAAATACATATGAGAATATCGTTTCCGGCGCAACAGCGGGAGAGCCTTCCCGGCCGCCCGCGAGGCGGAGGCCCTTTCCCGCGGGCGGCCGCATCCCGGTGCCGCGACGCGGCCGCTTCGGAACCGTTGTAGCGCAAGGCGTTTGGCCGGAAGGGGCGTAGGCCGCCTATTTGAAGCGTCTCCCGGGGGCGGCCGGCGCCTCCGTTCGCGCAAATTTCCGCGCCGGTGGCCAAAAAGGTGCGATAGGTTGCAACAATCGGGGGTCGTGGAGGCCTCCGGGAGGCGAAAGCGGGCTTTCATGGCGTCCCAGTCGGTCGGGAAACGCGGCATCCGGGGGTCTCAGGAGGCTCCCGGGGTCCCGGATGGGCACCCCGCCCCGCCCGGGACCCGCGACGCGGGGCAGATTATGCAACCTATCGTGCTTTTTTGGCCACGAGGCCGAAAAGTTATATGTTTCTGCGTGTCTGGAAAGAAAACAAGCGACAAAGTAAGCCGTTTTGTAGGGAAGTGCCCTTTTCAGCCTTCGTTTGCCCGTTCATACATTATGGCAACGTACTGAAAATTGCGATGGACAGACAGGAGATTCCCTTATGAAACATAGCGGTACGCAAAGGCTAGAAACTAAGAGATTAGTTTTGAGAAGGTTTGTATACGAAGATGCCGCAGCAATGTATAACAATTGGGCAGCAGACGAGGAGGTGACAAAATACTTAACGTGGCCTCCCCATCCAGATCAGGAAACAAGTCAGGAAGTTATAGAAGGCTGGATAAAAGCATATGACAGCCAGAGCTTTTATCAATGGGCAATTGTATTGAAAGAAACAGGGGAGCCCATCGGAAGTATATCTGTAGTGCATATGAACGAAGATATTTCTATGGCACAGCTCGGCTATTGTATCGGAAGAACTTGGTGGCATAACGGCTTCATGTCAGAGGCATTAGCAGCAGTCATGGATTTTCTTTTTGATACCGTAGGCGTAAATCGTATCGAGGGTCGGCATGATCCACGAAACCCAAATTCAGGCAAAGTCATGAAAAAATGCGGCATGAAGTATGAGGGAACTTTACGCAGCTCTGATCGCAATAACCAAGGTGTATGTGACGCTTGCTATTATGCGCTGCTAAAATCTGAGCGTTAAAGTACTTCTATTTATCAGGGCAGCCTCTTGAATTGCATTTCTATGTGCTTGTGCCCACAGATGTCGAGCATCGGTTTGTGGCGTCACGATTCGAAAAGGCCAGCCTTGTGACAGGGGAGCCGCCACGTCGGTACGGAACGGTTTCAGCAGCCTCCTCTTGTGTTCCGAGGGGCGCGATCTCCCGATGTGTCTATTCGAGGATCTCGAAGTGGATGGCAGGAAGGCCGGCTCCGAGGGGCGCGATCTCCTGATGTGCTTATTCTCAGGGAGGTTCTCGCTGTCCATAAGCTAGCTAGACCCCCTAGGCCGCTAAACCGGGAATACTCAAAACAGAAAAGCAGGCCAGAGGCTGTGAAACCCCTGGCCTGCTCCTGTCTGGATAAGGATGGCAGTCTAACACCTGGTGTTTGACTGCCATCGGGTGATGACGGTTGCGTGCTCGCTATTCTTCAGCGCTGGCGCTGGCGTCGTCTTCATCGTCGGATCCGCTGCCTGAGGTGGACGACGAAGGAGACGTGGGCGATGTTGCCGACGACGTGTTATCCGACGTGCTCGTCTCCGGTTCTGGCTCGGGGCCTTCAGAGACATAGATGGTGATGGTGCTTCCTGCCGTTGCCGTGCCGGCGGGGCTCTGATCCATCACCACGCCCGCAGCGTATTGGCTGCTGTATCCGCCCGACTCGACGTTGTAGTCGAATCCGGCGTTCGTGAGGATGTTGATGGCCTCGCTTCGGCTATAGCCAATGACACCCGGCACGCTGGTGGTTTCTGGCCCGCTCGAGACCTTGAACGTGACGACGGATCCCTCTTCCACCTCCTCGCCGCTCGAGGGGCTTTGGTCGAAAACCGTGCCTTTGGTGGCGTCGTCCGCCTCCGTCGAGGACGAGGGCACGAGGTTCAGCGCAAGCAGCGCTTCCTCAGCCTCTTCCTGCGTCATTCCAATGAGGTTCGGTACGGTGGTCGTTTGCGTCGGCTCGGGTCCTTGCGAGATGGTGATGTCGACCGTATCGCCCTCGTTCACCGTTTGCCCGGCGCTGGGTGTTTGCGCCATCACCTCGCCCTCGTCGTACTCATCGCTATAGCCAACAGAGACATGACCGGTGTCGAGTCCGTATTTTCGAAGCTCTTCAACAGCGGCCTCTTGATCCATGCCCAACAGGTTGGGGACCTCGACCGTTTGGGTGGTCGATCCAAGCGTGGAGACGGCGATGAACGCGATGATTCCAATGATCGCGATTGCCGCGATGACCCCCGCGATAACCTTGCCCTTGCCCTTTTTCTTCTCATTATATGAGCTGGTGCCCGAAGCGCTCGATGAGGCGCTCGCACCGCCGCGCACCGCCGCGCTGGTTGCATCGGCGCGCGCCATGGCCTGTGTCTGGTCGCTCAGCACGCGGGTCTCGGTCGCGCCTGCCGCAAGAACGCGAGTGGGCTCGGGAACATCGACCTGGCGACCGGCGAGGTAGGCGTTGAGCGCCTGGCGGAGCTCGTCGGCGTTTTGGAAGCGATTGGCCGCGTCTTTTTCCATGCACTTGAGAATGATGCGCTCGAGGTTGGCGTCGAGATTGGGGTTGAGCTGCGTGGGGGGAACGGGAAGCTCGTTCATCTGCTTCACGGCGACCGAGATGGCATCCTCGCCATCGAAGGGCACCTTGCCGGTGGCGCATTCATACATGACCACGCCGAGCGAGTAGATGTCGCTCGTGGGGCCAAGCTCCTGGCCGCGTGCCTGCTCCGGGCTTACGTAGTGCGCCGTGCCCAGCACATTGTTGTCTTGCGTGAGGTGGCTGTTCTTGGCGCGCGCGATGCCGAAGTCCATGACCTTGATGTTGCCGTCGGGCAGCACCATGATGTTCTGCGGCTTGATGTCGCGGTGGATGATTTCGTGCTTATGGGCTACCGAGAGCGCCGCGCAGATCTGCGAGCCAATTTGCGCGACCTTCTTGGGATCGAGCGCGCCGTGGCTGCGTACGCCGCTTTTGAGATCCGTGCCGCGTAGGTACTCCATGACGATATAGTAGGTATCGCCATCTTTACCCCAGTCGTACACGCCTACGATGTATGGGCTCGAAAGGCCGGCCGCCGCTTGCGCCTCCTGCTTGAAGCGCGCGGCGAAGGTGGCGTCTGCCGCATACTGGGGCAGCATGATCTTGACCGCGACCGTGCGGTCAAGAACCTGGTCCTGCGCCCGGTAGACCGTGGCCATGCCGCCCGATCCCACTTTGTCCTTTATAAGGTACCTTCCCCCGAGGACCTTCTGTTCCATGCTCAACTCCTAACAACCAGCCATTGTGGGCGCACCGGCCTGCGCTTGTGCGCCAGCCTGCGCGCATGTTTCGCATGCGCGTGCGCCCGCCTGTGCGACAACGTATCTCATCGACGCCATGTTCGTCACGACCCTTGGACGGCGAGTGCGGCCGCAAGCACCTTGCCTGCAACCGATGCAGCCGAGACTTCGTTTTCGTCATATCCTTCAATGACCACCGAGATGGCCACCGTTGGGTTATCGTAGGGCGCGAAGCCAATGAAGGTTGAGTTCACGCTGCTGGAGGTGGCCTCGGCGGTGCCCGTCTTGCCGGCGACCTTCACGCCGCTGACCTGCGCGTCTGAGCCCGAGCCCTCCTCGACGACGGCCAGCATGGCTTCCGCCACCTCTGCGGCGGTGCTGGCGCTTACCGCCTGCCCGAGCGAGCGCGGCTGCGTCTCGCTGACGACCGTGCCGTCGGGCGAGAGCACCTGCTCCACCACGTAGGGATTCATCACAATGCCGCCGTTGGCGATGGCCGCGGCGATAACCGCATTTTGCATGCAGGTGGTCTGCGGACCGGGAGTGTGATCTTGGCCGACGGGCTGGCCGGCGCCTGCCCAGGCGAGCTCCCATGCGGTCATCTCGTCCGCATCGGGCATGATCGAGGCCGTGGTGGAGAAATCTTGGCCAAGCGACTGCCCGTAGCCGAACGCGTTCGCATACTGCACCAAGCTGCTTGCGCCGACGTCGGTTGCAAGCTCTGCGAACGCGGTGTTGGCCGAGTACTTGAACGCGGTCAGCAGGCTTACGGTGCCGTAGTCGTTGCCGTTGATGTTGGTGACGGAAGCCCCGCCGATCTCGATCTCCGCGCTTGCGTCGTACTCGGAGTCGAGGGTCGCGGTTCCCGTCTCGAGGGCTGCGGCAAGGGTGACCACCTTAAAGGTGGAGCCTGGCGTGTACAGCGCCTGGGTGGTGCGGTCGTACTCGCTCGAATCGTCGCTGTCGCTCGCGCGGACCGAGTCGATGTCGGTGTTGTCATAGGTGGGCGAGCTGGCTTTAGCCAGCACCGCGCCCGTGCTGGGGTCGAGCACGACGATGGCGCCGCTAAGACCCTGCAGCGCTTGCTCGGCCGCCGTCTGGATGCGCGAGTCGATGGTGAGCACCACCGAGTTTCCTGGCTGCGACACCCCGGCCAGCGAAAGAATGGCGTTCTCCCAGCTCGAGTAATCCTTCGAGCCGGTCAGCGTGTCGTTCATGCTGCTCTCGATGCCGGAAGTCCCGTACACCGTGGAGTAATAGCCCACCGTATGGGCGGCCAAGTTGCCGTTGGGATAGGAGCGCACATAGGTTCCATCGTCTTGTTGGACGGACTCGGCAAGCGTGACCCCGTCCGAGGTGATAATCGAGCCGCGCTGAATGTAGGCTTGCTTGGCAATGGTGTGGCTGTTGCCCGTCATGTTGCGGTAATCGTCGGCCTTGATGATCTGGATATACGTGAGGTTGCCGATGAGCACGGCGAAGATCGCCGTGAAGAGGAACACGGTGCGCGTGAGGCGCTTTGCGAGCGCGACGCGCCCGAGCACGCCCGATTCCGGCGTGTCGAGCAGGCGGCGACGCATGCGCGAGCCGGGGCGCGCGTGCGAGCCTCCCATCACGCCTGAGCTGTGGGCGCCGCCGCGCTGGCCTCCCGTGAAGATGCGGGTGCCGGCACGGCTGAGCGCCGGCGAGGCGCCTTTCGCATTCGCGGAGGCCGCGGCGACGGGAACCATGGTGCCCGTGCCGGTAAGCTCGGCCTCGCGCCCGGTCGCCTCATCGCCCGCGCGCAGCAGAAGCGCTACGATGATGAAGCTGGCCAGCAGCGATGAGCCGCCTTGGCTCATGAAAGGCAGGGTCACGCCGGTGAGGGGGATGAGTCGCGTCACGCCGCCCACGATGAGAAACGCTTGGAACGAGATGGCGGCTGTGAGGCCTGTAGCAGAAAACGCGGCGAGGTCGCTCTTGGCGCGCGCCGCGGTGGTCAGGCCGCGCACCGCGAAGAGCATGAAGAGCAGCAGCACGGCGGAGCCGCCGAGCAGCCCGCACTCCTCACCGATGGCCGCGAAGATGAAGTCGGATTCCACGACGGGGATGTAATCAGCCAGACCGCGGCCGATGCCCGTGCCCACAAGTCCGCCGTCTGCAAGTGAGTAGAGCGATTGCACCAGCTGGTAGCCGCTGCCTTGGGCATCCGAGAACGGGTCGAGCCAGATCTCGAAGCGCGTGCGCACATGCGCCATGAGCTGGTACATGCCGAAGACGCCGACGAGTAGAAGCACTATGCCGATGATCACATATGAGATGCGCCCGGTGGCCACGTAGAGCATGATGAGGAAGAGCGTGTAGAAGAGCAGCGCCGAACCCAGGTCGCGCTCGAAGGCCACGATGATCAGGCAGATGCCCCAAACAACGAAGAGCGGTGCGAGCAGGCGCAACCGCGGAATCTTGAAGCCTAAAATGCTGCGGTTGGCGATGGAGAGCAGCTCGCGGTTCTCGGCCAGATATCCTGCCAGGAACAGCACAATGAACACCTTGGCGAACTCGCCCGGCTGGATGGTGGTGAAGCCCAGGTCGATCCAGAGCTTCGATCCGCCGCGCGCCTGGCCGACGAAGATGGGCAGGAGCAGCAGGATGATGCCGATGAACCCAAGCGTGTACTTATAGCGCTTCACCACGTCGAGGTTTCTCACCAGCGCGAGCGTGACCACCATGAACGCGATGCCCGCGAAGAGAATGATGAGCTGGGTCAAGGCGAGGCTGGGCGCCAGACGGGTGACGAACGTGATGCCGATGCCCGAGAGCGCGAAGACGACGGGAAGGATCGCCGGGTCTGCGCCGGGGGCGAGGAAGCGCACGGCGATGTGCGCCGCGGCGAAGGCGGCGAACAGGCCGAGGGGTACGGCGAGCGTGGTGAACGAGAGCGCGGCGCCCGTGGTGACGACGTAGAGCGCGTACAGGAGCGTGACGGGGAAGGCTGCTCCAACCAGCAATATGAGTTCCGTGTTGCGACGGCTGCCCATCAGCGATCGCCTCCCTTCACTGTCATGGCGACAGCGGTTTGTTGCACCGAGGTGCCCAGGCGCGCGCCGCTCGACTGCGTGTCGCTAGAGGTTGCGCTCTCCGCATCGTCTGCGTCAGCGTCATCCACCGCATCGTCGGACGAGTCGGCGTTGCTCGCAGATGAGGCGTCGCTCCCGTCCGAATCGCTCGACGAATCCTCGGCATCCGATGCATCGTCTTCCGCATCCGTGCTCGCATCAATCGCAGCGGCTTCCTGGGCTGCGCGGGTTTGGCGCGCATCGATCTGGTTCCAGTACTGGGCGATGGTGTTGCGCGCCTCGGTCATGCTCGATTGGCGAATACCGGCGCGCAGGCGGTTTTGCGTATCATCGGGCAGGTCATCGAGGTCTATGGCGGTCTCATCGAAGAGGCTGTAGAGTTCGATGCCCATAAATGTGTCGGGGATTCCCCGGTAGATGGCGACGTGCCCGTTGTTCTCGCCCAAGAAGATCGAATTGGCAATTACAAACGCGCCGATGCCAAACGCGAGCGCGAGCAGCGTAAGAAAACCGATCACGGCGATGAGTATATTACGCCGGCGCCGGCGGGTCATATCGCGGATGCGCCCGTCATCCACCACGTCAACGACGACGACGGTCACGTTGTCGGCACCGCCTGCAGCAAGCGCTGCATCGACCAGGTTGTCGGTGCAAATCTGCGCGGTGGGTGATTGGGTGGCGATGGATTCGATCTCGGCATCGGGGATCATGCTCGAGAGGCCATCGGAGCAGAGGATGAGGCGGTCGCCCTCTTCGATGTTGAGTTGGAAGTGGTCGGCGTACATGGCGGGGTCGGAGCCGAGTGCGCGGGTGATGACCGACCGGTTGGGATGCACGCGCGCCTCGTCTGCGGTGATCTCGCCGGCGTCGATCAGCTCTTCCACATAGGAGTGATCGTGCGTGACGCGGATAAGGGTACCTTCATGCAGCAGGTAGGCACGCGAATCGCCCACATGCGCGATGGCCATGGTGGTGCCCTCGATGTATGCGGCCGTCGCCGTGCAGCCCATGCCGGCCTTGCCCAGGCCGTTCGCCGCGGCCTCGATGATGGCGGCGTTGGCGGCCTCGATGGCGGCAGCGAGCCGTGCCGGGTCGGCCTCGTGCGGGGCGAGCTTGGCGACGGTCTCGACGGCGATCGAGCTCGCCACCTCTCCGGCAGCATGTCCCCCCATGCCGTCGCACACGCAAAAGAGCGGCGATTTTACCAGGTAGGAGTCCTCGTTGTGCGTGCGAACGCAGCCGACGTCAGAGCGCGCCCCCCACATGAGCTCGGTGCTCGTGCCGGCATCGTAGGTGGAATCGGTCTCGATGCGCTCCTCGGTGATGGCTGGGAAGCTCTGCGTTGAGCCGGGGCTGTTGAGCTTCGCCTCGACCTGGGCCACATCGATCTCTGCCGTGGTGTCAGGGCGGGGCAGGGGCGAGTTCGTCGTGCGCGCGGGCGCGTGGGAGCCGGGCGCACTATCGGCGCCCGCGCCGGCGGCAGGTAGCGGCACATCATGTGATGTGCTAGGCGCTGCGTCAGCGTCGCGCGGCGTCGGCTCTTCCGACGGCGTGAGGATGTGCTCCTCTCCCGTCATCGGCGGTTCACCTTCATTACCACATCGCCGATCTGCACTTCGTCGCCCTCGCGCAGCGTGGCGGGTTCGAGCAGTTGCCGGCCGTTTACCAGCGTGCCGTTGAGCGAGTTCAGGTCCTCAATGACGAGCGCGGGGCCTTGCAGCGAGAAGCGCGCGTGCGAGGCCGAGACGAACGGCTCGTTGATGCAGATGTCGGACGAAGGCGAGCGACCCACGATGACCGGTCCCAGCATGTCCACGTGGATGCCGCGAATGCCGCGCGGGCCTTTGTCCACATCGATTGTCCAGATGGCCGAATCGCGCCGCTGGCCGCGCACCAGACCCACGCCGGTCTTCATGACCGCGAAGAGGAAGATATACAGCAGGAGCACCAGTACGATGCGGCCGATGAACAGGATGACATCGATCATGGGCATCAACTCCTGAATTCAAAGGTGCTCAAGCCGAAGGTGAGCATATCGCCGTTGCGCAGGGGGCAGCGCGTGATGCGACGGTTGTTCACCAGGGTTCCGTTGGTCGAGTTGAGGTCTTCGATGGACCAATCGGTGCCGGTCGAGATGAGCTGCGCGTGGCGACGCGATACGTTGGGGTCGCGCAGCGCCACGTCGGTGGCGGCGCGCTCGCGGCCGACCACGCAGGTGGGCCCGGTGACCTGATAGACATCACCGGTGACCACATCGACGAGCTGGGCGGTCGCCTGCGCGGGCGAAGGGGGGCGCGTGCCGGCCAGATTCGTGGCAATGCCCGCAGCGCTTGCGGCGGCACCCAGCGCGGCGCCCGTCGCGGCAGCGCCGCCCACGCCGGCGATGGCATCGCGCGTGATGGTCTTCGGAACCGGGACGGGCTCTGCATCGGGCACGGACGCGAACGGGTCGGGGCTGATCGCGTCTCCCGCGGTGGCTCCTCCGGCAGCGGCGCCGGCCGTGGCTGCATCGCTGGCAAGCGAGATCGGTTGTGCGGCGGGGTAGCCAACGGCTCCGCCTTGCGCGGCGCCTCCGGCGGCGACGCCGTATTGCGCGCTTGCGGCGGCCATGGCTGGCTGCGGGGTTTGCGGGCACGGCATAGGCGCCTGGCGGCTTCGATCAAGCGCCGCGTTGTTTCCAAAGTTCTGAGAGACCCCCGCATGGTACGCGCGCTCCTCCTCATAGAGGCGCGCGAGGGTGGGACCGTCGACGTTTTCGGCAAACACCGAGAACTTGCCCGGTTTGAGCGCGGGGTCGATCATGAATCTCACGAGCGGCTCGCCTACGAGGGCGTAGCGCTTCTTTTCGGCTTGGGACTTGATGAACTCGCCTGCCTCGCGTGCGAGCTGCGGATAGAAGGGAACCATGAAGGAGTCATCGGCTGCCGAGATGAGGATGGTGTAGAGCGCCGGAGCCGTGTTCGTGCCATTGACGACGAGGGTTTGGCTTTCCATTTCGCGCGCCGTCTGCTTGGCGAGCTTCTTAAATGAAAACGGTGCGCGTGAAGCCCCGAAGATACTCGCCACGCGATCCTCGAAGATGTTCAGGAAATTCACGCTCAATCACCTTCCGGAATGTCTCTGCGATAACCCAGCATATATACACAAGTACTGACGATTATAGTGGATAGCGCCGCCATGCCGAGAGATGCGGCAAAGCGGTAGCCCCCTATGGTGCCATTTTCCATATGGTTTGCAACGAAGAGCAGCAAAACAACCATAATTCCCGGAAGGGCGCAGCCTACGGCAAGCCATATGGACGGGCGGGCGTCGCGCAGGGCTTCGGCGTGTTTCGACAGAACGGCGCTGGTGAGGGCTGCTGCGAGGCCGCCTGCGCAGGCAATGAGAGCCGGTGCCAAGATGCTCATGGTGCCAGCACCCGTGGTGTCCAGCGAACCTCCGCTCGCGAGCGCGGCGGAGAAGGCGGCTCCCGCCACGGTGCCGAGGACGCAGGTCGCCGCGGCGGGAACCGGCGAGAGGAAGTAGCCGGCAAGGGCGACGGTGGGGCCTGCCGCGATAAGGGTTGCGAAGACCGGCGCGGCGAGCGCGGTGGAGTCCGCCGGCACCGCGCTCGTTGCGGCTCCGCGGCTTGCGATCGCGCAGATGGCCAGACAGACGGATAGCGCGGCCGAGGCGGCGGGAAGGACGCGCCCCCACGCATACCACCAGCCTGCGAGGAGCGCGAACGCACCGACGATGATGGGAAGGGCGGCAAAGAGGCTCGTCGCGCTCGCAACCACCATGAGAAAGCCGCATGCGACGAGGGCGGACCCTATGGCGGGTGCGATCGCGCCGGCGGCACCGACGACCACGGCAGCGGCGAGCGCGGGTATGCGCGAGAGGTCCATGGCGGTGAGGGCGAGATACGCGCAGGTTGCGACCGCCATGCCCGAGAGCGCGCTGCTCGTCAGCGTGCGGGCGCGCGCCGTGCGGCTGCCCAGATACCCTTCGGCGGGATCGAGCTCCCAGACGCGATGCTTAGGAGCCGCGGCGGTCGGGTCGTCCGGCTCGCCCTCATCGTCGGCGGTGAGCCGCGCGATGATGCGCGCCAGGCTTTTGCGCCCCTCGCGCGCGTTGCCCAGGCCGTCGAGAAACTCGTCCCCAAATGCCGCGACGCTCGGGACGCGGGCGGCCGGGTTCGGGTCGAGGGCGCAGATGAGCGCGCGCTCGGTGTTCTCGGGAATATCGGCAAGCAGGGTCGACGGGTAGATGACGCCAGCATCGATGCGCTTGAGCGAGCCCGCCGGCGTTCCCGCGCGAAAGGGCGCGGTGGCGCAAAGCGACTCGTACAGCACGGCGGCGAGGGCGAACACGTCGCTGCGCTCGTCAACGATCTCGCCGCGCAGCTGCTCGGGTGGCATGTAACCGATGGTGCCGCCGCGCGCCCCGCCAAACCCTGCGGCGCTCGTAAGCGTCGCCATGCCGAAATCGGTGAGTCGCACGTGTCCGCTGCGGTCGATGAGCACGTTTGCCGGCTTGATGTCCAGGTGGAGCACGCCGTTTTCATGTGCGAACTGCAGCGCCTGCACAAGCGCGTCGGCAATGCAGGCGCATTCATCGTAGGTGAGCGAGTTGCCCTCGACCCCGGCGAGGAACTCTTCAAGCGACATGCCGTCGATGTATTCCATGACCAGATAGGCATAGGCGCTATCGTAGGTGAAGTCGATGACCGGCACGATGTTCGGGTGCTGCAGCATGCTTGCCGTGCGCGCCTCGGCGAGCGCCGCCGCGCGGGTGCTTTCGGGGGCGGCGCCCATGTCCGAGGTGAGCGGGATGCGCTTGATGGCGACGCGCCGTTGCAGGCGCGAGTCCAGGCAAACCTCCACGCTGCCGAAGCCTCCGGTCGCACGGGTCTCGAGGGGGCGATACCGTTTGAGCAGCATGGATGCCGTTGCGCCGGGTGCCGGCATGGGCGATGGCGCGTGCTGCGTGCGCGCGGTGCGGGACGCGTGGTTTCCGGCGGGCGCCGACGGGCGGTTGTGAGAGAAGAGCGGCATAGCCATCCTTGGTGCGTTTGAGGTGCAGGTGCGGATTGGGCAGCAGTCGTGACATGCCTATAATGCGGTGATTTTACCATGTCTTCGCAGCGCGTCTTGAAAAGGTCGTTTCCAATGTATCGCGAAGGGGCGGGCATCGGTATCGACAAGCGCAAGGAGCGCATTGTCGCGGCGTGCCCGTGCGCCTGATCCGCCATGGACGGCGTGGTCGTTCGCGCGGCATTGCGTTGCTCGACAACAGGGTCCGCTAGCACCGCCGTCAACGACCGTGCGGCTCTGTTTCAAGTCTTTTCATATGTTTTTGTTGGGTGAACGGTTGGAATTTGCCGGCAAACGGTAAGCGGGCATGTGTCTCCAAAACATGCTACAAATATACGTATATTATGATATTCTACTAACCGTTTACGTAGCTTGCCCGGTGCACCGCGCAGTCGGAGCTCGGGCGGCGTCTACCAAAGGAGGAATCAATGTACGTTACCCTTCGCGAGGTGCTTGCTGAGGCCAGCCAGCTCAACATGGCTGTCGGTGCCTTCAACACGCACAACCTGGAAATGCTCCCGGCCATCATTCGTGCCGCGGTTGCCCAGAAGACCCCGGTGATCATCCAGACGAGCGAGGGTACGGCCAGCTACGTGGGTCATCGCAACTTGGTGGCGGTCGCCAAGTCCATGGCTGATGAGTTCGGCGTCGATGTCGTGCTTCACCTCGACCACGCCAAGAACTTCGACGAGATCCGCAAGGCGCTCGACGCCGGCTATAGCTCGGTTATGTACGACGGCTCGGCACTGCCGTTCAAGGAGAATATCCTGGGCACCAAGCGCGTCGTGTCGTACGCCGAGAAGACCGGAGCCTCCGTCGAGGGCGAGCTCGGGACCGTCGGCGGCACCGAGGACGGCGTGGCCGTTGCCGATGCCGACGTGCGCTATACCGAGCCCGAGCAGGCGGTCGAGTTCATCGAGAAGACCGGAATCAACGCGCTGGCCGTCGCCATCGGCACCAACCACGGCCAGTACAAGTCGAAGACCAACATCTCGTTCGAGCAGCTTGAGAAGATCCGCGATGCCGTGGACGGGTTCCCGCTGGTCATTCACGGCGGCACCGGCGTGAAGGACGAGGACGTGCGCCGCGTGATCGACCTTGGCATCCGCAAGTTCAACGTGGGCACCGAGCTCCTCGTGAACTGGAACATCACCTCGCGCGATGCCTACAACGAGCATAAGGAGAACACCTCCAACCGCAACAACGTCGTGCCCGCGCTCGAAGTCGTCCAGGGCATCGTCGAGCACAAGATTGAGCTCTTCAAGAACATCCACTAGGAGCTATTCATGGACATTAAAGAGATGCTCAAGCCGGAAAACGTGCGCATCGTGCAATCGGTCGATGGCTGGGAGGAGGCAGTCCGCCTTGCCGTCAAGCCCTTGGAGGAAGGCGGCTTTGTCGAGGCCCGCTATGCCGATGAGATCGTTCGGGCAACCCATGAGATGGGTCCCTACTATGTGCTGACCGAAGACGTCGCGTTGGTGCACGGTCGTCCCGAGGACGGCACCATCAAGGGGCAGCTGGCCGTGACCTTGTTGCGCGAGCCCGTGGTGTTTGCAGGGGATAGCTTTCCGGTGCGCCTGCTGGTGACGCTGGCGGCCGAGGACGCAAACTCGCATATCGACGCCATGCGAACGTTGGCGACCATCTTTATGGATGAGAGCAAGATCGCCGAGATCGTCGCATACGAGTCTGCCGACGACGTATATCGCGCCTTCGTTGAAGGCATCGCCTAACAATGGCAAAACCTGCTGGGCCATCCGTGCCTGGCAGACGCATTTGTGCAAGGCAGCAAACGGTGCGAGGCACCAAAAGGTACAGAGAGGAGTGGTATCTGATGGCAAAGCAATTGAAGGTCCTGACGGTATGTGGTAACGGACTGGGCAGCAGCTTCGCATGCCAGATGGCAGTCGAGGCCGTGCTCAAGAATCTCGGTATCGATTGCAAGCTTGATCACGACAGCGTTTCCACTGTCGCAAGCGCGGCTCGCAACTTCGACATGATTATCGCCGCCCAAAACTTCCAGGCTCAGATCGAGGGCGCCAACACCGGCCTGCCCTGCGTCTTCCTGAAGCGTCTCGTCGATAAAAAAGAGATTGAAGAGAAGGTCACCCCCGTCCTGAAAGAGATGGGCCTGCTCTAGGGAATCGCCCACGCGGTATCACCTAAGAAGGGGATGAAAGTACAGCATGCAAATTCTACAGTGGATTATCGATAACATTTTGACGCAGGCCTCCGTTATTATCGGTCTCGTCGCGCTGCTCGGTCTGGCGCTTCAGAAGAAGCCCGTGAACGAGATCATTTCCGGTACCTTGAAGACGATGCTCGGCTTCATGGTGCTTTCCGCCGGCTCGAGCGTCATGCAGACGTCGCTCACCTACTTCGGCGACATGTTCAACGCCGCCTTCGGCTTCAACGGCATGTCGGCGGTCGTGGCGTCCATCGAGGGCATCAACGGTCAGGCCATGACCGATCTTGGCCTGGGTTCCGAGATCGCCATCTGCCTCGCCGGCATCTTCATCGTGAACATCATCTTTGCGCGCCTCAGCCCGTTTAAGTACGTGTTCTTGACCGGTCAGGCGCTCCTGTGGGAGTCCACCCTCTGCGTCGTGTTCGCGAACTTCCTCGGCCTGACGGGCGTGCCGCTGATCCTCGTCGCCTCCATCGTCGGCGGCGCCTTCGCGACCCTTATGCCCGCCTTCGCCCAGCCCATCGTGCGCAAGATAACCGATAACGACGACATCGCCCTTGGTCACTTCTGCACCTTCGGCTATATGTTCACCGTGCTTATCGCCAAGATCACCAACAAGCTGTTCGGTGGTAAGGAATCCAAGTCCACCGAGGAGCTCGCGCTCCCGAAGAGCTTGTCCTTCATGCAGGACAGCTATCTTGCCGTGATGGTTGTCATGATCCCGTTCTATCTGATCATCGCTGCCTTTGCCGGAGCCGAAGCCGCCGCCGATTACGCAGGCGACGTGAACTACATGGTCTATGCGTTCCTTGAGGCCATGGAATTCGTCGTGGGCCTCTACGTGCTCCTCGCCGGCGTCCGTCTGCTGCTTGCCGAGCTCGTCCCCGCCTTCCAGGGCATCTCGATGAAGCTCGTCCCCAACGCGCGTCCCGCCCTCGACTGCCCGGTGCTCTTCACCTATGCGCCTAACGCCGTCATCATCGGCTTCATCTTCACCACCGTGGGTTCGCTCATCGGAATGGCCATCACCGGCTTCATGGGCACCCTCGTGATCCCCGGCGTGATGTCGAACTTCTTCGCCGGCGGCATTGCGGGCGTCTTCGGTAACGCGATCGACGGCCGCCGCGGTGCCATCATCGGCGCCATCTTCCACGGCATCTTCATCATGATCCTGCCCGCCATCCTGTCCCCGATGCTT
The DNA here is from genome assembly GCA_964624825.1 of uncultured Enorma sp. Lineage (GTDB taxonomy): Bacteria > Actinomycetota > Coriobacteriia > Coriobacteriales > Coriobacteriaceae > Enorma. The sequence goes on along the minus strand of CAZUYD010000004.1, from coordinate 43,177 downwards.
GCCGAAATCGGCTTTGTGAACATGACCTGCACCGACGTTGACACGGTTGTCACCGGTTACTTCTTCATGATCATCAAGACCATCCTCGGCGCGTTCGGTATCGCCGCGTAAACCTTGCGTCTGCCGCACGTTGTGCAGAGCTGAGCCGCTCCTTCGCCTGGAACCCCGGGCAACGGGGCGGCTCGTTTGTCTATCGATTCAGGAGGTTGCTATGGGATTGTTTGGCTTTGGAAAGAAGAAGGATGCCGCCAAGCCCGAGCCGGCGCCCGAGCCCGCGATTGATCGCGACGCCGTGCTGTCCAAGATTGAGAAGGCGCAGGCCGATGTTGAGGCCGCTGAGGGCGTGGCCCGGGCGAACGCTCTCGATGTCCTGGGTGGGCTGCATGCTTCGATCGATCAGGTAGACGAGGCGATCGCCGCCTATGAAGAGAGCCTTGAGCTCAATCATGTGATGGGCAAGGCGTCTATGCAGCTCGTGAAGCTCTATAACAAGAAGCGCGCCCAGGCCGCCGAGGCCAAGGACGACGAGAAGCTTTCGTATTACATGAATAAGGTAAACGAGATGCTCGCGCTTTCTAAGGATCAGTTGCGCGGCAGGGGATAAGAAGCATCCATGGCCGGCCGCCCGATGGGCGCCGGCCTGCATCTGCTGCGGCTCTAGGCGTTGATTCGAGTCGATTAGGGAGGACGCGCATGGGTAAACCCCTCATCCTGCTGGCAGGCTATCCTGCTACGGGTAAGACCTATCTGACGAACATGATTCTTGAGCGGCATCCTGATTCGTTTGCCGTGATTACGCCCGACGATGTCAAAGAGCAGGTTTGGGACGAGGTCGGATTTAACGATGCCGACGAGAAGGCCGAGCTTGAGCTCGAGGTATGGCGGCGCTACTATGCCGGTTTGGAGCGCTGCTTCGCTGAGGGCACCTGGATGATCAGCGATTATCCGTTCTCAGATAAGCAGAAGGGACGCCTTGCCGAGCTTGCTGGATCATACGGCTATCGCGTGCTCACCATTCGCTTGGTCGGTGATCCGAAGGTCATCTACAAGCGCTCGTATACGCGCGACTTGAGCCAATCCCGCCATTTGGGACATCTGGTGACCTGCTATCACAAGGGTGATGTACTTGAGGATCACACCAAGGCCGATGGTCTCGTGACGCTCGAGGTCTTTCTGGACCGCTGCGCGAACAAAGGCTACGACCGTTTTCAGCTCGGAGAGCTGATAGAGGTCGATGCGACCGATGTGAGCGCCATCGACTATCCGGCCTTGCTCGACCAGATCGATGCCTTTATCGCCGGCTGCGGCGATTGCGAGTAGGAGTGCGATGAGCATCTTTTGCGTGGGGCAGGCGGTCTACGACATCACGGTTCCCTATACCGGGCCGTTGCGGGCAAATCAGAAGTACCGGGTAGAGGGCGCCCGGGGATGCTCCGGGGCTCCGGCGCTTAACGCGGCCTGCTTGTGCTCGCTTTGGGGCGCCCCGGTCGAGTTGGTGGCGCGTCTGGGAAGCGATCCGTATGGCGCGCTGGTGCAAGCGGACCTCGCGCGCTATGGTGTGGGCACCGCCCATCTGCTGGTAGATGAACAGATACGCACGGGCTACAGCCTGATAGCCGTCGATGACGCTACCGGAGATCGCACGATCTTCAACGTCCCGCCTTCGATGCACGACGTCGCTTTCGAGCTTCCATCTGAAAGCCCTGCGGTTCTCTTGTTTGACGGTCACGAGCCCGCAATAAGCCTTGCCCTGATAGAGGCATTTCCAGACGCATGCTCGATGGTCGATGCGGGAACATATCGCGCGAGCACCTATGAAGTGGCGCGCGCCGTCGACTACCTGGTCTGTTCAGAAGATTTTGCCCGCCAGTGCACCGGGTCCGCGCTCGAGGATGCGGACGACGAGCGCGCCGTGGATGAGCTGCTGACGCAGATCGAGAGCATCAACGACGGGGTCGCTGTGGTGACGCTGGGCGATCGCGGCCTGGTGTATCGCGATGGGGAGGGACGGCCTCGCCATATGCCTGCTTTCAAGGCGCATGCGGTCGACACCACGGGTGCGGGCGATATCTTTCACGGGGCGTTTGCGTACGGTCTGTATACGGGCCTTTCGCTCGAGGAGAACCTGCGCCGGAGCTCCATGGCCTCGTCGCTCTCGGTGCGCACGATGGGTGGCTTAACCTCGATTCCGCTGCTTGAAGAGGTAGAGAAGGCGTTGGCCGAGGCGTGATAGCCACGGCGGGTTTGCATGCGCTCGGATGCAGAGCGCGTGCCAGCTGGATGCTGCTTGGCGCCCATGCCTCGCATACGGCTATCTGCGCAGCGCGGGCACGTGCGCAGATGTTCATTTTTGGCATATGCATGTAAACGTGCTGACGGGATCATAGACAGGTGCGATAATCGGGCGATTCAATTATTCGGACCTTTCAGGAGAGATAACGGTGATTCCGATGCTCGATTTCAGTGGGAAAGAGCAACTGTATCGTCAGCTGTACGATATCCTGTTCCAGGATATCGTGGGTGGTGTTTACGCGGTCGGCGAGCTTATTCCCTCAGAGAGCGAACTGATGGCGCGATACGGCGTTTCGCGCTCGACGGCGCGCAAGGCCATGGAGATGCTTTCCGATAACGGCATGATCAGCAAACGACGGGGCGTGGGGTCCGAGGTCGTTGCGAACCGTCCGAACTTTGCCCTCAGCCATGTGACAAGCATCGTAAAACGAAACGTGGACGATCGCGTGCCCGCCGAGAAGCATCTCATCGATGCTCAGATCATGCCTGCCTCCGGCGAGGTCAGTCGCGTACTCGGGTTGCCCGAGCATACCGAGGTATATCGCTTGCGGCGTGTACGCTATGCCGGCAGCCAGCCGTATTACCTCGAAATCAACTACTATGAGCATACGTTTCTTCCGCATGCGACCGAACGTGATTTCTCTAAGGAATCGTTGCGTTCGTACATGAGTGATGAGTTGGGCATTAGGTGGAGCCGTGCGCGCCAGGAGGTCCACTCGATAGTTGCCGATACCGGGCTTGCGAGCCTTTTGACGATTGACGAAGGGGATCCGCTGCTCTACATCATGCGCGTCTCGTACGACGTAGCCAACCAGCCGCGGGAGCTTGTCAAAACCTACTATCGTGCCGATCTCTACCATCTGGAAGTTGAGCTCGGAGCAGAGTAGCGCACCACCGCGGCGTCCCGCCTATCCATATATTTTGCCGTCCGGCCAAAAGGAGGCCGTTAGGGCTATTAAAACATACGAATATTCGTATAATATGCTTGCTGTTCGTTTGAGAGGAAAGAGGACGTCATGTCTCAACCCGCACTTGGTACGCCCTGGAAAAAAATCGACGCTCCGGTGTCGGATGCGGCAATCGAGGGGGTGGATCGGTATTGGCGCTGCACGAACTATCTGTCCGTCGGCCAGATCTATCTGCGAAGCAATCCTCTGATGCGCTCGGATTTTACTGATGAGAAAACGGGCGAGACGCGCGATTTCGGCCGCGCAGACGTGAAGCATCGCTTGGTGGGGCACTGGGGCACCACCCCGGGCATCAACTTCCTCATGGCTCACACCAACCGTCTGATCGCAGACCATCAGCAGAACGCCATCTTTTTGATGGGCCCGGGCCACGGTGGACCGGCGGGCACCGCGCAGTCGCTGCTCGATGGAACCTATCGCGAGAACTATCCCGAGATCACCGACGATGAGGCGGGTTTGCAGAAGTTCTTCCGCCGCTTCTCGTATCCGGGCGGTATTCCCAGCCACTTTGCGCCCGAGACGCCGGGCTCCATTCACGAGGGTGGCGAGCTCGGCTATACGTTGTCGCACGCCTACGGTGCCGTGCTCGACAATCCGAGCCTGCTCGCTGTCGCCGTGGTGGGCGACGGCGAAGCCGAGACCGGCCCGCTTGCAACCTCGTGGCAGTCAAACAAGCTGGTAAACCCTGCCACCGACGGCATCGTGCTGCCGATTCTGCACCTTAACGGCTATAAGATCGCCAACCCCACCATTCTTGCGCGCATCTCCGACGAAGAGCTCGTCAAGTTCTTCGAGGGCATGGGCTATAAGCCGCATGTCTTCGTGGGCGGCTTCGACGACGAGAGCCATCATGCCATCCACCGCCGTTTTGCCGCGCTGCTCGAAGAGGTCTTCAACGAGATCTGCGACATCAAGGCTACGGCCGAGGCGCAGCTGAGCGCCGGCGAGGACGTTACTCGCCCGGCGTACCCCATGATCGTGTTCCGCACGCCCAAGGGCTGGACCTGCCCGAAGGAGATCGACGGCAAGAAGACCGAGGACTCATGGCTCGCGCACCAGGTGCCGCTTGCCTCGGCCAAGGACACGCACGAGCACTTCCGCGTGCTGCGCTCGTGGCTGCGCTCCTATGAGCCCGAGACGCTCTTTACGCCCGAGGGACAGGTGCGCCCCGAGGTGACCGCCTTCATGCCCGTCGGCGACCTGCGCATCGGCGCGAATCCCAATGCGAACGGCGGAAAGCTGCGTCGCGAGCTCGTCCTGCCGGATATCCACGCGCACGAGGTTCCCGTGGCAGAGAAGGGCCATGGCTGGGGTTCCACCGAGGCCGCGCGCGTCTTTGGCTCCTATACCGCCGACGTGATGGAGCTGAACGACGACTTCCGCATCTTTGGTCCTGATGAGACGTCTTCGAACCGCCTGCAGGACGCGTATCGCGTGACCAAAAAGCAATGGCACGGCGGCTTCTATGCCGATGAGGCCAACGATGAACTGCTGGCAAGCACGGGTCGCGTGATCGAGCAGCTTTCCGAGCACCAGTGCGAGGGCTTCCTTGAGGCGTACGTGCTGACCGGTCGCCATGGCGTGTGGAGCTCATATGAGAGCTTTATCCATGTAGTCGATTCCATGGTCAACCAGCATTGCAAGTGGCTTGAGGCAACGGTGCGCGAGATTCCGTGGCGCAAGCCGATTTCCGGCCTCAACCTGTTCCTTTCAAGCCATGTGTGGCGTCAGGATCATAACGGGTTCTCGCATCAGGATCCGGGCTTTATCGATGTGCTGCTCAACAAGGCGAACGACACCCATGTGGTCAACGCCTACTATCCGGCCGACGCCAACATGGCACTCGCCGTGGCGCAGCGCGTGTACCAGTCAACGAATTGCGTGAATGCGATCTTCTGCGGCAAGCAGCCGGCGCCGACCTTCTCGACGGTCGACGAGGCCGTGGCTGAGCTCGAGGAGGGGCTGGCGATCTGGCAGTGGGCGTGCACGGCCGAGACGATGGCCGATGCCGACGTTATCGTTGCTTGCTGCGGTGATGTGCCCACGCTCGAGGCGCTTGCGGCCACCGACCTGCTCAAGAAGCTGGGTGTCAAGGTTTGGTTCGTAAACATCGTGGAGCTTCTGAAGATCCAGAGTGTCTGCGAAAACGACCGGGCGCTTTCCGACGAGCGCTTCGTGGAGTTTTTCGGCAACGGCGAGAAGCCGGTGCTCTTCTGCTTCCATGCCTATGCCGGCACGATTCGCCGCTTGGTATGGGATCGTCCCGGCCACGATGCTTGGCACGTGCATGGTTATGAGGAGAAGGGCTCGACGACCACGCCGTACGACATGCTTCGCCAGAACAACATGGACCGGTGGGAGCTTGCCGTCGATGCGCTCCGCTTGGTCGAGGCTGCGCGCGGGACTACCGAGTTCGATGCGCAGATTGCCGAGTGGGAGGCGTTCCGTACCGAGGCCTTTGAATTTGCGGTGGCCGAGGGCTACGATCATCCTGCCTTCACCGATTGGGTGTGGCCCGAGGCCGCGTCCGATGATGCGGCGCTCTCTGCGACGCAGATGACAGCGGGCGATAACGAGTAGGACGCCTGTTGAGCGATGCGCTCTTGCAACAGAGCCAGATCGCGACGAATACCTGACTGATCGGCCTGCTTGCTGTGGGAACCTTCTTGAGTTCGCGGCAAGCAGGCTTTTCATTTGGCTTTGGTAAACCAGGATTGACATTCCTGAGTGAGCCGCTCCTTCAAGCCGTGCGGACAGCCCTCGCATACGTAGAGCGCAAGACGCGCCGGTCGAACTCTCTGTGTTCTTAGAGAGATGGCTTTGCAGGGACGTATGCACAGAAGCCTCTGCTGGCAGCTTTCCGGCAGCTGCGGGCTGCTATCGCGTGGGCTCCGACCGCCTCACGGATATCGCGGACACGATCGTGCGGCTGCGTTCGGGACGAGCGGGTATCATGGTAGCCATCTGAGGACGGAGGCTGTTGCGCCCGATGGCTCGCGCGCCGATGGGTGCCGGCATGGCAGCACGCCGTGCCATGGCCGCCCCAGGCCGGCTGCGCCGCTCGTCCATACGACGCGCGCAGCTTGATCGGCTGCCTGCGAACTTGTTGGCAGCAGGCCCTGTACGTCATAAAGGAGACCGCATGGAGTCGCTCTATAGGAAATATCGTCCGCTCACCTTCGGGAGCGTGGTGGGTCAGCGGCATATCGTCTCGACGCTCGAGCATGCGGTGACCGAGGGGCGCCTGGGTCACGCCTACCTGTTCTGTGGGCCGCGCGGGACCGGCAAGACCACCATGGCGCGCATCTTGGCGAAGGCGCTGCTTTGCGAGCATGCCGAGGCGGCGCGCACCGAGGGCGCGTCGGGGTGCTTGCCGGATGGTACCTGCCCCGAGTGCGCGCAGGTCGCCGAGGGCGTGCACCCGGATGTCTACGAGCTCGACGCGGCGTCGCGCACCGGTGTGGACAACGTGCGCGAAGAGATCATCGGCTCGGTCAACTTCGCGCCGGTGCGGGGCGCATTCAAGATCTACATCATCGACGAGGTTCACATGCTCACGACGGCAGCGTTCAACGCGCTGCTCAAGACTCTCGAGGAGCCGCCGAGCCACGTGGTGTTCGTGCTCTGCACCACCGACCCGCAAAAGATTCCCGAGACGATTCTCTCGCGGTGCCAGCGGTTCGATTTCCACCGCATCGGCAACGAGGACATCGTGGCGCGGTTGCGCTACATCTGCGAGCAGGAGCAGTTCGGCTACGACGACGAGGCGCTCGACATCGTGGCCAGGCATGCTCGCGGCGGCATGCGCGACGCGCTCTCTACGCTCGAGCAGCTTTCGGTGTTCGGGAACGGGGCGGTACATGTCGTGGATGCGCGGTCGCTTTTGGGCGAGGTATCGGGCACGGTGCTGTCCGAGTTGTGCCGCGCCATCGCTGCGCGTGATGTACCTGCCCTGTTCGGCCTGGTGCGCGCACAGGTCGATGCCGGCGAGGATCTGATCGACCTGACGCGCGACTTGGTGGCGCACGTGCGCGATGTGTACGTGGCGCGCGTGGCGGGGGCGCAGACGGAGCTCTTCGAGGGAACGCCCGAGGAGGTTGGCGCGCTTACGGAAGAAGCTGAGCTGTTCGAGGGCACCGACCGCCTGGCGCGCGTGCTCACGGTGCTCGACGATGCCGCGCTCGAGATGCGCACGGCGGCCGACACGCGGCTTGTGCTGGAGATCGCGCTCACGCGCCTGGCGCGTCCCGAATCCGACCTGACACTCGAGGCGCTGGCGGAACGGGTTGCGCGACTGGAGTCCCAGCTTGCGGCGGGCGTGCCGTCAGCGCCGCTCAGCAGTGCCGGTGCGGCGGTGCTTATGGGCGTAGCTGCGGGCTCGGCACCGGGGGCAGCGACGGATGGCGCGGCTTCGGAGCCACCGGCGCTGGGCGCTAAGGCGGGTGTGGCTGCAGCAGCCTCAGAGCCGGCCTCGTCAGTCGAGCATGCGCCGGAAGCGCCGGCAGCCCCGTCCGCTGCGAACGCGGATCTCCGCCCGACGCCGCCTTCTGCTGCGGAGGTCGCTGCGGCCGCAGCGGCGCCGACCGCACCGGTTTCCGACGAAGGCGAGCTCCAGCGCAAATGGCGCGACGTCATCAAGCGCGTGATCGCAGCGCAGCCTTCGCGCGGCGCGCTGCTGCAGAGCTCGCGCGCGGGGGCGGACGATGGTGCGACGCTCACGGTTCGGTTTCCGGCAGGATCGAACTTTGCGATCAGCATGCTCGGCCGCGCGGACGCCCAGTCGGTCGTACTGCCGCAGATAGCCGCGGTGTTCGGTGCGCGTACCGTGCGCTATGTGATGGACGATGCTCCTGCGCATGCGCCCGCTGCGCCACGCCGCGCATCGGCTGCGCCCGCCGCCTCTGCCGCGCCGGCGAACGCTACCGGATCGGTCGCACCGGCGCGCGCAGACGCACCGGCATCGGCGCCATCCGCTACCGTGTCCGTTTCCGTCCCGTCGAGCTCCGCCCTCGGGTCGCCCGATGTCGCGCAGCCCGATTCGACCTCTACGACACCTGCTCCCGCGCGGGCAGATATCGCTTCTGCTGCCGCGCAGGCAGACCATGCGGCAGCACCGTCTGTTCCTGCGCAGGCAGATTCCGCCGCGGTGCCGTCTGCTTCCGCGCGACCAGAGCCTGCTGCCGCGGTACCGGCTCCTGTGCAGTCGGGGGCTCCTGTGCGGCCGGAACCTGCTTTCGCAGCCCCCGCCTCGTCTCAGCCGAATCCCGTTTCCGCCCCGTCCGCTCCAACCGACGAAGCAGCATGGGAGGACGACCGGGTTCCCTATGATGATCTTGAAGCGATGCCCTATGACGAATCGCTTCCCCCCTTTGATATGCCGGAAGATGTTCCACCGACCCCGCCACCGGCTCCAAGCGCGCCCGCTTCGCCACCAGAGACGGCACAGCCCGACTTCGCGGCTCGGCCGCCGCAGTCGTTTGAGCGGCAAGCCGGCGCGGATGGCCAGCTTAACCAGCAGATTGACCCCGATGACGTCGCCTCGGTGCTGGGAAGCGTCTTTGGTGAAGAGGTGAAGCTGACGCAGGTAGATACCCCGCTCTAGGCACCTCGCCCTAGGTACGGAATCGAGACGCCGGAGTTCCTTCGAATCAGGGTCGGCGCCGGCGATTCGGACGGTGACGGCCGCGCGCAGGCGGCGTGCATCTGGCATATGCGGCTGCCCTGCATGCGCTCGCGTCCGGGGCGATGTTCGGGCATGAGCATGAAGGCGATTCCGTGCGCGGTGGCGGGAATGTGGCGTAGCGCGGACGGAGCTTCGGCCTATCATGATAGGATGCGACAGGAACGGATAGCCTCGATATCCATCGAAGTCGATGACAAGGAGTTCCCATGGCTCAGATGAACATGCAGCAAATGATGAAGCAGGCGCGCAAGATGCAAGACCAGCTTGCCGCGGCGCAGGAGAATATCGCGCAGACGACGGTCGATGCGTCGGCGGGCGGGGGCATGGTGAAAGTCACCGTAAACGGCGACATGCAGATCACCGCGCTCACGATCGACCCCGAGGCGCTCGATCCCGATGACGTCGAGATGCTCGAAGACATGGTTATGGCCGCGGTCAACGAGGCGATGCGCGGCATCGGAGAGATTGCCAACAAGCAGATGAGCGCCATCACGGGCGGACTCAACATTCCCGGCATGCCGTTTTAGGGTCGTGCCCAGCGCCGCGGAAGCCTTGAGCACCGCGCCCGGTCAACGTGGGCTTTTGTTATGGGCCTCGCTCGGCGCTGTGAGAGGTTCTGCGCCGGGGAGGGGTTCTTCCTGCAAACGGCGCGCACAGCGGGCATGGGCTCGCCGCGATGCTGCAGGAGGCTTTGCGCCGTGCGGGCTCGTGGCGCGGGGCGGCGGGGCACGGAAAGGCTGCGAGCCGGGCTCAAACGACGCGGGATGAGCCAGGGGATCTGCCTAATGGCTGCAAACGCATTGCGGGTGCGAGCGAGAGAGAAAGAGGAAGCGCGTGGCGGGCAATCAGGAATTGCAACGACTGCTCGATGAGCTGGGGCGCTTGCCGGGCATTGGCCCTAAAAGCGCGCAGCGCATCGCATATTACCTCCTCGAGGCCGATGCCGAGCAAGCGCGTCGTCTGGCGCAGGCCATTATCGACGTGAAGGAGCAGGTGCATTTCTGCGCGCGGTGCTTCAATTACGCGACGGCCGGAGAATGCCCGATCTGCATGGACAGCATGCGCGACCGCACGCGCATCTGCGTGGTCGGCGAGCCGCGCGATGTCCAAGCCATTGAGCGCACGGGCAGCTACCACGGCGTGTATCATGTGCTGGGCGGCGTCATCAGCCCCATGGACAAGATCGGCCCGGAGCAGCTTCATGTACGGGAGCTCCTGGCGCGCCTGGGCGAGGAAGACATCCAAGAGGTCATCATTGCCACCAGCCCGAATATCGAGGGCGAGACCACGGCGAGCTATTTAGCGCGCACCATCAAGCCGCTTGGCATCACGGTCAGCCGGCTCGCGAGCGGCCTGCCTGTGGGCGGAGACTTGGAGTATGCCGACGAGCTGACCCTTGGCCGCGCCATCGAAGCGCGTCGCGAGCTGTAGGGGTCTCGAGTCCATGAGCGCGCCATGCACGAGACGGTTCATCTGGCAGGGATTCATTCCGGTTGGCACGATGGTTGAAAGGGCGGCTTAGGGTTCATGGCGAAGCGGGCGAGGGCAAAGCGCGCGGCGCGCAGAAAGGCGTCTTCCCTGACGGTCGAGCAGCGCGACCAGCATAGGGCGTCGCTGCCTAAAGTCGATGCGCTGCGTGATGTTCCCGCCTTCGCAGAGCTTCCCATTGACGAAGCGCAGCAAGCGGCATTCGATGAATTCTGCCGCGTGGCGCAGCGTCCTGAGGAAATGCACCAAGGTGTTGTCGTGCGTCTTGATCGGGGGTTTCCGTTGATCGTGACCGCCGAGCAGACGCTGCGCGCCGAGCATGCCGTGGGGTTTGCAAAGCAAGACCGCGAGAAGGACGATGGCCTGTTGCCGGCGGTGGGCGATCGCGTGGCCGTGCGCATCGCAGCTGGGCACGATATGGGCGTGATCGAACGCGTGCTGCCTCGCCGAACCGTGTTCGAGCGGTGGCGGGGGCGCAATCGCGGCGAGCGTCAGGTGCTCTGCGCAAACGTGGACATCATCCTCATCGTCCAGCCGCTTGGCGCGAGCGAAGTGCTTCTCGGGCGCATCGCGCGCTCGCTCGTGCTGGCGGCAGATTGCGGCGCGGTTCCCGTCGTGGTGCTCACCAAGTCAGATCGCTGTTCGGCGGAGGAATGCGCCGGCGAGGTGGCGCGCGTGCGACGCCTGGTCGGGCAGGATGTGCGCATCGTGGCGACGTCCGCTAAGACCGGTTCGGGGTTGGACGAGGTGCGTGCCTGCGTGCCGGCGACAGCGTGCGCCATGATCCTGGGCGAATCGGGCGCGGGAAAATCCACGCTGCTCAATGCGCTGCTCGGGCACGAAGCGCTCGAGACGGGTGCGGTGCGTGCGCGCGACGATGCCGGCCGCCATACGACGGTGGCGCGCACCATGGTTTCGCTGCCGGGCGACGCGGGTGTGATCGCCGACGCGCCGGGGTTGCGCAGCTTGCCACTGGTTGGGCATGAGCGTGGCCTGGCGCGCGCGTTTCCCGAGGTCGTTCGCGCGGCACGCGGATGCCGTTTCAATGACTGCACCCATGCGCACGAACCGGGCTGCGCGGTGCTTGCAGCGGTCGAGTCGGGCGAGATCGATGAGTTGCGCCTCGAGGTGTTTCGCGCCCTGGCGGATGAGATGCGCGTAAGCGCCCAGAGCCTCGACCCAGACGTTCGTCTCTAACGCCACGGGAGCTATCCCTGTTTGCGTATCGGGGCGGCCGGCGTGCTAACTGAGCGCATAGATACCCATTGCACATGAATATTTTTCTTGTCATCGCAGGTAGATCGACGGTTGAATCGATTCAATTCGTCTTGCCGTGAACCTGGATGAAACCTTGCTGCGAGCTTGAGCGAGCGGGCAGCTTTCGACCAGAGATCGGTAAGGTCGCGCGCGACTTTCTGAGGTTGGAGGCTTTCGCGCAGCGATTCCTTCGCACAATGAGACCAAGGACGAACGCCGCACGCGATGCGGCGTGTTGCGTGCAAGGAGGCGAATGCATGAAACGCGGGGTAAAGCTGGCTATCAGCGTTGCTACGGGTCTTGTCGCCGCGCTGCTCGCCTTCGGGTACGGCTCGTCCGTGCGTGCTGGGGCAGAGCGGGAGCGACAGGAGGTGCTTGCTGCGTACGGCGGAGATTTGGTGCGCGTGTGCGTCGCGACGCGCGATATCGATGTCGGCGAGACGCTCGATGAAAGCAATGTGCAGGTTGAGGAGTGGGTGGCAAGCTTGCTACCTGCCGATGCGGTCACATCGATGCATGACCTTGCAGGTAAGAGCGCGACCTCAAGCATTCCTGCGCGCGCGGTGCTCTGCCCCACATATTTCGAGGGACGTGACGGCGGGCTCGATGTGCCCGACGGACTCATTGCGGTGTCGGTGCCCGTGGACTCGGCGCACGCCGTTGGCGGGGCGGTAGAGACGGGCGACGAGGTTGACGTGTACCTCTCGGGCAGCGGCGTCTCGAGCGTGCTGTGCCGTGCGCGCGTGTTGACCTGCAGCAACCAGGGAAACGACGCCGCCGATCTAAGCTGGGTGACCCTTGCTGTGGAGCCCGATCGCGTCGCCGAGCTCTTAGCCGCTACATCCGCTGGCTCGATCAGCGTGGTGGTTCCAGGCGCTGGCGTATACGAAACCGAATCGGCTCGCGGGAGCGATGCAGATTCTTCCGACGATGCGTCCGATTCGAATGGCGATGAGCAAGAGGCGGGCGACGAACAAGCAGACGATGAGGGACGTACCGGCAGCGATGCCGATAGAGGGCGCGACGCTACCGAGTCGGGTCGATTGGGCTTAGCCGCGGAGCAGCATGATGGGGATGATGCATGATGACGTCGCTGTGGCTCGCATGCTGCGCGGGTGAGGATTATCTCACGATCCAGCGAGAGGTCGAGGCGAGGGATCGGGGAGCGCATATCGTGCGTTTTGATGACGTTGCCCAGCTTGAGCACATTAGCGCCGCGCTTGAGGAATCAGTGCAGGGAACGGCGCTGTTCGCCCATGCCACGTCGGCGGCGATGGATATCGAAACGGTCTCTACGGTTGCGCGCTGCAAAAACGTGGGCTGCGTGGTCGTAGTGATCGACTGCCTCGACCCGGCCTATATCGCCCAGCTCTTCCATGCGGGCGCGTCTGAAATCGTTGCAGCAGAAGGCGCGGACTCGTGTTCCGCCACGTCATCGTTAACCGCGTGCGCGGGGGAGGAAGCCGATCGGTTGCGGGATGATGAGCCGCCATTCTGCATGGAAGGGGAATCTGGGGCGCCGCCCGCAACAGAAGCGTCTGCCTGTGACGCACAAGGAGCTTCTGCAGAGCGGGCGCCCCAGGTTCGCACGGACGAAGAGCGCGAGCGACAGAAATGTGACGGCGAGCAACCGGCCTGGGGAAGAGAGCCTAGCGACCCCCGACCATTAGCGCATGGGGCGCAGGTTGAGAAGACCCAGTCCCTGTCCAGACATGACAGGGGTCGAGCCGTCGAGTCCACAAGAGATATGAACGACTCGCCGGGAGGCCGTGCGCCCATGGTGTGCGCGGTCAGCGGCAAGGGGGGAACGGGGACGAGCACGGTCATTGCGTCGATGGCGTACTATGCCGCGCATTGCGGGCTGCGCACCGCCGTGCTCGATCTTGATCTTATGTTCGGGAACCTTTATGAGCTCTTTGGGATTGACGAGCCGCGCGATCTAGAGGCGTTGGCCGGCGCATCAAAAGATGGGGTTCTTGCTGAGGCTGACATTGTCCAGGCGTCTATGCGCGTTGCGCCCGGGCTGACGCTTTGGGGTCCTGCCGGTGTTCCCGAGTACGCCGAGCTTCTGGGAAAACCGGTCGAGATGCTGATCGATGTGCTGCGCGGTGAGTCGGATGTGATATTTGTCGATACCTCGGCAACGTGGACGGACGCCGTCGCCGTCGCTGTGGGGAAGTGCGAACGATGCCTGATGGTGTGTGACGGTGCCACGGGTTCGGAGACGGCGCTCAAGCGAGCGGTCGCGATGGTCTCGCGATTAGGGGTCGCGCGTGCGCGTATGACGTGCGTTGTGAACCGGACGGAATCGAGCTCTTGCACGGAAGAGGTGGCGATGCGGCTCGAGATGGCGGCGTCGTTGAGATCTAAGATGCGGATTCCCGATGGCGCCGGGGAGCTTTCCGCGTTGTTTTCCTTCGGCAGGATCGATGAGGCGATAAAGGGGCAGAGCGCATTTGCGCGCAGTATCCGCTCGGTCACAAGGAGCCTGTTGCACGAGTTGGGATGTCCTGCGCTTCTTGACGATGGGGTGCAGATGGAGGGGCGCGACGTTGAGCGCCCGCGGTTGCATTTGCCGTGGAAGAAGCTGGGTGAGTGGCAATGAGCGTGCTGGAGCGGTTTCAGGCAACAGCTCCTGCGGGCAGAACGAACCGGGTGCGCGCTGCGTCGAGCGTGCGCAGCGCCTCGCACCAGGAGCTCGTTCGGTATGCGAAGCGCGAGATGATGGAGCGCGTCGGCTTTTCTGAAGTTGCGCGACTTGCCGCGGAAGCAAACGTCGCGCGCTCAAGGGCTGAACTCAGACCGGCGATCGAAACGGCGTTGAACGTGCGGACGGGATCGGACGCGGTCGGCGCGGAGCGCGAGGACATTATCGCAGAGGTTTTGGATGACGTTGTCGGCCTCGGTCCTATCCAATCGCTCATCGAGGATGATTCCGTGAGCGAAATCATGATCAACGGATGCCATTCAGCCTTTTATGAGCAGGGCGGCACGCTGCATCCATTGGGGTCGGTGTTCGATAGCGACGAGCAGATTCGCATCCTCATCGATCGCATAATCTCGCCGCTCGGTCGTCGGGTGGACGAGCGAAGCCCAATCGTGAACGCGCGCCTCGCGCTTGGATATCGTGTGAATGCGGTCATTCCGCCCATTGCGCTTGATGGGCCGGTGCTCACGATCCGGAAGTTCTCAGATCGGATCAGTTCGCTGAAAGAGCTCGTTGAGTTGGGGTCTCTGCCCGCATGGTACGCCGGGCTGCTCTCGTGCGCGGTTTCGCTTCGACAGGATTTGGCGGTTGCGGGCGGAACGGGGTCGGGAAAGACGACGCTGTTGAATGCGCTTTCGTGCGAAATTCCAATGAGCGAGCGCATCGTGACCATCGAGGACTCGGCGGAGCTGAAATTCGCGCGACACCCGCACGTGGTGCGACTCGAGGCGCGCGTAGCGTCGATTGAGGGCGAAGGCGCGGTGACAATTCGCGATTTAGTGACGAACGCCCTGCGCATGCGACCCGATCGGATCGTGGTGGGCGAGGTTCGCGGTGCGGAATGCATCGATATGCTTCAGGCGATGAATACCGGGCACGACGGTTCGCTCACCACCCTTCATGCGGGAACCGAGGAAGAGGCCATCGTGCGCCTCACGCTTCTTGCGCGCTATGGCATCAACCTTCCTTCGGAGTTGATTGAAGAGCAGATCGCTATGGCGCTCGATGGAGTGGTGATGTCTGAGCGGAGAGCAGATGGCAGGCGGTTCGTTTCGTCATATTCCGGCGTGAGCAGAAATGACGCGGGCGGCGTCTCGCTTGAGCGGTATGTGACGTTTGACGCCGCGCGGGAATCGTGGAAGCTCGTGCGTGAGCCTCCGTTTATTGAGGAGGGGTTGTGTTCGGGGGCACTGAGCGAACAGGAGGTGGGGGAATGGCGGAGTACATGCCTGTGATGGTCGGCGTGCTGGTGGGGCTGAGCACGTTCGCCCTGGTGTCGGGCGGTACGGACACACGCGTGCGCGGAGCAGGAATCGCGCAGCCCGTGCGCGCCTGTTCTTCGGGTGTCACCCAGATGCTCAGGCGTCTTGTCCAAACCGTTGGCGAGGCCCTGCCGCAGGTGTTGCGCGCAAACCCGTGGATCGAACGGTGCACGGCAGAGCTCGCCGAGATTCCATGGTGCCAGGCGTTGCTGTTCGATCGTTTGGCTGGCGATGTATATGACGTTTTGAGGAAGCGCAATGCTGTGGCGGGTGCACAGCGAGATGCCTTGGTAGGTGCTCTGCTCGTGTTGACTGCCCTGGGCAGCTTCGCGTTGTTTGTGATTTCGGGATCGTTGGTGGGGGCGGCGATCGGAGTCCCGGTTGTTCCGGTGGCGCTATTCGTTCGCGCGAAGCAACGGATGCAGGCAGAGGCGCGCCGGGTTGAGGCGGAGATGCCCGAGGCGTTTGCATCGCTCGCCATCGCGCTTGGCTCGGGGCATTCGCTTGCTCAGGGTATGAGGTTCGTGGGAAGTCACGCCCAGGAACCGGTGAGGAGCGAGTTCATCCGCGTAGCGCTTGCGGTTGAGTGCGGCATTCCCGCTGCGGATGCGCTTGACGAGCTGATGGATCGTCTGCCCGCGCCGGGAATGGGATTCGTTTCCCTCGCGCTCAAAATCTCGCAACGAACCGGGTCGCCGTTGCGCGAGCTTCTTGCGGAGGCGGCGAACATGGTTGCGGAGCGCATCGAGCTCACACGAAGGCTCGACGTGAAGACGTCTCAAGTACGCATGTCGGCGCGCTTGGTCGCAGGCATGCCCGTCGCGATGATCTTCGTGCTCACCATGCTTTCGCCAGATTTCCGTTCGGGGTTGGCGACGCCCGTCGGCGCGGGAAGCGTCGCCGTGGCGCTCGCGCTCAACGTGTGCGCGTGGGTCATCATCAGAAGAATCATGGGGGTGAATATCTCATGAGTGTGGATGTGGTTCTTTGCGCCGCGATCGGGAGCGCTTGTGCGTTGTTTGCGTGGGTCGTGCTGAGCTGGCAGCGCGATGAGCGTCTTTGGCTTCTCGAGCGTATCCAACATCAGGGTGCTGCGATGCGTGCGTACGGCATGCGAATCTATGATGCGGCGCATCGAGTTCTCGCTCGTTTTGTCCCGAAAAGCCAGGGGACTCAAACGAGCCTGGGGGACGTTTCTGAGATGGTTGACGTTGTGCGCCTGGGACTTTCCTCCGGCTTGTCGTTTGATGCGTCGCTTGCATTGTATTGTTCCAACCGATCAAATGAGCTTGCAAATCGCATGGATCGGGCGCGGCTTTCGTGGCAGGTGGGGCTTGCGACGCGTGGCGAAGAGCTGCTGCGGGTGGCGCACGATCTTGGCCTGCGGCCGCTCGAGTCCTTCGCGGTCGCAGTGTCCCAGGCGCTCAGCTTGGGCGCGCCGCTCGCCGAGACGCTTGCCGGGCAAAGCCGAGAGATTCGGTCGGCGCACCGGGCGCAGGTTGAGCGCGAGATCGAACGCGTTCCCGTCAAGCTGCTCATTCCAACAGGAACGCTCATATTACCTGCGTTGCTGCTTTCCATTGTAGGACCGCTGCTCGCGGCGAGCGGCATGTTATAAGGAGGGCGTATGGGACAGCGAGTGAGTGCTCTGGTGCTGAGAGGCGTACGTACCGGGATCGGGGTTCTGCATCGTGGCGTACGTAGCGCGCACCGTCTTGCGCGCGAAGAGCGCGCTCAGGGGACGACGGAGTATGCCATTCTGGTCGGCGTGCTGGTGGTCATCGCGATTCTTGCCATCATCGCATTCCGCGATCGAGTGAGCGAGCTGTGGGATGAGATCTCCAGCGGGATAAACAGCTTATAGGTGCTGTTGGCCAATGGGGGCAAGACGAGGCCATTCGGACAAGCTTGACGGTGCCCGGCGCGGCTGCAGGATGCCCATGCGCGTCCGTTTTCTTCGTTGGATGGCGCCGCTGGTGTGTCTGGCGGCGATCATAGCGACGCTCGCTGGCGCCTTCCGGGTGGTCGAGGACACAAGGAGCGGAAACGGGCTTGCAGCGGATGGGAGTGCGTCAGACCAGCCGGAACGCGGACAGGGTGCGGCAGGCGCAAACGATCCGTTCGGGAGCAGCGGTGCTGAGAACGGCGATTCCAGCGTGGCAGGCGATGCGGAGCAGGGCGAGGACGAGGCGGATGCGCTGTCGTCTAAAGGCACCGCGGCGGTTTCAAGCGAGACGTTCCTCACCGTGCTCGACGCCATGGACGCAGACGGATCTGGCGTGGTTTCGGTCGCCTGGGAGGACGAGGCCGGACTTGTCTCGTTGGCAGGCGATGTGCTTGCGGTCTATCGCGATTGTCCGGACGCTCGGCTCCAGACGAGCGGATACCTCGACTTGAAGGGTAACGCATGGGGGGCGATTGTAACCGACGGGAGCGATTGGGTGGATACGATCGTGGTGTTTTCAATTGAAGATGGCGGCGCAAGCGCGCAGGTAGCGCGCTTGCTAGCAAGCGGTGCGGCTGAAGATGAGGGGTAGGTCAAGCGGGGTGTTAACGAAGCGCGGACGGGCGGTGAACAGGTGGCACAGGAGTGGGGGCGTGAGGCGTTTGGAAGGCGATGCGTATGAGACGGTGCCAGGGCGGAGGTTGCGCATCCAGGAGGATGGGGCGCAGGCGACGGTTGAGTACGCCATTACGATCGCCGTGTTTGTGGCGATCGTTTCCGCTCTGGCGTTTCTGTGGCATGCGGGCGCAGACGGGGTGCTCGCGCGCCTTGTCGAGAATGCGCTATCCCACGCGCTCTCTGGAACGGGCCCGCTCGATATCTCCCTGTATTAGCGTGGAGCGCGGGTGGTTGCGATGCGCGTACGGGCAAGGCGGTGAGACGGGTGGCGTGATGCGCGCCGGGCAGGGGCGCGCTGTAGTCGCGCGCGGACGCAGCCGGGCAGTGCGCGGCGCGAAGCCATGCGATGAGGGCATGCGGGCGTGCGCACGTGCTCGGGCGCCGCGCGTTGTGCGAGAGCGCCGCGCTCAAGCGACCGTCGAGGCGGCATTGCTGATCCCTGTGTTTCTGACTCTGTTGCTGCTTGCGTTACAGCCAATCTGCCTGCTGTACACCCGTTCGGTGATGGAGGCCGCGGCGGCGCAGACGGCTCGCCTCATGACGACGGCGGATGCCGAGAGCGAGGAGAGTTGCCGCGCGTTCGCCCTCCGGCGGCTCGCTGCGGTGCCTGATTTTTCGATCTTTCATGCGGGAGGGCCGCTCTCTTGGGATATAGATCTTAGATTCGACGTCGGAAACGGCACCTCGCGCGTTTCGATTGTGGGATATGCGACGCCGCTGCCCGTGCTCGGGGCGTTTGCAGGTGTCGTCGGCGCGACGAACGCGCAAGGGGATGTCGAGCTTGCCGTGGAGGTGGCGTATGAAGGGCGTCCGACATGGTTGGAAGGTAGCTACGAGATATGGATCGAGCGGTGGGATTGACCTGTTCATTGAAGAGGGGGCGTACACGAGTCTTGCGGCGGCGGTATCCATCCTGGTGATGCTATCGCTGCTCTTCGCAATCGCAAGCGGCGTGTGGAGCATGTCTCGGTCGGGGGACGTGCAGGTCGCGGCTGATGCAACCGCGCTCGCTGGGGCGAACGTCGTTTCGTCATACCATACGGTTGCCACCGTGCTCGATGCTACGGTTTTGAGCATGGGCTTGGCCGGGCTCTGTATGACGGGCGTTGGCCTTGTCGGCCTGCTTGTTCCCGGCGTGAATAGCATGGCGTCGCAGACAATCGATGCGGGCATTCGGCTGCTCGATACACGAAACGAGTTCGCTGCCTCCGCATCGCGCGGGCTCGAGACCATTGAGAGCGCCCTTCCTGTTTTGGCGGCAGCGAACAGCATGCGCGTGTGCGAGGCGCACGGCGGCGAGAGCAGCTCGTATACCGGCGTCGCATTGGTGGTGCCCGTTGAGTCGGCGTCAGAGTTTCCTGCGGCGGATACCGAGCAAATACCGACCGACGGGATCCAGCAGACAGCCGATGCGCTTGGTGAGGTTGCAGATGAGCTGGAACAGGCATCGCAGGAGACGGCGCGTGCAAAGGAGGCGGCCTGGCTTGCAGATTGCGGCAAAGAGGGACGCAACATGCAGGAGCGTGCGGAGCGTTTAGCGGGACTTTCGGAGGCGCAGAACCCGGATTATGCCTCGAGCTTGACATGGGAGCCGAACATCGCGCTCGACCGTACGCGCGCGTATTATGCGGCGCGCCTTGCTCAGGAGGCACCTGAGGGGTCGAGCGTCGAGGCCCTCGCCGATTCTGCAGCGCGTCGCGCATTTTATCAATATGCGGCGGATCAGTTTTCAGACGCCGAGGTCGTCGAAGCGGACGGCCGCATCGAGGCGAACGTCCCAACGTTGCCAAGAAACACCGCAGAGGTTCGCCAAACAGAGCTCTTTACACAGGAGATATGGCCGTCTACCCATGAAGAGGCAGGGCTTACGCTTCATTACGGTGCTGGGTGTCCGGGTGCTACGGGAGCGGCTGGTCCTGCCATCGCGCTTTCCTCAATCGATACTGGTGCGGCGGCGGAGTGCACGGTGTGCCGTTTCAGCGTAGGGGACGTGGGCAAGACCCCCGCCGCTTCGACCTCCATTGACAACGGATTCGAATATCACCTCAAAGCGTTTACCGAAGCGCTCGATGAATACGTGGCGAATCGAAGCCGCGAACTAGAGGTGGAGCGTCGAGCGCAGGCGGCGGCGGAAGACTCAAGCGACGCCTTCGACGAGGCGCTGGCCGCACTTTCTGCCGTGCGTCCGCGGATCGCCCCGCCGGGACGATATGGAGTGATCGCGCTGGTTGCCGCCGGAGCGGCCGACGTTCCCGATGACCTTGAGACCGATTTCGCGGAAGCTTCCCGTGTGCCTGCGCGCGGCGCCATCTCGGCCGCGGCGCTTGCCCCTGAACCAGCGAGCGCCGATACCAATGTGCTCGCATCGTTCTTCTCGTCGCTTGAGGAGCGTGCGGGAGGAGGCGGGGCGGCCGGGCTTGTCGATGACGTCATGGGGTTATGGGGCGCACTGCTTGTTTCGTATGGGGATATGAGCGATGGGCTTTCGAGCCTGATGGATGAGTTGCTGGGAGGGCTCTCATCGTTTGGGCTTGGCCCGGTAGCGCAGTGGCTCGGCGATCGCATCGATGAGGCGGTTCGGGCGCTCGGATTCGAACCGGTTGATCTCAGCTCGCTAAAGCCGGTGCTTATCGATAGCGCTTACGTGCTTGCGCACGCCGATATGCCGGCGCTTGCCGATACGCAAGATCTGTTGCGATCGATTCCGCTGGGCACGACTGATCCCGCCGCGCTGTTGCAGGCACTCGATTATGAGACGGGCGAGTACCTTTCGAGCGCGACGTTCACCATTGCCGAGATTCCCCTGCCCGGCGGAGGCGTGATTCCGCTGACCGTACGGCTTGAGGACGTTGCTGGCCTTGTTGGCGGAGGGTCGCCATGAGAGGCCGGGGCGTTGGGGTGATATGGCGGGAAGCGCGCGCCCAGGCAACGGTCGAGATGGCCGTTGTGGCACCGGTGCTCATCGTGCTTGCACTGATTGTGTACAACATCATGCTATTTGTTTGCGCAACCGCGCGATTTGACCGGGTGGCGCCAGACATCGTCATCGCTCAGGCGGTATCGCCGGGTGGGGGATCGGGTGCAGATGATATCTCCGAGCGCATCGCCGAGCAGATCGAGGGGGCGATGGGCGGGTATGACATCGAAGTTGAGGTAACCTGCGATGGGGGAGGATCGTCAGAAGACGATTCGCTGCTCACGCTTGTCGGCGGGCTGCGAACGTACCGGTGCGTGATGCGCATGCGAACATGGCCGGGCTCGATTTCGATTGCCGGGGTTGCGATGGGTACGCCGATTGAGTTGAACCATGAGCGAGCTGTTGTGGTCGACCCGTGGCGACCGGGCGTGGTGATGTAGCGGCCGGGAGCGAACGCGGTCGGAGAACATGACGTGCGAGAGGATGGTGACGGCGGGTGAAGCGGGATGAACGGGAGTTTCGAGGCGTGGCACGGGCGCTGCGGTTGCTTGGCTGGGAGCCGGCGCAGCTGATCGTGGCACGGCATCCAGTCAAGCGCCTCCTGGGCATGATCGTCGAGCCGTCTCCCACAGTCGCTGGTATCGACTTCGAACGCCCACCGCTCGTTATGGCGTTTCCCCATTGCTCGGCGGTGCATACCTGCTTCATGCGTTACCCGTTGGATATCGCGTTCATCACCGGCGAGGGCGAGGCAATCTCTGTGCAATATAGGGTGGAGCCGTGGCGCTTCCTCTCTTGCCCGGGCGCCTTGAGCGTACTTGAACGGTTTTCAACGTAGATCGCTTTGCATGCGCTGCTTTGCATGTACGCCGCGTGTGCCGATCGTGTTCGAAGGGTATGGGCAATTCGTTACACTCAGGCTGGTGCCGCACTCGGTGATCGTTGTGTGGAGCGCGTGGGCAGAATACGTCGAGATGCGATGTCGCGCGTTGTGCCTGAACGGTGCGCGCAGGGTACATTGAGGCGAGGTACTGGGCGAGGCCGCTGCGCATGGGTCATGACCGGGTGCCAGCCATGTGAGACATAAAAAAGCCCCTCTGCGAGGGGCTCGAATGCAGCGGGTGGTCAGAGAGGGATTCGAACCCCCGACACGAGGATTTTCAGTCCTCTGCTCTACCAACTGAGCTATCTGACCGGGTGTCACTGCGTGACAGCTCGATAACTATACCAAACTGTTCGCAGCCGTCAAGTCTAATTTGGTCGGTTGCCAAACAAAGTGCGGGATAGACGGTATACTCATGAGTCAGCCATGATACATGTACGTGCGAGAAAGAGGAGATAATGGAGCGGATCCACGGCGTTAATCTTTCTGGATGGTTCATCCCCGAACCGTGGGTAACGCCGTCGCTGTTCGCTGCAACGGGCGCCTCCAACGAGGTGGAGCTTCAAATTGCGCTGGGAGCCGTCGCATACAACGACCTCATGCGCCAGCATTATGAGACCTTCATCACCGAGGATGATTTTCGCCGTATGTCCGCGATCGGGTTGAATGCGGTGCGCCTTCCGGTTCCGTGGTATACGTTTGGTGCCCAGGGCGACTCCGAGTCGTATATTCCCGTGGTCGATTACGTTGACCGCGCATTTGAATGGGCGAAGAAATATCAGATGCAGGTTCTGCTCGATTTGGCGACGGTGCCAGGCGGTCAGGGGGATTCGAACGATTCGCGCAGCACTCCCGAGTCTACCGTCGACTGGCATTCCTCGACCAACGGACGGCATGTCGCGCTCAGCGTGCTCGATCGCTTAGCGGCGCGCTATGGTATGCGCGCCGAGCTCATGGGTATCGAACTGCTCGATTCTCCCATCATGAGCGTGCGCAAGAACCTGCTCAGCATGACCGACGGCATTCCCATACACTACCTGCGCAATTTCTACCGTGATGCCTACGGTATCGTGCGCATGCATATGCCAGAGACCAAGATGGTGGTGTTCTCGGCATCTGGCCACCCGAAGGCGTGGAAGCGCTTCATGCGCGGGTCGCAGTACCAAAACGTGTGCATGGACGTGCATCTATACCATTACCGCGATGAGATGGCACTCGACATCACCACGCCCAAGGGGCTCTCATCTGCCCTTGCGCGCAATCGAAGGCTCATCCACGAGGCTCATGCGGCCGGGTTCCCCATCATCGTGGGCGAGTGGTCAGGTGCCGCGGTGTTCACCAATGTATCGATCACGCCCGAGGGTCGGTCGGCCTACGAGCGCGTTTTCATCTCGAATCAGATGGCGTCGTTCTCCGAGGCGCGTGGGTGGTTTTTCCAAACCTGGAAGACCGAGCGGCGCATCGCCGCGTGGGATGCGCGCATCGCTTTGGGAACGCTTGAACGTGCGATGCTTGAGTAGGCGCGTTCCGCATGATAGATGATTCTCAACGCGGCACACGGTGCGGTAGGCTCATTGTGGTGGGAACGCCCATCGGTAACCTGGGAGACCTGTCGCCCCGCGCCGCCGCTTCGTTTCGCGCCGCCGATGCAGTCTGCTGCGAAGATACGCGCGTGACGACAAAGGTGCTTGCCCATGTTGGCGTGGAACGCCCCCTGCTTCGGTGCGACGAGCACGTGATCGCGTCGCGGGCGAACGGGCTGGTGGATCGGATGCTTGCGGGCGAGACGATCGCCTATGCATCTGATGCGGGGATGCCTGGGGTGTCTGACCCTGGGCAGGTTCTGGTGGATGCTGCGCGCGATGCGGGCGTGCCGGTCGAGGTGGTTCCCGGCCCGGTGGCGTGCGTGACCGCGCTCGTTGCGTCTGGCCTGCCTTGCAACCACTTCTTCTTTGAGGGGTTCTTGCCGCGCAAGGCAGGTGAGCGCACGCGAAGGCTTTCTCAGCTCGCGATGGTTCCCGGGGCGCTTCTGTTCTATGAGTCGCCGCACAGGGCGGCCGATACGTTGGGAGCTATCTGCGAGGTGCTTCCCCGGCGCACGGTCGCACTATGCCGGGAGCTGACCAAGGTGCATGAAGAGGTCGTTCGAGGCCCTGCGCGCGAGGTGTATGAGGAGATTCGTGCACGCGACCAGCTGAAAGGCGAGGTTGTCATCGTGGTCGCACCGCCCTCGGATGACGAGGTCGCAGCGATGAGCGGTAGCGCCTGCGACATGGCATGCGCGGGCTCACGTAAAAATCTGGAGGATGCGTTGCGCCAGGACATCGCTGACGCGCTCACTGCCGGTGAGTCAGCCTCCGCGATAGCCAAGCGGCTTTCGCAGCGGTATTCACGCAAGCGCCGTGAGGTCTACGCGCTCGTGGTGAGCATGCGGGGGCGAGAGTAGGCACGCAGGCGGAGTTTCGCGGCTCTTGGAGGGTTAGCCCTGTCGGGGGAGAAGAAGCGTGCGGGCACGGCGCTCTGTAGAATCAGCAGTTGCGGCAGGCAGGTGGTGAGGTCTGCAGACACCGCGGTCGCGGCACGCAGCGAGCCTACGGATGCGGCAGCGCCTGCAAACCGCGCGGTTGCGGGTGCGGCGATTGTAGCGAGCGGGGTTGTATGCAGGCGCGGGGCTATATCTGCTGGCAAAGTGTCGCGCACTTTTGCGTCTCGATGCTACACGGTGCGGTAGAATGGCAGGTTGACACAGAGCGAACGAGCCTGTCGCACCCTCGGGTTCGGTTCAGGGTCTCTAGAGGAGAGCGCCATGGAGCACACCAAGCCTTCGTATTACATCACCACGCCCATCTACTACGTGAACGCCAAGCCTCATCTGGGCACCGCGTACTGCACCGTCATGTCAGATGTTCAGGCGCGATTTCGCCGCGCATGCGGGTACGATGTCAAGTTCCTGACCGGTATGGACGAGCATGGCGAGAAGGTGGCCGAAGCGGCGGAGAAGAACGGGTTCGATTCCCCGCAGGCGTGGTGCGATTCCATGGAGCCCGCCTTCCGCGACCTGTGGGCGACCCTCGAGATCTCGAACGACGATTTCATCCGCACGACGCAGCCGCGTCACATCAAGGGCGTGCAGAAGCTGCTCCAGGGACTGCTTGACCGCGGATACATCTACAAGGGCTCATACGACGGCTGGTATTGCCGCCCCGAGGAGACCTATTTCACCGAGACGCAGGTGCGCCATCACGAGGAGAATCGCATCGCCGCAGGTGAAGCGCCGGCAGATCAGGATCACCCACTCTGCCCCGATTGCGATCGCCCGCTTGAGCGCATCCAGGAGGAGAGCTGGTTCTTCAAGCTCTCAGAGTTCCAACAGCCCCTGCTCGACTTCTATGAGGCGCATCCTGATTTCATCCAGCCCGAGACGCGCCGCAACGAGGTGCTCAGCTTCGTGCGTTCCGGCCTCAAGGATCTCTCCATCAGCCGCTCGACCTTCGATTGGGGCGTCCCCTTCCCCTTCGATGAGCGCCATGTGGCATACGTGTGGGTCGATGCGCTCATCAATTACCTCACCGCTGCGGGCTACGGTGCCGAGGGCGAGGATGCAGCCGATGAGCTGGCGTTCCGTTGGCCGGCGCAGATGCATGTTGTGGGCAAGGACATCGTGCGCTTCCACTGCGTCATATGGCCGGCGCTGCTCATGGCTGCAGGGCTTCCGCTGCCCGAGCGCGTGTTCGTCCACGGTTTCTTGACCGTCCGCAACGAGGAGACGGGCAAAGTCGAGAAGATGAGCAAGAGCCGCGGCAACGTGATCGCGCCGGAGGAGGTCATCGACCTGCTGGGGGTCGATGCATACCGCTATTACTTCATGAGCGACGTGGTGCATGGCACGGACGCGCCCATCAGCTGGGGGCGCATGCGTCAGGTTTATAATGCTGATCTGGCAAATAGCTGGGGAAACTTGATTTCGCGCACGCTTAACATGAGCGCGAAGTACTTCGATGGGTGCGCTCCGGTGCGTCCCGCGAGCTTCGATGACCCATCGCCGCTGCACGATGCGTGCGCGGGCGTGTTCGAACGCTATGCTGCCTGCATGGATGCCATCGATTATCTCGGTGCCGCGCGCGAGGTGTTGGCGATCGTGTCTGCCGCGAACCATTACATCGAGGATATGGCGCCCTGGGCGTTGGCAAAAGATCCCGAGAAGGCGGATGAGCTGGCGTGTGTGATCTGGAGCCTGCTGGAGACCATTCGCATCGCCGCGGAGCTTTACGACCCCTTCATGCCAAGCATCTCTGCTGAAGTGCGTCGTCGCCTCTCGCTTGATCCCGCGCCTACGGGCGACCTTGCTGCTGCCTGCGTGTGGGGAGGGCTTGCCGGTGGCGCTTCGGTCGAGAAGGGCGACGCGCTGTTCCCTCGCCTGACCGACTAGGCACCGCATAGCCGTTGGGCTGCGGTTGTTGCCGTACGACTCGAGAGCGGCTCGTCGCTCATAGCCGGACAAGCGTGCGCTCAGCGCCGCCTCCGCCTATGTTCGCGACGCTGTGCTCGCGGTGCCGGCTGGCGCTTGGGAGCCGCAGGGCTGGCAGGGAGTGTTCATGGTCGAGCATACACGGGAGGAACAGATATGACGACATCTCCCCTCGCAAACCGTTCCGCCACGCGTGATTTGCTTGACGAGTTCGGTCTGGCGGCGAAGCACCGCTTTGGGCAGAACTTTTTGGTCGACAACCATGTGGTAGCGCGCATCTGCGAGCTTGCAGAGCTCTCCGGCACCGAGCTGGTGCTCGAGGTCGGCCCGGGGATCGGCACGCTTACGCTCGCGCTTGTTCAGGAGGCGAGGCGGGTCGTATCGATTGAGATGGATGCTGCGCTCGAACCGGTGCTTGCCGCCCACGCGGATGTTTGCTCGAACTTCTGCTACATCATGGGCGATGCGCTCCGCACGTCGCCCGCGCGGATCAAGGAAGCCGCGGGCGACGTTCCAACGCATCTCATCTCGAACCTACCGTATAACGTGGCGGCGGCCGTCATCCTCTCCTTCTTTGAGCAGATGCCTTCCATCTCGCGCGCGGTGGTCATGGTGCAAAAGGAGGTCGCCGATCGCATTGCAGCGCAGCCAGGCACGAAGGATTACGGCGCCTATACGGTCAAGCTTGCGCTTCACGCCCAAGTTACCGGCCGACTCGAGGTGCCGCCGCACTGCTTTGTGCCCGCACCCCATGTCGATTCTGCCGTGGTGCGGCTCGACCGCCTGGCGCCGACGGGTGCGCGTGCCATGGCGCTTGCACAGGCGGATGTCACCGCACCGGATGTGGCGCATGTGGTGGAGGCGGCGTTTGCCCAGCGGCGCAAGACCATCAGGAACTCCATGAGTTCGAACGGGTTTGCCAAAGACGCGCTGGATTCTGCGTTCGAGGCATGCGGCATTGCGCCGACGGCGCGGGCGGAGACGCTTTCGGTCGAGGATTTCATTGCACTCACGCATGCCCTTATGCATGCCGGCGCGCATACGTGATGCGACATTGCTGAGACAGAGACCCCCTAAGAGAATAAGACTCCTTATGTAACGAGGCGACCGGTTCATGACGATTGGATTCATCAAGCATACCAAGCGGGGCGATAAAGCGTATGAGCTGCCTGAACCGCTCGCGCCGCTTGCAGATACCCATGCGCACCTCACCTGCTTTTGGTCGAAAGACCCCGCCCGCGCCCTTGCGCGAGCGGGACAAGCCGGAATGCGGCGGCTCATCACGCTCTATGATGTGGTGGGCGACGAATTCACGCCGCAGGCGTATCGGGAACAGCTGGATGCGTGGCTCAGCGATGCAGCAAGCATCAGCGATGCGGCGCGCATCAGCGCCGCAAGCAGCGATAAAGCGAGCGGCCGGGATGCTCAGATTCCCGCCGTCTCGTATTTGGCGGGTGCCCATCCCTATGGCGCTCCGCAGTATACCAATGAGGCACATGCCCGGTTGCTCGCCGCGCTTGACGATCCGCGATGCATCGGCGTGGGCGAGTTCGGTCTCGATTATCACTATGATGCAGATGACGATATCGAGGCTGCTCCGCATGATGTGCAGATCGCTTGCATGGAACGGCAGCTCGCCGTGGCGTTCAAACGAAACGTGCCGGTTGAGCTGCACCTGCGCAACGACGCGGCCGACGAGGAGCGCGCGGCGCACGCGGATGCCTATGCGGTGCTGCAACGCATAGGCATTCCCGCTGCCGGATGCGTGCTTCACTGCTTCACAGAGAATCGCGCGACGATGGAGCGCTTTGTTGAGCTTGGTTGCTATATCGCGTTCGGCGGCGCGGCGACATTCAAGCGCAACGAGGCCATTCGCGAGGCGTTCGCCGCGTGTCCGCTCGAGCGCATCGTCTTCGAGACGGACTGTCCCTATATGGCGCCCGAGCCCGTCCGCGGTCTCGAGTGCGAGCCGGCCATGATCGCGTTCACCGCCGATGCCCTTGCGCGCGATCGCGCTGCGCGCACTGGTGAGGATCCGGCCGATATCGTTCAGGCTGCCTGGGAAAACGCGCGCCGGTTGTTCGGATAGGGCGAACGGCTTGCGCGCACAGCGCCTCCGCGGGCGGCCTTGCGCCCGTGGCGACCCCGCGGGTTCTGCGCTCATGTGCAACCGTGTATGTGGTTGGGCGCATGCGGCAACCTCGCCCATCGCATACGGGGAGATGCGGCGCAATGCGCCCCGTCGGTTTGGGTACGTATCCTGCGATTGCCGAGCGGATGAGGAGATCACATGGACAGCACGGGCAAGAAGTCAAACGACCGGGCGCGGTCGATGGTCGGCGCGTGGGACCTGCATAATCACTCCGTCTATTCAGATGGGTCGTGCACGGTTGACGAGCTGATCGAGCAGGCTCGCACCTTGGGGCTCGCGCGCATGGCCGTTACCGATCACGACTCGCTTTCGCAGCTTTCGACCGTTCGCGCCCGCGCGAGAGAGCTCGGCTTTCCGGTGCTCGCGGGTGCCGAGGTCTCCGCTTGCGACCCCAAGACCGGACGCAAGGTGCACATCCTCGCCTTCGGGCTTGAGGCGACACCGGACGGTTCCGGCCCGGTGGAACGGTTGGTGGCGCCGACGCTTTGGGCGCGCACGGCGAATACGTTTTGGCAGGCGTGGACGCTTACGCGCCAGAACGTGGCGTTTTCCGGACGCCATATCTCGCTTGATGAGATCGTTGAGACAGTCGGCCAGGGCACCGCGGTTTACAAGCAGCATGTTATGGAGGCGCTGACGCGTCTTCCCTATACCGACCCCGATTATCAGTCTTGTTATCGGAGCTGGTTTAAGGGTGAAAGCCCGGCAAATCACGATATCACCTATCCGTCGGCCGTTGACGCGGTGCGTGCCATCTGCGAGCAGGGCGGTGTGCCCGTGCTCGCCCATCCCGGTCAAACCGACTCCTGGGCGTTGGTGCCCGAGCTCGCGAAAGCCGGCTTGCTGGGCATCGAGGCATATCACCCGGACCATGGTGCGGCTGAGGAGCGTCTGGCACGCGAAGCGGCGGAGCGCTTCGGGCTTTTTGTTACCGGTGGCAGCGACTATCATGGAAAGTATGGAGCTGCGCCCGCGTTGGGCACGGCGTTCGTGCGCCCCGAGGAGGCGGGGCAGCGCGTGGACGCGCTCTTCGAGGCGGAGGCGGCGCTTTCCTAGTCACCGAGCAGACAACGCGAAGAGGTTGTTCGCGGCGGTCGGCACGAACAACCGCCCAGGGCAGGCGACACGAAGCTCCTGCCGCGTCGGAGTCACGAAGATGCCGCCCGAGGCAGGTGCCGCATCCCGCTCCGCCCGGCGGCTGCCAGCGTCCTATGCCGTCGGTGCCACGGCGAGCACTTGGCTTTCGGCCACGTTCTCGCCGCCGGTGAAGATCCGCGTGAAGCGGTCAAACTGAACCAGAAGCCACTCGATCGCGCTGGGCGCGGAAACCGATTCTGCGGTAATGAGATCTACCTGGGCGACCTCTTCGCCATCTTGCAGAAGCGTGAGCGTTCCCGCTGCCTCGCCCGCCGATACGTCACCAGAGAACTCGACCAGGTCAACATCGACGGTAAGCGTTCCCCCCAGATCGAAAAGGCGAACGCTCGCGTCGGGGTCGGCGGCGATGACATCGACCGTCTTATCAACCCAGTCGGTGTGGGTTGCACGCGCCACGAGCAGATCGCCTTCTGCAGTCGAGACATTGCTCGCCACCACCGACACGGTGGTGAGGTGCTCGTAGTACCAGTTGGCAAGCGTCAGGGTGTCGTTGAAGCGCGCGTCATCGTCCTCGCATCCGAGCACCACGACGTATACCTCCTCGCCGTCGCGCAGAAACGCCCCTGCAAAGCAATAAAGTGCCTCATAGGTGGTTCCCGTCTTGCCGCCGATGTTGCCGTCCTCGCCCAAGATGGTGTTCCACAGATGTATCCACTGCGAGCGCGTTTCCCCGTCTTCGCTCGTTACCGTTATGGTATCTTGGTCGCTTCCGTCGATCTCGCGAAAGTCCTCGTTTTGCATGGCGTAAGCAAGCATGGTCGCGACGTCGCGGGCAGACGAGTGCATGTCGCCTTCCCATTCGTCGAAGTCCAGGCCATGTGGGTTCTCAAACAGGGTGTCGTCCATGCCAAGCTCGGCCGCTTTATCGTTCATCGCTTGGATGAAGGTGGCGGTGGGGTCGTCGCTCGTGGGGTCGATCATAGCGCCGACGCTCGAGGCGATGGCCAGCGCGGCGTCGTTGCCCGAGGCGCCGAGCAGGGCGTGCAGCGCTTCTTCCAGCGTGAGCGTGTCGCCTTCGAGCAGCCCCGCGCTCGATTCTCCCACGGTCGCAGCGGCGTTGTCCACGGTGATGGTATCAGACAGCTCGGCGTTTTCGAGGGCTACGATCGCCGTCATGATTTTGGTGATCGAGGCTATCTTCACCTGGTCATCGGCGCTGCGCTCGAAGTAGACCGTCCCCGATGCATCCACAATGATCGCGTTGTTTGCGCTGATGTCGGGAAGCTCGTCTGCGCTGAGGCCGCGGTCGCTTGCCGTTTCGCCGTAAACGATGTCGGTGTACTGCACTTCGGCGTAAGAAGCGGCGGGGGCGGCAAGGGTGGATAGGGCGAGCGCGCAGGCAAGCATGCCGGCTATGAATGCGGTACGTATGCCGTGTTTGCAGCGTGCGGGCACCACGCCATGGAGGGATACGGCTGCTGCGGCTCGATGTGCGTGCGGCATGCGCGCGGTGTCTAGTTCGTGTGAGAAATGATGCAAGGACACAGCCATCTCCGAATTCTTTGCATGGGTCATCGTACGATGTGTCGCGCCATTATACCGTTCGCATATCTTGGCACGGGCGATCCAACAGCGCTTGCTGCATAATCTCCGGCAGGAACCGTGTGATGTTCAATCGGTCTATGGTGCGCTACATGAATTGCTTCTCTTGCGTTCGACGTTTCTTTGTAAGTAGCCTGGTTTGGCTGTGTGCATAGCGACGGTGCATGCGGCGTGCTTGGCGGTTAGCTCGTTCCATCTGACACAACGAGGCTTGACGTGGCGTGCGTTCCGGCACTGGGGCCTCATTTTGCTGGGGCGCGCATCCTGCGCATTCCGTAGTCCTGTGCTACGATATGAGGTGGTGGGCGTCCCGTGCCAGCGGGCCGACTCCAAGACGCGTTTTCGGCGTGGTAAGTGGCCCTGCTCGGCGTTTGTCGGGCGGGGATACTTCCATTTTCGGCCTATCGTGTAGCCGATTCGGGCAGCCTCGATTACTAGAGCGATTAGCGCGATTACCTCGGTTATCGTCATGTCCGATCCCTTTCTCTCGTGGAGCCGGTGCCCACCGCCTCGCGTCGTAGCGCAGATATGCGCGAGACCTTGCGTCCTGGTGCATGGGGGCTTGCGTGGTTATCTGAACATGACGCTGGCATCGCGAGAGAATCGTCTGGCAAGGGATGGGGAGCATTTCAGGTTTTTGAAGCCTTGCAGACGTCCAGAAAACAAGCTGTATCGTCCGCTGCGCTCTACCTGATTTATGCACATTGCCGGCGAATCTCGTAAAGCTCTGCAAGAAAATAGCAGGTAAAAATAGGTGCCAGTGAATGTGGTGATATTATCTGCTAAGGTTTGCTTAAGTTGTGCGGGGTATGGTGAGCCGAACATCCGATCCCAGTCATAATGGCGGAAAGGGGAAAGGAGTTGCCGGGTGGATACGAACATTCTTGTTGTCGATGACGAGAAGGCCATTGCCGACCTTGTAGGGATTTACCTGAAAAACGAAGGGTACGAGGTGACGATCGCCTACAACGGGGCGGATGCCGCCCGCGCCATCCTCGAACAAGATTTCGACTTGGCGATCCTTGACATCATGTTGCCCGATGTCGATGGATTCGAGCTGCTGCGCACCATACGCGCTGAGCACACATACCCGGTAATCATGCTCACGGCACGCGGTTCTCAAACCGATAAGATCGATGGGCTCTCATCGGGCGCGGATGATTACGTGGTGAAGCCGTTTCGCCCGCTAGAACTCTTGGCGCGCGTGAAGGCGCAGCTGCGACGTTACACCAGCTATGGCAGCCGCGGTCAAGCGGACGACACGGGACTCATCTCCATCAACGGGCTGACGATCGCACCCGATGCCCGGTCGGTGACGGTTGACGACAAGCCGGTGCGCTGCACACCCATCGAATACTCGATCCTGCTCTATTTGGCCGAAAACCGTGGACGCGTGGTGCCGGTGGAAGACCTGTTCCGCGCCGTTTGGAACGAAGAGTTCATGCCCGGTTCGAACAACACGGTCATGGTGCATATTCGCCATCTTCGCGAAAAAATCGGCGACGATGCCCAGAACCCGCGCTTCATCAAAAACATCTGGGGCGTTGGATACACCATCGAATAGCTGGGAAATGGCGATTTAGCACAGGTGCTAGGTCGCCGCAATATTTAAGCAAGTCTTTCGTGTCCGCATTCCGCGTGCTTCTTATACTTAATTCGATCGATACGTATAAGGAGCCTGTTTGTGAGCACGCACGATATGATGCGAAAGCATCTTCCGCATCGGCCAATAGACCCGCGAACGGGGCTGCCCAGCACGGCACCCATGGAGCAAGATATGACGAAGACCGCGGCCAGCGCGGGCGCGCCGCCAGCTGGCACGCATGCGGAGGCGTCCCGCACCGACGCGGCGACCGTTGCAACGGGAGCGCAGGCATCGGCGGCGTCTGCTCAGTCCGTCCCGTTCAAACAACCAGTCCCAAGCGACCAGCCTGTCCTCTCGGGCAACGAGCTGCTGCTCAACCGCCTCGCCTCCCTCATCGCGAGCCGCGTGTTCGCGACGGCGGTGCTCTGCGCGCTCCTCTTCGCCATCATGGGGTTCGACAACCTCGTCGCGGTGCTCATCGTTCTGTTTATCGGGTACATGCTGCTCGATCGCTTCGAAGATGTACGCCGCTGCGTCGTGCTGGGCGGTATCGCGTGGCTCATCGTGATCTTTTTAGGCGCGCTCGTCGGCGGGAACACCCAGGTGCCGATTTTTGTCGGGCTCGATTATCTCTTCATGTTCTGCGGGTTTTTGCTGGCAATCGCCGTTTGCATAGCGTTTTTTGTGGGACGCGCGTTTTATTCGTATGGCGAGGAGCGCGGGCATGAGCAGGCGAACGAGGCGATCGCCAACCATATCATCGAGCGCCTCATCGATCATCCCGACGATTGGGACAAGCTCGACGGCGACTTTCTGGCTGTCGAGAGCGCGATCAACCGGGTGCGCGAGCGCCAGCGTACGGCCGAGCAGGCGCTGCGCGATGAGGCGAGCCGTAAAGATGACCTGGTGACCTATCTTGCCCATGACCTCAAGACGCCGCTTGCGAGTGTGGTGGGCTATCTTTCGCTGCTGCAGGAGGCACCCGACCTGCCTGAGGAGCAGCGCGTGCGGTTCACCGGCGTCGCCCTGGACAAGGCTCACCGGCTCGACACGCTCATCGAGGAGTTCTTCGACATCACGCGGTTCGACTTCCACGATATCGTGCTGACGCGCGGGTACGTCGATTTGAGCTTCCTGCTGGGGCAGGTAGCCGAGGAATTCTACCCGTCCTTGGCGGAGCAAGGCAAGCAGGTTGAGGTCGAGGTTGAGCCGGGGCTCAAAGCGCTCATCGATGGCGATAAGATGGCGCGCGTGTTGAACAACGTCATGCGCAACGCCATCGCGTACAGCTATGAAGGCTCGACGATACGCGCTTCGGCCGAGCGTACCGGCGAACACGTGGCCATCCGGTTCGAAAACCAGGGCGATCCAATTCCGGCGCCCAAGCTCAACGTGATCTTCGAGAAGTTCTATCGGCTTGATGCGGCGCGTGCCACCAACCGGGGAGGCGCGGGACTGGGGCTCGCTATCGCAAAAGAGATTGTGACCGCGCATGGTGGAACGATCGCCTGCGAATCGACGCCGGAGCACACGGTGTTCACTATCGTGTTGCCCGCATAGGGACGGCCGCTCATTCTGCTGCACGAGCTTCCCGAAATAGTTATTGTGTTGCCCGCATAGGAACGGCTGGCTTGCGCGGCGGTTGAGGACGGCTCTTGCAGTGGAGGAACCCATCTCGCGCGCGGATGCAACTCTGGTCGCCTTTCCGAGCGCGCGGCGATCCTGTCGCGCATGCTATCTCGCCCGCGCGCAGCCCCGATGCCGGCGCTGTCTTTGTTGCCCCATCCACCCAATCAGCTTTACACGCTCCTGACAATACCATTTCACGTGCATTAAGCGCAGCGCGTAGCATATCGGGCAGCTTACGTGACGGCATTCTCGCATCGGTCTCTTTTGTAACCCCTGCATCTGTTTGCCGCATCATGCACGGTGTAAGATGGGTGTGCGTCAGCTTCGTGCATTTCGATTTGGAGTGAGCGCGTCGATGATCTATTACGTGGAAGACGACGACAACATTCGCGGCCTTACGCTGTACGCCCTGCATCAGCAGGGTATCGAGGCCGAGGGTTTCTCATGCGACAGCGAGTTCAAGGCTGCGGTCGCGCGCCGCGTGCCCGATGCGGTGCTGCTTGACATCATGCTCCCCGATACCGACGGCCTTGAGATTTTGCGCCGCCTGCGCGCCGACCAAGAGACCGCCACGGTGCCCATCATGATGCTCACCGCTAAAGACACCGAGCTCGATAAGGTTGTTGCGCTCGACGGCGGCGCGGACGATTACCTCACCAAGCCGTTCAGCCTCATGGAGCTCACAAGCCGCTGCCGCGCGCTGCTGCGTCGTGGCGGCATGGCGAAAACGACGAGCGACGTGCTTTCGAGTGCGGGCGTCATGCTCTCGCCGAGCCATCGTGAGGTGACGGTCGATGGTAAACCGGTGAAGCTCACCCTGCGCGAGTTCGACCTGCTCGAGTACCTTATGCGCAAACCGGGCGTGGTGTTTAGCCGCGAATCGTTGCTGCAGAGCGTGTGGGGCTGGGACTTCGACGGCGGGTCGCGCACGGTCGATGTGCACGTGCAGACGCTTCGGCAAAAGCTCGGTGATCGTTCCAGCTGCATCGAGACGGTGCGCGGCGTGGGCTATCGCTTCGCCGACCGGAGTACGTAGCCGTGAGAGATGAGGTGCCGTGAGCCCTGTCGGTAACAAACGGTCGCTGTTCAGGCGCGTATTTGGCACGATTTTCATCGTTGTGCTGATCGTGGTGGCGGTGTTCACCGCGGTGTGCGCGGCATATTTGCAAAGCAACGTGGTCGAGATTGCGCAGCGCGAACTGTACGACGAAGCGCAGATCGTCGCCTCGTCGCTCAACGAGACCGACGACGATATCAGCCTATTGGAGCGCGTCGCGCTTGATGACACGCGTGTGACGCTTGTAGATTCCGATGGAACGGTGCTGTACGACAACGAGGAGCCAGCGGAGGAACTCGAAAACCACCTGAGCCGACCCGAGATCGCCCAAGCGCTTGAAGAGGGTGTCGGCACGTCGGAGCGTGCGAGCTCGACGCTTGGCGAAATTATGTTATACCAGGCAATTCTTTTGGATAACGGCATGGTGGTTCGATTGGCTCAAGAGCAGGATGGCATCTTGGACATCTTGCTTTCGCTGGCGATTCCCTTGCTGCTGCTCGCCGCGGTGCTTTTGGTGGTGTCGTTTTTCGTGGCTCGCCATGCCGCGCGCACCATCATCGCGCCGCTTCTCGACGTGGACCTTGACCATCCCAAGCAAAACGGTGACAAGATGTATTCCGAGATGGTGCCCATGCTCGATCGCATCGAAACGCAGAGACAGGAGCTCAAGCGGCAGATGCGCGTACTTGCCGACAACGACCGCATGCGCCGCGAGTTCACCGCAAACATCACGCACGAGCTCAAGACGCCGCTCACGGCGATCTCAGGGTATGCCGAGCTCATCGCCGGCGGAATGGTGCCCGACGAGGCGGACCTGCGCGACTTCGGCAGCCGCATTCACCGCGAGGCAGGGCGGCTCACGTCGCTCGTGAACGATATCCTCACGCTGTCAAATCTCGACGAGGCGGAGCGCTCCGATTCAGAGACTTCAGCCGCGGTGTTGGGCTCCGCTGAGCCGGTTGATCTACCCCGCATGCTCGAATCGATCGACCAGCGCTTGGAGCAGCTTGCCGCAAAAAGCGGCGTTACCATCGTGATGGATGCACAGCCTGCGATGGTAATTGGCGTGCCGCGCCTTCTTGACGAGCTGGCGTACAACCTGGCGAGCAACGCGATTCGCTACAATCTGCCGGGCGGTACGGTTACGCTTGCATGCGGCGCAGATGAGTCGTCGCGTCCGTTTGTCCAGGTAATCGATACGGGCATCGGCATTGCGCCCGAAGAGCAGGATAAGGTGTTCGAACGCTTCTATCGCGTGGACAAGAGCCGGTCGAAGGCGCGCGGTGGCACGGGGCTGGGGCTTGCCATCGTGAAGCATGCAGCCGCCTACCATGGCGCGACGATCGACGTAGCGAGCGAACTGGGCATGGGTGCGTGCATAACCGTTACCTTCCCTGTGCAGAATTTACCCGAGCTGTAGTTGGGGAGCGGCGAGACGACGTTTCGGGTGCGCGCCCGCTGATCTGCTACGGGTTGGGTTTTTCGTGGGGTGCCCGTGCGGAAACAACTTCCCATGGATCAGGCGTCTGTAAACCGGTGCCTACTGTTTGCGCTCTGTGAATCGTTCGCACGCGTGCGTGCAGCGCTGTGCGGTATGCTTGAGGTCTGTATGCGCCAGCGCGCGTTTTACAAAAACGGTTTGGTCGCTCGCTTCCGTGCGAGCGATCCCGATGAAAGGCTCTTCATGTCGCATACGATATCCCTTAGTTTTGGCAGTTCAAATCCTCGCGTGCGCAACGATGCCTTTGCCGTGCGCCGGGCGGTATTCATGGAAGAGCAGGGTTATGAGAACGAGTTCGGGGCCATCGATGACGACGCTTCGTGCATTCATGTGGTGCTGTATGTCGACGGCGAGCTTGCTGGCTGCGCCCGCGCATTTCCCGAAGAGCTAGAGCATACGCTTGAGCCGGGAGCTCCCCAGTCGCCGACATGCGCATTGGATGAGGGCGTGCAGCCGGGGCAGACGTATCTGCTCGGTCGGGTGGCGGTGCTGCCCGCCATGCGCCGCCGCGGCCTTGCCCGCGAGCTTATCACGGCGTGCGAGCGCGCCGCGCGAGGAGCGGGCGCCAAGCTCCTCGCGTTGCACGCGCAGGAGTATATTTACAACTTGTATGCCGCTGCTGGTTATGAGCAAATCAGCGACGTGGATTACGAGGATGAAGGCCGGCCCCACCTTTGGATGGCTAAACGGCTATAGCTTCGCAGCACATTACTCATGCTCCATGCGGGTATTCCAAGCAGCGTTGGATGCCGAAGAGCTTGCTTGCGGTGAAGCGCCGGCCGCCTCAGTGTTCACGGTATCGAAGTGAAGGCAGAAGCGAGGCATGGAGGAGCTGCCTGCGCGCCTCAAACGTATCGCTTCTCTGTCTGACGCGTTTACCAAGCGCTTTGCCAACATCATGTCTGAGCTGGTCACAGAGGTGTTTCTGCGCAAGGTCTTCGTACCAGATGTTGAATATGGTGATGCCAGTGCTCGTGAGACGATTTTGCCTTCGGTCATCGCGCGCGGAGCGTTCAACGGAATGGGCACGCCGCCCCTTGTACTCCAAGCCAACCTTTGCGTCGGGAAAGAAGATATCGATCCATTTCGATCCATCGGCAGTCTCGACATGCTGATTCATCTTGATTGGCCCAAATCCCCATCCTCCCATACTGGTGGGAAGGCTCACAAGGAGGGCGGTTACGGTTTCCATGGGGGAATGGGAACCGTCGGCGATGAGAGGAAAGAGCTTCCGAGCGCGCTTCATACCTGTAATGCCGTCATATCGATCGAGATAGCTTGCTATTCTCTTCGTTGTTGTTAACGGAACGCTTGTGTTGGTAAAACCGTCCCACGTATGTTCTGATACATCTAGAACATACGTACCGCAGAGTTCAAAACCGATACCTAAGAGTTCATAGTCATTTATGGCAGACGTAGCGGCAAGTTCAAGAAAAAGCAGCTCTGGGCATACGACGAGAATATCTTTTGAAAGCGTGATAAGCGATCGAGATGGTAGCGGCAACCGATGAGTGTGTCGCACGGCGTTCTTGTTGCGGGAGCGCGTCTTCGTTCCGCAAAGCACATGACACGGTGTGCTGGAGATTCCATAGCGCGCGAGATCGTCTGCAAGCATCTCTGGTGCCGGAACCGAACAATCGGCGATCTTTGATGTTCTCGGGCGTTCCAGGATATCTGGAACGAGGCGACCGCTTGTGCGGTATAGCTCCAATGCCGATATGTTGCAAAAGCATGTCCTCATAGCAAAAGCATAAACATGAAGACGAACAAGGAGCTGGTAGAAATACATATTTAGTAAAAACGTGCCAGTTGAATCTGCCCAAAATCTGACCGTGCAGGTCGGGGGATATGAGCAGCTTCGAAACGCTGTTGTAATTGAACCAGTATGGTGAAGACTCTGTGAATGGCTTCAGTGGGCGCCAATCTCAAATGCGCTTCGGTTCTTCTTTCAGCTTGGAAAATAGGTTTTGCGTACTCGTGGGGGCGGGTGATTCGCACTTTACGCCGAGATTGCAGTCGTACGAGCCATCGATGACGCAACTTTTTCGAGTAGTGGCCAAAAACATACGATAGGTTGCACAGTCTAGCGCCTGCCACCCGCAAAAGGCGAGGCTTTATCGCATCTGCACCCGTGAAAACGCTCGAAACGCCCCGTTTTCAATAGATAATCGCGGTTGGAGAGTTGTTTTCGCGCTCTGAGAGCATAGGAAGCCCTCATTTTGTGCAACCTATCGTATGTTTTTGGCCAGGGTGATGAAAAGTTACGCAGAAGCCCCTTGTTCAGAACGGGTGAATCGACGAGGTTGACTTCAAAAGACGGCCAATTCTTACAACTCGAAGCAATATGCAGCGTTAAGCCCAAGCGATGGGTTGGCACGTGAAGTCATTGCCGCGTCTTAGCCGTGCGCTTCATAAAGACGCTTCGAAAAATGTTGACCGTATTGCATATCTGTGTGTATATGGGATATAAAATCTAAGTCTAAACATGTTAGGTCTTACTGAGCGCCGCGCGCTGGAGCCACCAGCGGGCGGCGCTAACC
Source organism: uncultured Enorma sp. (assembly GCA_964624825.1). Lineage (GTDB taxonomy): Bacteria > Actinomycetota > Coriobacteriia > Coriobacteriales > Coriobacteriaceae > Enorma. The sequence goes on along the minus strand of CAZUYD010000004.1, from coordinate 3,465 downwards.
AGCGAGACGAACACAGGCAGGAAAGGAATGCGGCGCATGCGCAAGTTCAAAACAGAGAGCAAGAAGCTCCTCGACCTCATGATCAATTCGATTTACACCAACAAAGAGATCTTTCTGCGCGAGCTCATCTCAAACGCGTCGGATGCGGTCGATAAGCTCAATTTCAAAGCGCTTTCAGACGGATCGGTGCAGGTCGACCAAGATGACCTGGCGATTCGCGTGAGTTTCGATAAGGATGCGCGCACCATTACCGTCTCGGATAACGGCATTGGTATGACAGTCGATGAGTTGGAAAAGAACCTCGGCACCATCGCGCATTCCGGCAGCCAGGAGTTCAAGACCGAGAACGCCGAGAGCCAAGGCGATATGGTCGATATCATCGGTCAGTTCGGTGTCGGCTTTTACTCGTCGTTCATGGTTGCAAAGCGTGTGCGCGTGGTAAGCCGCGCATTCGGCTCGGACGAAGCGCATGTATGGGAATCTGACGGCCTTGAGGGCTACACCATCGAGCCGGGCGAGCGCGCTGGGCATGGCACCGATGTCGTCCTGGTTCTGCGCGATAACGAGCCGGCAAAGCCCACGCAGCCGGGTGAGCCCGCCGAACCCGGCGAGAACTACGACCGATTCCTCAGCGAATGGGCGCTCAAAGACCTCATTACGCGCTATAGCAACTATGTGCGCTATCCCATTCAGATGATGGTCACGAAGTCGCGCCAGAAGCCCAAGCCGGAAGATGCGGGCGATGACTACAAGCCCGAATACGAGGACTATCAAGAGCCCGATACCATCAACTCCATGACGCCCATCTGGAAGAAGCGCGCAGACGACGTTGACCAGAAAAACTACGACGAGTTCTACAAGAGCACGTTCCACGATTTCGAGGATCCGGCGCGCACCATCAGCTTTCATGCCGAGGGTACGCTCGAGTACGATGCGCTGCTGTTCGTGCCTGGTCGCGCGCCGTTTGACCTCTACAGCAAGGATTATGAGAAGGGGCTCGCGCTCTACAGCTCCAACGTCATGATCATGGAGAAGTGCGCCGATCTGCTCCCCGATTACTACAACTTCGTGCGCGGCGTGGTGGACTCCGAGGACATCTCGCTCAACATCAGCCGTGAGACCTTGCAGCACGACCGCCAGCTTCGTGCCATCGCGAATCGCATTGAGAAGAAGGTCACGTCCGACCTGGAGGACATGCGCGACAACGACCGCGAGGCGTACGAGAAGTTCTTCGGCAACTTCGGGCGCGGGCTCAAGTTTGGCATCTACAACACCTATGGCATGAAGGCGAGCGAACTGGGCGACCTGCTGCTCTTCTGGAGCGCTAAAGAGCAGAAAATGGTTACGCTTGCCGAATATGCGCAGGCTATGCCCGAGGGTCAGAAGGCCATCTACTATGCAGCGGGTGACGACCGCGAGCGCCTATCGAAGATGCCGGTGGTGACTGGTGTGCTCGCACACGGGTATGACGTGCTGCTCTGCACGCAAGACATCGATGAATTCACGTTCCAGGCCATGCGCGAGTATGTGGCAAAAGACATGCCTAAGATTTACGAGGATGACGCGGCGCGTGAAGCGGCGGAGAAGGCGGCGGCCGACGGTGCGGAGCCCGAAACCGAGGATCGTCATCTCGAGCTCAAAAACGTGGCGACCGGTGACCTCGACCTAGCGACCGAGGATGAGAAGAAGCAAGCCGAGGAGGTAACCAAAGAGCATGGTGACCTCTTTAGCGCCGTGAAGGATGCTCTGGGCGATAAGGTCGAAAAGGTGGCGGTTTCGTCGCGCCTGGTGGGTGAGGGCGAGGCGCCCGCATGCATCAGCACCGAAGGGCCGCTGTCGCTCGAGATGGAGAAGGTGCTGAAGCGTAGCCCCGAGGGTGAGGCAGACGGGCTGCCCAAAACCCAGCGCGTGCTTGAGCTTAATGCGAAGCACCCGGTCTTTGCCAAGCTCGTTGCGGCTCAAGAGGCAAACGATGCCGAGAAGATCGCCCTCTACGCCGAGCTGCTCTATAACCAAGCGCTGTTGGTCGAGGGCATTCTGCCTGAGGATCCGGTCGCGTTCGCGCAGCGTGTATGCGAGCTGATGTAGCGCGTTAGGCAGGCGCTCGTTACAGGTCGGGGCGCGCGCTCCAAGTAAGGGCGCGCGCTTCAGGCTGCAAGATCGTCGCAAGGTGGAACGCGTTTCGAGCAGCTCGATTGCCGCGCTCCGAGAAGCGCTTCGGCTCAGAGGGCGCGAAGCCCAAGACATAAAACCCAAGACGCAAAGCCCGAGAGGCAGGTGCGCTCGAGCTGCAGCGGGGCTATGGCAGGGCTAGGTGAGGACGTAGCGGAAGCTACAGCAGCTCCGAAGCATGCTCGAGGGGTTGCGTGCTCAGAACTTCGAGCGCTTCGTTCCACGAGTGCAGTAGATTTACGTGTTGATTATTCGAGCGCCCATAATACCGTGGGTGCTCGATGTCATGTGATGACGTACGCCGACTGACCATGGTGGAAACGAGGAGGCCGCATCTTGGTGTTTGGGGGAAGCAGAGGTGTTTCGCATGGAATGGCGAACTTGAGGTTCGCTTCAATTGAGCGATGTTGCTCGGAGCGTGCATGCAGGGCCTCCTCGTTCGTCCACCGATGTTGATGGCACGTCCGAGCGCTGCTCTCGGTCGTGCTTAAGGCCATTATGCTCGGCGAGCTGCGTCGCGAAACTTAAAAGGCGCTTACGCTCCTTTGAAGGAATGGTGTTACTGCAGGTAATGCGGTAAAAGTGCTGCCTTTTCCGGTTAGATGTGCTTGGCGCATCTTAAGCGTTTGAACAAGTCGCGAACACATCTTGCCGTTAATCGCCATAATGCATATGCTCGTGGAGGCGTGGAGCGCCTACGCCTCCAATCCGATGTCTCGCATTGTCGTAGAGTCTAGTTCGAACCGGCGACCAGGGTGAAATCGGAATCCCAATCCAATGTCCCACATTGTCGCAGAGTCTAATTTCCTGTTGGGCCAAACACATTTTCATGCGCGCCCTGTTGGAAAAGCCGCTCGAATATTGTATAAATGGATATGCATCGATTCGTATTCACAATTTCGAAAGATGCAGATAACATACATTTAATACAACGTTTTTCATATTTTCTCACAATTGACGATATTCCTGCCCGCTTCATACCATCCGGAATAACAGTTGGCGTGAGGAAGCAGACGCCCAATATAGAGTCGTTCAAACGAGACAGGAATATGGCATAGCGCGTGTAGCTCAGAAGTTGAGAAGTTCGGTGTGAATGCAAGCAAGGTGGACGATCGGGTACTCGTCGATATCATCGGCTGCCTCTCGTTGATTGGTTTCCAGTAAGCCGTGCAGTAGGGACGCGGCTTATGAACGCGAGTAAGCAGGGAGGGCAAAGATGAATATGGTCGATGTTACAACGGTGCAGTCGAAGCCCATCTTGTAGTAGTCGGCATGCAGACAGTCGATGCGCTT
>CAZUYD010000003.1:100149-104884 GCA_964624825.1 uncultured Enorma sp. | reverse complement strand
ATGTATTTAGGGGCTGCTTGCAACGCATGAGCTGAGCCATCATGGCGGTATGCGTGAGATTGAGCGCCCGTCAGCTTGAGGGCATTCGATGGCCGGTAACCAAAAATCCCGGTGCAAAGGCACCGGGATCATCATGCTTGGTAGCCCGTACCAGATTCGAACTGGTGATCTCCGCCTTGAGAGGGCGGCGTCCTAAACCGCTAGACGAACGGGCCAACTATGTAGAGGCAACGCCTCGTGCGAATTAGGATAATACGGGAAGCCGCCCACATGCGCAAGTGGAAAACCAGACAAGCGCGGAGTTGTGGGCATCCCGTGAAGCGCGGTCGAGCGGGCTCGATGCGCTAGCGCCCCAAGCTCGTCAGCATGTGCGCCGACTCGTCTCGCGGAAGCCGGCGCGCGTTCCAGAGCGTGGCAAGCATTTCGATTCCCTCAAGGTCAAAATCGCGTTCCGCGCCATCTTCGCGCAGCACCGGCACGCGTGCGGTCTCGTCGTCGCCAATGCCCGTGCATCCCTTGCCCAAAGCGATGTTCTCGCAGGCGATCGCGACAAGCGCTTCGACGAGCTCGATGACGGGCATGCCGTAGACCTCGGCATCCCATCCACGCTCCTCCAGATGTAGCCGCGCGACGACCGTGTCGTTCTCATCCATGTCGTCAAAGCCGTTGGGAAGCCAGGAGGACAAGCGCATCGCGAGCTTCGCTTCAAAGCATTTATCGTAGAGCAGCGCGCCGGTGAAGCTTGTGCAGGCGGCGGCGAGACGGGGAGGAAGCGCGTCCATCTCGCGCAGCTCGGTGAAACCCTTGAGGCGCACGTTTGGGAATACCATCGAGAGCAGGTGCATGAGCTCAGAGGTCTCAAGAGGCCGCTCCGACATGATGTCGCGCGTGTAGCGCGAGCCCGTCGAGGTGGTGACGCCCTGTGCATTGGTGAACAGGATGGGCTTTACTGATGACACCCAAAGGATGTAATCCTCGAACGAGAGTCCTTCAAGCGCGCCGGGAACGATGCCGCAGCGATCGACGTCCACGTGATGCCAGATGCGCGAGCGCGCCATGCCGGGTGTCGGTGCACCACGGAATAAGGGAGCGTTGTCGAAGAGGAAGGCGAAAACCGGGCCCATGAGTGTGGCCATGCGGTAAATGCGCTCGGCGTCTTGCTCGCTCTCGTAGTCGAGCGAAACCTGCGTGGACGCGGTGCAGCGCATCATGTCGCACGCATAGCGTCCACGCGTCGAGAGATAGACATCCATGTCGTGGTAGCGCCTCTTCGGGATGAGTTCGAGCTCTTGGGGACTCGATACCGTCGGGTTGTAACCCATGGCTACGAGAGAGGCGTCGAGCCCGATGGCAGCGCATGCGTTCTCAACGGAGCGATCGAAGGTGCAGACGGCGTCGTAGAGCGCCTTGACTGAGTGGGCAGGCCCAGCGGAGATCTCGAGCTGCGCCGAGGGCTCGAGCGACACCGTCACCGCTACCGACTCGCGTTCGGTTTGAATGTCATACGCAAGCCCGAACAGGTGGCCGTCGATATAGACAAGCTCATCGTCGTGTCGCTCGCGAGCGAGTTCGCGCAGCAGCGCGCTCACGCTTTTTTCGCCGGCAAAGGGCACCGTCTTTCCTGTGGAGTCAATTAAAAAGCGCTCGAGTTCGAACCCGATCTTCTTTCCCGCGGGGTCTTTGTCGCCACGTTCGAGCACGTCGATGAGCGCAGTGAGATTTTCTCGGAACGCGCCGGTAAACGATGGAATATGACAAGTGCTTTCATCTGGCATACAGGCTCCTCTATGCAGCGACGTCTCGCCTATGGTACCCATTTGCTCAGGCTGATTGCACGGGTATGTTGCGCTATCACGGTTGTGCGAAGCCGGCGTTGCAGGCAGCGGACACGGTCTGATCTGGCGGCCGGTTCGCTTTGGGTGCGCAACGGGCGTGCTTTGGTCAGGCGGGCGGTCGGTGCAGGGCGGCGCGGCCCGGCGCGGCCATCTGGTCTCGCGGCGCGCCATCGGGGGCAACGCCTCGGGGGCGCGGCGCGCAATTCGCATGGAGTTACCTCGCAGAGGCGCGTAGGTTGCGTGGGGGGCAGGCGGGCGGCGTGGTCTTGCTTTACAATGAATCAACGAGTTCCGGCTCTGCGCGCCGTGAACGATGCGTTATGAACCCCATTGTGCGCTCGCATGATACGAGTGCCTGCATGTCGATGCCCTAAAGGAGGAAGTTCGGTGTCTAGGCATTCCGTTCCAAAGCAGCGCGTCGATGCTTCTTCGGTTGGCGGCGACGACCGCAAGGGTGCGCGCCGCGGTGCGATCTTCATCGGTTGCGTGCTCGTCGCCTATATCATCTTCCTCGTCGTGACCGGCCAGATCGCCGAGTTCGCCGCCGCGATGTCGACGGTGCAGGCGGCCTGGATCGTCGCCGCGTGCGCCTGCATGGTGTTCTATATCTTTTTCGGCGTCATCGCCTATGCCATTGCCGTCTGGCTCGACCCAGAGTCGCCCGTGGGCATTCGCGATCTCATTTCCGTCGAGGCCGCGGGCACGTTTTTCGGCAACCTTACCCCCATGATGGTTGGCGGCACGCCTGCGCAGATCTACCGGCTCACCAAAGCGGGCCAGCCGGTGGGCGAGGCGGGAGCCACGCAGTTTACGCGCTACATTGTGTTCCAGGTGAGCCTGGTGCTCTGGGCGGCGATCCTTCTGGCGGTTCGCCTGCCGTTTTTCACCGCGCTCTACGGCGATATGACGCTTCTGTGCCTCTTCAGTTTCGGTGGGCACGTTCTCTTGCTCGTCGGCCTGTTCGTGGTGTCCCTCTGCCCGCGTTTCGTGGTTCGCGTCACCAGCTGGGCGATCGGTGTCATCGAGCGCGTGAGCGGCGCGAGCGACCGCACGCAGGGGTGGCGCGCGTACATGAACAACGAGGTCTATTCGTTCTCGGATCATTTCAAGCTCGCGGCGGTGCACCTTTCGTCTATGGGCATCACCCTTGTCGTAACCATGCTTCAGCTCGCATGTCTCTACATGGTGCCGTATTTCGTGTTGCATGCGTTCGGCAAACACGATGTCGATTTCATATCGTGCTTGGCGGCGGGCGCGTTTATTCAACTGCTCTCGTCTGCGGTGCCCCTGCCCGGCGGAACGGGTGGAGCCGAGGGAGGGTTCGCCCTCTTTTTGGGGCACTTTTTTGGAATCTCTGCCACCGCGGGCTATTTGGTGTGGCGACTGGTGACGTTTTTCGCCCCCACTATGCTCTGCGCGCCGCTTCTGGGGCTAAGCTCCGCGCATCATGCAAGCCTGCGCACGCGGTGGAACCGCCTCGTCCATGGCGGCGCAGTGCCCGAACCCAAAGCCGTGGGCGCACCGGCGGCTGCTCCGCCTGCGCCACAAAGCGAGAAGAATCTCAGAACTCGCAAGCGCGGTACCGTACGCAAGACAGCGGGCGGCATCACGGTCTCACCGGGCAGCGTGCGCCGGCGCGACCGGTCGAAGCCTGAGCGCTAGGTATCTGCGCGGTCGCTATAGCGCTTCTTCGGGGACGCCGTTTTCGCCGCGCGAGAGCTGTGCGATATGCGCGACGAGCGGCACGTGCATGTTGAAGACGTTGCAGATCCTCCCGACGATCAGCGCCGACACGATCGTTCCGAGTCCTAAGCCCCTGAGCGCGCCGAAGAACGCGAACGACATAGCGATGGCGCAGGCGACAAGGGTTGCATCGAACGCCACCTTGCAGGTGCCGAATGGTTTGCGCGCGACGGTGGAGATGGTGCGCACGAGTCCCTCGCCGGGGACGGTGATGACGTTCGGGGCGACCTCGATCGAGATGCCGAATGCCAAGATGATGCAACCGACAATGAGCGACAGCAGCTGCAGGGGAAGCGTTTGCGGGTCGAGCCAGAACAGAAGTCCCATGCTCACGTCGATCAGCGCGCTGAAGATGACGTTCGCTGCAAGTTGGAGCAGCTGGACGGGCTTGAAGTCGCGCCGAAGGAGTGCGATCTGGATGATTACATAGATGCTGTTGAGCACGAAGGTGAACTCGCCGAGGGTGGGGGAGAAGGCGAGGTCGAGCACGTAGGGCACGCTCGACACCGGTGATGTGCCGAGTGCCGCCTTGGTGATGAACGCGACGCCGAAGGAGTTGATGGCCACGCCTAGGATAAACCATAGATAGCGTTGCGCGAGCCTGCCAGCTCCGGCGGAGCGCGCGCCATCTGCGGGAGTCGCCTGCTCGTGCTTCTGCTCCTCCTGTCGCTCCGATGCGGTCTCCGTCATATATGCCCCTCCGTCTCCTCTGCCACCAGGTTGTTCACAACGCGCTTCAAAAGGCTTGAGAGCTGCTTTCGCTCATCGTCGGTAATGCCGCGCCATGCGATTGCGTCGACCTCGTCCATGTATGAAAGCACGCGCCCCGCCGCCGCGCGCCCGCGATCGGTGAGATGCACCGCCTGCGCGCGCCGGTCGTCTGCGTTTGTCCTGCGCTCGATGAGTCCTTCGTCTTCCATGCGGGCTACCACGCTCGTCACGGTCGATTTATCCATGACGCATGCCTGCGCGATATCCTGCTGGGTGCACCCCTCGTGCGCGACGACGTGCTCGAGAACCTTTGGCTGGCCGGGCTTGAGGCCGGTTGCGCGGATGCGTGCAAGCATGGCACGGTTGGAGTGCGAGAACGCGATGAGCAACTGGTGATGAATCGGTTCGATGTCTGCCGCTTCCTGCATCGTGAACTCCGTTTGCAT
>CAZUYD010000003.1:0-100049 GCA_964624825.1 uncultured Enorma sp. | reverse complement strand
GGTGATGAATCGGTTCGATGTCTGCCGCTTCCTGCATCGTGAACTCCGTTTGCATACAAATAGTTTACATGCAAACTAATACTACCGTTTCGCGATGATGTCAAACGAACCGAGCGTTTGGCGCGGCAGCACGATTCATTCGAGGTTTGGTTCACATCCGGCTTAGTCAAACAAGCCGAGCGCTTGGCACGGCAGCACGATGAGCTGCTGGGCTGGGCGCTTGGAAGGGTTGCCTGGGCAAGCAGCTCGACCGAGTCGTTTAGGAGAGCTGCTTGCCCGCGCTGCTTGAGTCAGCCGTGCGCCCCTGCCGCTTGCCCGCGCTGCTTGAGCGACCCTTTTGGATGAGCCGCTCGACCGAGCCGTTAGATCGCGTCGTCACGCAGAGCATCGACCACGCTTGAAGCGTGGCTGCGATGCAAGGCGTAAGCCGCGCTCGCAAGGATTACCAACAGCACGATTCCTGCCGCGCAGCCAGCCTGGAGCCAGGGGATCGTATAACTATATGTGGTAAACGCCCCGATTACGACCCGGTACAGCACGGTGTGCACGATGAGCGCGAGCGCAAAGCCCAACGCGAGGCCGCGCAGCGCGTAGCTCGCGCACTCATAGGCGATCATGCGGCGGAAGGAGGCGTCTCCCATGCCGATGGACTTGAGCACGGCGAATTCACGGCGCCGCAGGATGAGCGAGGTGGTGAGTGTGTTGAACGCGTTCGCCACGGCGATGAGTCCGGTCACCACGGTGAAGCAGTAGATGAACGTCTGCACCGCACCGCTCATCATGCGCGCTTGCGCCATTTGCTGGGCGAGGTTGGTATAGGTGCAGTCGAGTTCGGGGTATGCTGCGGCGATTCCCTCAAACGCCTCCTGCGCGGCTATGGCGCCATCGGCCGATCCCGCGGTATCAAAGTCGATGCGCGTGTCGCCGAAGCTTGCATTCGCCACGGCGGCCAGCGCGCTCGCCGGTAGAACGAGCTGCATGGTATTCGTATACGACGTGATGCTCAAGGGAGCCTCATCGGCCAGGGCGCCGACGGTGAGCGTGCTGCGCGAGGCGAGGCCATCGTCGAGCGAGAGCGCGCATTCGGTGCCGTCTGGTGCGCTGAACCATACATAGGGCTCGCCGTTCTCGTCGGAATAGATGCCGCCGGCATACATGCCGTCCACAGCCGCATAGGTCACGGTCTCGATATCGCCGGGCTCGGCGAGCGGGCTGTATGCCCCATAGCTTCCATCGACGTTGCTATAGGAGTAGTTGTTCAAGAGAACCGCTTGCGGATGCGTGGGGTCTGAGAACTCCTCGGCCGAGAGGCCGAGCTCGTCGATGTAGGAAGCCCAGGTAGCGTCATCAACCACGTTGACATAGACCGGGCCAGACCATGAACCGTCGGCGAGGGTGGTGCCGAAGAAGCTCGACGCTTCGGGTGAGCACAAGCTGGCGGGCACGATGACGTCGGCGATAAAGCGCGTGTAATAGCCGAGCGGCCGGGGGCTCACTCGTTCGCATGCGTCTTGATAAAGCCGCTCAAGCGCGTCCCGGAATGCTTGCACGTCGACCTCGCCGTTCTCGCGCACAAGCGTGCCGTCAGCGCTTTCGGCAGCGGTTGGATTAATGGAGACGGAGAGGTCCACGCCGCCTTCGGATTCGGCTGCGAGCTCAGTTGAGTACGTGAGGGCGCCCCCGATGCTCGCCGAGATGATGAGAAGCGCCACGGACACAGCGAGGGCGACGACGGTCACGCGTCCCTTCGAGGTAAAGCGGCTTAGGTTTCGATGCGCCATGAAGCCGGGGACGCCGAAAAGCGCGCCCGCGAGGCCGAGCGAGCGCTGCGTAGAATCTGTCCCCCTGCGCCGTGCGCGCCGTTGCGCGCGCCGGGCGCGTCGGCTCATCTTCACGTCTTGTGTTTGGCGGATGGCATCGACAGCAGAGACGCGGCTCGCGCGCAGCGCCGGGATCCATGCGCTTACCAGCACGGTTAGAAGCGCGAGTGCAGCAGAGACAAGCAGTACCGCCGGACTCACCACAACAGAGATGGCGCCCGCTTGGCTGGGAAGGTCAAACAGAGAGGCGAGCCCCGTGCCGGTTACATGGAACACCACGAGGCAGCCCATGATGCCGAGCGCGAGCCCCAATGGGATGCTCACGGCGGAAAGCAGGAGCGCTTCGGCAAGCACGGTGCGGCGGAGCTGGCGCTTGCTCGCACCGAGCGAGGCGAGCAGGCCGAACTGCTTGGTGCGCTCCGCGACCGAGATGGCGAAGGCGTTGTAGACCAGCGAGATGCTTGCGACCGCGATGACTGCGGCGAGCACCCCTGCGACCTGATACAGGGAGTTCCAGGCGAGGGATTCTTGCGTGACGCCCTGCCAGCGAAGAAGCGACTCGTGGGTTTGCGCGCCGAGCTCCATGAGGGCGCCGTCTTGGCCGAACTCGTCTGCGATGGCGCGGGCATCGGCAGGTGCGTGCACGGTGGCGAGCGTAAAGACGGACGTCGCCTTCGATCCATCGGTGAGCGCCTGTTCGATCATATCCTCATCGCAGTAGACATACAGGCAATTGCCTTGAAGCGCCAAGGTGTTCACAGAGCCCCACGCACAATAAAAGCCTACGACCCTGAGCCCTTCAAGCGTCTCGGTGGGGGTGAGCTCCTGCGTCACTTCCTCGGCATCGTCGAAGTAGGTGGGTGCGATCGAGGTGCCGACATAGCTGCTTCCGTCGGCGTATATGATCGTGCGCTCACCGAGCGCGAGCGATATGGTGCTTCCGAGCTCGATGGTACCCGTGGCGGTTAGGCCACCACCCGAGAGCTCCGCGCCTTCGAAATAGCTGGGAAGGATGACTTCGCCAGGCGCCTCCGGCGCACGGCCGGATTCAATTTCCGGCGTAACGATGATGTTCTCGCCATCTGGGTTTTCTGGATAGGTCTTTACGAAGGAATACCTGCCGAAGTCAGCTGCGTTTTCTTCGCCGAGGTCTACCCCACCCAGCTCGGCCACGCTTATCAGCGCAGATATACGCTCATCGCTTGCAAGGCGCGCCGCACCCTCCTGCGTGATGCCGGCGATTTCGACCTGCCAGGCGCCCTCTTCGGCGACGGTACGCTCTTCGAGCATGTGCGCCATGCTGACCACCGTGGTGAGCACGGCGCAGATGAGGGCGCACGAAAGCGTGATGCCGAAGATCGAGACGACGGTGCGGCTGCGGTTCCTAGCGAGCGATCGTAGCGCAAAGCGCGTGAAGACGCTCATCTTAGCGCACCTCCCGCCCGGTGTTGCCCGCCGTATGGGTGTCGGCCGCGCTGGCCGCGTGCGCTCGCGCGGCGCCGCCCAGGCGCGCCGCCCCGCCAAAGCGTGCAGCCGCTGCGGGGCGCCTGCGCTCGTCCCCCACGATTCGACCGTCTTCGATGGCGATGACGCGATCTGCCATGAGGGCGATGTCCTCGTCGTGGGTGATTACGACGAGGGTCTGCTTGAGCTGCCGGTTCGAGTCGCGTAGAAGCTGCATGATCTCGGCGGAATTCTTCGAGTCAAGGTTTCCTGTTGGCTCGTCGGCAAGCACCAGCGCCGGGGCGTTCATGAGCGCGCGTCCTATGGCCACGCGCTGCTGCTGTCCGCCGGAGAGCTGGTTGGGGAGGCTATGCTCTTTTCCCTCAAGGCCGAGTGCGCGGAGCAGGGTGGCGAGGCGCGTCTCGTTCACCTCCCGCCCGTCCATGCGCACGGGAAGCGTCATGTTCTCGACGACGTCGAGCACGGGGATAAGGTTGTAGAACTGGTAGACAAGCCCCACCTCGCGGCGACGGAAGACGGCGAGCTGCTCGTTTGAGCGCTTGAAGATATCTTGGCCCTGCAGCTTCACCGTGCCCGCGGTCGGGCGGTCGACGCCGCCCATGAGGTGCAGAAGCGTCGATTTGCCCGAGCCCGAGCTGCCGATGATGGCGATGAACTCGCCCGCCTCGATGGTGAACGAGACGTCGTCGAGCGCGCGGACGGCGGTATCGCCGGTGCCGTATACCTTGGTGAGATGTTCGATGGAAAGGATGTTCATGCGCTGTCCTTCTCACGGAGTGATATGCCACCTACGATGGTGCCGGTGCGGCCTTGCTGCTCCGTGACCGTTCTGTGACACATATGTCACGCGGCGCAACGAGCCGATGGGCACCACCCGCGCGATGCGCTCGTTCCGGATGCAGGGTGCTGCCGCTTGAAGCGCGGGCGTCTCGACCCACAGCTACACGATAGCTTTGAAGAAGGTGATGTCGAAGCAGGCACCGCTCACGCCGCCATCTCCGTTAGAGAGGTTCGATGCGGTTATGGTGCCGTCCTGCGCGGTGATGAGGCTCTGGGCGAGCGAGAGCCCAATGCCCACACCCGCCGGGTTCACATCACATGCCTCACTCGCATCGTTTCCCCGGTAAAAGCGCTCAAAGACATGCGGAAGGTCATCTTCCGCAAAGCCCGACCCCGTGTCGGTCACGCGGATGCGGCAGGCGATGGCATCTTCCCAGGCGCGTACCGTCACGCGCCCGCCCGCGGGCGTGTGCTCCAAGCAGTTCTTGAGAATATTTCCGAGCGCCTCTGCCATCCAGGCGCGATCGCCCGTAAAGGAGCAGCTCGGTTCCAGCTGGTAGGCGAGGGAAACGCCGGCGATGTCGAAGGCAATCGCAAGGGGTTGCACCGCGTCGTGTACGAGGTCTTCCACAAAAACCTGCTCGCATGCCAAGCGAATCGTTCCCGAATCGAGCCGCGCCAGCTTAAGCAGCGCAGAGACTAGGTTCTCGACACGCATATGGAGCTGCTCGATGCGGCGCAGCCGCTCGACCTCCTCGGTGCAGTCACCGCGCTCGGCGAGGTTCTTGCGCACGAGTTCGGTGGTTATCGAAAGCGATGTGAGCGGGGTCTTGATCTGATGGGAGATGTCGGCGAGGGCATCGGAGAGCGTCTGCTTTTCTCGGGCAAGCTCCTCGGCGGTAAGGTTGAGCCGAGAGACCATCTTGTTGAGCTCGCTTGAGAGCACGGCAAGCTCGCCTTCGTTCATCACGGTAAAGTCGATGGTGCGCTCGCCGTGCAACACCGCATCGAGCTGCGCGCTCAGCGTTGCGATCGCGCGGTACCGGCAATGCGTCTCTGCGATCCAGGGGGTCGCTGCCGCGATGGTGCCGGCCAGAATCCATGGCAGCGCTGCCGTGCTGCCAACGACCCATGAGGCGAGCACGAGCGCACCGGCAAGCGCGATGTCGAACACGATGATGCGTACGACCTCGCGGTTTCTAAGCATCTCCGCTCACCCCACCGCTTTATAGCCTAGGCCACGCACGGTGGCGATGATCTGCGGGTGCGCGGGATCGTCTTCGATTTTGTCGCGCAGGCGCTTGATGTTCACCGAAAGGGTGTTCTCCTCAATATAGGTTCCGGCGTCATCCCAGAGGGCATCGCGGATCGCGTCGCGGGTGACGAGCTTGCCTGCGTTGGTGGCGAACAGCAGCAGCAAGCGATACTCGAAGGCGGAAAGGACGACCTCGACGCCGCGTCGTTCCACATGGGCGCGGTCGGTGTCGATGATGAGCGGGCCGAGCACGATGACGTGCGAGGCCGGTTGCGACCGTCGGATCGTTGCGGCGATGCGCGCCAACAGCTCGCGCGGGCGGAACGGCTTGGCGATGTAGTCGTCGGCGCCCAACTGGATGCCTGCCACCGTGGTGAACTCATCGTCCGATGCGGTGAGGAAGATGATGGGAAGCTGAGGCATCGCCTGCTTGAGGGCGCTGCACACGGCAAACCCGCTGCCCTGCGCAAGCGTTACATCGAGCAGCACGAGCGCGTAGGGAGCGGCGCTCGCACGGCGGCCAGCATATTGTCCGATGGAAGCACGCTCACGTGCGGCGCCGTCGGTTTTCCGTGAGCGCGCAGCAGCCCCGGCTGGGGCGGACACCACATCGCCATCCAGCACCCGTTCGAGCGCGTTGTCCTGGCGGGTTACCTGGTCAACGGAATACCCCTCGGCCGCGAGTAGCTCGGTAAGGGATTCCACGATCGTCGGATTGTCCTCAACGAGCAAGATGCGTTCAGACATGCCCCACCCTTTAATTGTTCGTATGAAGTTCCCCGTCAGTTGTGAACGATAACACAGGTCCCTATCTCGAGGATGCTGAAGAGCTCCTCCGCTTTATCGGAGGGCAGGTTCACGCACCCATGGCTGCCGACGCTTTTGTACGCGCTGGCGTTGCCGAAGCTCGACGCCGATTGCCAGCTGGCATCGTGCAGGCCGACCGCGCTGCCGACGAACGGCATCCAATACGAGACGGTGCTCTCCCATTCGTATTCACCGGTCTCTTCATCATACGGGCCGCGCAGCACCGTATTGGTCGTCTTGTTGTTGAGGTAGTACACGCCGGTTGGGGTGTCGTACCCGGTGGTCGGGTTGCCCGTGATAATGCCTGACTCCCATAAGAGATTGCCGTCGGCGTCGTAGTAGCGCGCGTACTGCTCGGAGATGTCGATATCGACATAGGCGCCCCAGTCGCGCTCCCCTTGCGCCGTGAAGACGTCGCCCTCCTGTGTGGTGGGAATGGCGAGCTCACCGCTCTCACCGTTCTCAATCGTCTCGGCGATCTCATCTGCCAGCTCGTCGGAATCGGTCATCCAACCGAAGGTGCCGCCCGAGACGGTGACGACCTCGCCGTCCTCGCGCGTGTAGGTCCTCGTGGTGCCCACGGTATCCAGGCCATCGTCGAGCTCATCGGTCCAGGCGTTAATCGCATCGAGGTCGAGCGACGGGGTCAGGTCGTCGTCAAACGTGATCCACTGCACGATTTGCTCGCTGTCGACCACCGCGACCTCGCTGCCTCCTAAGGTGAGGGTGAGCTCGCATCCCAACAGCTCGTTCGCCGCCGTGCAGGCAGCCTCGATCTCCTCGTCGGTATGGTCGTCGGCCAGGGGGACATACACCTCGTCGCTGATAGCATCGAGCGATGCGTCCTGCGCGAGGACGGAAAGCGAGATCTTCGCGTAGGCGATGACCGCCTCGCGGTCGAGGAGCTGATTCGCCTTCACGGCATCGAGGCTGAACGTGCCGGTCTCCTCGTCATAGGCGCTCTCGGTATCGAACGTGCCGGATCGACCCTCGTTGTAGCTGTCGATGGCTGCGCCCAGGCTTTCCTCGAACGTCGTGATGTCGAAGGACGCGGAGAGAAACGAGAGGTCGGGCTCGGCCGTAAGGTCGATATCCGCATCGGTCGTCTGCTCTTCTGCGGTGGTCAACGCCTCGAACAGGCGCGCCGGCCAGGCAAAGGGCTCGTTGTTCTGGAGGATCTCTGCGGCGGTGCTTTCCGCGTCGATGAACTCATCGGCGGATTCGGGCTCATAGGTCCAGCTGAAGTCGCCTCCCTCCACCGTCAGCGAGTATCGGTTTATAACCGAGCGGATGCGCGCCGCCGCGCTTCCGGCGTCGAGAAGCGAGACGTCGGCGCCGGCAATGGTGGTGTTCGGGTAGAACAGGTTCGAGAAGACCACGACGCCGCCGGCATAGACGACCGCGATGAGCGCGACGACAATGATGAGCGCGACGAGCGGCGCGCGCTTGCGATGACGCTCCGGCTCGTGGTTGTTCGGCGTGCGGCCGCCCGGCGAGCCGGGGCGTTTCCATTGCGCGGTGGAGCCCGTTGTGTTTTCCGTGCTGCGCGCGTGGGCGCCAATGGGAACCGGCGAGCTGACGCGCTGCGTCTGTTCGACTTCTGGAACGTTTGGGATCGGCATTCGGTAAACCCCCAAGAAGATATGAGCTGTCCTGGGATTATACCTATTGGTCAGGACAGTTGCATGTGTCATGCTGGCCGTCGACGCGATGCACAATGTTTCGGGACGGCGGTTCGCAGGGCTTTGCGACCGCGGCGGCGCGCCTCGGCGTGCGAAGCCTCGCTGCGCCGGTGAGCCCGCGCCGCGCGCGGCTGGCTATGCGCGCATCTGCGCGCAGCGGGCGCATGCAGAAGGTGCTTGGGCAATGCCGCCCGCGGCCGTTTCGCGCAGGCTGGCGGGAAGCGCCGCACCCACGTCGCGCATGACGGCCGCCATTTCGTCGAACGGGACGAGGGCGCTCACGCCCGAGAGTGCAAGCTGCGCGGACGAGAACGCCGCGGCGACACCGATGGCGTTTCTGTTCTGGCACGGTACCTCGACCAGGCCGCCCACCGGATCGCAGACGAGACCGAGCAGGTTTCCCAGCGCGATGGAGGCGGCATCGAGCGCTTGGGCAGGTGAGCCGCCATGTAGCTCGACGAGCGCGGCGGCAGCCATGGCGGCGGCGCTGCCCACCTCGGCTTGGCATCCGCCTTCGGCGCCCGAGACGCTTGCGTTCAACATGAGGATGAGACCGACGGCGGCGGCGCAATAGAGCGCGTCGGCAATCGTCTCGTCGGTGCACTCCAGCGCCTGCGCGGCGACGAGGACGCACCCGGGTACCACGCCGGCAGACCCAGCGGTGGGCGCCGCAACGATGACTCCCATCGCGGCGCTGCGCTCGAGCACCGCCATCGCCTGTGCGACCGCCTCGCTCTGCACGGCTCCCATGAGTCCCGCGGCATATCGCTTCGCAGCGTTATGCAACCGCGCCGCTTCGCCGCCGATAAGGCCGCCGAGCGATGGCGCGGGATGCGTAAGCGGCTCTGTGGTCTCGCTGCGCATGACCTCGATGGTGCGCGCCATCGCGCGATGCGCGCGCTTCGCGCCGAACAGCTCTTCCTCGCGGCAGCGCATGACGGTGCCAATCGACCGCCATGCCGCGGTGCGCCCTGCGGGGCAGGTGGCTTCTGCGCCAGGGTCTTCAACAGCATGTTGCCCGGGAACGTCCCGTTGTGCGGGGTCTGTCGCTTCGCCGGCGCATCCACCGTGGCAGAGCGCGAGGAGCTCCGATGCATGGGTGAACCCGTGAACGAGCGCACCGGGGTCTGCGGCGCGCGCAGACCCGGGAACGCGGATGAGCGTGGCTGCGCGCACCTCCGGGTGTGCACGCAGCTGCTCAAGCAGCCCGTCCAGGCGCTCGCCGCGCGGTAGGTCATCGAGCTCGAAGACCGTGTAGGCAGCGCCGCCGCGCTCGGTACGATAGGTGCGCATGAACGCGATGTTGATGCCGTTGTTGGAGAGGAGCACGGTGAGGGCGGCTAGCACGCCCTGCGCATCCCGGTGCATGACGAAGATCGTGTCGTATTCACCGGTGATGTCCACCTCGACCTCGTTGATGCGCGAGAGGCGCACGCGCCCGCCTCCCAGGCTCTCGCCGCGCGCCATGCACACATTGCCCGCCACGTCGACCATCTCGATGTCAACGGTATTCGGATGCAGCAGCTCATCGTCTGCGCCCGGCGTGAACTCGAACGCAAGGCCGCGCTCTCGCGCCAGCGCGAACGCATCGCGAATGCGCTCGTCATCGGGTGCGATGCCTAAGATGCCCGCAACGAGGGCGCGGTCGGTGCCGTGCCCGCGGTAGGTATGGGCAAAGCTGTTGTGGAGCGTGAAGCGCACGCGTGCGACGGGCGCTTCCATAAGCGATGCGGCGACCTGAGCGCAGCGCAGCGCGCCCGCGGTGTGCGAGGACGAGGGGCCGACCATGACGGGCCCTAAGATCTCGAATGTCGAGGTGCTTGCGTACGATTGCGCCATGGGAATTCCTCGCTCGCGTTCGTGCTGGCAGATTCTACGGCAGTCGCCACCTGACCGTTAGCGCTCGGTTGTACGGGCTCCGGCCATCGTGCGGGAGCGGTCGATGCGGGCGAGGCAGTCGTCGCGCCCCACCAGCTCCATGGTCTCGCCGAGCGGCGGGCTCACCATAGTGCCGCAGACGGCGACGCGCACCGCCTGGAACACCAAGCGCTTCTTCATGTCGAGCACATCGGGCAGCGGCTCAAGGGCGGCGTCGATATCGGTTGCGTGCCAGCGCTTAGCCGGAATTGCGTCGAGCGCCCCGCGCGCTGCGTCGAGTACGACGTCCATGCCGTCCTTCGCAAGTCCCTTCGCGACCGATTTCTCGTCAAAGACAAGGGTCTCGGCGGTCGCGAAGATGGGTGCGGCGACGGAGGCGGCGTCGGCGGGCATCTTGGTGCGCGGGCGTATGATGCCGGCGAGCACGCGCCACCAGGCATCGTCGTGTTCCTCGCGCGTGACCGCGATGCCGGCCGCCTCGAGCTGCGGAAGCATGATGGAGCTCGTGAACGTCTCGTCGTCCATGCGGTTGATGTACTCCGCGTTTACCCAATCGAGCTTCTTGGGATCGAAGGTCGCCGGATTCTTGGAGATGCGCTCGAGCGAGAAGCGGCTTGCCAGCACGTCCCGCGGGATGATGGTGGTCTCGCCGTCAAGCGACCAGCCGAGCAGCGCCAGGTAGTTCACGAACGCATCGGATAGGTAGCCGGCGTCGCGGTACTCCTCAACGCTCGTCGCCCCATGGCGCTTGGAGAGCTTCTTGCCGTCGGCGCCGAGAATCATGGAGATGTGCGCGAAGGTGGGCACCGGGGCGCCCAGTGCCTCGTAGACCATGACCTGGCGCGGGGTGTTCGAGAGGTGGTCGTCGCCGCGGATGACGTGCGTGATGCCCATGGCGGCGTCGTCCACCACGGTCGCGAAGTTGTAGGTCGGGGTGCCGTCCGAGCGGAAGATCACGAAATCGTCGAGCTCGTTAGCGGCAAAGGTCACGCGGCCATGCACCGCGTCGTCGATGACCACGCTGCCGCGATCTTCGGGAACCTTGATGCGCAGGGTGTAGGGCTCTCCTGCCGCGATGCGCGCCTGCGCCTCAGCGGCGGGGATGCATCGACAGCGGCGGTTGTAACCCTGGAAGGGGTCTTTGCGCGCCTGCGCCGCCGCGCGGTCTTCGGCGAGCTGCTCGGACGTGCAGAAGCACGGATACGCTTTCCCCTCTGCGAGCAGGCGCTCGGCGGCTTTTCGGTACAGGTCCATGCGCTCGGTTTGCGCGTAGGGGCCGCATCCTCCGCCCACCTCGGGGCCTTCGTCCCAGTCGAGTCCCAGCCACCGCATGGCGCGCAGGATGATCTGCGTGTTCTCCTCGGTAGAGCGGGTGGGGTCGGTGTCGTCGATGCGCAGGATGAACGTTCCGCCGTTGGCGCGGGCAAACGCCCAGTTATAGATTGCCGTGCGCGCGCCACCGATGTGCAGCTTGCCGGTGGGCGAGGGGGCAAAGCGGACGCGGACAGGTGCGGTCATGCGGTCTCCTCAAATAGGCTTCAATGGGCTCCATGCATTATACGGCAAAGATAAACTCGTGTTTTGCCGTCGAATCACCTATAAATGGGGTATTAAGGTATGAATGCAGCACGTGCTACTGCAATCGCGCCCCACGCGTAGAACCGATCATGGGAGGTTCCGTGTCTTCAGTCGATGTTCCCGTTATCTTGGCGCACGATGCTTCATATGCGTATCGCGATTATCGATCATTCGAGTTCATGACCTTCTCCGCATGCGCGGGTACGGTGCATGCGCTGTTCGCCTCGGAGCATGCCCCCGCGCGTGACGCCTTGCTCGCCATAGCGGGCGTCGTGCGGCCGACGTCGGGCTCGCTGGTCGTGTGCGATGTCGAGCGCGCCCGTCCAAAGCGATCCGCCCGCTGGCGGCTGGAAGGGCGCAGGGCTTCGGCGCAGCCGCATGCGGGCACATCGTCTGCGTCCGTCGGTTTGGGAATCTTCACGGACGCGGCGCCCGTTGCGCCGAACATGACGGTCGAGGAGTCCGTGGCACACGAGGCGGCGCTGCGCGGCGCCCGCGGCCTCGACGTGTTGGCGCATCTTGCAGAACTTGGGCTTGCGACGATGGCCGCTCAGCGCGTCGATCGCCTGGATGCCTGCGGCTGCGCGCGCCTTTCCGCGGCGCTTGCGCTGGCGGGCGAGCCGAAAGCGGCGGTCATCGACCTCACCGATGAGGCCGTGGCCGGCCTGCCCGTCGCGTCCGCGTGCGCGCTCTTGGATGATGTGCGCGCATGCGCGCGGCGGATGAGGTGCGCGGTGGTGGTGGCGACGAGCGAGCGTGCCTGCGCGCAGGAAGCGGACGCGGTGACCCCGCTTGACATCGCTGCGGCAGAGCAGCTCGCATCGGCCGGAGGCGAACAGCCGGCTGGGGCGGAGTTTTTCCAGCAGGACCAACCAGGGGAGGTGGTCGCATGATGAGTGCGCTCAAGACTTCGGTTCGTCAGTGCTTTTCAGGCGTTTCTCGCAGCCGTCGCCGCCGGTATGCGCTTGCGGCCGCGATCGTCGTTCCGCTTGCGCTCGCCGTGGTGCTCATCGCTGCGCTCGCGCCTGCGCTCGATGCCAGTACGCGCATACCGGTTGCCGTGGTGAACCTCGACGAAGGCGCGACCGATGCCGACGGGCGCTCGGTGAACGCCGGCGATGAGCTGGTTGATTCGCTTATCGAGAGCGAAGAGCTCGCGTGGGATGTGGTGGACGAGGACACCGCCGCGCAGGGGCTCGCTCAGGGTGACTACGCGCTCATCCTCCAGATTCCCGCCGATTATTCGGAGAAGGTGTCGAGCCTCTCGGGCGATTCTCCAGAGCGCGCCCAGCTCCAGATAATCTCCGATGGCACCGAGAACGTGCTCGCAACCCAGGCTGGTTCGGCCGTCTTGCGCCAGGTGCAGGCGCGCCTGCGCGCAGATCTGGGCGAGGACTATATCTTGCAGGTGCTCAACGATGTGAACGGACAGGCGTCGAGCCTGGCGCTCACGGCCGATGGCTCGGTGATTCTCGATAGCGCCTACGAAGCGCTTGAGGAGGGCACGGAAGCCATTGCGACGGGGCTTGAAGAGACTGCGTCGGGCACCGATACGCTTGCAAGCGGTATCGACGCCATCGCTTCGGGCGTGACGGCGGCGGGCACGGGCACCTCGGCCATCGCCGAAGGAATCGACGAGGTAAACGAGGGGCTTGTCTCGGTGCTTTCGACGGGTGCCACGGGCGTGTCCACGGGAATCGATGCCCTCGCCACGGGTGCCGACCAGCTGAGCCAGGGCATCGACCAGACGGCTTCCGCCTTGAGCGCCGTTTCCGACAACATGAAGGATTCCATTGAGAGCTTGAGCGACCTGGTGTCGGCCGCGCCCGAGCTCGGCACCCATGTGGAGTCGCTCGCTTTGGCGCTGAGCACCATGGAT
The DNA here is from genome assembly GCA_964624825.1 of uncultured Enorma sp. Lineage (GTDB taxonomy): Bacteria > Actinomycetota > Coriobacteriia > Coriobacteriales > Coriobacteriaceae > Enorma. Next base: position 86,906 of record CAZUYD010000003.1, on the reverse strand, counting down.
GACGCGTCAGGCGATATTGAGGCGGCGGCACGCGAGCTTGTCGATACGGCAGGCGAGACAGTTTCATCAGTTGAGGAGCTTTCCGGCGCTGCCCAGGAACTGGCGCAGACCCTTTCATCTGAGAGCTCCGAATCAGAAGCGCAGGGCATCGTCCAGCGGCTTGCTGAGCTCGATGAGCAGAGCAGCGAGCTTACCACCGAGCTTTCCAAGCGGGCTTCATCGGATGAGGTCTCCGCTGATGATTTGACCAAAATCGCAAACAAACTTGCACAGATAGATGAGGAACGTACGGCGCTTCTCCAGGAGCTCGTGCAGGCGGCATCGGATGCTTCGCGTTTGGCGAGCGCGGCAACGGAAGCCGCAGACGGCCTCGATAGCCTCTCCGATGCGCGCGGCGAACTCGCCCAGGCGCAGGAAACCTACGAGGAGGCCGTCGCCGCCGCGCAGGAGGAGGCCTCGGCGGCTGCCGCGCTTGCGAGCCAGATGGTCGAGCCTGCGGCGACGGCGGCGGGGAGTCTCGCGGTCTCGCAGCAGGCCATCGAACAAGGAATCGTCCCGGCGCTCGAAGCCTCTGCCCAAGGCGCGGCAGCACTCGGCACGGGACTCGCATCGCTTGGCCAGGGAGCCTCGGCCGTTGCCGCCGGCACCTCGGCCTTGCCGCAGGTGCTCAGCTCGCTCTCTGTGGCAACCGCGCAGCTGGGGCAGGGGAGCGCCACGCTGGGGGATGCGCTCAGTCTGGTGGGAACTGGGGTTTCGAGCTTGGGCGATGGTCTTTCCACGCTTGCCAGCGTGCAATCTCAGCTCGTCGATGGCGTGAGCCAGCTGCGCGACGGCCAGAATACCATCGGCGAGGCTCTGTCCTCGGCCAGCGATTCGCTCAGCGCGCTTTCAACCGACGCGTCGGATCGCGCCGACGTCGCCGCGCGGTCGGTCTCGCTCACTACCTCGACGCTCAACCAGGTTGACGATTCCGCGTCCATCTTCACCCCGCTTGCGCTTTCCACGGTGCTCTGGGCAGGCGTGCTCGCGGCGTCGTGCGTGCTTCCGTGGCTCGACCGCCGCGCCGCGCTTGCGGGGCGCGGTGCCGCCGCGACAACGGCGGGCTTCGCTTCGCTGAGCCTCTGCGCGCTGCTTCAGGGCATTGTCGTCGGCGCGGGCATCCTGGTCCTTACCGGCGCCCGACCTGAGAACGCCGCGGCATATGCGGCGCTTGTGGCATTGGCCTCGCTTGCCTTCGCGGCGCTGATGCAGGCGCTCCATGTCCTCGTTGGGCGGCATGCCGCGGTTGCGATCGCACTGGCGTTGCTGCTCGTTCAACTCGTCTGCGCGGGAAGCATCCTTCCGGCATCCTTCGTTGCCGATGCGTTCTCCGCACTGGGCGCCGTGCTGCCCATCCCCGTGCTTGCGAGCGCGCTTCGTGGGGCGATCTCGGGTTCACTTGCCGGGTTCGGCACAGCCTGCGCTGTGCTCGTCTGCTACATTCTGGCGGCATTGGTCATATCAATGCTCGCGATGCGGCGGCTGCGCTGCATTCGGCCTGAGCGCGCGTTCGCGTCGTAATCTCGCTGCGGCACCGCGCCTCCTGTGCAGCGCGCTGCGCGTGTGTTAGGCATGATGGCTCGCGTTGCCGTGACGCCGCCATGCGCGGGTTGCCGTCCACGATGGTCGACGCCGTGTTGCGCCGCGCTGCGGTCTGCGAAGGCCGTATCGCCCTGCGCCGCGATGTCACCGCGCGCCGCTGCCGTGCGCCGCGCGACGCGGTACAATCATACCGCGCTGAGTCTGGCGGAATAGTAACGGCCGCCAGATACTATTTGAAAGGGGCTTATATGCCAGCTCGCACTCGTTCTACCACCGAAGCCTCTCCGCGCGCGGCGGCGCGGAGCTACCTGTTCACGTCCGAATCGGTCACCGAAGGCCATCCCGATAAGATCGCCGACCAGATCTCCGATGCGGTGCTCGATGCCATCCTCGCCAAGGAGGCTCAGCTTGAGGCGATGGGATACGTCGACACCGAGGGCGTTCCCGCAAAGCTCGAGAACGTCCGCTGCGCGGCAGAGACCTTGCTCACCACCGGCATGGTGGTCATCTCGGGCGAGATTCGCACGCAGGCATACGTTGATATCCAGCAGATCGCGCGCGACGTGATCTGCCGCATCGGGTACGATCGCGCGCAGTACGGGTTCGACGGCCATGCGTGCGGCGTCATCAACATGATCCACGGCCAGAGCCTCGATATCGCCCAGGGGGTTGACGAGAGCTTCGATGTGCAGGCGGGCACGACGAGCGATCCGCTTGACCTCATCGGTGCGGGCGATCAAGGTATGATGTTCGGGTATGCCACCAACGAGACCGCAGCCTACATGCCGATGCCGCACTATCTGGCAAGCCGCCTCGCCGAGCGCTTGGCTGCGGTGCGCCACGACGGCACGCTTCCGTATCTGCGTCCAGATGGCAAGACACAGGTCACCGTGCGCTATGAGGACGATGCGCCCGCCGCGGTCGAGACGGTCGTCATCTCGACCCAGCACGCCCCCGAGATCGAGGACATGGGCTACATCAAGGACGACATGATCAGGCACGTGATCGGGCCCGTGCTGGATTCCGCGCGGATCCCGTGGGGAAACGCGCGGATCTACGTGAACCCCACCGGGCGGTTCGTGGTGGGCGGCCCCATGGGCGATACCGGCCTTACCGGGCGCAAGATCATCGTTGACACCTATGGCGGCTCCGGTCGGCATGGCGGCGGCGCGTTCAGCGGCAAAGACTGCACCAAGGTCGATCGCTCTGCCGCCTATGCGGCGCGCTGGTTTGCGAAACACGTTGTTGCAGCGGGCCTTGCCGACCGCTGCGAGGTCGAGCTCGCATATGCCATCGGCGTGGCGCGCCCGCTCTCCATCATGGTGGACACCTTCGGCAGCGGACACGCGCCCGAGGAAGCCATCGAGCGCGCTATCGGGGAGGTTTTCGACCTGCGCCCCGGCGCCATCATCCGCGATCTCGACCTGCGCCGACCCATCTACGAGAAGACGGCGGCCTATGGGCACTTTGGACGCAACGACCCCGATTTCACATGGGAGCGGTGCGACCGGATAGATGAGCTTCGCGCAGCGTGCGGCCTGTAGCCGCGGCTTGTGCCTCGCGGTTGCGGCGCACGGCTTGCTTGCGCCGCGCGGTTAGAGCGCGTGCTCTCGACCGCACCGCGCGGTGTTTTGCGCCGTGCCTGTTCTAGCCGTATACCCCTGCATCAATACGTGGCAAGATGAATTCGGAGGTGCCAAGGTGACCGAGCGTCCAGAGCAGTGCTCTCTGTTCGACGCTGCATCCGAGGACGCCCCGGCGCCTGTACGTTCCTTGCTTCCTGCTGTCACTCAAGCGCATGCAACGTCTGCAGCGTCCGCGGCGGACATCTGCGGGTACGCCTCCATCATCGTGGACGTTCCCTCCCGGGCGCTCTCTGAGCCGTTTGCCTATGCGGTGCCCCAGCCGTTGGACGATGCGCTCGCGGTGGGCACCATCGCACTGGTGCCCTTCGGGGGACGCGTGGTGGCGGGCTACGTCATCGCGCGTGCAGATGCGCTCGACGCGCTCCCGGGCGCGGAGCACCTCGACTCCGCGCGGGTGAAGCCCGTTCGCGCGGCACATCCCGGCGCCGTGTTCAGTGAGGTTTCGGCGCAGGTCGCCACATGGATGAGCCGCACCTACGTCGCCGCGCCCGCCGAGTGCTTCCGCCTTTTTCTCCCGCCTGGCGCCACCTTGCGGGTGTGCCGGCGCGCTGACGGGTCATACGATATCGAGCCGCCCCGCGTGTCCGAGATTCACGTGCGCGTGGTCGAGCTGACCGAGTTTGGACGTACCTATACGCCGCCTGCCCGTGCGACCCGTCAGCGCCAGCTCATCGAGGCGCTCGGCAAAGGGCCCGTCACCACGCATGAGCTCAACGCGCTTTTCACCGACATGTCGGCGGCTGTTCGCGCGCTTGCGAAGAAGGGCGTCGTTGCCGTTACCGAGCGTCGCTTCTGGCGCGGCACCTCTGCCGTGGGGTCGAGCCTTTCATCTGCCCGCGCTACGGTGCCCGAGCGTCTAACCGCCGGGCAGGAGGCGGCGCTCGCGGCGATCGAGCGGGCGCGCGCGTCTGGCGCGGGCGACGTGGTGCTCGTCGATGGCGTGACCGGTTCGGGTAAGACCGAGGTCTACCTTTCCGCAATCGAGCGGACGCTTGCTGCGGGGCGTTCCGCCTGTGTGCTCGTGCCAGAGATCTCGCTTACCGCGCAGACGGTCGGGCGCTTCCGCTCACGGTTCGGCGATGCGGTCGCGGTCTTTCATTCACGGCTTTCTGCAGGCGAGCGGCTCGATCAGTGGGATATGGTGCGCTCGGGCACGGCGCGCGTGGTGGTGGGCGCGCGCTCGGCGCTCTTCTGCCCGTTTCAAGACCTCGGGATCATCATCATCGACGAAGAGCACGAGCAGAGCTACAAGCAGGGGTCGAGTCCGCGCTACCATGCGCGCGAGGTCGCGGCCGAGATGGCGCGGCGCTATGGGTGCCCTCTGGTGCTCGGGTCGGCGACGCCCTCGGCAGAGGCGCTCGCGCGATGCCGCAGGGGAGAATACCGCGCTCAGCGGTGGGAGCGCGTCGAGATGCGCGAGCGTCCGGGCGGTGCCGTCCTGCCGGATATCATCGTCGCCGACCTGCGGCGCGAGTTTGCTGCTGGCAGCCGATCGATCTTCTCGAAGCCGCTCTATGACGCGCTCATGGAGACGGTCGAACGCGGCGAGAAGGCGGTGCTCTTGCATAACCGCCGCGGCTTCGCGCCCTTCCTCATGTGCCGGGAATGCGGTTGCGTGCCCACATGCAAGCATTGTTCCACCGCGCTGACCTACCACGAGCGCACCCATACGCTCGAGTGCCATACATGCGGCGCCATCTACCATGTTCGACCATACCCGGCAGCGGGCTCGCGGTGCCCGCAGTGCGGCAGCCCCTATCTAGCCAAGATGGGGCTCGGGACGCAGCAGGTCGAGGACGCGCTGAGGCAGATCCTTCCGGCGCACGTGGAGATCGTGCGCATGGACGCGGATTCCACGCGCGGCAAAGACGGGCATGCCCGCTGCCTTGAGCGGTTCGATGCCGCCGGTTGCGCGGTGTTGCTCGGCACGCAGATGATCGCGAAAGGGCTCGACTTTCCCGAGGTGACGCTTGTTGGCGTGGTGAACGCTGACTACGCTCTGAAGATGCCCGATTTCCGCGCGAGCGAGCGCGCCTACGACCTGCTTGAGCAGGTCGCAGGCCGGGCAGGCCGGGGAGCGCGCCCCGGGAAGGTGGTCATCCAGACCTACCTGCCCCGCGATCCGGTCATACGCGCGGTGGCGTCTCATGACCGTGCGATTTTCACCGAGCATGACCGGGCGAAGCGCGCCGAGGCCGGTTACCCGCCCTTTGTGCGCTTGGCGCGGCTCACGTTTCGCGGACAAGATCGTACGGCGACAAGCGCCTATGCGGAGGATACGGCGCAGGCGATACGGCGGGCGATCGCAGACGCGTCTCAAGCGGACGCGGTGCACGCTGCGGATGCCGACGGGCATGAGGTATCTGCTGCGAATGCAGCCGCGTGCGAGACATCGGCTGGGGATGCGTGCGCCTCGGCGCATCATGATGCGTGCGGCGCATCTGCTCATCGCGGGAGCCTCGCGTCGCGCCAGAACGCGCGCGCGGCTCCGCTGCGCCCTTCGCTTGCGGACGACCCGTGCCGGGAGCCGGTGCTCTTGGGACCCGCCCCATGCGTCATCGAACGCGCGAAGGATCGGTATCGCTTCCACCTCATGCTCAAGTGCCCGTTGGGGTACCATATCTCCGATGTCATCGCCGCGGCGCTCGCGGAGGTCGGCGGGCGGCGAGACCTTGCGGTCAGTGTTGATATCGACCCCTACGACCTTATGTAACGGAGCTACAGGCGCCGCGCGGGCAGGCGTGTCGCTGGCAATGAAGAACAGGGAGCAAGCATATGGACATGAACGGGATCGTCGTTTCACCCGATCCGCGGTTGCGGCAGGAGTGCGCCCCCATCGAAGAGATCACGCCCGAGGTCTGCGCGCTCGCCGAACGCATGAAAGAAGCGATGTTCGAGAACAGGGGCTGCGGGCTCGCGGCGCCGCAGGTGGGAGAGCTCGTCCAGATGGCGGTCATCGACACCGAGTACGATTCTCGTGAGAACTACGACCCCATCGTGCTGGTGAACCCGGTGATCGTGGAGCAATCCGATACGCTCGTGCCGTTCTCTGAGGGGTGCTTGTCCATTCCGGGGATTAGCTGCGAGATCGAGCGTCCCGACCATGTGGTGGTCGAAGCGTATGACCTCGATGCGAACCTGATGCGCTACGATGCGTCGCGCGGCGTGTTCTGCGTATGCCTTCAGCACGAGATCGATCATCTGCACGGCATCACGATGTTCGAGCGGCTCGAGCCGGCGGCGCGCATGCATGCCATGCGCGACTACCAGGAGGCGCGCGAGCGCGGCGCCCAGCCGGGCGAAACCGAATAGGAGGGGCCATGCGCGTCGTTTTCATGGGAACGCCCGACTTCGCGGTGCCGTCGCTCAGGGCTTTGGCCGATGCGTTCGAGGTGGCGTTGGTCGTCACCCGTCCCGATGCGGTTCGTTCGCGCGGGAAGCGGCGGGAACCGTCGCCGGTGAAGCGGGCGGCGCTCGAGTTGGGGCTTCCGGTGCTCGAGACGGCGCGCATGACGCCCGAGGCGCTCGATGCGCTGCGCGCCGCCAAGGCAGATGTGTTCTGCGTTGCCGCCTACGGCTGCATCTTGCCCGGGGAGGTGCTCACCATGGCACCCGCCGGTTGCGTGAACGTGCATGCGTCGCTTCTGCCCCGCTGGCGCGGTGCGGCGCCCATTCAGCGGTGCATCTTGGCAGGGGATGAGCGTACCGGCGTCTCGATCATGCGGATCGGCGCAGGCGTCGATACGGGCGACTATTGCGCGCAGGCATCGTGCTCGGTTGCGGGCAAGACCGCCGACGAGCTCACCGCCGAGCTCGCCGAGCTCGGCGGCTCGCTGCTCGTCCAGACGTTGCCCTCGGTTATTGATGGCACCGCCATCTGGACGGTACAAGATGAGGCGCGGGTCACCCATGCCGCGAAGGTCTCCAAGGAGGAGATGCGGCTCGATCCGTCGTGCGCGGTGCACGAGAACGAGCGGCGTGTGCTCGCATCGTCCGATGCGGCGCCGGCTCGGTGTCTTGTCGCCGGCAGGGCGCTGCGAGTTCTGCGCGCCCGTACGATCGATGGAGACGGGGCTTCCGCGGGTTCGGTCGCAGGTTCATATCTCGATGCGGGCGCTTATCTCGACGCGAGTCCCCATGCCGCTGCAGGTTCTCATTCCAATGCGAACTTTCACCTCGACGCAGGTTCCTTTGCCATCGCCGGCACGCGCTTGCTGCTCGGCTGCGGCGACGGTGCGCTCGAGGTGCTCGAGCTCAAACCCGACGGAAAGCGTGCGATGGAGGCGCGTGCATGGGTGGCCGGCTTGCGCATGCACGAAGGCAGCTGGGGCAGGCTATCGTGACGGAGCTCTCCTGCGCTCGTCGCGCCGCGCTCGAGGTGCTGCTTGAATTGGAAGAAAGCGGTGCATACGCGCGCGATGCACTCGATGCTTCTCCTGCAGTGGCTGAGCTCAGCCAGCGTGACCGCGGTCTTGCGACGCGGCTCGTGCTAGGCGTCGTGGCGACCTATGGGTGCCTCGACGAGTTGATCGATGCGTACTGCGATAAGCCGGGACGCATGAATGCCCGCATTCGTGCGGCCTTGCGTATCGCGGTATTCGAGTTGATATACCTTGGCACCGAACCGCATGTTGCGGTCAGCCAGGGTGTCGAGCTGGTGCGCTCGCGCGCCAAAAGCGCTGCGGGGTTCGCAAACGCCGTGCTACGGCGCGTGGTGCGCGACCGCCAACGCTATCGTTTCGCCGAAGACATCGACGATGCCGCAGATCGGCGGATCGCGTCCTCGGCGCGCTCTGCAGGGTTGCCGTTCTGGCTGACGGAGGAGATCGAGCGCTCGCTGGGAACCGACCGTGCGCGCGATCTGTTTCCCTCAGAGCTTGAGCCGGCACCCGTGGCGGTGCAGGTGAATCCTCGCGATGCGGGAGCAGCGGAAGAGGCTGCCGCGCTGGTGGCTGCGGAGAGCGCTTGCAGCGCGCCGCTACCCGGTTGCGTTGCCCCCATCTCGGGCGCAGCGCTTGTGGCGACCGATTTGCTCCGGCGGGCGGGTGTGGCTGTGTGCGACGTTCACGCGCAGCTCATCGCTACCGCGGCGGTGTGTCCTGGGGCGTCGCTCGAAGTAGGGGCGGGGCGTGGTACCAAGAGCTTCGTCATGGCTGCTCAGGCGGCGCGTTTTGGCATCGAGCGCACCGCGGTCGCCCTCGAGCTTTCAAAGAAGCGGTGCCGAGTTAACCGTCGGCGCCTCGAGCGCGCGCGGCTTATCGAAGGCGTGCGCGTGCTCGCGGGCGATGGCTGCGATCTTGATTGTGCGCTTTTCGATCTTGACCAGAAGGCCGGGGAGCGCATGCGCTTCGATGGCGTGCTGGTCGATGCCCCGTGCACAGGAACAGGCACGATGCGGCGCCACCCCGAGATTCCTTGGCGGCTTGCTCCAGATGACGTTGATCGCGCCATGCCCGCGCTGCAGCTGGCGCTTCTTACGGCCGCTGCCGCGCGCGTGAAGCCGGGCGGCCAGCTGCTCTACGCGACGTGCTCTGTGCTTAGGCAGGAAAACGAGGCGGTTGTTGACGCGTTCTTGGAGAGTTCGGGGGGCGCGCGGTTTTCCGTCCAACCGCTCAGTGAGGCACCTGTGTTTGCACGCCAGGAGCTTGCCGATGCCCGGCGCCTCATCGCGCGTCATGAGGATCGGCGCGGCATGTTCCAGTCTGTTCCCTGTGCCAACGGTTTCGACGGCCACTTTTGCGCACGCCTCATCTGCTAGGCGTGCTGGGCGGTGAATCCAGCTGACCTCGCGCGGACATCAAGGCGCCATACGTTTCGAGCAGTTGCCGACTCTGCATGGCTGCCGATTCCGGGTGTTCACAAGCTCTGAAGCGGTTTTTTAGCTAGAAGTGTCTTTAGAAAGCGTTTTTAGCTAAGCGGTGTTTTGGAACGTGGTCGCCGAGCTTTCGATATGTTATAGGGACAGGCTCGCTGGAACAGACGTTATTCCGATTTGTGCGGGCAGTTCTCGCAGCAGCTGCTACTGGTCTTGCTGCCCGAAGCGCTTTCAGAGCTCTCGCCTGAACCGGAGGTAGCTTCCGTCGATGAGCTCCCACCGCGCTGGTCGGTGTTGTAAAAGCCGTTTCCCGCAAACTTGATGCCGCTCGCGGTGAATACTCTCTCGGCGGCTGCTGCGCAGTTCGGGCAGTTCACGTCGGGGTGCTCGGTCATCGCGTGCTCAACTTCGAACACCGTGCCGCACGACGTGCAGCGATAGTCATACCGTGCCATGGTCAATCCTCGAATCCACGAAAGAAGCGGCGCCGAAGCGCCGCAGTAAGTCAAACATAGCTACTGTACCCAAAATACCGAGGAGTGTGAAGCATCCGTTTGAATTGACGGTCTTCAAACGAACATGTTTGAAGAGGCATTCAGGCTCGCGGTGCCCTCAGTCCATCGCATGCGCAGCGTTCGCGCCGCATCTAACCATCAAACCCTCCCGGCGTCTTGCATGCGCGCCGCCATGACGGGCTCGACCGCTTCGATATCGGCCTCGTGAGCCTGCCAACCCCAGTTGCCCGCTGCGACTCCCGGTACGTTCATACGCGCCCCATCGTCTAGGCCGAGTACGTCTTGCAGCGGAATCATGACCACCTCGGCATCGCTTCGCAGCGCATCATCCACAAGTGCTGTGGCAAGCATGGTCGCGGCGTCGGGGTCGTTCCCCTCGGCAAACGAGCGCTTGCAGAAGCCGGTAAGCGTCGAGGTGTCGTGTGTGGAGGTATAGAGCACCTTGCCGGGATGTGGGTGCAACCCCTCGCGCACATCGTAATCCGCGAACTGAAGCACATCCATGCCAGGGAAGCCGCATGTGCTCATGAGCGCGCGAACGCCCGGGGTGAGTATGCCAAGATCTTCGGCGATGAAGGGCAGGTTGCCCAGCACCGTCTGCGCCGCCTTGAAGAGGTCGATGCCCGGCCCTGCAAGCCAGCGCCCTTCGCTGCATGGCTTGCCGGCGGGGATGCTGAAGTAGCTGTGGAGCCCCAGGAAATGGTCAATGCGCACGTAATCGTAGAGCTCGCAGGCGCGTGCAAGGCGCTGCAGCCACCAGGTGTACCCGGTCTCGCGCATGCGATCCCACCGGAACGTAGGGTTGCCCCATACTTGGCCGTCGGGAGCGAAGTCATCGGGCGGGGCGCCGGAAATCTCGGTTGGTCGGCCGTCGCGGTCGAGGGAGAAGAGCTCGGGGTGGGCCCACACATCGGCCGAATCGTCCGATACATACATGGGGATGTCGCCGATCACCCGGATGCCCCGAGCATGCGCATAGCCAAGAACCTCCTGCCAGGCTTGCTCGAAGCGAAACTGCAGGTACGCCTGGATGCGTGCCTCGGGGGCGAAGCGCATATCATCGAGCAGCGCGCGGTCGTAGCGCGCGAGCTCGTCAGGCCACCTATTGCGCGGCGCATCGTCGAGTGCGCGCTTGATAGCCATGAAGGCGCAATATGGTTCGAGCCATGCAGCCTGAGAGGAGCAGAACGCGCGATAATCTGGATCGGCCTCGCCTCCGCCTGCGCTCCAGCCAGGATACGCCGTGCGCAGCGCGCGCTCCGCCTCGGGAAGCAGGGCGATGTTTCCCGCGAAGGCGGACGGGCCGGAGTAAGGCGATCCGAAGGAATCGGTGGGGTTCACCGGTAAAAGCTGCCAGTACCGCATGTCCATGGCGGCGAGGTGGTCGCAGAAGCGCTTCGCGGGAGCACCGAGCGTGCCGGGTTCCCCATCGTCGGTGGGTAGCGAGGTGACATGGCAGAGCACGCCCGCGCCGCGTTCCAGCGACTTTTGCAGGCGCTGCCTGTCATGGAAGTGAATGACGGCAGAGCCGAGCGGCCAGAGGGAGACCTCGACCATCCCATCTTCATCCGCTGCGAGCTCGTTGCCCGAGATCACATCGGTCGCGCAAGCGCCGCGAGCCGGCACGCGTACCGTACGCGAATCGAAGCGACTCCGGTTGATGAGCACCGTCGCCGCCTCACCATTTACGCCGGTGCGCGTATATGCCAGCACGTCGCCCTCGCTGCCTTCGGGTACTTGAGCCTCGATGTTCCCATCGACCATGAAGGGCAGCGCCCGGCGCACCGCAGAGGCGTTGCGAATGATGGTCTCCATGTCGCGGTCGCGGATGACTTCCATGCGCGGCATGGTGCGACGGTTGCCAGGGTCGGAGAGCCCTTCCAGGCAGAACTCGTCGCCGTAGTAGATGGAGGGGACGCCGGGAAACGTCATCTGCATGAGCGTGGCGAGCCAGAACCGCCCCTTGGCGAGCCCCATCGATTCGGGTGAGAGCCGCCACCGACCGCGCTCCTCTTCGGGAAGCTGCGATTCGTCTGGGCCGCCGCCCAAAAGCGAGGCGATGCGCGGGCGATCATGGCTCCCGAGCAGATTGAGGGCGCAGGCAAGCGCTTCGCGCGGGTAGTTCTCGCGCAGGCTCTCGATGGTTTCGACCGCGTCTGTCGCCGTGGTGTTTTCGAGCAGAAAGTCGATGACCATGCTGCGAAACGGGTAGTTCATGACCGAGTCGAGCTCGTCTCCCAAAAGGTAGTGCCGCGGCTGGCCATAGCTGATCTTATTCGAGGCATCTTCCCATACCTCGCCGAGTAGGAGCGCATCGGGCTTCTCGTCAAGCAGAACCTCGCGAATGCCCTGGATAAGCGATTCTTGCAGCTCGTCTGCCACATCGAGTCGCCAGCCGCGCGCACCGGCGCGCGTCCAGTGCCGAATGACGCCGTCCTTCCCGAGAAGCAGATCTCGCACGAGCGGTGAGCTCTGGTTAAGGTCGGGCATGTTCTTCACGCCCCACCAGCATTTGTAGGTGCCGTCCTCGTTGAACTCGTAGGCATCGCGCCAGGGGGACTTCTCGTCCTGCCAGGCGCCTGGGTCGGGATAGTTGCCATAGCGGTTGAAATAACGCGAATCGTCGCCCGTATGGTTGAACACGCCATCCAAGATGATCGAGATGCCGAGCGCGTCCGCCTCGCGGCACAGCGTGCGGAAATCCTCTTCCGTGCCGAGCATGGAATCGATTTTCAGATAGTCCGCGGTGTCGTAGCGGTGGTTGCTTGCCGCCTCGAAGATGGGGTTGAGGTAGATCGCGGTGATGCCCATCTCGGCCAGGCGATCCAGGTCGGCCGTGATGCCGGCGAGCGAGCCGCCATACATATCCCAGCTTGCGATGCTGCCGTCTTCGTTGCGATCGTAGGCAGGCGGTTCGTCCCAATCATCCACAATGCGACGGGGCACGCCCTCGTTCGGCCGTTCGAGCGCGGCTTTACAGCGTTCGCGCCAGGCCGGGTCTCGCCGGTAGCGGTCGGGGAAGATCTGATAGACCATGCCTTGCTCGTACCAGCTGGGGCGTGCAGCGCGGTGCTTGTAGACCGTGATCTGAAACGAAGGGCATTCTGGGTAATCGTAGAGCACGCCTTCACCGCCCGTGCGCCCGTGCGGCGCGCCCAGGTAGCACGTGCGTGTGCGCGGCGTGTCCGAGCAGCTCGTACGGGTGCGCGAGTCGTCGTCTGCGGCGCTCGCCTCGTCGGGAACCGTGATGTTGAAGCGATACCAGATGATGGCCGCCTGGCTGCAGGGGAGCGTGACGGTGAAGATGCCATCGCCGCCCTGGCGCAAGGGGAGGAGCGTCTCCCCTTCGCCATCTATCCAAACACGAAGCTCGATCGACGCCGTATCGGGTTCCACATCCTCGACGCGCACCGAAAGCGTGACATCGGTGCCCACTTCGACTGCGCCGAATGGCATGCGAAACTGCGAAAGCCGGCTGTTGTGAATACATTTCATGGACGGTTCCATTCAATTGAACGTGCATATAGGCTCATGCGTAAACCAGCCTAGTATAGCAGTGTCGCTGCGCGTCGTTTTAAACCCCTGCAGGCGCTAGCCTGGCGGCGGGTGTCAAATTACCATTTGAAGCTACCATTCTGGGTGCAAATAGCTTGTTTCAGCCGCTTCGAGGCGCTCCTCTCAACGATGCGCGGGACGGTGCGGAGCGTCCGGCGTGCCGCGAATGTAGCTGGGACGGAGCCTTGCCGGCTGCACGGCGAGACGGTACGGAGCGTTCGGTGTGCCGCGAATGTGATGACGCCATCGTGCTGGAGATAAAGCCTGAGATGCCAAAGGATAAAGCTGCTAACGCCATAGATACCCCCCCTTGCTGTTTTGCGTAACACGTCGGCCCCGATACCTTGCATTCATAGGGATAAACTTGCATAATATGGGACACGATCGCGACGGAAAATGCAGCTGAATTGAACCACCAACCGTTGCAAGAGGGCGAATACACCCAAGCAGCCACGCATCTTCTTCGCGCGAGCGCAAACAGGGTCTCAGCGCCGCACCGCGGCATGGGAAGAAGATGGAGGAGTCACGATGGCAGCTGCAAATAAAACGTCGTATGCGGTGTATGCCGGCCTTTCGTGTGGACTTGCGTTTGCCATTCCTGTTGTCGCCTATGTCGTGACGATTCCATTCGACGATGCCAACAGCATAGTGAGTTCAACCGCGTTGCCCTTTACGGTCGGCGCGCTTGCCGGTGTGGGGCTGCTGAGCGCTGTTTCGGAAGTCGCGCGGCATCAAGAGCGTCGTCGTGCAGATGAAGCGGCGGACGAGGGCGACGGACGCGATGCGCAGCACGCGAGCGCCACGCAAGACGCGCACGTCGCAATAGAGCAAGCGGATGTCGAGCAGTTTTTCGGGAAAAACCATGCGCCGAAAGGCGTTCCCGTCATCGCTCGCGCATACGACGCGATGTCCGAAGAGGATGCCTGGAAAGATATCGACTCGCTGATGCAGGATGATTCGCCCATTAGCTGCGACGCGTCCCGCTCGAAGGACATCTACGAGATTGCTTTTGAAGAGTTGCGCCGCGAGCAGAAGGGCGCTCGGAGCGCTTCGCCCGCGGCTGCTCCTATGCAGCCCGAGCCGCGCGCAACCGTGTTGCATGAGAAGGCGGAGATGCCAGGCGAGAAGACGGCTGCGCCCACAGATGATGGCGATATGCTGGCCGCGCGCCGTGCCGCCCTGGCATCGCTCGATGCTCTCGATGCCTATGAGTTCGATTTCACAGACAATGTGAGCCGCGTGTCAACTGATGTCCCTGTGGGACCAACTGCTGCGAGTGCGCCGAGCGCTCAGCCCGCCGCTTCTGCAGGCTCCCAAGATCGCGCAAGCATTTGGGCGGCAGCGCTCGATATTCTTGCTGAAGATGCACCGTTCACCTCGGTCAATCAGCAGAAGACAGGATATGTTCCGCGCCATATGGCGCCTTCAACGGCGACAACGTCAATTGCGGAAGACGACTCAAGCCGGGTGACCGCCGCGATTGATTGCGATCGCAGGGAGGCGATCGCTGAAGGCCGCCGCGCGACGCAGATGCACCAGCATGTGAACGACCTCATCGAAGAGGAACTCAACAAGGTTCCGTCTGCATGCGTCCGTCGTTCGGGTCGCGAGTACCTGCGCGTCATCCAAGGAGGCACCGCATCGATGCCTCGGCTCCAAGCGGAGGCGTAGCGTTGCGCGTCTCCAAGCCATGGCTTTCCGCCACATGCGTGCTGGTGCTTATCATATGGGGCAACTCACTGGTGCCGGGAAGCGGTAGTGGGAGCTTGAGCCTTGCGGTCACGGAGCTCATCCGTTCGCTGCTCGAGGCGCTGAGCCTGCCCAGTGCGTGGGTCACGAACTTCTTGGTGCGCAAAACCGCGCATTTCACCGAGTACGCATTGCTTGGCATCTGTGCGTCGCAGGCGGTGTATGCAGGTCGCGGTGCAACTCGAGGCGCCCTGTCTGCGCTCGCGCTCTTCTTGGTGGCGGTGCCGGCGATTGATGAAACGATTCAGTTGTTCGTAGATGGCCGTCTTGGCCAGGTGACCGATGTCTTGCTCGATTGCTGCGGCGCCGCGGCGGGTGTCGCGCTGGCGTATCTGGTCGTGTCGCGGATGGATGGCAGTCGAATAAGTGGCAGTTGAAGGATATCTTCGAGCAGGCTCCATATTGATTCGCCTAACGGGGCTGGTCCGTCCCATCATCACGGTGTGCCTGGCTGCGCAGCGCCCGATTGCGCTACGCCCGATTTCGCCACGCCCGACAGAGTCGATTCTCTGCGCCGCACCACCGCATCTGACAGCGCTGTGTAAGTAGACCAAACAAAACCCGCCATTCGCCGAACAGGACTTGCAAATCGAGTTAAAATAAATATGCATGTCGGCTCCGGCCGGCCACTTCGCCATGGCTAGCCGGAATCAAGCACAACAGAGAGGAGAGGCATGCAGTACTCAGCAGAAGTGGAGAACATGTGCCCGGTCGCCAAGGGCGCATACCACGGCCCTGCGCCCATTCCGGAGGAGGGGCAGTGGGTCCAGGCCAAGGAGATCAAGGACATCTCCGGCTACACGCACGGAATCGGTTGGTGCGCACCGCAGCAAGGCGCGTGCAAGCTCAGCCTGAACGTGAAGGAGGGCGTTATCGAGGAAGCGCTCGTCGAGACCATCGGTTGCTCGGGTATGACCCACTCAGCCGCTATGGCCGCCGAGATCCTTCCCGGTAAGACCATCCTTGAGGCGCTCAATACCGATCTCGTCTGCGACGCCATCAACGTGGCTATGCGTGAGCTGTTCCTGCAGATTGTCTACGGCCGCACCCAGACGGCGTTCTCCGAGGACGGCCTGCCCGTCGGTACCGGTCTCGACGACCTGGGCAAGGGGCTTCGCTCCATGGT
Source organism: uncultured Enorma sp. (assembly GCA_964624825.1). Classification (GTDB taxonomy): domain Bacteria; phylum Actinomycetota; class Coriobacteriia; order Coriobacteriales; family Coriobacteriaceae; genus Enorma. The sequence continues at coordinate 70,919 of CAZUYD010000003.1, read as the reverse complement.
GGGTACCACGTATGGCACCAAGGCCAAGGGCGCGCGCTACCTCGAGCTCACCCAGGGATATGTGACCCGTCTCGCGCTCAACGACAAGGATGAGATCATCGCGTTCGAGTTCATGAACCTTGGCAAGTTCACCGACGCCCTCAAGGCCGGCCAGACGCCTGAGGAGGCTATCCAGGGCGCCATGGGTCACTATGGCCAGTGGGAGAACGCGGCCAAGTACATCGATCCGCGCACCGACGAGGAGACGCATTCGGTTGCCAGCACGTTCCCAGTTCACGAGTAGAAAGGGAGGGAATACATAATGGCTGTTACGTTTGAAGGCTATGAGCGCCGCATCGACAAGATCACCAAGGTGCTCGCCGAACAGGGCATCTCCTCCCTCGAGGAAGCGCTGCAGATTTGCGAGGACAAGGGTATCGATCCCCGTAAGATCGTCGAAGAGACCCAGTCTATCGCGTTCGAGAACGCCAAGTGGGCCTACACCATGGGCTGCGCCATCGCAATCAAGAAGGGCGCAAAGAGCGCGTCCGAGGCCGCGTCGATGATCGGTGAGGGCCTGCAGGCGTTTTGCGTGCCGGGTTCGGTGGCCGAAGATCGCAAGGTCGGGCTTGGCCACGGCAACCTGGGCGCCATGCTGCTCGGCGATGACACCGAGTGCTTCGCGTTCTTGGCTGGACACGAGTCGTTCGCCGCTGCCGAGGGCGCAATCGGCATCGCGATGAACGCCAACAAGGCGCGCAAGAAGCCGCTTCGCGTGATTCTGAACGGCCTGGGCAAGGATGCCGCGCAGATCATCGCTCGCATCAACGGGTTCACCTATGTGAAGACGCAGTTCGACTACTTTACGGGCGAGCTCAACGTGGTCGAGACCATTCCGTATTCGGATGGCCCGCGCGCCGAGGTCAACTGCTATGGTGCCGATGACGTGCGCGAAGGTGTGGCCATCATGTGGCACGAAAACGTTGACATCTCGATCACCGGCAACTCCACCAACCCCACGCGCTTCCAGCATCCCGTGGCGGGCACCTATAAGAAGGAGCGCCTCGAGGCTGGGAAGAAGTACTTCTCGGTGGCTTCCGGTGGCGGCACCGGCCGTACCCTGCACCCCGACAACATGGCTGCCGGCCCTGCCTCGTATGGCATGACCGATACCATGGGGCGTATGCACTCCGACGCCCAGTTCGCGGGCTCGAGCTCCGTGCCGGCGCACGTGGACATGATGGGCCTCATCGGCATGGGTAACAACCCCATGGTCGGTGCGACCGTCGCCTGTGCGGTAGCGGTGAACGCGGCGCTGAACGGTTAACGCACGCGGCTAATCAATATTGCCGTGCATTTTGCAGACCCGTTGCCTTGCCAGGCGGCGGGTCTTTTTTGAGCTGGTTGGTTGTGCACGGTTGAGGACGCAAGGCTTGTCGCGCCCAGATTGATTCTGTAACCGCACTGCGCCGCAACACACCTGCAGCGGCTTGGATACGCGTTGCATCACATATGCAACGCGTACACAAAGTGGGCGCCGTCGGCTGTGGCCGACGGCACCGCGGTATACGGAATTCGTCGGCGAATACTCGGCAGCACCCGGTGCTACCACGCGAAGAGCACGGTGCGGCCGTATGATGTCTTCCAGGCCGCAGCGAATTCACCTACCGCGATTTTGGTGTCCGGATAGTCCATCTTGCCATGCATGATGAGGGGCGAGACTTAGAGCTATCGAGAATGGTGCCTGGTGAGATGCCTACCGGAGACGCTGACGTTTTAGCTGCTTGGAAAATGGGCATCGGGATAGTCGGGCAGGATTGGGGCGAGCCGAAAAAAACTAATATTTAGGCTTGCGTCGTCGGCAGGAGACTGCAATAATAGTCAAGCGCTTTGGCGCACGTAGAAACACGGTGGGTGTAGCTCAGTTGGCTAGAGCGCCGGGTTGTGGTCCCGGAGGTCCAGGGTTCGAGCCCCTGTACCCACCCCACGGTTTCTTGAAAATTGGACCGGTAGCTCAGCTGGTAGAGCAGGGGACTCTTAATCCCAAGGTCCAGGGTTCGAACCCCTGCCGGTCCACCATTGTTTATGACAAGCTCCAGTAATGGAGCTTTTTTCGTGTATGCGAGTTCGGTCCAGGGCTCGAGTTCCGGGTTGTAGGGTTATAGGCCAAAAATGTTGATGGCTTTCAATATCGCTGCAGTTCAAGCCTTGCAAATATGCCCTGAAAGTTGGACTACCCCAATTTTGGGGTTATAGACAAAATTGACGTCCGTCCGCCGCTTGCGGTCGTGTTTCATGTGTTTCATGCATCCGTTTTTCAAGTTTGGCGACACTTTCCGCAAGTATCTCGAGTATGCCGCGCATTGCTGCTAAAGAATCTGCAGGTACGGAGATTGCCGTTTATTCGGCTACTTCTAATAATCCCAAAAAGTGTCGCCAAACTTGAAAAGTGATCGCAGCCTCCCCATGAAACACGATGCGAGGTGCAAGAATCCGCCGTCCTGCTTGCGACCGATTCCTGAAATTCGTTTTCTATAGAAGGATACAGTGCAGCACCGACCTGTTTAATCGGAAGCTGTGTCATCTGGGCGGCAGGCCCAGATGGCACAGCCCTGTCGGGCTTCGATTATTGACAATCATCGAGGATGCCGTCAAGGGTGCGCCAGGCAAGTTCGGCGCACTTCACCCGTGCGGGCATGTGCGAGATATCGCGCAGCTGTGACGCTTCGTCCAGATTTTCGTAATCCTCATCCGAGAGTTCTTCACCACGAATCATCGCAAGGAAGAGCCCGGAGAGCCGCTTCGCCTCCTCAGCCGTCTCGCCGGTGATGAGGTCGGCCATGATGTCCGCGCTCGCTTGGCTAATGGCGCATCCATGCCCCGTGAAGCTCGCTTCCTCAATCACGTCACCCTCGACGCGTAGTTGCAACGTGATCTCGTCCCCGCAGCTTGGGTTGATGCCGTCGTGCTCGTGCGTGGGCGCGGCCATCTCATATTTGTAATCAGGGTGAGAATTGTGCTCCATGAGGGTTGTAGAGGTGTAGATGTTCGCCATAGATACTCCATTCGAGGGCGGCATGTTCAGAAATTACGCAAGTGAGTGCTACATTCGGACACTCTCAAGTATACGAACCAATCGCACTGCATGTACCTGCGGAAATAAAACTGCGTTACCGTACTATGCCGGGCGATTCTTAAAGCTAGCGCTCACTTACGAAAAAACGAGCGATTGCATCGTAGAAACCTTGCCGCAAGATAGGTGTGGTGCGCATGGCATAGGAAGCGCCGCGAGAAGGCCGATGCGAGAAGGCTGCCGCGTGAAGGCCATTGCGAGAAGGTTGCCACGAGCTGGCCATCAGGGGCGCTGCGCAAAGAATCTGGGAAGAGCTTCGGGCTGGCGCCGTGCGGCAGCTCATCTTATGCGGAACTCCTAGCCATGAAACGTTGTCCAAACGGTTGCAAGGCCGTCGATGAAGGCATCGACATCGTGCGCGTCATTGTAGAACGCAAGGCTTGCACGGCAGCACGCCAGGTTCTCGCAACCTATCCATGCAAGCAACGGTTGCGCACAGTGGTGCCCGGCGCGGATGCACACGCCCTGCATATCGAGGATGCTCGCCACGTCGTGCGGATGGATGCCGTCCACGTTGAAGCTTATGACGCCGTGATGGCGATCCCAGTAAATAGAGCCGAGGATCTTGACCCAGGGAAGCTCGACCATCCGACTCATGGCATAGTGCACGAGCGCGGCCTCGCGTGCTTGGACCTCATCGTAACCGATGGTTTCGGTGAAATAGGCAAGTGCTGCGCCGGTCGCATAGATGCCCGCAGCATCCTGCGTGCCCGCTTCGAACTTCTCGGGCACCGGCGCCCATACGGCATCCTGCTCTGTAACGGATTCGATCATCTCGCCACCGGTAAGAAACGGTTCCATGGCATCGAGCAGGTCGTAGCGTCCCCAGAGCACGCCGATACCCATGGGGCCGAGCGCTTTATGCGCCGAGAACGCCAGGAAGTCCGCGCCGAGCGCATGAACGTCAACCGGCACATGGGGCACCGACTGCGCGGCATCAACCACCAGGTATCCGCCGTTGGCATGCACGGCCGCACCGAGCTTCTTGACCGGCGTGATGCAGCCCAGCACGTTTGAGATGTGCGTGCAGGCGACGATCTTCGTTCGAGGGCCTATCTTGGCGGCGATCTCTTCGTCGGTGAGCTCGCCCGTCTTGGTGGGATAGAGGTAGACGAGCTTTGCCCCGGCGGCACGACACGCCTGCTGCCACGGGATGAGGTTGGAGTGGTGCTCCATGATGGTAATGGCCACCTCATCGCCCGGTTTGAGTACGTGGGGGGCGAATGACTTCGCCACGATGTTCAGCGCTTCGCTTGCGTTGCGCGTGAACACGACCTCACGCGACCGCGGATGCCCCTGCTCGTCGATGGCTCCGATGAGGGAGGCGATCTGCGCCCGCACCTGCGCGATGGCCTCGGTGGCCTCGACCGAAAGCGAGTACAGCCCGCGCAAAGGGTTCGCGTTCATGGTCTCGTAGAAGCGGCGTTGCGCGTCGAGCACGCATGCGGGGCGCTGGGCGGTGGCGGCGCTATCCAAGAAGACGATATCGGGATGCTGACTAAAGAGGGGGAACGCGGCCTTGTACGGATTGGTTTCGATGTCTACGCGCGGCCAGCTGCGGGAAGCCTCGTCGGAGACGTCGAGCACGCCTGGTTCAGGCGCGGTACAGGTATCGCAGGCAACATGTTCGGTATCGATCACGCCGCATCCTCCTCAATGGTTTCGGCAAAGTTATCAACCAGCGCGCTTCCCAGGCGAACGACGGCTGCGCGCACCTGCGCATCGGGGGCGGTAAAGGCAGCGTCCTCAAGCTTGGCGCGCAGAAACAGCGCTTCGGCCGCCTTGGGCGAGACGCCGCGGCTCTGCAGGTAAAAGAGCTGATCGGGGCGTACGTGGCCGATGGTGGCGCCATGGTTGCCCGCAACGTCGTCCTCATCGCACAAGATGACCGGCACCGTCTTGTTTTCCACATGCTCATCGGCAATAAGGACGGTCTCGTGCTCCGTGCCCTCGCTGCCTTTGCAGCCATGCACCAGGTCGATGGTTCCGCGCAGGGTCTTTTTGCTGGTTCCAGCCAGCACGCCATTGGCATCCATGAGGCACTCGGTTTTGCGCCCGATCTGGCGAACCTGATAGTTAAAGTCGCGCGACTGGTTGCGCGCACCGATGTAGTCGGTATCAACGGAGATGTTCGCCTGGTCGCCGTACAGCTCGGCGGCAAGTCCGGTGTATGAAGCGCCCGCACCGAGGACGACATGGCGAACCTCGACGCGTGCGCCCTCGTCGAGGAAGTAGCCCGAGTTATCCAGCGCCTGCCAGGAATCGTCGAGGGTTTGAACGCAGGTGATGAAAACACGTGCGCGCGCGCCAGCGACAACCGAGAGCAGCACGCCGGCAACGCCTGCGCCCGCGCTGGGGGAGTCGAGCGATACGGTGAGGTCGATGGCGCTATCCGCCGCGGCGACGATTGCGATGTCGGCGGCCGAGACAGCTCCATCTATACCGTTGACACGCACCGTCGCAGGTACTTGCGAGCCCGCGCTGGCGCAGATCACGATGGGCTCGCCCGCTGCGCCGCGCAAAAACTGCGCGGTCTCTTCGCCCATGCCATGGGTGAACGAGCCAGCAGGTCCGCGTTTTTCCTCCAGGTGCACCGCGCGCTGCTGATAGCGGGACAGGGCGGGCACATCGAGGGCTTCCGCTTCGTCCGGCGCGCCGGCGCGTGCCCGGTCGGCTGCATCGCCGGGGGCGGCGGCGCGGCGATGCGAGAAGCGCGCATCCGCCGCGGCGAGCGCGTCGGTGAAGTCCTTAAAGGTGCCGCGCGCATCGGCCGGTACCGCGACATCAACGCCCGCACAGCCTGCGAAGGCAAGACCCTCCGGCATCTCGACCGTGGTATCGTTCATCTTCAACCAACTCCAGGTGGAAGCAGGCATCGCGTTCGCACGTGGAATGGTAACGCCCGGTATGTGATCGCCATTTGGGGTAACGGATGCATGAGACATTACCCGATCGCCCCTTCCATCTCGAGTTTGATGAGGTTGTTCATCTCGACGGCGTATTCGAGCGGCAGTTCCTTCGAGACGGGGTTCGCAAAGCCGTTCACAATCATGGTGCGCGCTTCCTCTTCAGAGACGCCACGGCTCATGAGGTAGAAGACCTTGTCGTCGCCGATGCGCCCGATGGTGGCCTCGTGCCCAATGTCCACGTTTTTGGCGCGCACATCCATTGCGGGGATGGTGTCTGAGCGCGATTCGTCGTCGAGCATGAGCGACTGGCAGCTCACGCTTACCGCTGCCCGCTCAGCCTTTTCGGTCACCACGACGGAGCTGCGGAAGGTCTGAACGCCGCCGCCCTTCGAGATGCCTTTGGTCTCCACGGTGGCGCTCGTCTCGGGCGCGTTGAGCACTACCTTGCAGCCGGTGTCGAGGTTTTGCCCCGTGCCGGCAAAGGTGATGCCGGTGAAGCTCGACCGGCTCTTGCGACCGTTGAGTATGCTCATGGGGTAGAGGTACCCCACATGGCTGCCGAAGCTGCCGCTGATCCACTCGATCTCGCCCTCGTCGTCCACGCGGGCGCGTTTGGTGTTCAGGTTGTACATGTTCTTCGACCAGTTCTCGATCGTGGAGTAGCGCAGGTGTGCGCGTTTGCCCACGAAGAGCTCGACCGCGCCGGCATGGAGGTTTGCCACATTGTATTTAGGGGCGGAGCAACCTTCGATGAAGTGCAGGTCTGCGTCATCTTCCACGATGATGAGCGTGTGCTCGAATTGGCCGGCGCCCTTGGCGTTCAAGCGGAAGTAGCTTTGCAGCGGAAAGTCGAGCTTCACGCCGGCGGGTACGTAGACGAACGAGCCGCCACTCCACACCGCACCATGGAGCGCGGCGAACTTGTGGCCTCGGGGCGGGATGAGCGTCATGAACTTCTCGCGGATGAGTGCCTCCCAGCGCGGCACGTGCAGTGCCTCCTCGATACCGGAGTAGACGATGCCCATCTTGGCCGCGGTGTCCTGCATGTTGTGATAGACGAGCTCCGAGTCGTATTGGGCGCCCACGCCGGCGAGATAGCTGCGCTCGGCCTCGGGGATACCCAGGCGCTCGAAGGTGTTTTTGATGTCGTCGGGCACCTCGTCCCACGTGGCCTGCTGCTCGGTGTTGGGCTTCACATAGGTGACGATGTTTTCCATGTCGAGCCCGTCGATGGCAGGCCCCCACGTGGGGTTGGGCATGCGCTGATAGGTTTCGAGCGATTTCAGACGGAAGTCGAGCATCCATTGCGGCTCGTCCTTACGCCGGCTGATCTCCGTCACGATTTCGGGCGTGAGGCCAGCGTCAAGCCGCTCGAAGCCCTCTTCGCTATCGGTGATGTCATAGAGGGCGCGGTTGATGTCCGCGACCTCGGTGCGTTTCTTGGCCACGGCTGCCTCCTAGCGCTCGAAGACAGCCGAGACGTCGGCGGGGGAGGGGTCATCGGTGCTGGTGCTGTTTGCCGCGCCGCTCTGCTCGCCCGCCATCGCCTCGAAGCGCTCAAAGCCGTGTTCGTCGATCCAGCCGATGAGCGACGCGTCGCCCTCGTGCACCACGCGGCCGCCCACCATCACATGGACGCGGTCGACATCGAGGTGTTCCAAGATGCGTGTGTTATGGGTGATGATGAGCAGGGTGCCATCGGTCGTCTCGCGATACAGCCCCATGCCGCGGCTCACCACGCCCAGGGCATCGACGTCAAGACCGGAATCGGTCTCGTCGAGGATGGCGAGCTTGGGCTGGAGAAGCAGCAGCTGTAGCATCTCGACTTTCTTCTTCTCGCCGCCCGAGAAGCCGACGCCCAGCTCGCGGTTGAGGTACGCGGTCGGCATGTTGAGCTCGGCGCAAAGCTCCTTCGTGCGGCGACGGAATTCCTTGCCGCGCATCTCCAAGCCTGGACGGCCAGCGATGGTAGCGCGCAGGAAGCTCGAAAGCGGCACGCCGGGAATCTCGACCGGCGCTTGGAAGGAGAGGAAAAGCCCCGCGCGCGAGCGCTTGTCGGGTGAGAGCTCGGTGATGTCCTCGCCGTTAAACACGATGCGCCCGGCATCTTGCGTATAGGCCGGGTCGCCCATCACCAGGTGTCCGAGCGTTGACTTTCCGGCACCGTTTGGCCCCATGAGCACGTGGGTCTCGCCGGCAGGAATGGTGAGGTTGATATCATGGAGGATGGTCTTCTCATCGACCGAGGCGGTGAGCGCCTCGATGGAGAGGAGGGGTGCGACGGACATGTTGGCTCCTTATCTTGGGACGCAACGATGTGCGGATTGCGCCATCGTGTTTTAATCCTAGGAATTCTCTCGGAATAAAGATAAGATGAATACGGTTGAAGTCAAGGTTAATTCCGACTATTCCACTAGGAATTCGCGTCAGGTTTGTGCATGATGTATGACGTGCCTGGTTTCGTGCTCACACCAGAATGCAAAACACGGGCACATAGGTAAACAGCACCGAGGGAGGCGACATGCTCATATCTTCTAAGGGACGCTATGCGCTGCGCCTCATGATCTACATAGCTGCATTTGGCGATGCTGAGGGCAAGATTGCTCTGCGCGAGGTTGCCGCACGCGAGGGTATCTCGCTCAAGTATCTCGAACAGCTTGTTCGCCCGCTCATGCAGGCCGGGTTGCTCAAAAGCGTTCGTGGCAAGGGCGGTGGGTACACGCTTGCGCAGCCTGCGGAGGAGCTTCGCGCCGGCGACATCCTGCGTGCGGCCGAGGGTTCCACGGCACCGGTTGCCTGCGAGGGGCTTGACGGCGGATGCCATCGTGCCGATTTATGCTCGACGGTGAAGTTCTGGACCGGCCTTGAAGCGGCGATTGAAGCATACGTGGACGGCGTGACGCTTGCCGAGCTCGCGCGCGTGCCCGAGATCGATCTTGACACCGAAATTTCTGCATCTGCTCGCTCTGAGGGAGCAGCGCCATGAAGGCGCAATAACCTGAGCGGTTCGAGTCCCGCCGTCACACATGCTGTCGACCACGCATAAGGCCGTGGTCGTTCATGTGCGGCACATGGTCTGGCGCACAGAGTTTTACAAATGGTGTGTAACGTCCTCTGTTTTGCGGTTTGCGGCTGGCCCGTCACGGTAGGCTAAACGGAGTGCCATTTCTGCAAAACGGCGCGGTAGCTGTGCATGCGCAGGGAGGATGCATACCATGGATGTCGTTAGGCGCTTGGGTGCCTTTGTTGGCTCGCACATGCCGATCTTCATGCCGCTTTGTGTGGTGACGGGGATTTTGTTCGCCAACCAGCTCGCACCCGTTAAAGCCATCGTGCCCACGCTGTTCGCCGTCATCACTTTCCAAGGTTCGCTCAACACGAGCATTAGTCAAGTTATCGATACGTTCCGTCATCCGTTCAAGCTTTTGGTGATCCTTGTATGCACGACCGCTATCATGCCGTTTTTGGCTCACGCGTTCGGCAGCCTGTGCTTCACCGATCAAGAGATCGTGACCGGCATCGTGGTCGAGTACAGCATTCCCATCGCCGTGGTGAGCTTCATGTGGATCGATATGTTTCACGGTAACGCCTCGCTTGGCCTGGCCGCCATCTTGATCTCGACGGTTTGCGCCCCGTTCACCATTCCGCTCGTCATCCAGCTGCTCATGGGCGCCACGGTGGCGGTCGATCCGATGTCGATGATGAGCGACTTGCTATTCATGGTCGCCATTCCGGCCATTGCGGGCGTTGCGCTCAACGAGCTGACGCACGGGTGGGGACATGAGACGTTGTCGCCCAACCTCGGCCCTATCTGCCGCTTGCTAACAGTGGTGGTTGTTACCTGCAATTCTACCGGGCTGGGTCCGTATTTCCGTTCGTTCGATATCGTCGTGCTGCAGTCCGCGGCGTTTATCCTCTGCTTCTCGTGCTTTGGGTTCGTGCTTGGGTTGATCGTGGCTCGCGTGCTTCATGCGTCGATGCCCGATCTCTTCACCATCGTGTTTTGCGTCGGTTTGCGCAACATCTCCTCCGGCGCGGTGATAGCGGCGGAGTTCTTTCCGGGGTCTGCCATCATACCGGTTATGATGGGCACGTTGTTCCAGCAGGTGCTGGCTTCTATTGTTGGCTCAGTCCTGCAGCGCATCGTCGGCAAGGAGCGACGGCGCATGTTTGAGCGGGTGCGCGCGGGGCGCGCGCGCCAGCGCAGCGAAAACGCGGAGGCAGAGTAAGCAGGGGCTATGATCGCGGTCTCTATCTGCAAAGGAGGCTGTTATGAGCGAGCAGGTGTCGCACAGCGAGCAGGCATCGTGCGGCGAGCGGATGCCGCACGGCGAGCAAGCGTTGCGCGAAGATCGCGCGTCAGGGCGCCAGAAGCGAGCCTTCGCGGGTTTGGGCCGTGAACGATATGAGCGCGCGGTGTCTGTCATCGTCATCTTGGTGGTGGCGCTTGCATTTCAGCTTGCTCAGATGCCCGGCAATAGGGGCGCTGCGTTTGCGCTCCTGGTGATCGTGGCGGTTGTGCTCTCATGGGCGTGGATTCGATTCGTGCCGCACGTTGTGCGGATGAGCAAGGGATGGGCTGTGGTGCGCACGCGCCGCGCGCCTGATGGCTCGCGCATTCGAGTGCTCAGCCAAGGTGGGGTCTATCAGTCGGCAACCTATCTAGATGAGCGTCGCTTCGAACCCGTCTTTGCGTACCAGCAGGCATTCGACGCCGCCTTTGCAGCCGATGATACACTGCGTGCTCAGTATGGCCACGGCGTGCAACGCGTGCTTGCCATCGGTGGCGGCGGATTTGCGTGGCCAAAGCACGTGGCGCTGCACTATCCCCAGGTTGCTATCGACGTTGCTGAGCTTGATCCCGCGATTATCAATGCTGCACGCACCTGGTTTTTCCTCGACGAAGCCGAGGTCCATGCTGAAGGACGCCTGCGTGTGTACTGCGAGGATGGGCGCGTAACGCTTGCTCGTGCGGGCGAACCGTACGACGCCATCGTGAACGATGCGTTTTGCGGGAGCGAGCCGGTCAGAGCGCTTGCGACGGTCGAGGCGGCGCGGGCTGTGCGCAATCGGCTCACGCCTGGCGGTCTCTACCTTGTGAATGTCGTTTCGCGTGAGAACGGCTCCGAGCTCGCTTTTTTGCGCGACGTCGTGGCAACGCTTTTCCAGGTCTTCTCGCGCGTGCAGGTGTTGATTGCCTCAGATGAGCGCCTTGGCGGTGAGGATAATTACCTGGTTGTTGCCACGGATGGTGATGTGCCTCTTCCGGATGCCATTCCCTTCGACGATGACTTTCTGGGCACCCCGCTCTGGGACGGTGACCTTCGGTAGTTCGGTGGCCGAGCGCGCGGATCATCGCGTTTCGCGGGGTTTCATGGGGTTATTTCACTCACTTTTCAACTTTGGCGACACATTTGAGGCATCTATGAAGTAGCCGAGAAAACATCAAGCCCTGTACCTGCAGTTTCTTTTGCGGCGATGCGCGGAATACTCAGCAAACTCTCGGAAAGTGTCGCCAAACTTGAAAAGTTGACTTATGAAACGCATGAAACACGTGAAACACGGCTGCTCGCGGGCGCATCGCGCGTGGTAGACACATGCTGCTGCTTTCTGTCTGTTTATCGACAGTTCGCTTTCTGTCAAAACGTCGTCAACAGCGTGCGCTTCGCGCCCGAGGCGTATGAGACCGCGCTGGTCGATGAACCCGCCACGTGCGATGTAATTTCGCGCAAAGGACAGGACGTGCGGGTCGAAGAACGTGGATGCCGAGACCTCGGTTAGGCTAAGCTTGCGCGCAAGCGGTGCAAGGTCTTCCTTCGGGTTGATGTACCGTATCACAATCTTGCCGTGTGCGGTATAGGAGACGTGTTGGAGCCGAAGCGATAACGGGCTGCAGGGCGACTCTCGGCCAAAATTAACGCAACGTTTTCCGTTGGTGGCCAAAAAGGTACGATAGGTGGCGCAATAAGCCTCTCGTTGCCCTGTGCATACGCGCTTTACGAGCCGTTTGTGCTTACAAAATGCTTTGAAGCATCCATTTTGGACAATATCGACGTCGTGCAGGGCGGTTTTCCGCTTTTTGATGATGGTGAATCAGTCGGCATGTGCCACCTATCGTACTTTTTTGGCCAGGCGGAGAGTGAAAAGCAACGAGTGCGAGGGCATAGCGGAGATTTCTATGCATTCTTCTTCGTATGTTCCCTGGTAGCGCCAGCTGTGTATACATTTTCTCAATGAGGGTCTCACGTTGACATCTTTCAAGGCGAGATGAGCTTAAGAACGGACTTCCCAGCTCGATCAACGATGCGAAACGGCGAGGTGGCGTAGCGGCGGCAAATAAGGCGGTGGCACACGGAGCATGGGCGCGCGCAAACAAGACGGCTGGCCTATGGGTACCGCGGACGTGCATACAAACCAAAAATCCCGGCGCGAAGGCACCGGGATCATCATGTTTGGTAGCCCGTACCAGATTCGAACTGGTGATCTCCGCCTTGAGAGGGCGGCGTCCTAAACCGCTAGACGAACGGGCCATATGGCTGGGATGGAGGGAGTCGAACCCCCATTGACGGAACCAGAATCCGCTGTCCTGCCATTAGACGACATCCCAGTGGCGTTACGTGCGGCCAACCGCGCGCAGCAAACTATACTACGGTAGAACAGGCGACTGCGCAAGGTCTTTTTCGTGCTTTTGCGAGAAAAATGAATGCCTGGCGTCAGTCCAGCATGGTGCCATTGCTCGCAACAACATGTGGGTGACAGTAGAAAGGATCCCTTCGCGTGCGCCCATAGACCCTGCGTCCATAATGAGCTTGCCGTTAAGGTCGGTAGTAGACGCCCCTTCGCGTTCGTCCATAGGCCCGCGCCCATTATCACCAGCATCAACGTAGGCGAATCATAGGAATTAGGAGAAGGGGAGGCCGAGAGGCGATGGGATGTTGCTCATAGAGTGTTCCAGTTCGTGGTGACGGTGTAAATTGAGACGACTGAAATAGGGGAGCGAATATGCAGCGACGATGGTGTCGGCCTTATCTTCGGCATCAGCGTTGAAGATGCCAATCAGTGCATTCACAAGCTAAAAACCCGCTCAGATTCTGCACAGGAAGTCCCTCCGCCTGTCTGCTGCAATCTTAGCGGCTTGGGTAGTGTTGTGTTGGGCAGCACGATCGTGAGTTTCAAGCGTAATCGCATCTCATCTTGCTGCCGCATAGCGTCTAAGAGTCTCTTTGGTGGCCTGTGATATGCTATCGGTTGTTGTATCGCCTGTTGCATCGGGCTTGCTGTCGATGCGCTAGGCGGTCGGAAGTTGAAACTATTTGACGAGACGCAGGACACATTCATGGTGCATATAGAGCAGATTTCTTGGAATAGAACCTTCTTTGAGCTGCGGTACCAATCTGCATATGCCGAGCAGCTGTACCTGTACCGTGTCAAGGAGCAGCGGTTTATTCCTTTTGAAACAACCATGCAAAACGATGGTCGCTATCTAGCGCGTCTCAACGTGGTCATCGTGGGGGATCGCGCGGTGCTTTCGGCGGGTCAGTGGATTATCTGCAAAAAACTTGATGACGACCTTTTAGAAAACATCGATACATTGCTTCATGCTCGGCCAGATCTGCGAGCACGCATGGAGCGCGACGTGAGGCGCAATCATCCAGAGATTGATTTTGACGAGACTCCTGAGCTGCTCGAAGAGCATATTCGTTCTGAGGGGTTTGATTATGTAGCGAACCATCCCTACGACACGCATGGTATTACCTATGCGCAAGAGATCATCAACGACCTCTCGCAGTATTCTATGGTATATCGCTACGCAAGGAATACATATGCATACACGGTCTCGTTGGTGGCAAAGGCGAACGCTGAAGGTGCGCTCTATATCGCGCTTGAGCCTGAGTTCTTTAGACGTAACAAAAATCCCCGCGTCAGGCGTGGAAGTAAGATTTTCACCATTAAGCGCATCATGCGCATGATATATGACGTGATTGAAGTTACGCAACGCCATCATCGTGATGGGAAGCGGATTCTCTTTTTTAAGGAGAACGGCGATCATCCCACTGAGAACATGGCGGCTTTGCAACAGCGCATGGCCGAACGGGAGATCGATAAACAGTTTGATATCACATGTCGTTACCACAATGTCTTCGTTAAGCATCAAAGCGTTTTTGGCTGGCTTGCCGACATGGCGGCCATTGCTAAGAGCGACTACATCTTCGTCGACGATTACACTCCTATCTTCAATTTCATAACGCCTGCAGACGGCGTGGTTCTCACTCAGCTTTGGCATGCTGGCGTGGGTTTTAAATCGGTTGGTTACGCGCGCTTCGGGTTGACGGGATCTCCGGACCCGTATGCATCGGGGCACCGCAAATACACCTATGCTCTTGTCGGGAATGCCGGTTTGCGAGACATCTATTCTGAGGTCTTTGGCATCGAGAAAGAGGCGCTGCTTGCGACAGGCATGCCTCGTCTCGATCATTTTCTTGATGACGATGTGGCCGAACGTGCCCGCGAGGATCTTTTAACTCGTTATCCCATGCTGGGAAAAGGCAGAACCATTCTGTTCGCGCCAACGTTTCGAGGGGCCGGCCAGCGAGGGGCTTATTATCCGTACAAGTTCATCGATATGGATGCGCTGTATGCCATGTGCGTCGATACCAATAGCTATTTCATCTTCGAGATGCACCACTTCATTACGAAGCCGCCCGAGATTGACGAGCGCTACGCCGACCGAATCCTCGACCTTTCGTGCGAGAGCATCAACGAGCTGTTCCATGTGTCCGATGTATTGGTCACCGATTATTCATCGTGCTTCTACGACTATCTGCTGCTCGATAAGCCGGTAGTTTTCTTTACACCCGATCGCGACGTGTATTCCGCTACACGCGGTGTTCAGCGCCCTGTCAACGAGATGGCTCCGGGTGTCGTATGCGATACGTTTGAAGACTTTATCCGCGTGCTTTCCGAGAGCTCGTATGAATCGGTGACTCCCGACCCCGCAACCGTTGACCGAGCACGGGAGAGAAGCGGCCTTGCAAGCGATAGGATTATCGATACCATACTCTTTGAAAAGGATATACCGGGGGTGCGTCTTTCATCGTAGTTTGGTTTGGTGGGTCTGTTGAGCGACAATGCGAGCGATAGGGTAGATAACAGGTATCGTGCGACGTTTGCGTTGTTATCTGAGTATCGTGGAGCCCTGATGGGTTTGCAGATTCTGCAAATCATATTCTTTCACTTTACCGAGGACTGCAAGATTTACCAGGTGCGTTTTACGGGCTTCATTGAATTGTTTTACACGCTTGTGCGCAGCTCTGGCGTAGATATTTTTCTACTTTTGTCTGGCCTAGGCCTGTACTATTCTTGGAAACGCAAGCCGCAGCTGCGCACGTTTTACAAGAAGCGGTTTATTCGCCTGTTGGTGCCGTATGTTCTCTTCGCGACTCCCGCATGGGCTATCTACCTTCTGCTAAGAGGGAAATTTGGACTGGTTGGTCTTTTTGAAAACGTCTTTTTCATAACCCTGTTTACCAAGGGAGAGAAGCTTCTTTGGTATTTCGCAATGGCATCGATTTGCTATCTCATATTTCCGCTCGTTTTTTCCGTTATAGACAATGCGCGCAATGTTTGGGTGGAACTTGCCCGTGTTGCGCTGCTTTGCCTGATAACAACCGCCGTATCGTTTGCATTGCGCGATAACTTTTATGATTTCTACATACGCGTCAGTCTGCTCCTAACGCGATTCCCTGCTTTCTTCATCGGTGTTTGGATGGGCAAATGCTCCTATGAGCAGAGAAGGTTCTCGCCTGCTGTAGCTATGATCGCTGCGGCTTTATGCTACGTTGCGATTATTCCGCTCGGCTGGGGGACGGTTCCAATTTATGGTTCATATCTTCGTTTCGGTTTTTCGTTCTTTGTTTGCTTGCTTGTCGTTGCTCTATTCAAAGCCCTCGAGACAGCACATGCAACGCGAGCCATTGACGGGGCTCTTGTGAACCTATTATCCCTTGTAGGGGCATATACGCTTGAGCTCTACATGACTCACGTTTTTGTTCGAAGGGTTCTTAAGTTTTTTGGAGCGTATCCGTATCGGATTTCGATCGAACTGGTGTTGATCGTTGCCTCCGTGGTGCTTTCGATTGCTCTCGTGCATGCTGCAAAGCCTGTTCAAAATAGGCTATTGCGAGAGGGGGTGCATCGCTCCTCGTAAGGTGGGGCTTTGAGCTGTTCGCGCGTCCTTTCATATTTAAATACAACCGGGTTGCTAAGGGTTGGGTCCTTTGTTCACCTGACGATTCTGCTTCTCTGTTGTGATGGTGCTGGCTGTTCTCATGGGGGTATGATGGCAGACAAAAAACGCATCGTATGGCTTGATATGCTGCGTGGCTTCGCAATGGTTTGCGTGATCCTTGGTCATCCAGAGAGCATGTCAGAAGAACTGGAGATATGGATCTATTCGTTTCATATGCCGCTGTTCTTCATGGTTTCGGGCATGACGTTTCGATATTCAAAATACCATTCATGCTTACGCTGCATCAAAGAGCAGGCAAAGCGGCTTTTGTTGCCCTATCTCTGTCTGTATCTGGTAAATATACCGCTATGGTATATAAATTGGAGGGTCTTAGGCGATAGCGACGTTTCAATACAAACCTTGCTTCTGGGAATCCTTCCTTCCGATCAGAACCTGGTAAAGATGCCAAACGGAGCGCTTTGGTTTCTGCCGGCCTTGTTTGCAACGGCTGTCGGGTATTGGCTTATTTGCGACTTCAATGCAAAAGGGAAGGTTCCGCTTTCTACCTCGATCATCGCTTGCTTTCTCGCGGGATTGTTTATATCGGAGTTCGTCGATATAAGACTTCCCTGGCATCTCCAAGAAGTGATGCTTTTCATGGTGTTCTTTCATATTGGCAATATGTTGTTTGAGAAGGCGCTCGAATTAAAGGATTCGATAGAAGATGATGCTCGTTCGAACGTCGTCGTTGCAGTCGCTCTCGCCTGCATCGCGATAGGCACTTGGGCAGCATTTGCCAACGGGAAGATCTCCCTTGCAGATAATGATTACAACGTGATGGCGTTGGCATTAACGAGCTCGTTGGGGATAAGCATTGGCGTGGCTTTGATGTTCATGCGTATGCCCGCAAACGGCCCTCTTGAGTTTATCGGCAAGCACTCGCTTGCATTCTTGGGCTTTCATGTTCCGCTTATGAGGTTTTTTGAGCAGCTTCCGCTTACAAGTGGCTTTGCTGCCGCGCACTCGTTCTGGTTTGCGCTCATCATCGTTTTTCTGCTTATTCCCACGGTGTATGTGATAGAGCGCTGGCTTCCGTTTTTGGTCGGGCGTCCATATCGGCGTGTCCATAAGAAGTAGCGACATTCTTGTGCTTTCGGCAGGAGACACGCTCCAATCGGAACCAAGCTCGATCGAGCCTCTGGTCGCACCTCTCCGATTTTCGCGCCGTATGGATGATTGAGGATCAAAATTGATCGTGCGAATAGGGGCGAGGGTCAGAATTCGTTGCATCAGGCGATGCTGTGGCTTCGCCTGTCGATGATGGAACGATGGCGAATGGATATTTCCCATGGATGCGAGAGGCTCTCGCTTGTCAGCGCCAGAGGGCTTTACCATAATATCGCCAATGGCGCCAAGGTCGCTATCTACCAATGATTGGTCCGAAGGACATCTGTCGATGGTGTTCGAAAGGATGAGATGCTGTGAACATTGCTATTGTATTTGCCGGCGGTACGGGTCAGCGCATGAACACCAAGACAACGCCTAAGCAATTTCTCAAGCTACACGGCAAGGCGATTCTTATCTATACGTTGGAGCGGTTTGACGAGCATCCTGATATCGACAAGATCGTTGTCGTGTGCCTTGAGCCTTGGATCGCCACCCTGAAGCGTCTGATAGCGCAAGACGGTATCACGAAGGTCGCTTCAATTATTCCGGGGGGAGATTCCGGTCAAGCTTCAATTAGAAATGGCATTTTCGAAGCGGCTCGTCTCTTCCCCGGCGACTCTATCGTGCTCATTCATGACGGAGTTCGTCCGCTGCTCGATGGAGATACCATCACCAAGTGCATCGCCTGCGTCAAGGAGCACGGCAGCGCTGTGACGGTCGTTCCCGCCACCGAGACGATCGTTCAAGAGGAGGGGGGAAAGATCTACTCCATGATCGAGCGTCAGTCTTGTCGTTTGGCTCGCGCTCCCCAGTGTTTCTACCTCGATGATATTCGCCGTGCGCACGAGAAGGCGCTTGAGGAAGGCCGCGATGATTTCATCGATTCCGCGTATCTTATGAGCAACTACGGCCATGACCTATATGTGGTCGAGGGTGGGAGCGAGAACATCAAGATCACTAATCCCCCGGATTTCTATATCTTCCGAGCGATTATGGACGCTCGGGAGAATCAGCAGATTATGGGACTATAGGAGCTTGCCGTGTTTGACATCTCAAGTGAATACCGTGACCTTGCATCGAACGATGCTATTGATTGGGGCGCGCTCGACGGTTCGTCGGTTCTGGTAACTGGTGCGACGGGGCTTATCGGCTCGCTGTGCGTGCGCGTGCTCCTCGAGCGCAATCGCACGGGTGCTGGCATAACCGTCTATGCGTTGGTGCGCAACGAGGATAAAGCCCGCGCTCTCTTTGCGGAATATGATGATGCGCTGCTTCAGTTCGTCGTTGAAGATGTTTGTGACTTTTCCCTCGATGTCGCATGTGATTACATCATTCATGCGGCGTGCCCAACAGCTTCTGCCTTTTTCGCCTCTCATCCTGTCGAAACAGCCGATGCCATCGTGCAGGGAACGCGTTCCGTTCTTGCGTATGCGCGCGATCATGGCTGTCATTCCATGGTGTATATCTCGAGTATGGAGGTATATGGCGACGGCAACAAACAGCCGGGTACATCACGCCTGCTATCCGAGTCACTAACGGGGCAAGTGGATATTTCGAGCGTTCGAAGCTGCTACCCCGAGGGCAAGCGTATGGCCGAAAACTACTGCGTTGCCTTCGCCTCTGAGTATGGGGTCGATGTTAAGATCGCTCGCTTGGCGCAAACGTTTGGCCCAGGCATTCCCAAAAACGACGGGAGGCTGTTTGCCCAGATTGCCCGTGCGGCTATGCGTGGAGATGATATCACCCTCAAGACGACCGGCGAAAGCACCCGCATGTATGCGTATACAGCCGATGCTGTGGCGGCCATCATGACGATTCTTATTCAGGGTGCGCCGGGCGTTGCCTATAACGTTGCGAATCCCGGAACCTATTCGTCGGTTCGTCAGATGGCCGAGATGGTGCTGGCTCGTTTTTCCCACGGCAAAAGCCGTGTCGTTATCGATGTTGATCCCACGGCACCCTATCCGCCCGAGCATCATCTTCCGTTGGACGTCTCTCGCTTGTCTAGCCTCGGGTGGAAACCGCACGTTGGCCTTGCCGATATGTATGAGCGCTTGATAGCGTATTTGGAGTCGTAAGGGGAAGAGTCATCATAAGGCCGTTAGACTCGTATTAGGTAAATAGCGCAGGTTAGCGCGGCGTTTTCCGCTCTCGTGCACTCTCGTGCATGATTCAGCATGAGCTATTGTCGATCATGCTCATGATGTGCTTGACAAGACGCTCGGTGCAACTTTCGTTGGACGGGACGGTTATATTATTCGCGATAAACGTGGCGTAAGCGCCGGCATCAAAGGCATCGTTTTGAATGAGGCGCATGAGCTCGAGCGGGTCGGCTGCTTTGGGTGCTGGAACGTCATGCTCGACATCTATGTTGAGCCCGCGCCGCATGGGATAGCTGCTTCCATCGTAAAGGTACAGGTATACGGGAATGGCAAGCAATCCTGCCTCATAGATGACGGTTGAGTAGTCGCTTACCACGTAGTCTGCGATATAGAGCATATCGAGTTCAGGATCTTCATCCTGAAGAACGCGGTTGTCTGAAAAGCGCAGCGTGCTTACCGGATGTTTTTTATAGATCAAGTTGAAGCGATCGTAATCGATTGCATCTGCTAGGCGCTCCAGGGCGTCTGCATCGTATGCGCTCACGGGTTTGCGGAACGTGGGGCAGTAGACAATGTTTTGCTTCTCGCCGAGTTCGGGGTGCTTGGCGAGAATCTTCTCACGCATATTTGATCGACGAACAGGGTCTAGGATCAGGTCGGTCTTAGGGAGGGGGCACTCGAAGACAATGTCAGGGTTAATGTTAAAGCCCGCGACGTAGTCATCGATAAACGCGCGAGACGAGATGACGACGCAGTTGTAGCCCTCATGCATATGCATGATGCGGGCGATTTTTGACGATCTGCCTTCTGATGTATCGAGCGCAGCATAGCCAAACTTCTTCATGTTGCCCATGGCGTGCCAAAGTTGAATAACAGGCTCCTGAATGGCTTCACCAAGGAGGCTCACCGCGATGCAGTAGGAGTCGAGCACTACGGCCTGGCTCGTAGCGAGGTAATACACTTGACGAGGAATGTGAAATAGGTAGCGTAGCGGGCTTGAAAGCGTCTTTGCAAGCACCACCACCCGATATGAGGGGTTATGCTCAGCTATATAGTCTCGAATGAGTTCAAAATCAACGGTTGTTCCGTCGGTTTGCCTGCTTATGCATACGATTTGGGTTCGGCTCTTGCAAACACGGCGAATCAACCCATAGAGCAGCGCGAGGATGCGCGAGGCCAGATTGACAAGAAGCTGAATCACGGGCATCCCTTCAGGCAGAGAAGCAATAGCTATCGCAGGTATCATAAGGCAACCATGTGAACGCGATGAGGCAATAACAAAAAAGCATAGGCCTGTGAAGCGTTCATGTTTGTTGCGGGTAACGCATGGGTATGTTTTGCGAACGACGTTCATTGTACTAAGCAGCACCGATTTGAGGTATAGAATACTTTCGTTGTTCTCCCTTAAGGAGGTCGGTCGGTGTTAAGCACCCTAAAGCAGATCCTCATTGAAAACTGGCAATGGCGCCATCAGATCTGGGATCTTGCCAAATTCGATCTGATCAAGACCTATCGCGGCGCAGCGTTGGGCAAAGTATGGCTTTTTACGAAGCCTGCAGTCTATATTTTGGTGTACTGGTTCACGCTTTCATTCGGCATGCGCCATGGTTCCGATATCAACGGGCAGCCATTTTTGCTCTGGCTTGCGACGGGTGTGTTCCCGTGGTTCTTCATGTCGGATGCCATCAACATCGGCAGTGATGTCTACCACCGTTACTCCTACTTGGTCAATCGCATCAAGTTTCCGCTGTCGGTCATTTCGACCTTCTACATTATGTCGCTTATGATCATCTTTGCGTGTACGATGCTGTTTACCATCATCGTGTGCCTGCTGGTAGGGGTGCATATTTCACGCTATATTCTGCAGCTGCCGCTGGTCATGATCATCATGTTTGTCTTTTGGGTCGCGTGGTCGATCATGCTGTCGCCGTTAGGTGCGGTTTCCAAAGATTTTGCCAATCTTATCAAGACGCTTACCACGCCGTTCTTCTGGTTGTCGGGTATTTTATTTCAGCTGACATCGCTTCCGTCGACGTTCCAAACCATTATGGCGTTCAATCCGGTTGCCTGGTGTTGCCAAGCGGTGCGTAACTGCTTTGTCTATAAAGAGTGGTTCTGGACACGTCCCGATGAGCTCGTCCCCTTCCTCATCACGTTCCTTATCGTCATCATTCTCGCCTTGCGTAATTTCAAGCGTTTGTACAAGGAGGTGCCCGATGTCATCTAAGATGGTGGCACCTGCCATTGATTACGGTGAAGCAACCGTTATCCGTGATGAAGACGCATCGAATCCGATTGCTGTGCGTTTCGATCATGTGCGAAAGACGTATAAGTTATATAAGAACGATCGGCAACGTTTGATCGCGGCGTTTAGCAATCGTATCGTATGCGATGAAATCAATGCGAGCGATAATCTTACATTCAACTGCCGACGTGGCGAGGCATTGGCCTTTCTGGGAGATAACGGCGCCGGCAAATCGACGGCGCTCAAGATGATTACCGGCGTGTGCTTCCCCACGTCGGGTACGATTGAGGTGCATGGTCGCGTTTCTGCCTTGCTCGAGCTTTCCGCTGGTTTTGATAGGAAGCTCTCGGGAATGGAAAACATCCAGATGCGCTGCCAGCTTTGGGGGCTTTCGGACGAGGAGTCGCAGGAAGTCATTCCCGAGATCGTTGAATTCTCAGAGCTCGGTAAGTACATCGACCAGCCCATGCGTACCTATTCGAGTGGTATGCGTGCGCGTTTGGGATTCGCGTTCGCGTCTTCGATTAAACCCGATATTCTGGTCGTTGATGAAGCCTTGTCAGTTGGTGACAGAAAGTTTTCCGCAAAGTGCCGCAAGCGCGTCAATTCCATCATCGAGAAGGAAAACGTGACGGTGCTGTTCGTCACGCATTCAACGAAGCAGGCTGCGGAGTTCTGTACGCGCGGCATCGTGCTCGATCATGGCA
This sequence comes from uncultured Enorma sp., assembly GCA_964624825.1. GTDB lineage: Bacteria > Actinomycetota > Coriobacteriia > Coriobacteriales > Coriobacteriaceae > Enorma. The sequence continues at coordinate 48,449 of CAZUYD010000003.1, read as the reverse complement.
AGACAATGTTTGAAGGCAGCATCGATGACGCGATTAAATTCTATGAAAACACGTAGCGTGTAAGGTGTCGCAAGCGCGATGAAGGTTTGGGGAGGTATACCCTCTCCACTCTTCGTTGACGAGCAGCTTAGATATGTCTTGAATTACCGGGTATTTATGGCTCCGCAGTTGAAGTGGAACCTCGATGGTGCCTATGTCTTCACGACCTCAATTGATTGTCTGCGTCTACCCAGATGTACGCATACCAAGAAGTTGGTAGTCTGACACCAGCTGCCAGACTACCAACTCAGACGAGCTACGAGCGCTTGCGGGTTGTTTTCCGTGCCGCGCTGACCGTCTTGGCTTTCGGCGCGGTCTCCTTATCTACAGCCGGCTTCTTCGCTGCTTTGGCGGCGTCCGAAGGCTTCGCAGTGTTCGATGCCTCTGCGGGCGTTTCGGCGGCCTTCTTGGTCGTTTTAGTCGCCGTGGTCTTGGCTGCGGTCGATTTGGCTGCAGTCGATTTAGATGCGGATTTAGACGCGGTCGCGGCGGAGCGAGCCGTACGCTTCGTCGTAGCGGCCTTTTTTGTCGCTGTGGCGGACTTCGGCGTATCGGTAGCGGTGGCAGAGGAGGTAGCCTCGGTTCCCTTCTCTACAACGACGTCGTCGGCAGGTTTTTTGGGAGCCGGGGATTTCGCTGTGGTGGTAGCCGCCTTCTTCGCAGTCGTGGACTTCGCCGTTGCGGCAGTCGCCTTCTTTGCAGTCGAAGTTTTCGCGGCGGTGCTGGATGATCGCGTTGCCGTAGTCTTCGCGGATGGTTTGCGCGCAGCTGTCTTTGCTGCGGTCGACTCCGCCGCAGCAGCCTTTGCCTTTGGAGCGGCCTTTGTCGTGGCGGTCGGCTTTGCATCCGCTGTCTGCTCGTCTTCTACGGCGGTCTCTGCCTTTGTTTTGGTGGTGGGCTTCGAGGATGCAGCCGCCTTCGCTTTTGTGGCGGTCTTTGTTGCGGCCGACGCTTCAGCCGCAGGTTTTTTCGCCGACGTCTTACGGGCTGATGGTTCGGCAGCCTTCGTTGTCTTCGTTGTGCGCTTCGTTGTAGTCCGCTTCGCCGTAGCCTTGGGAGACGCCTTCTCGGCGATCTTCGCCTGCGGCGCGTCTGCCTGTACGGGTTCTGTGGCGTCAGTTTGCTCAGATGCGTTCGCGCCAGTTTCAGCTTTTGCAGCCGCTTCCGCAGGCTCAGCCTTCGGTGCCGCCGCTGTCGGTGCCTCAGCAGTCTTGGCTGCGGCATCAGTATGTTCAATTGGCGCTTCAGCCGGCTCTACCGGTGTATCAGCAGGCTCATCGGCCTTGGAATCTTTAGCAGGTGCAGGCGGGATGACCGCGGTCTCCGGTTGAAGAAAGTGGTAGAGGTCGAGGTACTCCTGTGCCGAGCGCACCCAGCTGAAATCGGCAGCCATGGCATTTTGCACCAGGTGGTTCCAAGCATCATGGTCGTCCCAATATAGACGTGCCCCGCGGAACACCGCATCGCCCATCTCGTCACCGTTGAAGTTGGAGAACGAGAAGCCCGTGCCCTCGCCCGTGAACTGGTTGTACGGTACCACGGTGTCGCGCAGACCGCCGGTCTCGCGCACCACGGGCAGTGTGCCATAGCGCATGGCGATTATCTGCGACAGGCCGCACGGCTCGAAGAGGCTCGGCATAAGGAAAAGATCGGCTCCGGCATACATGCGGTGGGAGAGCGCGTTGTCAAAGGTGATGCGCGCAGCCATCGTCCCGGGGTACTTGCCGGCGAAGTAGCGCATGGGCTCTTCATAGTCGCCGGTGCCGAGTACCGCCACCTGCACGCCACCCGAGAGAATGCGGTCGAGCGCATAGGTGACCAGATCCATGCCCTTCTGGCGCGTGAGGCGGGTGACCATAACCATGAGGGGGCGGTCGTCACGCACCTCAAGCCCCAGTTCCTCCTGGAGCGCCCGCTTGCACGCTGCCTTGCCCGACATGTCTTCGGCGCTGTAATTCGCAGCGATCATGGGGTCGGTCGCAGGGTTCCAGGCGTCGATGTCGATGCCGTTCAAGATGCCCGAGAGCACGTTCGAGCGGCGCCGCAAGATGCCGTCCAGCCCTTCACCATACTCGGGCGTCTGGATTTCCCAAGCATAGCTGGGGCTCACCGTGGTGATGGCGTCGGAGTAGTCGAGCGCGCCCTGCATGAAGTTGATGGAGCGCTCGTCGCAGCGCAGCTGGTTCGCTGCGTTGGGGATGTGCGCCAGCCCTAAGATGTCATTCAGGATGGTATCGGAGAACTGTCCCTGGAAGGCGATGTTGTGAATCGAGAACACCGTGCGCACGTGCTCATAGAGCGGAAGTCCTTGGTAGAACTCGCGCAGGAACACCGGAGCGAGCGCGGTGTGCCAGTCGTTGCAATGCAGCACGTCGCAGGTGAAGCCCTCCGGCAGGTGCTGTAAGCTCTCGGTGACGGCCTTCGAGAAGAAGGCGAAGCGCTCGCCGTCATCGAAGAAGCCATAGGGATAGTCGCGCTTGAAGTAGCGTTCGTTGTCGATGAACAAAAACGTCACGCCATCCATATCCAAGCGCTCAAGGCCGCAGTACTCGTTTCTCCAGCCGAGGCTCACGTAAAAGTCGCAGAGATGCTCCATGCGGCTCGTATACTCGGTCGGGATGCTTCCATATTTTGGCACCATCACAATGACGTCGGCGCCTGCCTGCACGAGCGCGCGCGGCAGCGAGCCCGCGACATCGCCCAGGCCGCCGGTCTTTACGAAGGGCGTGGCCTCGGCAGAGGCGATCACAACTTGCAGTTTCTTTGTCATAAAGTCTCCCAGCGTTGTTGGTAGCATGCGAAGCGCGTTCAAAGGAGCGCAGATAGCGCATTCCTCCCGCTCTTCCGCATAAGCCGCCGCCCGGAAGTTCCCAGGCGACGGCTTTCATAATACACCTCATACCGTATCAGGTCGTTTCTTGCAACGCGTTGGCAATGCGGTTGTGTAGATGCAGAGCATGCGAGATGGCTGCACGGCGACCTGGCTGTGCGGTAGCGCTTACGACATCTGGTTCTTCCCGACGACGAGGATCGAGTCGGGGGTTCCGCGCAACTCGGTGTTCCGGGGCACCACGTTGTTCTTGTCGATGATGGCGTTCTCCACGCGCGCTCCGCTCTTGATGGTGCACGATTGCATGACGATGCTGTTCGTGATGCTCGCACCGCTCTCGACGATCACGCCGCGGGCGAGGATGGAGTTGCGCACCGTACCCATGATCTCGCATCCGGCAGAGATGAGCGAATTGGTGGCCATGCTGCCGCTGAAGTACTTGGCCGGCGGTGCATCGTGCGCCTTGGTGCGAATCGGGCGCTCCTTCATGAAGAGCTTGTCGGCGGTGTCTGGATTCAGAATCTCCATGCTGCGGTCGTAGTAGGTCTTTTCGTTGAAGAGACCCATCGCAAGACCCTTGAACTCATAGCTGCATACATCGATGAGCGCAAACTCATTCGCGATCGCCTCGAAAAGGTCAAGGTAGTCGGCGCTCTGATAGCGCTCGATGATCTGCAGCAGCAGATCGCGGTTGATGATGAAGCAGTCCAAGAACTTGTTGTCGCCATAGGCGCAGCCCTGCTTGATGGACTGGATGCGTCCGGCATCGCCGATGTTGAGCGAGGTGCAGTCGGTCTGCGTGCGCTCAGCCTTCACGTAGACCATCGTGATGCCCGCGCCGCTCGTCTCGTGCGCGTCGATGATGGCGTTCAGGTCGATGTTGAAGATGATGTTCGAGCCCATCATGACCACATAGGGGGTCGAGGCGCGCTGGAAGAGCTCCTTGTTCGAGATGATGTCGCGCAAGAGGAAGCGCATGCCGCGCTTCGTGGTGCCGTACGGGTTGCCCGGGACGGGGAAGAGACCGCCCTTCTTGCGGTCGAGCATCCAGTCTTTCCCGTGTCCCACATGGTCGATGATCGAGCGATAGTTTCCCGGCATCACCAAACCGACGGTGCGGATGCCGGCGTTCGACATGTTGGAGAGCGGAAAGTCGATGAGGCGGTAGCGCCCAAGGAAGGGAACGGCTGCCAGCGGGCGGGTCTCAAGCAAGATGTCCTGGATTTCAGCGGTGTAGTTCGCTGTGATGTAGCCGATGGCCTTATGGTTCATCATCGGTTCATTCCCCCTTCCCGATGACGGCGTCATTTCCAACAACCGCCGTATCCTTCGTCGTGTCAACAGATCCGAGCTTCACGCCCTCTTCGACCACGGAGTTCTCGCCTAGAATTGCGCGGTTCACATAGGCGCCGCACTTGACCACAGCGCCGGGCAGCAGCACGGAATCCTCAACTACGGCACGCTCCTCAACGACCGAATCGGTGGAGATGATGGAGTGGCGCACGGTGCCCATGATCTTGCAGCCGTTCGAGATGAGGCAGTCGTCCACGTGCCCGTCGGGGCCGATGTAGTGCGGCGGCCGCGTGACATCATTGCTCATGACCGGCGTTTCCTTGTCAAACAGATCGAACGCGGGGTCGGAACCGAGCAAGTCCATCGAGGTCTCGTGGTAGCTCGCAATAGTGCCCACATCGCGCCAGAACCCATGGAACTCGTGGACATAGAGGTTCTTGCCGTCTGCAAGGGCGCCTGGGATGATATCGCTGCCGAAGTCATGGCTCGAACGGGGGTCGGTCGCATCCTCTTCGAGCGTCTTGATGAGGAAGTCGGCGGTGAAGATGTAGATGCCCATCGAGGCCAGGTTGGAATCGGGCTTGTCGGGCTTCTCGGTGAACTTGGTGATGCGTCCGTCCTCATCGGCGGTTAGGATGCCGAAGCGGCTCGCTTCCTCCCACGGCACGGGCATGACGGCCACCGTGAGGTCTGCGTTGCGCTCGATGTGGGAGTCCAGCATGGCGCGATAATCCATGCGATAGAGTGCATCGCCCGAGAGGATCAGCACGTACTCGGGGTCGTGCATTTTTATGTAATCGAGGTTCTGCGTCACCGCGTCCGCCGTGCCCGCATACCAGGCGCCACCTTCTTGGGTGGCGTACGGAGGCAGGATGGACACCCCGCCGCCCAGCTCGTCAAGATCCCATGCACTACCCGAACCAAGATACGCGTGCAGCTGGTAGGGGCGGTACTGGGTCAGCACACCCACCGTATCGATGCCCGAGTTCGCACAGTTCGATAGGGTGAAGTCGATGATGCGATACTTGCCGCCAAAAGAAACGGCGGGTTTGGCAATCTTCGAGGTGAGTGCGCCGAGTCGGCTGCCCTGTCCTCCCGCAAGGAGCATAGCGATGCATTCTTTTTTGCTCATCAAGTCTCTCCTTCAATCAGCTACGCCAAATCCTTCCCGTCCCGTGTTTATTGGCCACGGGGAACCCTAATCACCTGTTGTGTTCCGGCCTGGGCATCACGCTCCCCAGATCTCGTCGCGATACTCGCGGATGGTGCGGTCGCTTGCGAACCATCCCGAGCTTGCGGTGTTGTGAAGTGCCCTGCGATTCCAATCTTCGTGGTCGCTGTAGCTCGCGGTGAGCTCTTCCCAGGCATCCACGTACGAGTGGAAATCCTTCATAACGAGGTCATGGTCGTTGTTAAGCATGATTTCGTGGCGAATGCTCTCGAAGTCGCCGGAGAGCCGGGCGAACGTGTTGTCGGTCAGCTCGTCGATGATGCGGCCGAGGCGATCGGGATCGTTTGAGTACATGTCCCAAGCGAAATGCATGCCGCTCGCGCGGAGTTCGTCAACCTCGGGCGCGGTGAGGCCGAAGATCTTCTCGTTCTCTTCACCGGCCAGGTTCACGATCTCGATGTTCGCGCCATCCATCGTGCCGAGGGTGATGGCGCCGTTCATCATGAGTTTCATGTTCGAGGTGCCCGATGCCTCCATGCCCGCCGTCGAGATCTGCTCGGAGATCTCTGCGGCAGGGTAGATGATCTGGGCGTTTGAGACGCGGAAGTTCGGGATGAAGCAGACCTTCATGACCGAGTTGACGCGATCGTCGTTATTCACCACGTCTGCCACCGAGTTGATGAGACGAATCGTCTCCTTGGCGAACGTGTAGCTCGAGGCCGCCTTGCCCGAGAAGATGAACGTTGTGGGCGCGACGCGGAAGTTGGGATCGGCCAGGCGGCGGTTATAGATGTCCATCACCTTGAAGATGTTGAGCAGCTGGCGCTTGTACGCATGGAAGCGCTTCACCTGGACGTCGAAGATGGTGTCGGGATCGATGGTGAGCCCGTGTTCGCGCTGCACATAGTTGGCGAGGCGCACCTTGTTCGCGCGCTTGGCTGCGCCCACCTGCTCAAGGAACGCCGGGTCGCTCTCAAACTCAGCAAGCTTCGAGAGCTCCGAGGCATCGTCGAGCCAGCCGGTGCCGATTGCGTCGGTGATGAGCTTCGCGTAGGCAGGGTTTGCCTCGGCAAGGAAGCGGCGGTGCGAGATGCCGTTCGTCTTGTTGTTGAACTTCTCCGGCGTGAGTGCGTAGAAGTCCTTTAAGGTCTCGCGCTTGAGGATGTCGGTATGGAGCTTGGCCACGCCGTTGACCGAGTGACCGCAGATAACGGAGAGGTTCGCCATGCGCACCTGCCCATCCCAGAGAACGGCGGTGTTGCGCAGGCGATCTTGCCAGTCGGGCGCGCTCCGGTCGAAGCCGTCGCGCCAGCGGCGGCTGATCTCTTCGATGATCATATAGAGGCGGGGGAGCAGCTTGGAGAAGGTATCGATCGGCCATTTCTCGAGCGCCTCGGGCAGGATGGTGTGGTTGGTGTAGGAAATGGTCTTCGTGGTGATGTCCCAGGCCTCATCCCACTCAAGCCCCTCTTCGTCGATGAGAACGCGCATGAGCTCAGGTCCGCACATAGCAGGGTGCGTGTCGTTCGTGTGGATGGCGACATAGTTCGGCAGAAGCTGCCAATCGCTGCCGTGCTCGGTGCGGAACGTGTCGAGCACGCTCGAGATGCCGGCGGACACGAAGAGGTACTCCTGCTTAAGGCGCAGCAAGCGTCCGTGCTCGCCGGCGTCGTTCGGGTAGAGAATGGCGCTGATCGCCTCGGCTTCAGCGCGGTGCTTGCTTGCGGCGGCGTAGTCACCCCGGTTGAACGCATCGAGGTCGAAGACCTCCTCGACGGGCTCCGCACTCCATACGCGCAGCTTGTTGACGGTCTTTCCGCCGTATCCCACGACGGGGATGTCGTAGGGGACGGCGAGGACGTCGTTGGTGTCTACGGTGCGGAAGAACATGCGCCCGTCGCGTTCGTACTGCTCCACGCGGCCACCAAAGCCGATGCGCACCGCCTTGTCGGGGCGGCGCACCTCCCAGGGGTACCCACGGGAAAGCCATTCGTCGGTGGTCTCGTGCTGGATGCCGTTCACGATCTCCTGCTTGAAGAGGCCATAGCGATACCGCATGCCGTTGCCGTAGCCAGCGATTCCCTCGTGCGCCATGGAGTCGAGGAAGCAGGCCGCCAAGCGCCCCAAGCCCCCGTTGCCGAGCGCTGGATCGGGTTCGAGCGCTTCCAAATCATCAAGTTTGACATCCAGATCGGCAAGCGCCTCTTCGACCATATCGCGTGCGCCCAGGTTGATTAGGTAGTTATCGAGTAGCCGGCCGATGAGAAATTCGATGGAGAAGTAATACACGCGCTTTTGGTCGGTTGCGCGAACCCGCTTCTCGGTTTCGGTTTGAATGGCGCGGGACCTGCTTGCGATGAGCCTGGCGAGCGCCTGGAAGCGGTCGAGGTCGCTCGTATGTTCAAACGGTTTTCCCGAGAGCGACATAAGCGATGATAGATATTGCTCCTTGAAGTCCTCTTTGTTTTCAAAAATCGTATCCATGCGGTCCTTTCCATGTGTTTCGGGTGCATACCCGCATCTAAGTATAATCCTGCGCGTGATTACTCGCTTGTCTTCGAGGCGGATGTTTTCGTTGCCTTCGATTTCGCGGATGTCTTCGCGCCGGGCTGCTTCGCGCCGCGCGTCGATGATTTCTTCTCCGTCGCAGCAGGTGAAGGCTTCGTCGCGGCCTTCTTTTCGCCCGTGGCCGCTTCGGCCTTCGCGGTGCTTTTCGTCTTCTTGGCGGATTTTGTTGTTGCAGCCTTTGCCGTCGTCGATTTCTTTGCTGCACTGGGCTTGCCGCTCGGGGCAGGTTTTTTCGCCTTCGCGGTCGCGCGCTTCGTGGTGCTGGTCGTCGCGGCAGGTCTCCCTTCGTCATCTGCTTTCACGGCGCTCGAGCGCTTCGCCGTCTTCTTCGCCGGTGCAGGTTTGGTGCTTGGGTCGGTGATCGGGGCGACATCGTGTGCATTGATGCGGCGCTTAGGCGCAGGGGGCACAAAGGAACTCGACCCCACGCGCTTCAAGACCAGGCCGGCAAGCCCGGGAAGCGCCACGGTCAACGAGTTCTCCCGTCCGTTCCAGGGATAGGGGACGCTCATGTAGCTTTCGTTATCGGTATAGCCGCTGCCGCCGTACTCGGGGTCGTCCGAGTTGAAGATGACTTTCCATTCGCCCTCGCGCGGTACGCCCAGATGGAAGCTCTCATACGAGGCCGGGTCGAAGTTGATTGCGACGACGAGGTCGTTCGCGGGGTCTTCGCCCTTGCGCACGAAGGTGATGATGGACTGCTGCGCATTGTCCGCGTCAATCCATGAGAACCCGTCCTCCGTATAGCCGCGCTCCCAGAATGCCGGCTCGTCGAGATAGAGGTGGTTCAGTGCCCGAACGAACTGCTGATGGCGCGCATGCGTGGCGTATTGCTCGGTGAGGAACCACTCGATGGATTCGTAGTAGCGCCACTCGATGAACTCAGCGATCTCGTCTCCCATGAAGGAGAGCTGCGCGCCGGGATGCGCCATCTGATAGAAGGCGAGCGTACGGAGGCCGGCGAACTGGCGCCACCAGTCGCCTGGCATGCGACCCATAAGCGAGCACTTGCCGTTTACCACCTCATCGTGGCTGAGCGGTAGGATGAAGTTCTCATTGAAGGCATACATGAGCGAGAACGTGAGCATGCGATGGTTGCCCGGGCGCCATGGGAAATCGGTCTGCATGTAGTGCAGGGTATCGTTCATCCAGCCCATGTCCCACTTGTAATGGAAGCCCAAGCCCCCTTCCTCGGGTGGGTAGGTCACCAGCGGCCAGGCGGTCGATTCCTCAGCGATCATCATGACGTCGGGGAACTCGCGTCCCACCGCGCTGTTGACCTGACGGATGAATGCGGACGCATCAAGATCCTCTTCGGTGCCATATTTGTTGAACTTCTTCTGGCCGGGATCGTCCACGCCGAAGTTCAGGTACAGCATGCTCGACACGCCATCCATGCGGATGCCGTCCACATGGAAGTTCTCGATCCAGAACAGCACGTTCGATACCAGGAAGCTGCGAACCTCTCCGCGGCCGAAGTCGAACTTATGCGTGCCCCAGTTCGGGTGGATCTCGCGCTCGAAGAGCATGCTCCCGTTAAAGAGGGCGAGGCCCTCGTCGTTCGCGCAGAAGCCGCCGGGCACCCAGTCAAAGATCACGCCGATGCCGGCTTGGTGGCACGCATCGACAAAATGCATGAGTTGCTGCGGGGTGCCATAGCGGGAGGTTGCGGCATAGTATCCCGTGGGCTGGTAGCCCCAGGAGCCATCGAAGGGATGTTCCATAAGGGGCATGATCTCGATATGCGTGTATCCCATGTTGCGCACATAGTCCACGAGCTCGCTCGAGAGGTCGTCATAGGTGTAGTAGGTGCCGCGCTGCGCGGGGAACGGGTCGCCCGGGCCAGGATAGTTGCCGTGCTCATCCGGCTCGCCCTGCGGTTCGTTGCCGTGGCGCTTCCATGAGCCAAGGTGCACCTCGTAGATGTTGAGCGGGCGCTCCATATGGTTGTGCTCGCAGCGGTTCTTGAGCCAGTCGTCATCGTTCCAAGCGTATCCGGTGATGTCCATCAGGCGCGATGCGGTGCCCGGTGCTTGCTCGGCATAGAATCCATACGGGTCCGCCTTGTAGAGCAAGCGCCCGTCCTGCGTTTCGATGACGTACTTATAGAGATCGCCCGTGCTAAGACCAGGCGCGAACCCTTGCCAGATGCCGCTCGACGCAATCTGCGCGAGGGGCGTTGCGGTTGCGTCCCACCTGTTGAAGTCGCCAACGACGTGCACCGAGCGAACGTCGGGCGCCCAGACGGCAAAATGCCAACCGGTTGCGTCGTGCTGGACGTCCGGGTGCGCGCCGAGCTTTTCCCAGCTGCGTTGCCACGTGCCGTTCGCGAACATATATATGTCGTTCTCGGTAATGATGAGACCGGGTGCGGGGTTTGTGTGGTGGGTCTTGCCGCCGACGTGTTCCTGTTTGGAAATCTCGTCACTCTTCATGCGCGCGCTCCCAATCATCCGTGTGACGTAACGTCACCATCCGTTAGGCATCGTCACGGGTTCCGAAGCGTCATGCGTGTTTGCTCGAGCGTACCATCGGCTGCGTTCCACGAGCGGGACACAAGTGGAACCTGGACCTCATAAGGATACCATCGAGTGCGAAGCGTGTTTTCAGCAACGCAAGATATGGTGAAGATTGGTTCGCGGGCGCGCGAAAAACCATGCGGCTCGCATCGTGCTCGGGCGGTCGCTATAGCCTAAGACAGGCGAGCAGCCTTGCGCAGCAGACCCCTTAAGGGCGTCGGGGTTGTTGCGTTGATGCCGAAGTGCCGAGCTGCGGGAGCTAGGTTATTGCGTGCGCACCGTGCAGGATGTGCAGCCTACACGGTGCGGCACGGCCGTTGGGGATGGGGAGCTCGTCAACGACGATGGTGGTATACCCGGCGCGCATGGACTCTGCTACGATTGCAGCGTTCGGGCGTGCGCACCGAACGCTGGCTTTTGACGATGAAAGGTGCGATGATGCCCCAGCCTCCGCTTTTTATTTTCGACTGCGATGGAACTGTCCTCGATTCCATGGGGGCGTGGTTGACGTCTCAGACGAAGTTGCTTGCAACGTATGGTATCGAGACGACGCCAGATGACTTTGCGCAGTTTGAATCGCTTTCGATAGAGGATGAATGCCGGGCGTATCACGAGCACTGGGGTATCGGGGAATCTGATGCGGAGGTATATGCGCGTCTGGACGCAATAATCTTCGAGGAATATCGCATGAACATTCGCTCGCGTTCCGGCGTTCGTGCCTTTCTCGAAGCGGCGTCCGCGGCGGGCATCCCCTTGGGTATCGCAACCTCCACGCCCGAGTATCTGGTGCGCGCCGGTCTTGCCGCAAACGACCTCGAGCATTTCTTTTCCGTGATCGTGACAACCGAGATGGCGGGAAGGTCCAAGGATTTCCCCGATGTATACGATGTAGCGCGCGAGCGCGTCGCCGATGCGGCCGGCATTGCGGTACCCCCGCGCGAAGCCGTGTGGGTGTTCGAAGACGCCCCATTCGGCTTGAGGAGCGCGGGCAAGGCGGGATATCGCACCGTGGGCATCTTCGATCCGCATGGGCGCGGCAAGCGCGACGACGTGCGCGCCCTTGCAACCATCGCGATCGATTCCTTTGACGAGCTGTCGCTCGATAGGGTTTATGGATACGGCTCAAACTAGGCTACCGATGTTGAACGAGGGGAACACGGTTGCAACGATTCTCTTGGTGGGGGGTTCGCCCGAGCCGTCATCTGCCGAGACAATCCGCTATGCTGCTGCGGGCTGCGATGCGGTCGTTGCGGTCGATCGGGGTCTTGATGCGGCGCGCTCGGCCGGCATGAGCTGTGATCTGTTCTGCGGCGATGCCGACTCGGTCAGCGGGGAAGGAGTGCGCGCGGTCGCGCGGGCGGAGGCATCGCCAATCTCTGTCGGCGGGTTCGAGGTGATCCGATACGACCCCCATAAGGACGAGACCGATCTTGGCCTCGCGCTTTCCGAGATCGCGCATCGGTGGCCGACGGCGACGGTTCGCGTGACCTGTTTTTCGGGTGGCAATCCCGATCATGCGCTTGCCGTTCTGGGACGCCTTGCCAGCTGGGATGGACAGGTCGAGATTATCGAGGACGGTTTCGTTGCGCGCATCCTCAAGGCGGGGGAGTTCTGGACCTTCAGGGATGAGACGGCACGCCGGCTCTCTTTCGTGCCGCTTTCTTTCGAGGCGATCGTGTCCGAACGCGGGATGCGATGGAATCTCGACCAGCAACGCGTGCCCTTGCTTTCCGATCTGGGTATCTCAAACGTCGTCGATGAGGATGGGGCCCAAATCGTCTGTCACGAGGGGGTCATAGTCGTTTGGCTCTTCACGGGCTATTTCGCGGGCGCGTAATGCACGACCGGGCTGCGCATGGCCTTCGTTTTGGGCGATGCTGGGCGCGGAGACGCTCTCAAGCGAATGCCTGAAAAAGAATGCCCCGCAGGCTTTCTGCGGGGCATTCACAGCAGCACGGATCAGCGTATATGCGGCTTGATCATCACTGATAGGAGAACACGTCGATCCAGCTCATCAGGAACGTTCCATCCACCTTGCGCTTACGGGCGAGCTCGGAGGCGGCGATGACGGGCAACCACTGACGAACGATCTGCTTGGGCATGTCCGCGCGCTCGCAATAGGTGTCGAGATACGCCTCGGCCTGCTCCTTGCTCTGAATCGAGAACAGCAGGTACGTCATCGCAACGTCTGCCGCCGCAGCACCTTGGGTGGCGTGTGCCCAGTCGCAAACAGAGAGCGTGCCATCCTCGCTCACGATCACGTTTGTGGGATTGAAATCACCATGGCAGACCGCAGCCTCTTTTTTGAGGCCATCGAGGCGCTCGAGCAGGTTGTATCGGGTGGTCGCGTTGATTGCTTCGAGTGAGTTGATCATGCGGGCGTATTTGTCATCCTGGCGATTGAGCAGCGGCGACTTGTGTCCATGAATCTCGATTTGCAGGTCAACGAACTGTTCGAGGTACTCGCCGAAGCGCTGGGGCTCTGCTTCGATTTTCTCGGCGAGCGTGACGCCCGGAATCTTGCTCGTGATGAGCGCCCAACCAGATTCCTCGCCCTCGACCTGCTCAACTCCGAGCGCCTTCGGTGAGCGTATGCCGCACTCATTGATGCGCGCGAGATTCAATGCCTCGTTGAAGATATCGGAAACCGGCTTGCTCTCGTTGAAGACCTTAGTGATCTTGTCTCCGAGGTCATAGACGACCTTGTTGCCGCGCCGGACAAGTTCGACTTTGGAATCGGGGAGGATCATGTCGTACCTTCCTTTCGTTTGGATGACATCCCCATGGTACCCAAACGAAAACGCACCGCCCGCATTTGCGGCGAACGGTGCGTTTTGAAAGGTGAACGTGCCATTTTAATAAAGCGCTTCAATAAGGCTTATTCGGCACGAATCCAACGCTCAGAGCTGGAATTATTCCTCGTAAGACTTCGGCTCACGACCATAATAGGCGTCAAGGTAGAGTTCCTTGATCTCGCTGATGAGCGGGTAGCGCGGGTTGGCGCCGGTGCATTGGTCGTTGAACGCCTGCTCGCTCATCTCGTCGAGGGTCTCGAGGAAGTACTTCTCATCCACGCCGTACTCGGCGATGGTCTTCTTGATGCCAATTTGATCCATAAGATCCTCGAGCTTAGCGATGAAGTTCTCGAAGACCTCGCGGTCGTCCTTGCCGGTGCAGCCGCAGAACCGACCAAGCTCGGCGTAGTCATGCAGCGCGTGCGGATACTGGTACTGCGAGAAGGTTCCCATCTTGGAGGGTCTCTCGGCGGCGTTATAGCGCATGACGCGCGTCAGGATGACCGCGTTGGCAAGGCCGTGCGCGATGTGATGGAAGGCTCCGAGCTTGTGAGCCATGGAGTGGTTCACGCCCAGGAAGGCGTTGGCGAAGGCCATGCCGGCAAGGCAGGAGGCGTTGTGCATCTCCTCGCGCGCATGCGGATCGGACGCGCCCTTCTCATAGGCAGCCGGCAGGTTCTCGAACACGAGCTTGGCGGCGCGCATGGAGAGACCCTTGGTGTAGTCGGAGGACATGATCGAGACGTAGGACTCGATGGCATGCGTCATGACGTCGATACCCGAGGCGCAGGTAAGGCCCTTGGGTGCCGTCATGGCGTTATCCACGTCGACGATGGCCATGTTCGGCAGGAGGGCGTAGTCCGCGATCGGCCACTTGATGCCGGTTTCGGCGTCGGTGATGATGGCGAACGGCGTGACCTCGGAACCGGTACCCGAGGAGGTCGGCACCGCCACGAAGTAAGCCTTCTCTCCAAGCTTCGGGAAGGTGAAGACGCGCTTGCGGATGTCCATGAAGTCCATCGCGGCATCGTCGAAGTTCACCTCGGGATGTTCGTACATGAGCCACATGATCTTGGCAGCGTCCATGGCCGAGCCGCCGCCGACGGCGATGATCACGTCGGGCTCGAAGAGGCGCATGCGCTCAGCGCCCTTCTGGGCATCCTGCAGGCGCGGGTCGGGGCAGATGTCGTAGAAGGAGTCGTGAGCGATGCCCATCTCATCGAGCTTCTCCTCGATGGCGCGGCAGTTTCCGTTCTTATACAGGAAGTTGTCGGTCACGATGAAGGCGCGCTTCTTACCCATGACCGTGCCCAGCTCGTCGAGGGCGACGGGCGTGCAGCCCTTCTTGAAATACACCTTTTCGGGGGCGCGGAACCAGAGCATGTTCTCGCGGCGCTCCGCCACGGTCTTGATGTTGAGCAAGTGCTTCACCCCAACGTTCTCAGAGACGGAATTGCCACCCCAAGAGCCGCAGCCCAGGGTCAGGGACGGCTTCATGCCGAAGTTGTAAAGGTCGCCGATGCCGCCATGGCTCGAAGGCGTGTTGATGACGATGCGGCATGCCTTCATGGTCTCTTCGAAGAGCGCGATCTTATCCTTCTCGGCGGGGTGCACATAGAGGGACGCGGTGTGACCCGGACCGCCGGCGAGCACCAGGTGCTCGGCTTTGTCTACCGCCTCTTGGAAGTTCTCGGCATGGTACATGGCGAGCACGGGGGAGAGCTTCTCGTGCGAGAACTCCTCCTTCGCCGGGTCGGTCGAGGTGACCTCGGCGATGAGGATCTTGGTCTTCGCGGGCACCGTGATGCCGGCGAGCTCGGCGATCGTCGTGGCGGGCATGCCGGGGATGCGGTGATCGAGCGCACCGTTTTTGAACATCGCCTCACGCAGGGCCTCGAGCTCCTTGCCCTGCTTCACGAAGTAGCAGCCGCGACGCTGGAACTCAGATTTCACCTCGTCATAGATTGAGTCGGTGACGGTCACGGACCGCTCGGACGCGCGTATCATGCCGTTATCGAAGGTCTTTGAATGGATGATGGAGTTCACGGCGTTCAGGATGTCGGCGGTCTCGTCGATAATGACGGGGGTGTTGCCGGCGCCCACGCCGAGCGCGGGTTTTCCGGAGGAGTAGGCGCTCTTTACCATGCCGGGGCCGCCGGTGGCGAGGATGATGTCAACATCGCTCATGAGCTTGTTGGTGAGCTCGAGCGAGGGCTGATCGATCCAGCCGATGATGCCCTCGGGCGCACCGGCCTTCACCGCGGTCTCGTAGACGAGCTTGGCCGCCGCGATGGTGCACGCAGCCGCTGCCGGATGCGGGGAGATGATGATGGCGTTGCGGGTCTTCAGGCAGATGAGCGTCTTGAAGATGGCGGTCGAGGTGGGGTTGGTGGTGGGGATGACGGCACCGACGATACCGATGGGCTCGGCGATCTTGGTTATGCCATAGGCCTCGTCGCGCTCGATGACACCGCAGGTCTTCGTGTTCTTGTAGGTGTTGTAGATGTACTCAGCGGCGTAGTGGTTCTTGATAACCTTGTCCTCGAGCACACCGCGGTGCGTCTCTTCGATAGCCATCTTGGCCAACGGGATGCGCGCCTTGTTGGCAGCCATAGCCGCCTCGTAGAAGATCTTATCCACCTGCTCCTGTGTGTAGGTGGCGAAAACCTTTTGGGCTTCACGCATGTTGGCAAGCTTGGCCTCGAGCGCGTCGACAGAGTCGATGGTCTCGGGGACAGCAGTTGCTGTAGCCTTTTTCACCATATATATCTCCTCATGAATGGTGACCTACCCTACGGGCTTGATTCTAGCAAGTTTTAACTGGTCATCGTGGGTTTTTCGAGAGAAAGACCAAATTAAAGCGTTTTAATTTTTTTGAACGCTTTAATAGCTCAAGAGATGGGTTATTTGGTCAATGCAATCGCATGTTTTATGAAGGAGATGTGTGCGTGCGCGGCACGTTGGGTGCGGCCATGGATATGGCGCACGTCGGTAAATGCGCGCGTCGAGGTACACAGGCGTCACAAAGGCACGGCTATGGATGTCGTTGTTCTTACGTCAGGGCGTACGACGGCACGCGGTTGGCGGCTATGGGCACCGTCTGCATGCGCTCAAGCGACGCGCGAGCTAAAGATGCGTATGGATGAAGGAACCGAATGCGGCCTTGCGGCAAGGGGTCGGTGTCTTCCGTGCGAACCGCTAGCCAGCGTCTTATTAGCCAGCGTCTTATACAACTAGCGCGCCTTGCGAGAGGGCGTGTGGCGCCATAGCGTTCCCAACAAGATCGGCTATAAAGAACAGAACGCCCACGCGGGCGTCCTGTTGCATAGTAAAAATGTTCCCCAAGGAGTGGGAGTAAGTTGTTGGCTGGCTCGTCGCATCCCGTGTTTGGGAAAGCGGAGGCAACGCAGCGCGATGCGCACTACGAACGAGCAACCTTGCCAGATTTAAGGCAGTTGGTGCAGACGTTCATCTTCTTACGGTGGCCGTTCACCACACAATACACGCGCTGGATGTTCGGACGGAACGTACGGTTGGTCACGCGGTGAGAGTGGCTGATGGAGCGACCGGCAACGGGGTGCTTGCCACAGATTTCGCAAACCTTGGACATATCGAAACCCTCCTTGGGTGGTCTTTGGCTATCCGATTAATCAAACAGATAGGAACTATAGCACACCGCGGTAAGATTACGTGCAATCTTCATGAAGAGTTTGAGGCGGTCGCTCGAAAGCCCCCTGTGCGGGCATGGCAAAAGATTGCTGTCAGTTCGGGAGCAACAGCCTCGCGCGGCGTAGTAATATAACATAGGATTACTCTTGTACCTCGTAGGCAGATGCCTGTGCATCAGATGGGAGATTCACGTGCCTGATACCGTACCCGGATCTTTAAGCGTCTCGAACGACGTTATCGCCGATATCGCCGGTTACGCCGCCATGTCCTGCTATGGCGTTGTGGGCATGGCCGAGCAGCTGCAGGGAGCCGAGAGCGTGCGGCTTTTAGCCGGCCAGCGCCTGCGCAAGGGCGTGCTCGTCTCCACCATCGGGGGCGGCCTTGCGGTCGATCTGCACGTGGTGCTCGAAGACAGCGTGAATATCAAATCCGTTTGCGAGAATCTTTCGAGTGCGGTGGCGTTCACCTTGCAGGAGGTCGCACAGATCGATCCTGCCAAGCTCAAGGTCGTCATTCACGTTGACGCCTTGAAGGGCCGCGGTTAAGCGCCTGCATGAACAATTCTGCTAGACAACGGAGATAACGCTGATGATTGCGAAGACCATTCGAACTTGCTTTCCCATCGCCGCCGCTGCGGTTTCAGATAAGGCCGAGGATATCAATAAGCTCAACGTGTTCCCGGTTCCCGATGGCGACACGGGTACCAACATGTCGCTCACCTTGGCCTCCGTGGTGCGGGAGCTGAGCAGCCTGTCCGCTGACGCGGACATGGAGGATATCGCCGCCGCCATCACGCACGGTTCGCTGATGGGCGCTCGCGGCAACTCCGGGGTCATCACCTCGCAGATTCTGCGCGGCGTGGCCGAGGGCCTGGTGGGCGCGGTCGACCCTATCGCTTCGAGTGACGTTTCGGCTGCGCTTCGCAACGCGGTGAAGGTCGCCTTTAAAGCGGTGCGCAAACCCGTGGAGGGCACCATCCTCACGGTGCTGCGCGATATCTCGACGCGCGCCGATGCCTGTGCGAAGGCGCGCGACTCGGTGGAGGAAACGCTCGACGCCATCGTGGTGGAGGCGTATGAATCGGTGGCGCGCACCCCCGACCTGCTCCCGGTGCTCAAGGAAAATGGCGTGGTGGACTCCGGCGCATTTGGCTTCGCCATCTTCTTGGAGAACTTCGTCGCCGCGGCGCTCGGCCGTTCCACGGCGAAGGCTGAGGATTTTTCCGCGACCTTCGACATCGCCGATACCGCCCGAACCTCGGCGCTTGGCCGCGTGGAGATCGAGGCGAATGACGATTGGGAGGGCTCAGAATACCGGTATTGCAACGAGTTCCTTTTCAAGGCGGATGCCCCCTTCGATGAGGAGGATTGCCTGAAGTTTTTGGGATCTATGGGCGATTGCGAGCTGCTCGTGGGGTCGTACCCCGATTACAAGATCCACGTGCACTCGAACACCCCCAACCTGGTGCTCGAGCACATGCTTCAGCTCGGTCAGGTCTACGAGGTGTTCATCCACAACATGGATATGGAGTCGCACGAGCGCACCGCCAAGATCCATGCGGACCAGGATGCCAAGGCCGCCGGTGAGCCCGCGAAGGCGATCGGGTTCGTCGCGGTCGCGGCGGGTTCGGGCGAGGCTGAGATCCTTGAGTCGCTCGGCGTCGATGTGGTCGTTTCGGGTGGCCAGACCATGAACCCCTCGACCGCAGACCTGCTCGAAGCCGTCGATCGGGTGAACGCCGAGGCGGTCATCATCTTGCCCGACAACGGTAACATACGCATGGCGGCTGAGGCCGCTGCCAACGCCTGCGAGGACAAGCGGGTCGTCGTGATTCCCACCAAGACGGTTCCCCAGGCGTTCTCCGCGCTCTTCGCGGTGCTGCCCGATTCCTCACTTGAAGATGCGGTCGAGGCTATGACTGAAGCCATTGCCGCGGTTCGCGACGGCGAGGTTACGCGCGCGGTGCGCGATAGCGCCGCATCGGATGGTTCGGCTATTCATGCGGGCGATGTCATGGGCATCATCGCGGGCTCCATCGACGTGGTGGGATCGGACATCAAACAGGTTACCCTCGACTGCATCGATCGCATGCAAGATGAGGAAGAAGGCGATGCGCTCACCATTCTGGCGGGCGAAGAGCTCTCGGATGAAGACTTCGAGGACATCATCGCTGCCATCGAGGAGGCCCATCCCGACCTCGAGATCGATTCCCACCGCGGCGAGCAACCGTTGTACCCGATAGTCTTCTCTATCGAGTAGGTTTTTGTGCCCGCGCCCGAGCATCGTTTCACGTGTTCGCCGGCTTCCGAGCGGCTTTCTCGTTCCGAGGCGCTCGATGAGGACATTGCTCGTCTGAAATATGTGTCCGGCGCACGCGAGGATGCGCTCAGGCGCTTGCATATCGAGCGCGTGGGCGACCTCTTGCTGCATATTCCCCGGCGGTATCTCGACTTCTCGCACGCCTGTACGATAGAGGAGGCGCCGCTGGGCGAGGTGTGCACCATCGTTGCCACCATTGACCAGGTGGTGGAGAAGCGCCCGCGTCCGCGCTTGAGCGTGGTCGAGGTCTCGCTCGTCGACGATACGGGCGTGCTTCAGGTGGCGTTTTTCAAGCAGCCGTGGATCGCGCAGCAGCTCGCGGCAGGTGATCGCCTTGCCGTGATGGGTAGCGTCGAGTTCGCCTACGGGTTCAAGCAAATGAGCGCTCCGCACTACGAGAAGCTCGATGACCGCGCGCAGACCGGCTCGATCGTGCCCGTCCACGCGGTGAGCGAGGGAATCTCGGTCGCATGGATGAGGCGTATCGTTTCGGTGGCGCTTGAGCGCACCGAGGGCTTTATTGACATCTTGCCTGCACGGTTGCGCGCGCGGCGCGGGCTTATGAGCGCGACGCGCGCGACGCGTGCCATCCACTTCCCCCAAAGCCTTGCTGAGCGAGATGCCGCGCGAGCGCGCCTTGCCTACGACGAGCTGCTTTTGCTGCAGCTCGCGCTGCGCGTGCGCAACGACGAGAACCTGCTTGGCGTCGTGGCGGCTGCGCATACGCCCGGCGCGCACGTGGACGCGCTGCGCGCGGCATTGCCGTTTTCACTCACCGATGAGCAGAACCAGGCCGTCGATGACATCCTTACCGACATGGCCGACGGTTCTCGCGTCATGAACCGGCTGCTGCTCGGCGATGTGGGCACTGGTAAAACGGTTGTCGCGTGCATGGGTTTGGCGGCGGTGGCAGATACCGGCACCCAAGCGTGCGTGATGGCGCCGACAAGCGTGCTTGCCCAGCAGTATGCGGTGAAGTGCGGGCCGCTGCTTGAACGGGCGGGTATCTCATGGGCGCTTCTAACCGGGGCAACACCTGCGGCGGAGCGGACCGATATAACCAACCGCCTAGCTGCAGGAACGCTTTCTGTGCTGTTCGGCACCCATGCGGTGCTCTCAGATGATGTGGTGTTCGCCCGGCTCACGTTCGTGGTCATCGACGAGCAGCACCGCTTTGGCGTGGGGCAGCGCAACGCCTTGCGTGCGAAGGGCGCGGGTGCCGATCTGCTCGTCATGACGGCGACCCCTATTCCGCGCACGCTCGCACTCTCTGTATATGGCGATCTCGATACGAGCGTCATCGCTGTGCGTCCGGTTGCGGGAGCGGGCGTTACCACCCGCGTGCTCACCGAGGCAAACCGTGACATCGCGTATGGGGCGGTGCGTGAGGCGCTGGCTGCCGGCAAGCGCGCGTATGTGATCTGCGCGCTTGTCGAGGAGGGGGATTCGGCAGACGAGCTCGATGATGTTCCGAGCATGGGCGAACTCGATGATGCGTCGGCGAAAGAACCGCGCCTGCATAGCGTGGTTCGTGAGCTCGATCATGTGGCGCATGTTTTTCCTCACGCGCGGGTTCGGGCGTTGCACGGACGCATGGCGGCACATGAGAAGGACGAGGCCATCGATGCCTTTAGGTCGGGTGATGTCGATGTTCTCGTCGCGACGACGGTGGTCGAGGTGGGGGTGGACGTGCCCGAGGCGACCGTCATGATCATAGAAGACGGCGAGCGGTTCGGGCTGGCCACCTTGCACCAGCTCCGCGGCCGTGTGGGGCGCGGCGGCGATGCGGGCCAGTGCTTCGTGATGACGCACGCTCGCGCCGGCACCCGAAGATCGGCAGCGCAGAAACGACTTGAAGCGCTGGAGCATACCTCGAACGGGTTCGAGCTTGCAGAGCTCGACCTGCGCCTGCGTCATGAGGGCGAGATCCTCGGGCTTCGCCAGCATGGCGGCGTGACACTGCGCTTCGTCGATCTTGATGCCGACACCAAAATCATCGAGGCGGCGCACGATGACGCGCAGGAGATCTTGCGCTATGCTCATACTCTTGACGCGACGGCGACCCTGCCCCTTCGAGCTGAGGTCGTGCGGCGCTATGGCAACGTCTTTCGAGAGGTGAGCGGCGGTTGAGAGTTGTCGGCGGCATATGGCGCGGGAGGCGTCTTGAGGAACCGCGGGGACGCGATGTGACGCGCCCGACTACCGATCGGGTGCGCGAGGCATGCGCGTCTATACTTGACTCGGCGCTCGAGGGGGGCATCGAGGGCGCACGCGTGCTCGATGCGTTCGCGGGTTCGGGTGCGCTCGGCATTGAGATGCTCTCGCGCGGCGCGGACTACGCGACGTTTTTCGATATCGACCGCGGCTCGGCGGCGCTCGTTCGCAAGAACCTTGAGACGTGCAAGGCGGATCCGGCGACCTGGCGCGTGACGGCAGGCGATGTCCTTGCGTTTGCCGCGCGCGGTCGCGTTGCAGGCGGTCCGTTCAACATCATTCTGATAGACCCCCCTTATGCTCTTGGGCCTGAACCCGCAGAGCGACTCCTCTCCGAGCTCGTCGCGCACGATCTTGTTGCGCCGGGCGCTGTGGCGCTCTTCGAGCATCGAAGCGACATGCCTGGTGCGCGTCCCGCCTCATTCGAGCTGTTGCGTGAGAAGCGCTACGGCCTGACCGCTGTCGACGTGTTCCGGTTTGGGCGCGCCTAATGTTCGTATCGATGGGTGCTACAGTTACACCTGGCTTTGCCATGGTGTCGCCGTATCGGGTTTAGTTTGGAGAGAAGCATATGCTGCAAGATATCAACCACGTGCTCGTCCCGGGCACGTTTGACCCCATCACCTTCGGGCATGTCGATGTGGTTCGCCGCGCGCGGCGCATGTGCTCCATGGTGACGGTTGCGGTCGCGGAATCGCTTGGGAAAAACGGCGTGGGCACCACCTTCACGCTCGACGAGCGGGTTTCCCTTGCCCGCGAAGCGCTCGATGCCGAGGGGCTTGCGGACGTCGATGTTCGGCCGTTTACCGGCCTGCTCGTGAACTTCGCCCGCGAAATAGGCGCGGGCGCGGTGGTAAAGGGCTTGCGCGCTATGACCGATTTTGAGTATGAGCTACAGCAGGCCGACCTCAATTATCGCCTCAGTCCGGAACTCGAGTCTATCTTCGTGATGAGCAGCCCGCAATATGGGTACCTATCGTCGTCGGTGGTTCGCCAGATCGCCTCATTCGGCGGGAGCGTGGCAGACTTCGTGCCGCAAAATGTGGCTGCTGCGCTCAAGCAGCGCTTCGACGAGCACGCATAAGGCTATGTGGTACCATGAACCAACGGTTAGAACACGAATAACGCTTACGAAAGGAGACCGGGATGCCGAGCGATACTTTTCCCGGCGAGCGGATCGAGAGCCTGGTAGACGAGCTCGAGGGCATCATCGAAGAGGCCAAGCCGCCTTTCGGTAAGAATGCGCAGTTCAAGGTCATCGAGACGGAAGTATTCTTCAACATTCTCGATGAGATTCGCATGAGCTATCCCGAGGAGTGGCAGAAGTCGCGCAGGATTTTGAAAGAGCGCGACGAGTTGCTGGCCTCGGCTGCGGCGCAAGCGGATTCCATCATCGCGGACGCTCAGCAGCAGGCTCTCACCATTGCCGGCGAGCAGGAGATCGTGCGGCTGGCGCAAAGCCAGGCGGACGATATTCGCGATCGGGCGCAGCAGTATGAGCGCGAGACGCGGTATGCGGCCGAGGATTACGCCGAGCAGGTGTTCACGCACCTTGAGGAGAATCTGAAGAGCCTGACCTCCACGGTCGTTCGCTGCCGCCAGCAGCTCAACGAGGGCTCGAGCACCCAGAACGGTTCCTACTGATCATGGCGCTTTTCGATTCGGTTCCCATCGCGCTGGCCGACCATCTGGAAAATCCTGGCGACAGCCATTCCGTTTCCGGGCATATCGACGCTGCGGGTTACTCGGTGGGGGAGAAGGAGTTCTCACTCGAAGGCGGCGTGGATTTCGAGGTGGTGCTCACGCATGCCGGTGACGGCGTGCTCGTGACCGGCTTGGTGCGCGCGATGGCGACGGGTTTGTGCGATTCGTGCCTTGACCCTGCGCAGCTGGAGATCGCAGGAGAGATTCAGGAGTACTACCTCTTTGATGAGCCAGACGATCCGGATGAGTACGAAGATGGGTTCGAGGTCGTGGGTTCTGAGCGCGTGATCGACCTTGCTGAGCCCATCGCTGACGCCGTGGTGATGGATACGCCGTTCGTCGTACTCTGCAAGCCCGACTGCGCAGGGCTTTGCCTCGCGTGCGGGTGCAACCTCAATCACGAGCAGTGCGACTGCGCGAACAAGGCCGAAGAGGAGAGGGTCGGGCAGCCGGATAACCCGTTCGCCGTGCTCAAAAACCTCAGGCTTGATGAGTAGCCTTGCTGCGTACCCATCCTTCACCAGTGTGGTATCTTCGCAAGACGTGAGCTTGCCGTCCTGCGGAACACATAAAAAACGCTATGCAGGCAGGGAAACTCTATGCTAATATCAGTGCTTGCGCGTAAATCAAGCCGTGTGGTGAGATATAAGGAAGGTCATCATGCCAGTACCTAAGCAAAAACAGGGTCGCATCCGAACCCACAACCGTCGTTCCGCCAACATGAAGATCGACGCTCCCTCTCGTTCCACCTGCCCTCGTTGCGGCGCGGTGAAGCTTCCGCATCATGTGTGCCCCAACTGCGGCCATTACAAGGATCGCGAGGTCATCGTTACCGAGTAGCGCGTGTTGCTCGGTCTACTATGTGCATTGACTGGCCGGCTCATCGAGTCGGCCATTTCGCTATTTTAGGAGGGACTCTATGAGCAAGGTCTGCGTAGCTGTTGACGTCATGGGTGGTGACGAAGAGCCGAAGGTCGTCTTGGGTGGTATCGAGGCTGCACTTGCCGCCGATCCCGATCTGGCTGTGCTCGCTGTTGGTCCCGAAGAGATCGTGGCTCCGTTTGCGGAGCGCCATGAGCGGGTTGAGGCGCTGGTTGCTCCCGATGTGATCGAGATGGGCGACGATCCCATCAAGGCGGTCATGAGCAAGCGCAAGTCCTCTATCGTGGTTGCGTGCCGCGCGGTGAAAAAGGGCACCGCGCAAGGTTTCTTTTCTGCAGGCGCCACCGGCGCGGTCACGGCTGCGGCGACAGCGTACGTCACTCCGTTTAAGTACGAGGAGGCGGGTGAGCAGCGTCCTTTGCGCCCGTGCATCACCACCGCGGTTCCCAATCGCGCGGGCGGCCTCACCGTCTTTTGCGACCTGGGCGCGAACCCCGATGTGGAACCCGGCGACATGCTCCACTTTGCGCAGATGGGCGCCGCTTATGCGCGCGTGGTGTGCGACATCCCGCATCCCCGCATCGGGCTGCTCTCCAACGGCACGGAGGATTCCAAGGGTTCACATTTCACGAAGGAGTGCTTCGCCCTCATGAGTGCGAAGCTCGACGGCTTCGCGGGTAACTGCGAGGGGAGCGATCTGGTCTCGGGCGATTTCGATGTGGTGGTTGCCGACGGCTTCGCGGGCAACGTGGCCCTCAAAGCCACCGAGGGTGCTGCGAAGTTCATCATGTCCGAGCTTAAGAGCGTACTCATGGGCTCGTTCACGGGAAAGATCGCCGCGCTGTTGGTCAAAAACAAGTTGGGGACGCTTAAGGAGAAGCTGTCCGGCGATGTCAAGGGCGGCGCGATCCTGCTCGGCTTGCGAGGCGTTGTCCTCATCGGTCATGGGGCGACCTCGGTCGAGGCGGTGAAGAACGGTACGCTCGCGACTGCCGAGGCCGTTCGCGCCGGGCTCATCGACCATGTTGTCAAAGCGGTCGGCAACGTGGTGGTCTAACGGGACTTGCAGCATGCAAGTGCTCAGGCGGCATTCAGGCGATATCGGCGGCTACGGGTTCTTGCCGTGATATCGCCTCCTGCGTTTGGTATCCGTCGAATTGTCGCCGCACACCCTTTCACGCATTGAGCGCGTTCGCTTTTGCGGGTAGAATCAAACAGGCCTACAGGTCGGATCATTGCCGGATGCGTGTTGCAAAACGGTGCATTCGAGAGGAGAGATCGTATGGATCGCGCTGAGATGCTGAACAAGGTAGCCGACATCGCGAGTGACGTTTTGGGCATCAACGTCGAAGACATCACGGAAGAGACCACATTCGATGACCTCGACGCTGATTCCCTTGATCGGCTGCAGCTGGTCACGGCGTTCGAGGACGAGTTCGATGTCGAGATGGACGAGGAGCGCCTGCTGTCCATCAGCTCTGTTTCCGATGCGCTCGATGCGATCGAAGCCGCGCAGCAGGAGGCATAGCGCGTGCTGATATCTGAAAAGATTGCGCGCGCTGAGGAGATTTGCGGACACGCCTTTTGCGATCGCGAGCTGCTTCAGAGCGCCATCACGCATCCCTCTGCGGTAGAGGGGCAGCCCGTATGGGCATCGTATGAGCGCTTGGAGTTCCTGGGTGACTCCATCCTCGGTGCCATCGTGGCCAATTCCCTCTACCGGAGTTACCCCGGCTTCGATGAGGGGCGCTTGACGCGACTCAAGGTTTCGCTCGTCTCGGGTCAAACGCTTTCCGAGGTCGGCAAGGAGCTCGGTATCGACCAGTGCATCATCTTCGGTGCGTCCGAGACGGGCACGGGCGCCCGCGGCCTGTATTCGGCCCTCGAGAACGTGTATGAGTCGCTGGTGGGCGCGCTGTTCATCGATGGAGGCATCGAGGCGGCCGAGGCGTTCATCACCCGCACGCTTGAGCCGCATCTGGCGGCCGACCGCGCGGAGCATCCGACCAATCCTAAATCGTACCTGCAAGAATGCGTGCAGAGCGATCGTCTTGACCCTCCGGTGTACAAGCTCGTGGATACGAGCGGTCCTGCGCATGAACCGACCTTTACCGCGGTGGTGCTCGTCGATGGAGCGCGTCGGGGCAAAGGGACGGGTTCATCGAAGAAGGAGGCGGAGGCCGCTGCCGCGCTGGACGCACTCGAGCGCCTGGGATATACCACCGGTGGCGTTATTTTGAAGAAAAAGCACGAGTAGGGGCGCGTCGTGTACCTAAAATCGCTCACGCTCAAAGGGTTTAAGTCGTTTGCCGATCGAGTTCACATGTCGTTCGAACCGGGGCTCACGGTCATCGTGGGTCCAAACGGCTCGGGCAAATCGAACATCTCGGACGCCATTCTTTGGGTCTTGGGCGAGCAGAGCGCGAAACAACTGCGCGGACAGGCCATGGAGGACGTCATCTTCTCCGGCTCGTCTGCTCGCAAGTCGGTTAGCGTGGCCGAGGTCACGCTGGTGCTCGACAACTCAGATCATGTGCTACCGGTTGACTTCAACGAGGTCGCCATCACCCGGCGTATGTATCGTTCAGGCGAGAGCGAATACCTCATCAATCAGAGTCCATGCCGCCTCATGGATATCCAGGATATTCTGCACGATTCTGGCTTGGGCAAGGACACCCATTCAATCATCAGCCAGGGCAAGCTCGATGCGATCTTGCAAAGTCGCCCCGAGGAGCGCCGTGCTCTTATCGAGGAGGCGGCGGGCATCTTGAAGCATAAGCGGCGCAAGGAGCGCGCGGCGCGCAAGATCCGCTCCATGGACGAGCGCCTCACGCGGGTGCGCGACGTTAGCCGCGAGATAACCCGTCAGCTCCGCCCGCTTGAGCGTCAGGTTGACCGCGCGCGCAAGCACCGCGATCTTACCGAGCGCGCAAACGAGCTGACGCGAATCCTCGCCGTCGATGAGCTGCGGCGCCTGCAGGGTGCATGGAATGCGTGCGAGCGGCGGGCGAAAGAGTGCGCCGCCGCGCTCGAGCTCGCGCGATTTCGGTTGCAGGAAAAGGAGCGTGAACTTGAGAAGCTGCAGGTGATGCTTGAGGAGAAGGGCCTCTTCGTCGGCGATCTGGGTGAGCAACGCCGCCACATGCAAGATATCGTGGGGCGGCTCGGTTCCGACATGCGCCTGCTTGAGGAAAAGGGACACAACATGGTGACCCGGCTCTCAGAGATGCGCGGCACGCTTTCTGGTTCCGAGCATCAGCGCCGTCGGGTATCGAGCGAGCTCGAGGATGCCCGCACCGCGCTCGATGACGTGTGCGCTGCGCTTGAGGTGGCCAAGGCCGATGTCGCCCAGCTCGAGCCGGTCGCCGAGCAGTCGCATAAGAGACGCGTAGAGCTTGACGAGCGCATCGCGCAGCTCACTCGCCGACAGCGCGACGCGCAGCGCGCAGCCGATGAGGCGACGCTCGAACTCGCCCGCGTGCGCGAATCCCTTTCGAACGCCGAGGTCGAGGATTCGCTCTATGCCGCGCGGCTTGAGCAGATCGAAGAATCTGCCGAAACCGTCGAGGCGTCGCTGGAAGCGCGGCGCCTGCGTACCGAAGAGCTTGAGGAAGAGCTTGCCGCGGTGCGCAGCCAGCTTGAATCTGCACGGGAAGCCATCGACGTGTCCAGCGCGGCGCTCAAGGAGCTTCGCGCGAAGGAATCTCAGACGCGCGACCGATTGAGTGAGGCGCGCTCCGAGCTCGCGAGCTTGAAGAAGCTGGATGAGCGCTATGCGCACGCCTCGCCGCTCGCTGCGCATATTGCGCGCGACCAGGAAGCGCGCGTGATCGGGCGTCTCGGCAATGCGATCGAGGCGCCAAGCGACCTCGAGGCGCTTGTGGAGCAGCTGCTTGCCGATGACCTTGAAGCGTTGGTGACGGATTCCACCGAAGGGCTTCGCGCGGTAGCGGCCAGCGCGCTTTCAGCCGAGAACGTGACCGGCACGGCCACGCTTGTCGCGCGCGACGTGGCCGCGCCGGGGGCTGCTTCGTCCGCGGCGGGTACGCGGCTGGTCGAGCTCTTGTCCGTGCACGACGGGTACACGTCCGCCGTCGCGGCGCTGCTTGGGCACGTGTACCTCGTGGACACCTTAGATGATGCCCTCGCGGCACCTGCCTCGCCCGGCGTGGTGTATGTGACGCGCGATGGCGCACGTGTTTCGGGCGGTATCGTTCGCATGGGCGCGGCGAAAAACGACGAGGCGGGCGCGCTTGAGCGCAAGCGTCGTATTCGCGCGCTTGGAGCGGTCGAGCCCGACCTTGCCGCTATGTTCGAACATGTGACCCAGCAGGTTGCTGAAGCCTCGGATGCCGTCGATGCGTCGCGTGGTCGGGAACGCGCGGCCGCGGGCGATATCGCGCGGCTTGAGGGAGAGCTTCGCTCCTCGCGCGAGGAGATCGGTCGCTTGGAACATTCGCTCTCGAATGCGCGCGCGGAGCACGCGAACCTTACAAAGCGGCGGGCTGATGCAGCCGAGGGCGCTCGAAAGGCGGAGCCTCGGGCAGCCGAGCTCGAGCGCACGCGCGACGAGCAGCGTGCAGCTGCGAGCGACCTTGCGCAGCAGATAGCCGATGCATCCGATGAGCTTGATCGCTTGCGGCGTGCCGACAGCGATGCGGCGACCGAGTTGGGCGACGCCCGCGTGCGCTGCGCTCAGGCAGCCGAGCGCAAAAAATCGCTCGAGTCGCGCGTGCCGGAGCTCGAGCGCCGCCTCGATGGGCTTGACCGGCGCATCCGCGCCACGACGCAGGCGGCTCGCTCGCTCGAGGTGCTTCGCCTGCGCGTCGATCCATTGCACGATCGCTATACCGCGCTTTCGGAGCGTGCGGCGGAATGGGCAGCGCGCCTGCGCGACCAAGCATCGCTTGAAGAGGCGGACTCGGCATCGCTCAAGAAGACCATCGGGGATGCGAAAGAGCAGGTTGCCGCGGCGAAGAAGGCGGTTGATGAGGCGACAGCCGCGCAGAGCGCCGTCGAGGTGGAGCGCGGCAGGCTCGAAGTCCAGGTTGAGAGCGCCGTCTCGGCCATCACGTCAGATGGCGCGACCGTGCTCGAGGAAGCGCTTACCCTGCCCGCACCCGATGACCGCGAGGCGTGCGAGCGCGAACTTGCGGATCTGGTGCGCCAGATCAACAACCTGGGCCCGGTGAACCAGGTGGCGATGGAGGAGTACGCACGCCTGTGCGCGCGTGCCGATTACATCGCTGAGCAGCTTGCCGACCTTGAGCGCGCACGAAAATCTCTCGCGAAGATCAGCGCTGCGATCGACCGCAAGATGCGCACGGCGTTTCTCACCACCTTCGAGAGGGTTGACGCGAACTTCCGCGAGGTGTTCGGCATGCTGTTCCCAGGCGGTCAGGCTCATCTGGAGATGACCGACCCCGAGCATCCGATGGAGACCGGCATCGAGGTCATCGCCCAGCCTCGCGGGAAGCGTCTTTCTAAGATGACGCTCATGAGCGGTGGCGAGAAGAGCCTGACGGCGCTCGCTTTGCTGTTTGCGGTCTATCGGACGCGCACGGTGCCGTTCTATGTGCTCGACGAGGTCGAAGCCGCCCTCGACGATGCGAACCTCTCGAGATTGCTCAACGCCATCGATGTTCTGCGCCAGTCCACGCAGCTTCTGGTGGTGTCGCATCAGCGCCGTACCATGGAGGATGCCGACGTGCTCTACGGCGTATCGATGCAGGCTGATGGCGTGAGCCGTGTGGTGAGCCAGAAACTCGATCGAACATTGGGAAAGGTCGTGAACGCATAATGGGATTCTTCGAGGCGCTTTCGCGCGGGCTAGAGCGCAGCCGCGAGGCGTTGAATGAGCTGTTTTACTTCGGTGGCGACGTGGACGAGGGCTTCTGGGAAGACCTCGAAGACACGCTCGTCATGGGCGACATGGGTGCTGAGATCTCCATGCAGGTGACCGATGATTTGCGTGACGTCGCCGCGCGCAAGAACCTGAAGACCGCCCACCAGCTGCGCGAGGCGCTCACCGACCGTCTTGCTGAATGCTTTGTGGAGCCCTCTTCCGACTTCTTCGTCGATACGCCGTCATGCGTGTTGTTCGTAGGCATCAACGGGGCGGGGAAAACCACGACGGTCGGCAAGATCGCGAGCGCGATGCACGATGCGGGCAAGCGCGTGGTCATTGGATCCGCCGACACCTTCCGTGCTGCTGCCATCGAGCAGCTTGACGTGTGGGGCGAGCGCGCGGGCGTGCCCGTGGTAAAGCGCGAGCGTGGAAGCGATCCGGCGAGCGTGTGCTACGACGTGCTCGACGCGGCCGATGAGCAGGGTGCCGATTTGGTGCTCATCGACACCGCAGGGCGTCTGCATACCTCTGCCGAGCTCATGCGCGAGCTTGCCAAGGTGGTCAACGTCACGCGCAAGCGCGCCGAACGTTGCCGGGCGGGCGTCATTCCGGTCTATGTGGTGCTCGTGCTCGACGCGGGAACAGGGCAAAACGGCCTCAACCAGGCAATCGAGTTCAACGACGCGCTCGGTCTTGACGGCGTGGTCCTCACCAAGCTCGATGGCACGGCGAAAGGGGGCATCGCTCTCGCCGTCGCATCGAAGCTTGAGCTCCCCATCCTGCGCGTTGGCGTGGGCGAGAAGATCGAGGATTTGCAGGCGTTCGACGCGCACGATTTTTGCCGCGCGCTCGTAGGCGAGTAGCCCTTGCGCATCTCGGGTGGTAATCTAGCTACCAGGTGTTAAATTTACCGCCCTGCATTCGCCATGGATTTGCCCTGCGCAGCAGTGCAGGCAGCATAAGGAGCCCTCATGTTCAACAATCTCTCCGACCGCCTGAACGATACGTTTGACCGCCTGCGCGGCAAGGGCAAGCTCACCGAGGCCGATATTACCAGCGCCATGCGCGATATTCGCATGGCGCTGCTCGAGGCCGACGTCAACTTCAAGGTGGTCAAAGATTTCGTGGCCAACACGAAAGAGCGCTGCCTGACCGCCGAGGTCATGGATTCGCTCACGCCGGCGCAAAACGTGGTGAAAATCGTCCTCGATGAGCTCATCGAACTGTTGGGTACGACTGAAAGCAAGCTCGTGCTTTCAAGCCGCATCCCCAATGTGATCATGCTCGTGGGCTTGCAGGGATCGGGTAAGACCACGGCGGCCGTCAAGCTCGCCTACCTTTTGAAGAAGCAGGGAAAGAACCCGTTGCTTGCCGCCTGCGACGTGTACCGTCCCGCCGCAGCCGACCAGCTTGCCACCCTTGGTGGCGAGATCGGCGTGTCCGTGTTCCGCGGCGACGGCCAGCATCCTGTCGAGATCGCCAAAGGCGCCGTCCGCGAGGCGGTGGACAAGATGCGCGATGTGGTGATCGTTGACACGGCTGGTCGCCTGCAGATCGATGAGCAGATGATGCAGGAGGCCGTTGACATCAAGAAGGCCGTGAAGCCCGACCAAGTGCTCATGGTCGTCGATGCGATGACCGGTCAAGACATTGTCAACGTGGTCTCCACCTTTGCTGAGCGCACCGATTTCGACGGCGTCATCATCTCCAAGCTCGACGGCGATGCCCGCGGCGGCGGCGCGCTCTCGGTGCGCGCGGTGACAGGCAAGCCCATCAAATTCGCCTCGGTGGGCGAGAAGCCAGATTCGCTTGAGGCGTTCAACCCCGAGCGCATGGCAAAGCGCATTCTCGGTATGGGTGACGTGGTGGGCATCATCGAGAAGGCGCAGGAGGCCGCCGATGCCGAGCAGCTCGAGGCTGCCGAGCGCATGCTTCGCGATGGCTTCACCATGAACGACATGCTCGACCAGATGCGCATGCTTAAGAAGATGGGCGGCATGAAGTCCATCTTGGGCATGCTTCCTGGTGGCCAGCGCATGCTCAATCAGATGGGTGGCGATATCGACGAATCGGTGTTCGTAAAGATCGAGGCGATGATTCAGTCGATGACCAAGCAGGAGCGCGTGAAGCCTTCCATCATCAACGGACAACGGCGTGCACGCATCGCGCGCGGGTCGGGTACCACGCCCGCAGATGTCAACAACCTCATGAGGCAATGGGGCGAGATGAACAAGATGATGGGCAAGATGCGCGCCATGACGCAGCAGGGCGGCGGAGGCAAGAAGAAGGGGAAGAAGGGCAAGCGCGGTAAGAAGACGCGCATGCCCAATGTCCCTGGCATGGGCAATATGGGTGCGCTCGGCGGTATGGGCGGCCTGGGCGGCAATGCTTTTGGTGGCGGCGCCTCCGATATGGATATGCTGCGCGCCATGGAGCAGCAGATGAAGGGAAGGAAGTTCTAGGCAGGC
The DNA here is from genome assembly GCA_964624825.1 of uncultured Enorma sp. Lineage (GTDB taxonomy): Bacteria > Actinomycetota > Coriobacteriia > Coriobacteriales > Coriobacteriaceae > Enorma. Next base: position 16,130 of record CAZUYD010000003.1, on the reverse strand, counting down.
ATAGGGTTCGTGCCAGTCATATTTGTCCTGTAATGAGAGGGCGCTTCAAGTCGATGGGCGCTCTCTCATCTTAGAGAAGGCTCGTCCAGATTGAGCTAAAAATGCGTGGCTTCTTGCCCTTTTCAGCGTGTTTCATAGGGCAGCCGTAAGCACTTTTCAAGTTTGGCGACACTTTTCACGGCTCTTGGAAGTAGTCGAGAAAACGGTGAGCCCTGTACCTGGGGTTCCTTCCGCTTCGTTTCTCGATATACTCGTGAACTCGCAATAATATGTCGCCAAACTTGAAAAGTGGCCGCATGAAACACGTGAAACACGACTTTAAGCGAGGCAATCGTCCCGTTTCTACCCTACATGAGGGCCATCCCGCCAACCGATATTTCGCAAGGTGCACATCGGGCTAGCTAGGCGATCACAAGTTGGACATTACGGTCGTAGCATGCATCAGCTAAGTCTTCGGGTGGAGCCGTATCGGTAACGAGGATATCGATATCATCAAGGGGTAAATCTTCAAGATAGAAGACGGCACCATGTTTGGAACTATCCACGAGCGCTACGAGTGTCTGGCAGTTCGAACGTATGGCGCGCTTAATCGCTGCCTCTTCTTTGGACTGGTCTGTGAGGCCTGCGGTTGCGGAGATTCCGAGACCCGAGATGAATCCTAACGCGGCATTTCTTCTGTTGAAGAAATCGATGACTTCATGTCCTTCAAAGCATGCATGAGCAGGAACGTATGTTCCGCCGGTACACTCTACGAGGTGCGAGGTATTTTTTGCAAGCGCTTGTGCTGTTGGAATGCTGCAAGTCGCACACTTAAGATCTTGCTTTCGATTCAGTACATGCGCAAGACATAGGCACGAGCTACTTGAATCGAGAAACAGCGTGCTTCCATTTTGAACAAGATAGCTGGCACAGGTCGCAATGCGCTGCTTTTTCTCGTATTGAGCCTTATTTCTAAACGCAAAAGGCCAATTCACGAAATCGGGATTGACATAGCTAGCCCCTCCATGCGACCGCTTGAGACTTCCTTCGTCTTCAAGCGTAGCAAGGTCACGTCGAATAGTCGCCTCACTCACATGAACCGTTTTCGCAAGTTCCCTTACGGTCATATATGAAGTTTCTCGCAGTGTGCCGAGTATCTGCTCGCGACGATCTTTCGTTGACATGCGTAGCCCCAATGACCCGATTTCATCTGTGAATGGTGTCGAGTCTAATTATATGTGCGCATCCGAGCAAATTTATGCATGTATATGTGCGTAATTCTCAATATTATCGGCATAAATTTTTCAAACGCGCAAAGCCTAACAATAAGTTTGCCATGTAGATTGAGGTAAAGGTGGGAACAAAGGTGAAAGGCTCAACGCAGGCGGCGCGTGATTTGATCGACCCGATGAAAGGTGGCCTCATCGTAAGCTGTCAGGTGCAGCGGGATGATCCAATCTATACCGACGACATTGTTGTCAAGATGGCGGAGGCAGCAGAATGGGCGGGGGCAGTAGCGATTCGCTCGAATTCGCCGGAGCAGATCAAAGCCATCAAGGAGGCGGTGAGCCTTCCCGTTATCGGCCTCTGGAAAGTCTGGCATGAGGATACCGACGTGTTTATCACGCCAACGATGCGAGAAGTCGATGCAATCATCGAAGCGGGCGCAGATATCGTTGCTATGGATTGCACGAATCAAGTTACCCATGAAGGAACGCGGGCGTGGGACTTGTTGCCCCAGGTGAAGCAGGCGCATCCGGATATCATCACCTTCGCAGACGTTTCCAATGTTGAAGAAGCTCGTCGAGCTGTGGCAAATGGAGCGGATATCGTTGCGCCAACGCTCTACGGGTATACCCCAGAAACTGCTCACATAGAAGGAGCAGATTACCGCATGTTTGCGAATTTCTGCAGCGAGCTAGGTGATGACGCATACGTAATGATGGAAGGCCATGTTTACACGCCTGACGATGCCATGAAATGCGTGTTCCTTGGCGCCCATGCAGTTGTGGTCGGAAGCGCCATCACGCGTCCCCACCTAACGGCTAGGCGTTTTGTTGAGTTGCTTGATAAGTATCGAATTAACTGGCGCGATGCAGAGCGAGCGAAGCACTGAGGAGGGGCTATGGCACGCATTAATGTCGATGGTGCACAAAACGTCGAGGTTAGCAAGCCTATTCCCTCTGAAAAGACCGCGAGCGAACAGCTTGAAATCATGGAGGAATACACGCGTGCACACCGTGCGCATTCCGACGACGACAAGGCGCGCAGGGAGGTTGAGTGCCTCAAGGTAATCTATCCGCGCCTGTTTCGTTCAATTGAAGACGGCGATCTTATTGCTGGGCGCCTTGACTTCCTGCCGATCGGTTTCGGCTCGGTGACTTCAATTGGCGGCGTGGGGCACTACTGCGTTTTTCATAAGTTGCGCGCGCTGGCTGAGCAACTGCCCACGCAGGAAGAGCGTGACCGTGCTGCGGCGCTCTATGATTACTGGCAAGATTTTGACGTGAAGTCAATATACTGCCAAGACGTTCTCAATGAGACTACAACCGGCAGATTTATTGATTGCGTATATCCGTTTATGGCGACAGCGCGTCTTTCCGGCATGATGCTCGACTATGCAAAACTCATGCGGTTGGGGGTCGGCGGCTTAATCGAGTTGGTTGCGTTGGGAGAGCAAAATGAATTCCGGCGCGCATGCCTCGATGCGCTTGCCTTGTTTCAGCAGGTCATCGATCGGCAAGTCGAGTTGATCGATGATTGCATGAAGGTATCGGATCTTACGAACGCGCGCGTAGACGAGCTCAATCTTATGAAGGCCGATCTGGTTGCCGTGCGCGAAGATCCCCCGCAAACCTTCCACCAAGCGCTGCAGCTGTTCTGGCTTTATGCGCTTGTAGCAGGGTGCATCAATTATGGCCGTCTTGACGTGGTTCTAGGGCCGTACCTCAAACGCGACATAGATGCGGGCGTTATTACCGAAGACGATGCCTATCGATATCTCAAGTGTCTCTGGACGATGATCGAAAATCGTCGCACCACCGTTAACGGGCGGATTATCGTTGGGGGCAAAGGACGTCCGGATGTCGAGGCAGCGGATCTGTTCTGCCGCATCGCATTGCGCGTTTGTCGCGATTGCCGCTATGTTGAGCCGCAGTTCACGCTTCGTTTCGATACGACGACTCCTGATGACATCATGGACGCAGCGTATGATTGCCTGGGTGCCGGAGCGACCTACCCCACGCTGTACAACGACGATGTTGAAGTACCCGCCGTTGAATACGGCATGCGAGTCTCGCGCGAGATGGCCGAGCAATATGTTCCGTTCGGGTGCACCGAGTTTGTGATTCAGGGCAAAAGCGTCGGGACTCCAAATACGCTGCTTAATTTGTTGAAGCTGCTTAATATGGCGTTGAACGAGGGTGTTGATCCCTATGATGGCGTACGTAAAAGCGGACCGGTGGTCATCCCGCCCGTCGAGACGTTTGCCACCTTCGAAGACTTCTATGCGACATATAAGAACTTGCTCGATTATTACATGGACCTGTCGGTAGATGCGCAGTATCACTCGTATGAGGTCATGAACCAAGAGGTGAGTTTCCTCTTTACGTCTATCCTGATGGATGATTGCCTGGGTCGTGGTCGCGCCCTGCTTGATGGCGGTGTGGAAATCTTGGGCGGTACCAACGAGACCTACGGAAACATCAACACCTCCGACGCGCTGTGGGCTATCAAACGCTTGGTGTTCGACGAGAAGCGCTATACCCTGCGTGAGCTTGTGGACGCGGCAAATCGCGACTTCGCAGGTGACGAGGCGCTGCGCTTGGATTTGCTGGAGCAGGATAAATACGGCAACGACCTTGACGGCGTCGACAGTCTTGCCAACGATCTTTACGAGTACGTGGCTCAGGGCATTCGTGACCGCGGCATTGCAAAAGGTATGGGTTACTACCTTATTGTGATCTCGAACAATCAGACCAATACAGACTGGGGACGCAAGACAAGCGCGAGTCTTGATGGACGTCACGCAGGTCTTTACCTGAATCCCGCGAATAACCCTCAGGCGGGTGCCGCGAAAAGCGGGCCGACTGCCATGCTGAACTCGCTTGCGCGCTTCGATGCGCGATTCCATGCAGGCAGTGTTCAGAACATTAAATTCACGCCGCGCATGTTCAACCATGATCGCAAGAAAGTCAAGATGCTGTTCGATACGTACTTCAAGCGTGGGGGGTGCCAGCTCATGGTTACGGTAGTCGATAAAGGCCAGCTTGAAGATGCGCAAAAGCATCCCGAGAAGTATCCTGATTTGCTGGTGCGCGTTGCAGGGTACAGCGCTGTTTTTGTCAATCTTCCTCGTGACGTGCAGGACGAGGTCATGAGCAGGGTGTTGTGGGATGCGTAGCGACGTCTCCTCGTCTGCACGCGATGATGCCGTCGAGGTTTCCCTCACGCAGATTGAGCGATTTGCGACGCATGATGGCCCAGGGATTCGAACGACTGTGTTCCTTAAAGGGTGTCCGCTGCACTGCCCGTGGTGCGCGAATCCAGAGGCAGTGCAGCTCGGAAACGTTCTCTTCCATGATTCCGAACGGTGTGTTGCGTGCAGAGGGTGCGAGGCAGCTTGTCCCGAGGGGGCCATCTCGTTTGAACGCGAATCGTTCTCGCACGATCCATTGGCATGTGTTGGGTGTTGCGCGTGCGTCCGGGCTTGTCTCAACCGTGCCCTCGCATTGCAAAATGCGCGTATGACTGTCGGTGAGATTCTCGACACTGTTGAGCGGGATCGTGATTATTTCGAGACCTCGGGAGGCGGCGTTACCTTCAGCGGCGGCGAACCGCTTTCAAATAGAGCGGTTATCGTCGCGCTTGTTCGTTCAGCAAAACGGCGCGCTCTCAACGTCGTCGTGGAGACCACCGGTAATGTTTCGCGACGTGTAATCGACGAGATTGACCCATATGTCGATCATTACCTCTTCGATTTCAAGCATTTTGACAGCGAGGCGCTCCGCGAGATGACGGGAGGCGACGAAGCGCTCATAAGGGCGAATCTACGCTATGTGCTCGACCGGGATGCGACTCGTGTACATGTGCACATCCCCGTTATTCCCGGATTCAACTTCGAGGCCGCGACGTTGCGAACGATGCTCGAACAGCTTCACGAGATGGGGTGCTTGAAGGTAGACCTCTTGCCGTATCACACGCTTGCTCGTGCCAAGGTGCAGAAGATGGGTCGTACGTGGTGGAGTGATGCGGAGGGGCTAACCGACGACGCGCTTGCTCCATTTCACCGGTATGCGCAAGAGCTGGGCATGGAATCGAAGATCGGTGCATAGAAGTCAGGCAACCGAGGCTTGCTGGGCTTCAGCTCAAATAGGAAAGGGGAGAAGACCATGCATATACTGCTCGTTTCACATGGTGGGTTATCAACCGGAGCACTTGAAGCGTATCGGATGTTCGCTGCGCAGTCTACGAACGTTTCCGCCCTAGGACTCTCAGAGGAGGAAGGCGTTGATGCATTTCGTCAACGGCTTTCCGGCCATATGAACAAATTGCTCAACGCGGGCGAAGTCCTGATACTCGCCGACCTGCGCGGCGGTACTCCATTCAACGAATCTCTGCCGTTTCTCTTGGAGCATCCAGAACACGTGCGCGTTGTGACGGGGTTGAATCTCCCTATGCTTGTGGAGGCAGGTATGACAATGGAATCGGGAGGTGACTTGGAGACCGTATACCATGCAGCGCTTACCGCTGGCGCGGAGGGTGTCGACGGCATTGATGCTGTCTGACGTCTTAAGCAGGCATAAGGGTTCGGGCCTGTATGACTCGCTTAGTCGTAAGGAGGTTGATGTGTACGTACGAATCGATGACCGATTGATTCACGGTCAGGTGGTTACCGCATGGCTCAAGGAGCTGAAGAGCAAAGGAATTCTTGTTGTCGATGACATGGCGGCGAAGAACCCCATCCTTTCCAAAACGCTTTCGCTGGCGTGTCCGAAGGGCGTCTCGCTGTCGATCGCGTCTACTTCGGACGCATGTAGCCATCTTGCGGAATGGGGGCCTGATGCGCTCATCATCTGCAAGCTTCCTGTCACCGCTCGTTCGCTGTTTGCTGAATTACCGAATGAGGACTGGACGATTTGCGTAGGGAACGTGAGCGGCGGGGCGGGTCGTACCGCCTATAGCAAATCTGTCCATCTCGACGACGAAAACTATGCCGCTGTGCTGGAGCTGAACTCTTACGACAACGTGAGCATCTTCATGCAGACTACGCCAGGGGATGCCCGTTCGTTCTTCTAAAGGAGGGGAGCATATATGACTATCGTTCAGGCTGCGATCATTGCACTGTTTACGTATCTGTGCTGGTTAGGCGGCGCTTGGTTGGGAGGTCAGAGCATCGGCTACCAAGGATTCGGTAAGCCGCTCGTTGCAGGCCTCATCGTTGGTATCGTCATGGGTGATGTCGTAAACGGTGTAATTATCGGTGCCACCATCAATGCGATGTATATCGGCGCGATCACGCCCGGCGGAGCCATGTCATCGGACATCAATATTGCTGGATATATCGGAACAGCTTTGGCGCTATCTTCAGGAGTGTCTACCGAGATGGCGGTATCCCTCGCGGTTCCACTCGGTTTGGTCGGTACGCTTGCATGGCAGCTGTTTGCAACGATCAACTCATTCCTGACGCATAAAGCCGATGAATACGGCGCGAAATGCGATATGAAGGGCTTGACGTGGATGGCGTTCGGCCTTCCTCAGATCATCGGGTTCGTTATTCGCTTCGTGCCGAGCTTCTTGGTGCTCTACTTCGGCTCCAGCGCGGTTGACGGCCTGGTGGCTGCGATTCCGGATTGGCTGACCAACATCTTCACGGTTGTCGGCGGAGTCCTCCCGGCGCTGGGAATTGCCGTTCTCGTCAAAATGCTGCTGCCTGATGTGCGCTACCTCGCATATCTGATTATCGGCTATGTGTGCGTTGCCGTTTTGGGCATGAGCACCGTTGCGCTCACGTTCGTTGCCGTGTCTATTGCGGCTATCGATCTTATCGTCAATGAGAAGAAGGAGCGGGCAAATGAGTGAGACCATCACTTCGACTCAAGAGCAGGCCAATGATGTCACGTTGACTAATAAAGACATCTCCCAGGTTACGCGTCGTTGGATCTTTTCAAATACCGCCTCTTGGAGCTACGAGCGTATGCAAAACATCGGGTTTGCATGGTCGCTCGCACCCGCGCTGAAAAAGATATATCCAAAGAAAGGCGATTTATCTTCTGCGCTTACCCGGCACCTCGCCTTTTTTAATACCGAGATGGTCATCGGTTCGCCCATTCTGAGTGTCGTGCTTGCCCTTGAAGAGGAGCGTGTCAGCAAGGGTGAGGGCGAGGTTTCCGACGAGCTCATTCAGTCCATCAAGGCCGGCCTCATGGGACCGCTCGCCGCTCTCGGCGATTCGCTCTTCGCGAGCACGTTGAACGCGCTGCTGCTGAGCTTTTGCATGAGCATTGCCATGGAAGGGAATCCCGTTGGATCCATCTTGTATCTCGTTATTTGGTGCGCCATCGTCATCGGTTTTTCGCGCTGGGGCATTGGGTATGGGTACAAGCAGGGCATGAATATCATGGACTCTTCCTCGGTATTCTCTGATGCAAACATTTCGAAGATCACCGCTGCGCTTGCCGTGGTCGGTCTTACCGTGCTGGGCGGGCTATCCGCTGGTTTTGTTACCCTGTCTACACCTATTACATGGGGTGTCGGCGAGAGCGTGACGGCGCTCCAGGATATCTTCGATGGATTGATGCCTGGATTGCTTCCGTTGGCTATCACCCTGATAACGTGGTTCCTTCATGATCGCAAGAACATGTCTGTGCTTAAGCTGCTCGGCGTGCTTATTGTCATAGGTGCCGCGGGGTCGCTGGTTGGTTTGTTCGGCTAGCAGAGTCTGCAGACGAGGCGGTAGGGGGCTCCATTTCGTGGGGCTCCCTATTTGTTGTATGGGTGATGGATATGGGTGCGTTGCGGTGCCTTCACAGGCGATGACAATGCGGACGCGCGCTCCGTTTTCAAATTGAGACTGGTTGTCTATCACAACGCCATAAAGCTGCAATCACGATGTCGTTTACGGTTGTCTCCATGGTGTCGGTTAGAGCGCGCGCAACCTGGAATCGCTTGTTTTCCCTGAATCTCGTGAATCGGCCACGTGATGCTTCGGATTCCTGTGACATCATGCAGATGTGGCCAAGGCATTCTCCTATTTGGATATACTGAACCCCTGGCATTCCGAGCGGGAGGAGATTCCGTGAGCAAGGCAGACCAGCAATTCGTGAAGATGTGTTCCGACATTTTGGATCATGGAACAACTACCGAGGGCGAGAAGGTGCGCCCCCGTTGGGAAGACGGAACGCCGGCATATACCATTAAGAACTTCGGTGTGACCGCGCGCTACGATCTGCGCGAGGAGTTCCCGGCGCTTACCCTGCGTCGCACGGCGCTCAAGTCTGCTATGGACGAGGTTCTCTGGATCTACCAGCGCAAATCGAATAATATCAACGACTTGCACTCGCATATTTGGGATGAGTGGGCAGACGAGACGGGATCGATCGGCAAAGCATATGGGTACCAGATCGCTCAGAAGTCGCATTATCCCGAGGGCGATTTCGATCAGATGGATCGCGTGCTGTACGACCTTACGCACACGCCCTACTCACGCCGCATCATGACGAATATGTACACGTTTGCCGACCTTTCGGAAATGCATCTATATCCGTGCGCCTATAGCGTGACCTATAACGTCACGCATGCGCCAGACGATGAGAAGCCGACACTCAACATGCTGCTTATGCAGCGCAGCCAGGATATCCTTGCGGCAAACAACTGGAATGTGTGCCAGTATGCCATCTTGCTTATGATGGTGGCGCAGTCTGTTGGCATGGTGGCGGGCGAGTTGCTGCATGTGATTTCTGACGCGCATATCTACGACCGCCATGTGGGTATCGTGCGCGAGCTCATGAGCAGGCCGCAGTATCCGGCGCCTTCCGTGCGCTTGAACCCCGACATCACCGATTTTTACGACTTCACGACCGATGATCTGATCGTCGAGAACTATCAATATGGCGCACAAGTGACGAATATTCCAATCGCCGTGTAGCGAGGTCGCTTCATGGCGGCAGCCGCGGGCCCATCGCTTGGAGTTGCAGGCTGCTGAGGCGGCACGCCTCATGGTGTTGGTATCGTGGCACGGCAACGCCGGCTCGGCGCGCGTGTGCGGAGTATTCGAACCGAAGGGATGCTCATGATGGGGAACCTTTCCGCAATCGTCGCGGTATGCGATGACTGGGGCATCGGGAGCAATGGAGGCATGATCGTCGAGAATCGCGCCGATATGCGACATTTCGTTCGCTGCACCAAGGGTCACACGGTGATCATGGGGCGCAAGACCCTGGACAGCTTTCCGGGCGGTCGGCCGCTCGCCGATCGTAGGAACATCGTGCTTACGCGTGACGCGTCCTTTGCGCGCGCCGGCGTCGAGGTTGTGCATTCCGTTGAGGATGCGTTGGCCGCGATTGCCCCGAACGAGCAGGCGTGGGTCATAGGCGGCGCCGAGGTGTATCGCCAGTTTTTACCATGCTGCGCTTATGCAGTTGTGACCAAGAACCATTGCGTGCGCTGCGCAGACACGTTCTTCCCGAATCTCGACGAAGATGATGCCTGGACGATTGCGAGCACCGATGACGGGCATGAGATCCAGCCGGGCGAGGGCGACGAAGGCGTGGTGTATGAGTTCGTGACCTATACGCGCACCACGCGCGAAAACCATGCGATGAGCGCGGAGGCTGCGGGTGCGGGAGTGGCGGATGTCGATGAGGCGCCCGCGGGCCTGGCGAATGCGGGGGCGCGCTCTGGCGATTCGGATGCGCATGCGTTCGGCGTCGTTCACGCTCGGGGCGCGAGAGGCTCGGTTTCTGCAGCAGTTGAATACACGGTTGGCTAAAATATGGGCTGTCAGGTTATCCACATCAGCGCGCTCAATGACGAGCGCCTCGATGCGTACACGCGTCTTACCGAGCGCGAGCTGCGCTGCGTCCTCGAACCAGAAAAGGGAATCTTCATCGCAGAAAGCGCGAAGGTGATTGAGCGTGCGGTTAACGCAGGCCTCACGCCGATCAGCTTCCTGCTCGGCGAGCGCTGGCTCGGGCAGCTGCAACCTTTATTCGAGCAAATAGCCGCGGCGCATCCAGACGATGAGATCCCGGTGTTCGTAGCGCCCATGGAGCTCATGGAGACGCTTACGGGGTTCGCGGTGACCCGCGGCGCCTTGGCGGCGTTTCGCAGACCGAAATTGCTCGAAGCGCGTGAGTTTCTATACCGTATATGTTCGCGCACCGCTTCTCGGCCGGTACGCATGTGCGTACTCGAGGGTATCGTTGACCACACCAATGTGGGAGCTATCTTTCGAAGCGCCGCGGCGCTCAACGTTGACGGCGTGCTTGTGAGCCCCACCTCCTGCGACCCGCTCTATCGGCGCGCGGTGCGCGTTTCTATGGGAACGGTCTTCCAAGTGCCCTGGACGCGCATTGGCAGCGACGCGCGCACCTGGCCGACCGACGGCCTCGCCGTTCTGCATGATGCCGGGTTTACCTGTGCGGCGATGGCGCTTGCCGACGACTCGATCTCGCTCGATGATCCGCGGCTCGCGCGCTTTGATCGGTTGGCGTTGTTCCTGGGAACCGAAGGATCTGGACTTACGGCGCGCACCCTCGACGGTTGCGATTGCACGGTGCGCATCCCCATGGCGCATGGTGTCGATTCGCTCAACGTCGCGGCGGCGTCTGCGGTGGCATTCTGGCAGCTTTGTCCGCACGCATCGAACGCGTATCGCTATCATCGCGGGTTCTTTTCGTAGGCACTTGTGCATTCTTGCGCGCATGCAGCTTCCGTTCAGATATTGTGTGATGTAGCGCGCAGCCAGATGACGGGAGGTCTTTATGCAGTTCAAGATGGCTCACACTGAGATTCACGTGCTCGACCTCGATGCATCGCTCTCCTTCTATGAGCAGGCGTTTGGCTTGAAGCCAGTGCGCGAGATAGGTCCCGAGGATGGCTCGTGGAAGATCGTGTTTTTGGAAAACGATGCCTCCGATCATCAGCTTGAGCTCACATGGAACGAGGGCCGCACCGAACCGTATGACAACGGCGGCGGCGACATTCACCTGGCGTTTTTTGTAGACGATATCGAGGCGGCGCACGCGCGGCATGCGGAGATGGGCTGCATCTGCTACGAGAACGAGGGGTTGGGCCTCTATTTCGTGGCAGATCCTGATGGCTTCTGGGTTGAAGTCATTCCCACGCGCTAACTGCGGGTTTTTATCTCACGTCAATAGGAGATGGTCTGCGCGGATTGCATGTCCTAAAGGCATGCACAGGCGCATGGGCACTCCCGGCGGTTCTCTCGTGGCAGGCGGCGCGTCTTCCCATAACGACTCTCAGGTTTTCTCCCAAGCCATGCGTTCATCATGGCGCTGCGCACGCGCTTTGTGAAAGCGCGTGTCTACACAGGTCTCTGCTGGGTATCTTAGTAACATTGCACAATGCTAGACAGGAGACCCCTATATGGAGATGGATGACCATAAACGTAGACGAAACATGATCCTCTACGTGCTCATCGCGGTGATCGTTTATCTGGTTCTGAACACCCTGCTGTTTCCTAACTTAACGCAGCAGGTCCAGGTGAGCGAAGTGTCCTACAGTCAGTTCCTCGAGGACCTGGAGGACAAGAAGGTCGAGTCGGTGCAGTACACCGAAGGGGACTACAGCGCTCTCTACACCCTGAAGGATGGGGATGATAACGTCGCATACGAGTGCACCGTCATGCCGAACGACTCTGATTTGACGAACCGTATCGTCGAGGCGGGCGCTACGCTGGACGTCGTTATCCCAGATACCGATTCGAACATCTGGGCGTATTATCTGCTGACGCTCTTCTTGCCGTTTGCGATCTTCTTCCTCATCGGATGGTGGCTCAACCGTCGCATGAAAAAGGCGATGGGCGACGATGGCCCTTCGATGAATTTCGGAAGCGGTGGCTTTGGCGGCGGCATGGGCGGCGGTCTCGGTAAGAGTGGTGCGCGCATCGTAGCTTCGAAGGATGTCGGCGTTACCTTCAAAGATGTTGCCGGTCAAGAGGAGGCCAAGGAATCCTTGAAGGAGGTTGTCGATTTCCTGGAGAATCCTAAGCGCTACGAGGAGATCGGTGCGCGCCTGCCGCGCGGAGCCCTGCTCGTTGGCCCTCCAGGCACCGGTAAGACGTTGCTCGCGAAGGCGGTTGCCGGTGAGGCGGGCGTGCCCTTCTTCAGCATTTCGGGCTCCGAGTTCGTCGAGATGTTCGTAGGACGCGGTGCCGCCAAGGTTCGCGACCTCTTTAAGCAGGCGAATGAGAAGGCGCCCTGCATCGTGTTCATCGATGAGATCGACGCGGTGGGTAAGCGGCGCGACCAGGGGCTCTCCACGAACGATGAGCGTGAGCAGACGTTGAACCAGCTTCTCACGGAGATGGATGGTTTCGATAACCATAAGGGCATCGTGGTGCTTGCCGCCACGAACCGCCCCGACTCGCTTGATCCGGCGCTGCTGCGCCCCGGTCGTTTCGACCGGCGCATTCCGGTCGAATTGCCCGATCTCGCCGGTCGCAAGTCCATCCTCGAACTCCATGCCAAGGACGTGAAGATCCAGCCACCCGTTGACCTTTCGGCCATCGCTCGCGCCACGCCCGGCGCATCGGGTGCAGACCTTGCGAACATCATCAACGAAGGCGCGCTCCGCGCCGTGCGCCAAGGCCGCAACCGCGCCACGCAGGAGGATTTCGAGGAGTCGGTCGAGGTCGTCATTGCTGGTCAGCAGCGCAAGTCCACGGTGCTCTCCGACCACGAGAAGCAGGTCGTCTCGTACCACGAAATCGGCCATGCCATTGTCGCGGCGAACATGAAGGATGGTGCACCGGTCACGAAGATTACCATCGTGCCGCGCACGTCGGGCGCGTTGGGTTACACCATGCAGGTGGAAGAGGATGAGAAATTCCTCACCACCAAGCAGGAAGCGCTCGATAAGCTTGCGGTGTACTGCGGTGGACGCGCAGCCGAGGAGCTTATCTTTGGCGAGATGACCACCGGTGCTGCGAACGACATCGAGCAGGCCACGAAGCTCGCACGCAACATGATCACGCGCTTCGGCATGTCCGATGAATTCGGCATGATGTCGCTTGGTACCGTGCAGAACGCCTACCTCAGCCAAGATACCTCGCTCACCTGCGCTCCCGGCACCGCAGAGCGCGTGGATGAGGACGTGCGCAAGCTCATCGAGAACGCTCACACCCGCGCGCTCCAGATTCTGAAGGAAAACAAGTTCAAGCTGCACGAGCTTGCACGCTATCTTTACAAGAAAGAGACCATCACCGGCGACGAGTTCATGACGCTTCTTAAGCGCGAGAATCCGCTCATGCCGCAGAAGGCGCAGGCATGAGATTTGTTTCCAAGGCTGGTTGAATAGCTGCATTGCCCTTTATTTGAAGGCTCGCTTGTCGGCGAGCCTTTTCTATTCTATTCAGGGCTATAAGACACGAGGCGTTTTTCAGCAAGATGATCGTTCAGTTGAGCTGGAGAAGTGGGCTCTTAGGCATTACGGCGTGTTTCATGGGGTTGTAGCGATCACTTTTCAAGTTTGGCGACACTTTTTGGAGTTTTCGAAAGAAGTCGGAAGATTGGTAGGCCCTGTACCTGCGGAATCTTTTGCGACAACGTCCGCTATACTCGACAAGGACGCGAAAAGTGTCGCCAAACTCGAGAAACGGATGCATGAAACATATGAAACACGGGAAATTCAGGTGTCGGCAGCATCCTGTGCGGCAGCCGACGACCTGCTGCGCCGATGTGCGGGAGGCAATTCATTCTGTGGGCAGTAATGGGCCGCAGTCGTCATCGTTGATGTATTTTATAGCTTCGCATAGTATCGCTATCTGACATCATGACCTTTTGGATGGGGTCGAACATCCGCTTCACCAGCCAATATCATGCGCGATACGTGAGCCATTTGATTAGGGAGGCGTGGATAGTAGTTATAGTTTTACCATGACGATAAAAAACGAAGGGAATACCGAGGGTGGTTTTGATGGCTACATGTGGCAGGTTGTTCCAAGCTCGCGCGATCAGTCGTATTTTGTAGACGAGAGCCTGTTTGCCTATGTAGAAGACACAGGAACCTCATTTAGCATTAAAACAGATACTGAAGTACACCACCACCTTTCCGTTTACCTGGATGGAAGAGCCCTTGTTTGAGCCGTTTTCAGCGACAAGGCGAGGGGTTATAACGGGGGATAGCTTCTTCCTTACGCTTACCGTGCGACCAGAGCGGAAAAGTCTTGCATTCAGTTTGTAGCGTCGTTGCATGATATGCTTGGAAATGGATATCTTTTGAGATGTGCCAGCGACGGCGTGCGCGATAGCCGCTCTTTAACCAAACGGTTGTGAATAACATGCTGAGGAAAGGGCGGCTGATTGCGCACCGTAGTAATTAACCAGTATGGAGAGGGCTCAATGGCAGCATATTCTGAACGAGATCCGCGGTTCGCCATCCTCATCGATGCAGATAACATCTCGGATAAATACATTTCGATTATTCTTAACGAGGTTTCAAACGCGGGCGTTGCCACGTATAAGCGCATCTACGGCGATTGGACGAGCCAGCGCCTCGCTTCATGGAAGAGCTGTCTGCTCGAGAACTCGATCATTCCCATTCAGCAGTACAGCTACACCTATGGTAAGAGTTCCACGGATTCTGCGATGATCATCGACGCTATGGACATCCTGTACTCGGGTCACGTTGATGGGTTCGCCATTGTGAGCTCAGACTCCGACTTCACGCGGCTCGTGGCGCGCCTGCGCGAAAGCGGCATGCAGGTAATCGGTATGGGCGAGCAAAAAACGCCCGAGCCGTTTATTTCGGCCTGCAACCAGTTCAAGTACCTCGACCTGCTATACGCCGCTCAGCGAACTGAGGATTCGGCTGACGCCGTTGATACCTCTGAACCAGATGTGCCCTCCAAGAAGAAGACGGTTAAAGGCCAGTCCGGTAAGAAAGCAATAAAAGAGACGACGCATGCGGGAGGGACGAAGAAGGCCAAGGAGAAGAGCGCAACCACCGAAAAGCCTCAACCCCTCGCTGAAAAGGAACCGGAACGGGTTAAGCGCGCGCCGGGTGATATGGGCGGCGAGCTGGCTGCTGCCGATATCGCCAATTCTGATGCCGTTGAGTTTGGCGAGCTCAGCAAGGCGACGAGCATGCGGCATATGAAGCGCATCCGCGGAGCGATCGATGCGATTGTCGATCAGTTTTCCGATGAGGAGGGCTGGGTCTTTTTGGGCACGCTGGGAAGCGAGCTGCCGAAGCGCTTGTCCGATTTCGACGTGCGCAACTACGGATATCGCAAGCTCAGCCCCTTCCTCGAGTCGATGGGCGTCTACGAGTTTGAGGAGCGCGCGAACACTGCCGGTGCGCGCGCGATTTACCTGCGTATACGGGAATCATAGCGCCCGTTCGGCACCGGTCAGCTGTCTCATGGTATAGTTTGCACAGAGTGTGACGCTACGGCTGTCGTCACCACCACGCTTGAGCATGGAAGGTGAATCATGGGCTTTATCGATGACGTTCAGAGCAAGTTGAATCGCGGCGTCGCCGGCGCAAACCGCAGTGTTGAGGCGATGAAGCTGAAAGGGCAGCTGAGCGATGCGATGAAGCGTCGTCAACAGCTCGCTGCCCAATTGGGAGCAAGTCTTTACGAGACCATGAAAGATGTTCCCGAGTTCCGGGAGGGTCGCGAGCAGTTGTTCGACGGCATCGCGCAGATCGATGCCGAGCGGGTTTCCATCCAGGCACAGCTTGATGAGATCGAACGTCAGACGGCTGAATCTACCCAAGCCGCCACCCTTGTTGACTGTCCGTTCTGCCATTCTCGAATCAGTGCGAGCGATCTCTTTTGCTCTGGTTGCGGCAAGTCGATGGAAGAGATTCGGGCTGCGTCGAGCGCGGCTTCTTCGCTTGGCTCGAATGGGGGGAGCCCATCGGGTGGTGGGTCGCCGGCCGCTTCTGCAGGTTTGACCTGCCCC
>CAZUYD010000002.1:93324-109076 GCA_964624825.1 uncultured Enorma sp. | reverse complement strand
GAAGCCGGCCGCCGCGCGGGCGGGGAAGCGGGTTCTCCACGGTCCCTACACAATTCGACCGCTTGCGCGGTTTCTATACCCAATATCCTGTGTCTCGGAAACGTTTATCTACTAGAACCGTCCGTTCGCCGACAGTCAATCGTTCTGAAATCTTTCTACGCATGCCCAGTTTTTGGACGGATGCGCCACCTGAACGTCGCCGCGATTGACGGTCTCGTTCAACGACCTATCCCATGATGGCGTGCGGCGGGGCTCACCTCTGCACGTGCTGTAGGCGCGGAACGCACGGCTCCTTGCTCTGTCAGGCAATCCGACACCATGCTTCGCGCTATCGCCTGCCCCGGTTTGCCTGCTGCCCTCATATGTCATCTCGGAGATGGTTAGCGCTCAATCTTTCCCGCGCGCGAGCTCGCATCCTGCTTCGAGAAGCTGGTCGCGCGCTTGGACCGTAGGCGCCTCGGCGTAGACGCGGACAGCCGGCGACATGCGGCTTGGGCGTATGAGCAGCCACGATTCGTCATCGAACTGCAAGCGCAGCCCATCCATATGACTTACCGACTGCGGCGTTCTGGCGGCAACCTGTTGCGGATTGAGCCCGGGCAGCATGGTTCTGAGCGATTCGATGACCTCGGCCTCCATGCGCAGGTCGCGCCGCCCGTAGCTCAGCGCTCCATAGCGGGCGTCCAAATCGTCCGCAAGCTCGGCAAGCGTCTTGCCCGTCTTCGCCATGATCTCGCAGAGCAAAAGAGCGATGTAGAGTCCATCGCGCTCGAGCATGTGACCGGGAACGCTTATGTCGCCCCGTTCGTCCGCACCGAGAAGTACGTCGCCCTTGAGCATCTCTTTATATAAGTAGACATAGCCCATGGGCTTCACCGCCACGCGACACGCGAGCGCATGGGCGACACGGCGCACCAGCGTAGACGCCGAGGGACCCAGCGCGACACGGCCGGTCTGCCCGCGCCGAATCACCAGGTGCTCGAGCACGAGCGCGACGATCTTGTGCGGGGCGACGTAGCGCCCGGCGCCATCGACGGCACCGATGCGATCGCAATCGCCGTCAGTCACCAGACCGGCGCAGGCACCATGCTTCACAACGGCGCGCTCGCATCCATCGACCCATGGCTCGATGGGCTCGGGATGCACGCCGAGCGCTTCGTCATCCATGTCGCCATGGATTTCGACCACCTCGACACCAAGCGCTTCCAGCACGTCGGTCAGATAGCCGTGTCCCGCGCCATACAGCGGATCGCAGACCACGGACAAACGAGCTGATGCGATGGCGTCCCCGTCCACGCTTGCGCAGAGGACGTCCATATAGGACCGTGCGAAATCGGTGAGCTGCACCGCCCCCCGCACAACGCTTGGCTCGGCTTCGATGCGATCCTCCACCGCCCCGAGGACAGACGGGGTCGCTGCGGCGCCGTCTGCCATGTAAAGCCGAACCCCCAGGTAGTCATAGGGGAGGTGAGAACCCGTGACCATGAGCCCGCCGCATGCGCGCTGATCGTGCGCCACCGTCCAGCTCAATGCAGGCGTTGGCACATACCGGTCAGACACCTTGGCCGCCAGGCCATACCCCGCAAGGACGCGGCCCGCAAGCTGGGCGAGGCGGTCGGCGTCGGGACGGGTGTCGTACCCCACGTAGACGATGGCGCCGGGCATCTGCTGAGACCAGATCTTGCCCACGGCGTCCGCCACGCGCACCAGGTTGTCCTCGGTGAAGCCATCGCCCAGGCGCGCCTGCCATCCATCGGTTCCAAAGCGTATCATCGTGCCCATAGCACGTGCACTCCCCTGAATTCTCAATCTTGCAATCAGAGACCGGACATCAACGTCGCCGCGCGCGGCGACGCCGCATCAGCATGTATACCCCGTTGCCCGCTCGGCGGGCGCGCCCCACATCCTCCCTACAGAATGGGCGGAAGCTGAGCGAGCGCAAACGCGAAGTCCTTGCGTTTGGAGTCCTCGCTACAGGAGGACTTCGGCCATCGCGGCGGTCGTTATGGGAGAAGCGCCGCAGCAGCTGCCCACGAGACGCGCGCCCGCGCGCTTCCAACGCACGCACGCGGCGGCAAACCCCTCGGCGTCTTCGCGCCACGCACGCGCGCCGTCAGATTCTTGCCGAGGGTTACCCGAGTTGGGGCGAACCATAACCGGCGTGCGCGCGGCTCGCATCATGCGCGGCACAACCTCATCTGCCGCCGCAAGCGAACAGCAATTCACGCCCACCGCGCTGGCACCATGTTTTTCGGTGTACACGACAGCGCCCTCGATGGTAAGCCCATCGCCCAGCAGCGTTCCGTCATCCGCGATGGCAAAGCTCACGAGTACCGGAATGCCGTTAGCCACGTCGAGCGCCCCCGCAAGCGCCGGCTGTATGTCGCGAATGGAAGCGAACGTCTCGAGCATGACCGCATCGGCTCCTGCCGAGAAGAGCGCATGTGCCTGGTCGCGATACACCTCGCGCGCCGCGCGATATTCCGGGGAGTCCTCATGAAACCAATCGACGCCCGCAGGGCCGATGGACCCTACCACGAACCCACCGCGCGCGGCCCGTGCGGCGTCGACCGCGGCGCGGTTTACCTCGCGCATTGAAGGCGCGATGGCGTCGCGCTCGAGCGTCGGCTCGCTCGCCTGAAAGGTGTTGGTCAGAAGCACTTGAGCCCCTGCGGCCACGTACAACTCATGGATGTGCCGCACCGTTTGGGGCTCGGCGCAGTTCCAAAACACCGGGGGTATATCAGCGCCGCCTGGCTCGCCCATAAGCACCGAACCCATCGGCCCTTGCATGAGCAGCGTCTCCTGCTCAAGGCGCGCCATCAGCTCCTGCGCGCCGGCATAATTGTAATAGGCTGTGTCATAGGCGCGCAGCGCCGCCGGGCGCGCCGCAGAGCCGTGCGGTGCCGCCGGCTCGGCTGCATGCCGACCTACCTCGGACTTCGGCGCGTGCGCACGCGGTGGGCAACCCGACCCATCCGAACAGACGGCATATGCTTCCAGATAGCTCATGACGTGTGCCCGCCTTGGTTATTCTTGGATGACGATCCCTTGGCGCTCTAGATAGGTAAGCCACCGCGCCATCGTGTCCTCGGAAAGCGCATGCTCCATCATGCATGCCTCGGCATCGGCATGCTCGTACTCGACACCAAGCTCTTGCACCAGAAACGTGCGAATTAAGCGATGGCGATACCATACCGCGATACCGACCTCGCGCCCCTGCGGCGTAAGCATGATCTTCCCGTAGTGGGACTGCTCGACCAGCCCCTGCGCCTTAAGCGCCGAAACCGCCTTGTTGACCGACGCCTTCGAGACATCAAGCTGCTTCGCAACGTCCACGGAACGCACGCCGTCATGGGCGCCCTCTTCTTGCTCGAGGCGTACCAAACACTCAAGGTAATCCTCGTTTGCCGTCGTCAGATGCAGCTCACGCGAGCGCTCGGTGGTGTCCATGCGAAGGCTCCCATCTTTCGTATGCTAATGCAGATTTTACCTTAAAAGTTAGCCATGTGCGTCTTTCCCCAGCAAGACCACATAGACCTGCTCGCGGCGTAAATTTCGGCCTATTCCCCACACTCAGAGGACGGGCGTGCGGCATGATAGAGGTAGGCAGAGGCAAGCCCGTTCAAGACTGCCGAACGTTGCCCACAGATGCGATCACAGATAGGAGAGCCCATGGAAGAGAACGCGACTGAAACCCCCGATGTGCTCGACCGCTTTTTGCGCTATGTACGCGTCGACACGCAATCGAGCGATGAGCATGCTGACCAAGTCCCCTCGAGCGAGATCCAGTTCGACCTCGCCAACCTGCTCGCAGACGAGCTCCGCGCGCTGGGCGTAAACACCGTTGACGTTACAGACAACGCGTATGTTATCGCGCGCGTCCCCGCGAGCCCGGGAGCAGAGAATCGTCCCGCGCTCGGCCTTATCGCCCATCTGGATACGACCGAGGTGGTCTCGGGCTTCGGCGTTGCACCGCATATCGTGCGGTATGAAGGCGGAGAGCTCGTCTGCGGCGTCGTTGATGGCTCGCCGGTGTCCATAAGCCCCGATACGCTTCCCGCGCTGAGGGACCTGACGGGGGAAGACCTGGTGTGCACTGATGGGACCACCCTGCTCGGCGCCGACGATAAGGCCGGCGTGGCGGAGATCATGGCGCTTGTCGCGCGCCTGGCAGAGCATCCCGAGCTGCCGCATCCCGCGCTGGGGATCTGCTTCTGCCCCGATGAGGAGATTGGCCACGGCGCCGCCCTGCTCAATGTCGAGCAGTTTGGGTGCGCCTATGCCTACACCGTCGACGGCGGCCCTTTGGGTGAGCTTGAATGGGAGTGCTTCAACGCAGCCGAAGCCTGCGTGACCTTCCGCGGGTATTCCATTCATCCGGGCGATGCGAAAAACCGCATGGTCAACGCCTCGAACCTGTTCGCGGAATTCCACGCCATGCTCCCTGTGCACATGCGCCCCGAGCATACTGAGGGGTACGAGGGGTTCATCCATCTATTGGGCGTTTCGGCAACGTGCGAGCATGCCTGTGCGCGCTATATCATCCGCGACCACGACCGAGACAGATTCGATGAGAAAATCGCCCTTATGGAACGCGCGAAAGATTTCCTCAACGCCGGGTTTGGCAAAGATCGCGTGGCGATCGAGGTCACGCAGGAATACCGCAACATGGCCGAAGTCGTCTCGGAGCATCCCGAGCTTATCGATATCGCTCAAGAAGCATTTGTCGCAGCAGGCGTTGAGCCGCACGTGCGTCCCATCCGCGGCGGCACCGACGGTGCACAGCTCTCGTTCCGCGGACTTCCCTGCCCAAACCTCTCAACCGGCGGTTACGCGTTCCACGGGGTCAATGAGTTCATCCCCGTCTCGTCGCTCGTCAAGATGGTCGATGTGCTTGAGGAGCTGGTGAAACGATTCGCCTGAGAACACCCATGACGGGATGGCAACCTAGCACCGAGTGCTAGGTTGCCGCCTTAGGTGTCGTCATCATCATCATCGGCATCGCTATCATCGTCGCTGTCGCTGTCGCTCGAGGAACTGCTGCCGCTTGTGACAGCCGTGCCGTTCGACCACGATGTCGAGTCGTTGCTCGTCAGGTCGCCGATGGTCGTCGAGCTGCCGCTCTCAAGGCCCAAACCCGTCTGGGTGCCCTCGGGATCCTCTCCCGCATCGACGCGCTCCATCATCTCTGCAAGCTGGTCCTCGTATACAAAGACATAGCTCACGCCGTCAACGTAGGTGGTCTCATCGGCGTGCGACGGGATGTTCGCCGTCCAGATCTCATCGGTGTCCAAGCCGCGCATCGCATTTGCAAGCGATAGGATGTCGCTCACGGAGAGGTCTGTCGCCACCATATCGGCAACGCTCTCGATGACGGACGGAAGATCCGTTGCATCCATCTCGTTCAGAATGGTGTTCGCAAGCGCGGCAACGAAGATGCGCTGGTGCCGCATACGGGTATAGTCGCCATCGACATATGCGCGCGAGCGGCAGAACGTCAAGGCGGCTTCGCCGTCGAGCGTCTGCAGGCCGGTCTCGATCACCACGTCACCAGCCTTAGAGTCATCCACCCGGTCGGGCACGTAGACTTCGACGCCGCCCAGCGCATCGACCAGCTCGACCAATCCGTCGAAGCTGATCTCGGCATAATGCGCGATATCGATGCCGCACAGCTCCTCGACCGCGGTGACCATGCCGGCGGCGCCATCGTAGGTGTGGGCGGCATTGATCTTCATGGTCTCGCCGTTATAGGTGATCATGGTGTCGCGCGGGATCGAGATGAGCGTTACCTGCTTCTCGGTTGGGTCAATGCGCGCCAGGATGATGGTGTCGGCGCGGTAGTTCTCCTCGCCGGGCCGACCATCGGTACCCAGCAGCAGCATGTAGAACGGCTCGGTCGTCACATCGGCGTCGGAGAGCACCGCGCGCAGGTCGTCGTCGATGACGCTGGAATTGTTCAGGCGCGACACGACGCTGTTGAACCAGAGCGCAGCCGCCGTGCCCGCGCTCAAGAACAGCACGAGCACCGCACACAGAATACTGCGCCGAATGATCTTACCGCGGCGGCGCGAGCGGGCGCGCTCGGAGTAGCGCCCCACGTTTTCGCGACTATAGATGCGGTTCGCGGTGTTCGATGATGTGCGAGAGGACTGCTGAACAGCTTTTTTTCGACGGAGGCCCATATGTGTCCCAGCCTAATCTTCAATGGGGTCAGGTATCGATACGCGCTCTACACGCGCGCCCAAACCTGACAGCTTATCTACAAATCGCTCGTATCCGCGGTCGATATGATGGATCGCGGATACCTCGGTTATGTCGTCGGCAACGAGACCGGCTACCACGAGCGCAGCGCCGCCGCGCAGATCGGGCGAGACAACCTGCGCGCCCGACAGGCGCTCGACGCCATGGATGATGGCATGGTGGCTTTCAATGCGAATATTTGCACCCATGCGCACCAGCTCGGATGCGAACATGAAGCGATTTTCAAATATGTTCTCGGTGATGACCGACCCGCCATCGGCCAGAGCGGAAAGCACCATCACCTGCGCCTGCATATCGGTAGGAAAACCCGGGAACGGCAGCGTCTGGATGTCGACCGGCTTGAGGCGCTCGCTGCGCCATACGCGGACACCGCCCTCGATGCGCTCGCAGCGCACGCCCATAAGCTCGAGCTTCTTGAGCACCATGCCCAAATGCTGCGGGCTGAAACCCAAGACATCAACCCCCGCGTCACCGGCGACAAGTGCCCCCGCGACGATAAAGGTACCCGCCTCGATGCGATCGCCGATCACGCGGTGCTCCACCGGATGCAGCTCATCGACGCCCTCGATAGTCACCACCGGCGTCCCGGCGCCGCTCACCTTCGCGCCCATCTCGTTCAACATGCACGCAAGGTCGACGATCTCGGGTTCGCGAGCGGCATTGTCGATCACCGTGGTGCCCCGCGCGCGCACCGCAGCCATGATGAGGTTCTCCGTGGCGCCAACACTCGCAAATTCAAGCACTACCGACGTGCCCGTCAGCCCCTCTGGGGCGCTGGCGTAAATGTAGCCATGATCGGTGTCGAATTGCACGCCAAGCGCTTCAAGCCCCAGGATGTGCATGTCGATCTTGCGCGCGCCCAGGTTGCAGCCGCCGGGCATTGCGATCTTCGCCCGACCAAACCGGCCAAGCAACGGCCCCATCACCGCCGTCGAGGCGCGCATCTTGACGACGAGCTCGTAGGGAGCCTCCCACATGTCGACCGCCGAGGTATCGATGACCAGCGTGTGCTCGTCGACAACGTCTATGCTCGCACCGAGGCCCTTGAGCACCTTGCCCATCACGTGCACGTCAGAGATATTGGGGACGTTCGTGAGCGTTGTGGAACCGGGGGCGAGCAGGGTCGCAGCCATAAGCTTTAGAGCGGAGTTCTTCGCTCCCGCGACGTGCACGCCGCCTTCGATGGCATGCCCCCCATGAACGCGAATGATGTTCACGCGCTCGCCCTTTCATAAACTATGCCCGGAACGGCGAACCGTTCCAGGCATGATACCGTTAATATCGCCCGTGATGATCGCTTCTACTGCTTCAGCAAAAGCTTGCACCATGCGATCTCATTATAGAGAAAGGCGCGGCGTGCATCGTCTTGAGACGAATTGCTCAACTGTTCTTCAAAACCTTTAAGTTGAAGTTGAACTTCATCCCGGTTCACATCGGCCATGGCTTCGGCGCGATCGGCAAGCACGACGACGGCTTCGCCCGTTATTTGCACATACCCGCCGCCGACGGCGAACGTGCGGCTCACCTCGCCCATCCGCTCGTCGCACACGCGCACGTATCCGGGTTCGATGGTGCAGATCTCGCTTGCGTGGCGCGGCAGCACGCCCAGCTCGCCATCGGCCATCGGCAGCGCCACAAACGCCGCCTCACCCTCGTACGCGCTATGCTCAGGGCACACGATACGGACGTGCATGGCTACTCGCTCGCCTTCATCTTGGCCGCGCGCTCGCGCACATCGTCGATGGTACCGGCATAGCGGAACGCTTGCTCGGGAAGATCGTCGCACGCGCCGTCCACGATCGCGGCAAACGAGCGCACCGTGTCTTCGACGCGAATGTAGACGCCGGGGTTGCCCGTGAACTTCTCGGCTACATGGAAGGACTGCGAGAGGAACTGCTGCAGCTTGCGCGCGCGGTCGACCGTAAGGCGCTGCTCCTCAGAGAGCTCGTCCATGCCCAAGATGGCGATGATGTCTTGCAGGTCGGAGTATTCCTGGAGAATCTCTTGCACCTTCACGGCCACACGATAGTGCTCCTCGCCCACAACGCTCGGATCGAGCGCGTCGGAAGACGACGCGAGCGGGTCAATCGCCGGGTACAGCCCCAACGCCGCGATGGATCGCGAAAGCACCGTCTGGGCGTCAAGGTGGGTGAAGGTGGTAGCCGGCGCGGGGTCGGTCAGGTCGTCAGCCGGAACATAGACCGCCTGCACCGACGTGATCGAGCCGGTCTTGGTCGAGGTGATGCGCTCCTGCAGGTCGCCCATCTCGGTCGCGAGCGTCGGCTGATAGCCCACCGCGGACGGCATGCGGCCGAGCAACGCCGAAACCTCGGAGCCCGCTTGCGAGAACCGGAAGATGTTGTCGATGAACAACAGCACGTCCTGCCCCTGATCGCGGAAGTACTCGGCAGCGGTGAGGCCGGCCAGGCCCACGCGCAGGCGCGCTCCCGGAGGCTCGTTCATCTGGCCGTAGACCAAGCAGGTCTTCTCGATTACGCCCGATTCGGTCATCTCAAGGTAGAGGTCGGTGCCCTCGCGCGTGCGCTCACCGACGCCTGTGAAGACCGACGTGCCGTTGTGCTCCTGCGCCAGATTGTTGATGAGCTCCTGGATGAGCACGGTCTTGCCCACGCCGGCGCCACCGAACAGACCGGTCTTGCCGCCGCGAATGTAGGGCTCGAGCAAATCGACCGCTTTGATGCCGGTTTCGAAAATCTCGGTCTGGGTTGTCAGCTCTTCGAAATTGGGCGCGGGATGGTGGATGGGATAATACCCCTCGACCTGGGGCATGGGCTTGCCGTCAACCGGCTCGCCCAACACGTTCCACACGCGCCCGAGGGTCTCGGGGCCGACCGGCATCTTCATGGGCTCGCCCGTGTCGACTACCGAAAGGCCACGCTGGAGCCCGTCTGTGGAGGTCATGGCCACACAGCGGGCGATACCACCCGGAAGCTGGCTCTCGACCTCGAGGATGGTGCTCACGTGACCCACCGGGGTGTCGCCCTCAACGGTAAGCGCGTTATAGATGCCCGGCACCTGATGGGGAAACTGAACATCCACGACGGCGCCGATGATGCGCACGATGCGTCCCTCGCCGGCGGAACGTACGCGACCGGCCTCCTCGATCGCCGATCTCACGCTGGTATCTATCATTGCTGTTCCTCCAATGCTGAGGCACCGCTCACGATCTCGTTGATCTCGGTGGTGATGGACGCCTGGCGCACCCGGTTATAGGTGCGCTTCAAGGTTGCCACGATGGCCGAAGCGTTCTCAGTGGCCGAATGCATGGCCTTGCGGCGCGCACCCTGCTCCGCGGCGGCGGAGTCGATGAGCGCCTGGTAGATGACGGTCAGGATGTAGCTCGGCACAAGCTCGGACAACACATGGTCGGCCGATGGCACAAACCTGAACGAGGATGAGACGCGACGCGGCCCTTCGTCCTCGTTCTTGCGCGGACCGTGCGCCATAGCGACGGCTTCGGCATCGAGCGGCAGCAAGGTCTCCGCGCGCAGCTCCTGGTCGACGCGGTTCTTGGCGTGATGATACACCAGCACCACCCGATCGAGCTCCTCGGCCGCATAGGCGCGGCACACATAGCTCGAAATCATCCGCGCGTCCTCAAAGCTCGGGTCGGCTGAAGCGCCTTCGAAGTGCATCGCAAGATGCGGATGATGGCGGAAGTACTCGCTCACCTTGCGGCCACAGGTTATGATCTCGGCCTGGGCGCCCGCGCGCTCCCATGAGCGCATGAGTTTCTCGGCTGTGCGCGACACCGAAACATTGAAACCGCCCGCGAGGCCACGGTCTGAAGCGACCGCGATCACCAGCGCGCGCTGCATCCCGTCTCGTCGGCGGAGCATAGGGGTATCGCTCGCTACCTCGGCATCTTGTGCCACCGTGAGCATCACATCGGTAATCGCGGCCTTGTACGGCTCGGATTGCGCCGAACGATCGAGCGCGCGCCGAATCTTGGCCGTCGAGACCATCTCCATGGTGCGGGTGATCTGCTCGGTGCTCTGAACCGACGCGATGCGCTTCCTGATGTCACGAAGGTTCGCCATGAACTTAGCGCTCCTCTACCGCAACGTCATCGTCGGCCTGCGCCGCATCTGTCGCGTGCCGTGCGCCATATTGCGCCTTGAAGTCCTTGAGCGCCTGGTCGAGCTTATCTTTCAGGTCTCCCTCGATCTTCTCGTCGTGCAGGCGCGTGAGCAGCGCACCATATGAGTTGCGCATGTTCCCGAGGAGCTCGTCACGGAAGCTGAGCACCTGCGAGACGGGCAGATCATCTAAGTATCCTTCGTTGCCTGCGTAGAGCGCAACCACCTGCTCAGACACGTCGAAGGGCATGAAGCGCGATTGCTTCAAAAGCTCCGTCATGCGCGAGCCGTGGGTCAATTGCTTCTGCGTAGCGATATCCAGGTCTGAGCCGAACTGCGCAAATCCCTGAAGCTCCTGGTAGGATGCCAGATCCAAGCGCAGGTTGCCCGCAACCTGCTTCATGGCCTTCGTCTGGGCGGAGCCGCCCACGCGGCTCACCGAGATGCCCACGTCGACTGCCGGGCGTTGGCCTTGGAAGAACAGGTCGCTCTGCAGGTAGATCTGGCCGTCGGTAATGGAGATGACGTTCGTCGGAATATAGGCGGACACGTCGCCATCCTGCGTCTCGATGATCGGCAGCGCCGTCATCGAGCCAAAGCCGTGCTCCTCAGAAAGCTTACAGGAGCGCTCGAGCAAGCGAGAGTGCAGGTAGAAGATGTCACCAGGATACGCCTCGCGTCCCGGGGGACGGCGCAGCGTCAGCGACATCTGGCGGTAAGCGACGGCCTGCTTGGAGAGGTCGTCGTAGATGACGAGCACATGGCCGCCCGGGTTCTCGGCGCTCGCAGGCTTGCCGTCCCGCCCGTTATACATGAAGAACTCGCCTATGGCCGCGCCCGCCATAGGCGCGATGTATTGCAACGGAGCGGAATCAGCCGCGGTGGCCGACACGATAACCGTGTAGTCGAGCGCGTGATGCTTGGAAAGCGTCTCGCGAATATTTGCAACCGTAGACGCTTTCTGCCCGATGGCGACATAGATGCAGATGACGCCCTTGCCTCGCTGGTTCAAGATGGCGTCGATGGCGATGGCCGTCTTGCCCGTCTTGCGGTCGCCGATGATAAGCTCGCGCTGGCCGCGCCCAATGGGGATCATGGCGTCGATGGCGAGCAGACCCGTCTGCAGCGGCTCACAGACCGGCGTGCGGTCGATGACGCCCGGTGCCTTGAACTCAATGGGGCGTCGGTGCGTGGTGCGGATATCGCCCATGCCGTCAATGGGCTGCCCGAGCGGGTTCACGACGCGGCCGAGCATACTGCGGCCGACGGGGATATCCATAATGCGCCCGGTCGTGCGGCACTCGTCGCCCTCCGCGATGGCGGCAACCTCGCCGAACAGCACGGCGCCGACCTCATCGTGGTCGAGATTCTGGGCGAGGCCATAGACCGAGTTGCCCGTTTCAGAACTCTTGAATTCTAAGAGCTCGCCAGCCATGGCGTTGCGCAAGCCCGAAACGCGGGCAATGCCGTCTCCCACCTCGTCGACGTGCGATACCTCCTGAGTATCGACGGTCGCGGCAAGCGAATTGAGACGGTCGGCTAGCGCGTGGGCGATAGACTGTGCATCGATTTTCTCAGACATGGGCGGGCTCACCTCCACTCGATTCATTCTCCTGGCGTACGGAAGCGAGCATGTCGCGCGCCGCGCGGAGCTGGGTCTTGACCGAGATGTCACGACGCGCGCCGCGCGCCTCGAACACGATGCCGCCGATAATAGAAGGATCGACGCGCTCGATGAGGAACACCTGCTTGCCAAGCTCTACGGTGAATTGCTCGGAGATCTGAGCGCGCAGGTCGTCATCGAGCGGCACCGCGGTCGTGACCGTCACGCCCACGACATCTTCATCTTCCTCGGTCATAGCACGATAGGTATCGGCGATCTGTGGGAGTAGATCAAGCTGATCGCGCTCGACGAGCGTGCGCACAACTTCAAGCACCTCGGGTGCCGCGTTCGCGATCGCCTCGAGCGCATCGAGGTCCTTGAACACACGGCCTTCGGTCTTGCCGACCTCGAGCAAGGCGCGCGCGTACGTCTCGAGAACCTTTATCTCCCTGCGGCTAGTTGCCATTCAAGCTACCCGCTTCCTTGATATAGCGCTCGATAAGACGACGCTGCTCGCCGTCCTCGTCGAGGGCTTTCTCGATGATCTTGGACGCCACCGAAACCGAGAGGTTCGCGATCGAGGAGGCCGCCTCGGCATACAGCGCGTGGCGCTCGTCCTCGACCGTGCGATGCGCCTTGGCGATGATCGCCTCGGCATCCTTGTGCGCGGCGGCGATGATGCGCTGCCGTTCCGCCTCGCCGTCCTGGCGAGCGGCAAGCACGATATCGGCCGCCTGACGGCGTGCGTCGGTGAGCAGATCATCGGAAGCCTTGCGGTCGGCGATGGCCTTCTCCTTGGTGCGGGCGGCCTCATCGAGGCTCTCCTCGATGCGACGAGAACGCTCGTCCATCATGCCGAGCACCTTCGGCCATGCGACCTTAGCGAGCACGACCCAGATGATCAAAAACGCGATGAGGGCGGGAACGAACTCCGCCATGTTCGGGATGATGATGGAGATGCCGCTCGCTTCTTCTTCGGCAAACGCTGGCGCAGGGGCGGCTAGCGCCGCGAGCGACACCGCAGCCGCCGAGCCAGCAGCCCGATTGAGTAGCTTCATAATCGACTCCTTACGGAACACGCGGTGGCTCCTCTAGGAGATGAGCGTCACGACGAAGCCGATGAGGCCAAGCGCCTCGGTAAATGCGGATGCCAAGATGAATACGGTGAACGCACGCCCCTGGATCTCGGGTTGACGCGCCATAGCGCTCGTCGAGCTGTACGCAGCAACGGCGATAGCCAGGCTGACACCAAGAACACATATGCTGTAACCGATAACTCCCACAATTCCTCCTTTGACGCGCACCAACGGTGCAGGGGTACCATATATTGACAGGGCATGCGCCCGGTGTCACAAAACTTCGCGGGCTAGTGCTCTTCCGCCTCGGCGATCTGAATATAGACGGCAGCCAACAGGGTGAATACATACGACTGGACGAACGCAACGACAAACTCAAGCAGATAGATGATCGTCAGGATGGCGACCCAGGCCACGCTGGGGAGCGCGCCGAGCGCGTTCATGGCACTCACCTGCTCGAGCAGCGGTTCGGCGAACATCGCCGCCATGATGGCGAACGACCCCATGACGATATGCCCGGCGAACATGTTTGCGAACAGACGGATAGCAAGCGTGACAGGGCGCAGCAAGAGCGAGAACGCCTCGATGACCCACACGAACACGTTCATGGGAAACGCCACGCCCGCAGGCGCAAGACTTTTGATATAGCCGACGACCCCGTGCTTTTTGCATCCACAATAGATGAAGTAGGCAAGGGTCACGATCGCCAAGGCCGCGGTGCACCCAACCGCGCCGGTGCCCGGCATCATGCCCGGGATGAGACCAATGTAGTTGTTAACGAAGATGAAGAAGAAAAGAGTCGCCAGGAACGGAAAATGACGACGCCAGCCAGCTCCCACGACACCCTTCGCCACATCGTTCTCAACATACTCGATGATATACTCAACGCCGTTGACGAACACGCCCTTGGGAATCAAGGTCTGTTTTTTTACGAAGACGGCGACCAGGAGCGCCAGCACGAGTGCGGCGACGATAAGCCAAAACGAGTATTGCGTGAGCCCGGCGCTGAGCGTTCCTACGAGCGGCGCCGAAGAAAACTCGGAAACAAGCTCGTTGATTGCCTCGGGCAACTTGGAAAACGCGTCCAAAACTACACTCTCCTATCCGATGGCACAACACCGAAAGGCGTAATTAAAAGGAACCATAGTATAGAAACGCTACCAACTGATTGCACAATAATTACATAGCGTGCACAATGCGCACATTGCATGCGATAAGCAACCTATGTTGCTATGGGAGCCCACGACTCCGAGCAACAAAGCGCGGCAAACGCTGCGAACAGTCAATACCCCCAGGCTTTCAGTATTCTTTCAAACTGCCGCATGGCAAACAATATTGTCAACCCTATTTATATGATTATGCAGTATCAACACAACTATCGATACGCCGGGTGTCGGTGCAGATAGCTCTGGCGCGCCGCGGACGCGCTTTCCATGCGCGGTGCCTCTCCTCGGTGCGCCCGCCCGCTCAGACTGGCGCACCCGCAAGAACCGGACCCACCTGGACCGGAGCCCCGTTGCACCGGCGGCCGCGCTAGCCGCGGCCGTCCAACCCGAGCGCCGCGACCCCCACCGCGATAGCGCACATCACGAAACCGATAATCAAGCCGATTGAAAACGCCAGCAACGCAGCGCGCGCAAAAAGGTACGCGATGAAGATGCTCAGCAGAAGGATTGCAAACGATGCTATGACGCCCGCAAGACCCCGCGTCATGCTCGCTTCGCGCTGGCAGCGAAGAACCGGAACAAGGACGATGATAAACGGGACGAACGCAATGAGACCGACGAAAAAACCGACGATCATACCTGGTCCATGCTCCATCAAGTCGAGCTCGGGCACTGCTCTCTCCTTCTCCCAGCGCTCTGATACTGCTCGGCTCGCCGCGCTCTATAGGGCTCCCGCTGCGATTCGCTTCACCACGCGAGCTTCGTCTTCGGCGAAGCGCTCACAACCCTGCAGGCACGCGGCAACGGATGCGCCCGCGCGGACACGACCCGCCCGGACGCGCGGATGCGCCCTAGAGCGTGCCGAAGATGCGATCCCCCGCATCGCCCAAGCCGGGAACGATGTAGGCTGCATCATTGAGCCCCTCATCGATCGCGCACGTGTAGATGGGGACATCGGGATCGGCCAGCTGCACGGCAGCGATGCCTTCGGGCGCCGCGACGATGCACAGGAGGCGCGCATCGCGGACGCCCTGCTCGCGCAGATAGCCCAGCGCCGCCGTGGCCGACCCGCCCGTGGCGAGCATCGGGTCGACGAGCAGGCAGATGCGCTGGCTCACATCGAGCGGAAGCTTGCAATAGTACTCATGCGGCTCGTGCGTCACCTCGTCACGATACATACCGATGTGCCCCACGCGCGCCGCCGGCACGAGCTGCAGCAAGCCGTCCACCATGCCCAACCCGGCGCGCAGGATGGGCACGATCGCGAGCTTGCGGCCAGAAAGCTGCCTGCATGTCGCCTCGCAGATGGGCGTTTTCACCGGCACGTCCTCAAGCGGAAGGTCGCGTGTGGCCTCGTATCCCTCGAACATGGCGAGTTCGCTGATGAGGTCGCGGAACTGCTTCGTGCCCGTCTGCTCATCGCGCAGAATCGACAGCTTGTGCTGAACGAGCGGGTGGTCCACGAGGGTCACGCGCTTCGGGTCATAGGTCACAGACACGGATGTACTCCTCCTCACCTTGAGCTGCTTTGCTGCTGCCTGCG
>CAZUYD010000002.1:87364-93224 GCA_964624825.1 uncultured Enorma sp. | reverse complement strand
CTTACTCGGCGTCGAGCGCCATGACCTTCTCGACGCGGAGGGCGTGACGGCCTCCCTCGAACGCGGTGGTCAGGAAGGTCTTCACGATCGCCTTGTTCGTGTCGAGGTCTACGAAGCGTCCCGACAAGCAAATGACGTTGCCGTTGTTATGCTGACGAAAGAGCTCGGCAAACTCTGGCGTGGTCACGGAAGACGCGCGCACGCCGGGCACTTTGTCTGCGGCGAGCGCCATGCCAATGCCTGTGCCGCAGACCAACACGCCGAGGTCTGCCGTATCGGCCGCGACCGCATGGGCAACCTGTACCGCGTAGTCGGGGTAATCGACCGAGGCGTCGGTATCGGGGCCAAAATCGGTGACCTCGCATCCCAGCTCGGCGGCAAGATACGTTACCAGCTCACCCTTCTGTTCGAATCCCCCGTGGTCTGATGCAATGGCTACGCGCATGGTTTGCGTCCCTTCCGTGTTCTTGTCGTGCGGTCCTCTGCGTGATTCTACTATAGATGCGCCGTGTTTCCTGAAACGCATTTCCTCTCGCGGGACGTGGCCTTCGCAAGCAGGGAGCGTGCGGCCGCCGCCCCTGCACGGCTTTGCCGCCGCGCCATCCGACGTGCTCCCCTAGCCATCGCTGCGCGCGCGTGCCACCGCCTCGTGCCAGCCAGCTATCATGCGCGCGCGGTCCTCGTCTGCCATCTGAGGCTCGAATCGCCGCGCCACGTCATGGTTTTGCCTGATCTCCTCGTGGTCTTCCCAATACCCTACGGCAAGCCCCGCAAGGTACGCCGCGCCCAGCGCCGTCGTCTCGACCGCCTCAGACTGATCGATGGGGATCTGCAGCAGATCTGCCTGGAACTGCATGATGAACTCATTGCGCGACGCGCCGCCATCGACGGCGAGGCTGTCGAGTTGCACCCCCGCATCGACCTGCATGGCGCGCAGCACGTCATAGCTTTGATAGGCCATCGCTTCGCACGCGGCGCGCACCAATGTCGCGCGGTCGGCCGCACCGGTAAGCCCGCAGATGAGCGCACGGGCACCAGAATCCCACCAGGGCGCGCCGAGTCCGCTGAACGCAGGGACCAGATAGCATCCGCCGTTATCGGGCAACGACCGGGAAATCTCCGCCGTCTCTTTCGCGCTCGAGATGATCTGCAGCCGGTCTCGCAGCCATTGGATGACCGATCCCGCATGGAAAATCGAACCCTCGAGAGCATACTGCACCTTGCCGCGCTCTGCGATGCCGATGGTCGAAAGCAGGCCGTTGTTTGAATCGACCACCGTGTCTCCGGTGTTCAGGAGCATGAAGCAGCCGGTTCCATAGGTGTTTTTCGCCTGGCCGGGCTCAAAGCAGCAGTGCCCGAAAAACGACGCCTGCTGGTCGCCCGCAACGCCCGCGATGACCGGTCGGTGCGTCATGACCTCGCCCGACACGCGCCCGTATTCGCCCGAGCTCCACCGCACTTCGGGGAGCATGCAGCGCGGAATGTCCAGCATGTCGAGCAGCTCATCATCCCAATCGAGCGTGTGGATGTTGAAGAGCATGGTACGGCTCGCGTTGGTGTAATCGGTTGCAAAGGCCATGCCGCCGGTCAGGTTGAAGATGAGCCAGGTGTCGATGGTGCCGAACATGAGGCGGCCCGTCTCGGCGAGCTCGCGCGCGCCGCTCACGTTGTCGAGAATCCAGGCAAGCTTGGTTGCCGAAAAGTAGGCATCCGGCATGAGGCCCGTCTTTGCGCGAATGGTGTCTGCGCATCCGTCGGCGATCAGCTGCTCAGCAAGGGGCGCGGTGCGCCGGCACTGCCACCCGATCGCATTGTAGATGGGCTGTCCGCTATCGCGGTCCCACACTACTGTGGTCTCGCGCTGATTGGTGATGCCGACTGCGGCGATGCTGTCGGAATGGATGCCGCTTTTGAACTGAACCTCCATCATGACGGCGATCTGCGACGCCAAGATCTCAGTTGGATCTTGCTCGACCCACCCCGGCTGCGGATAGATGGCCCGCACCGCGCGCGACGCCTGCGCCACGATGCACCCGTACTCATCGACGATCACCGCGCGCACCGAGGTGGTTCCGCTATCGAGCGCCATGATATACGAGCTCCGCGAGCTGTATACGGAATCGACCAAGTTGAGATCTTTAAGCGAAATAGCCATGGTTCACCTACTCTGTTCTGCGCCCGCCGCGCGCCATCCGGCCGTGCGCGCGACGCACAGTACCTCACTATCGGAAATCGCCCCGTGTCGAATGATGACGGGGTCGCCAGACAGACACGACACGATGGTCGAGGCGTCGCGGCATGTCGTCTCCCCGGCATCGATGGCAATGTCGACCCCTCCGAGCACTGCGGGCTCTACCGCCCGAAACGATGCTGGGGCAGGCGCGCCGTGCGCGTTTGCGCTCGTGGTCGCAAGAGGGCTTTCGCACGCCTCTATCAGCGCGCTGATGACCGGAGACGCCGACCGGCGCAGCGCGACGGTGCCGTCGGCCGCCTGCATGAACGCGGGCACCTCCTCGCGGGCGCGCACGATGAGCGTCAGCGCGCCTGGCCAGAACGCCTCGGCCAGCGCGCGGGTTAGCGGGTCGATGTCGCGCCCGTAGGCGTCGAGGTCGTTCGTGCCGCCCACCAACCAGGGAACCGTCTGCGTAAGCTCCCGTCGCTTAACCGAAAAGATGCGGCGGTACCCGCTTTCCGGCTCCGGAACCTGAAAATCATGCCCATGCCGAACATCGCCTGCGCCGCCGCGCCCCGTTCCCCGAACAAGCGGAGCAACCGCGACCCCTATGCCATAGACCGTCTCGGTCGGCATGAGCGCCAAGCCGCCCGCATCGAGCACGCGCGCCGTCTCGGCTATCGCCTCATCGTACGGATAGCACGGTGCATTCGGTGTTATATGAAAGATCGTCGGCATCGGTCGCACGTTCCCCACCATCGCGCGCGATACCACGGCTGACGCCGCCCCCGTCGCGCATCATTCGACAAATCGACATTTGCAGATCGATGTATTGTCTCACGAGTAGTTTTCAGTTCGACGAACAATGCCCCTGCGAACGCGCCAACGGGGCAATGCCTTCGCCGGGAGGGATGAAGTGTGTTGGTAATGTGATGAATTGCATGCGGATGTGGCGACGAACGGCGCGCGGACTGTTCAGGCGCTCCACGGCACACGGACAATCCCCTACGCTTCAAGGCATCCCAGGTCGCTCAGAAAGGCGCTCCTCGGTGCGCGAACGCTTCAGGGAGTCATTACATGATGCGAATCAAGCCGCCCATATCGGAGGGACAAGCTCGCTCAGCCCCGTGCGCGTCGCCCCGGATGATGCGCCTTGATATACAGATGATATAGAGAATTCAAGGCCCGCGCGAGATGAGCGAGAAAGAAACCGCAGTTCGAAGGCTTGCGAGCGCGCGTCAAGGCGCCGCGTTGACACTCAGATGATATTGAGTGATATAGAGAATCCCGGCCGGAGCAGCCTGAGAACGAGCGCAGGACATAGGAGTTACCCGTCCATTGAAATGCCGAGCTGACGGCGCGCGCTAGATTCTCTCCACCTTCTACGCGCGCAGCCGACCCGCCCGGATCATGGCGTAGATGCGCAGCCGCGTCACACCGAGCGCATCGGCGACCTGCCGGATGACGCCCGCATCATCCCATCCGTCTCCTCGTCCGCACATTCGGGTGTATGCGCAAAGATGAACCGGGGGCGGCCGGTGAGGTCGTTGCGTATCTCGATGTTCGCCATCCCGGCGACACGGCAGATATCTGCCGCGGCATCGAGCGATTCCTCGAAGAGCTCGCTGGCCAGCAACCCGCCCGGTTTGAGCATGCGCGGCGCCTCGGCGACGAGACGACGGAATATGTCGAGCCCGTCTGGCCCGCCGTCGAGCGCCAGATGCGGCTCGAAATCCGCCACCTCGCGCGGCAGCGTATCCATAACGCTCGATGGAATATACGGAGGGTTGGAAACAAGGACGTCGAACGTGTTGCATTCCTCATCCCGTACCGGGGAGACCATGTCTCCTCGGCGAATATCCACCGCATCGCGCGCGAGGCCGCAGCGCTCCCTGTTCCGCTTAGCGAGGAGTATGGCCTGCTGGTCGATGTCGATGGCGACGCATGCGATGCGCCCAGGACGCTCAGACGCAAGCGCGAGCGAGATGCACCCGGTTCCACACCCCACCTCGAGCACACGCGCTGGAACGGGCGCAAGATCCGTTGTAGCAGGCACCGAATCTGACACCCCGGCCTCTACCCGGTCCTGCGGCTCGTTAGCTCGTGGCTGCGCAGCCATATCTGCCTGTTCGGCTGCGCGCGCAGCTTCGACCTCGGCGTTCCAAGGAAGCGCGGTGCGCTCGCGCTGCGCTTCCCGCGCTCCGATGACCTGCCCATCGAGGTATTCAAGCACCACGTCAACCAAGAGCTCGGTTTCGGGACGCGGAATGAGCACGCCCGGCTCGCACGCAATCGAGAGGGCGCGGAAGGCGGTCTCGCCCGTAATGTACTGGAGCGGCTCTCCCCGCCCGCGGCGCACGATCCCGTCATGCATAACGCACAGCTCATCAGGCGAGAGCGGCCGGTCATAGTTCATGTAGAGCGCAATGCGTTCCAAGCCCGTCGCAGCCGAGAGCAGCCACTCAGCCGAAAGACGCGGATGCTCCTGCCCCCGTTCTCCAAGAAAGGTCGTCGTCCATTCGAGGCATCGTTTAATCGTCCATATCGTCTCTTCAGCTGCACCCATGCTGGCTCCTTGCCCTCAGCTCGCCCCGCTGATTCTACCGCGAGACCGCCCACCGCGCCCGCGCGTGCCCAGCGACAACGCGCATAATCCTACAGGAGCCATCTGAAACGCCTCCAAACGAAGCTGGCATGCGTCTGCGAGCTATCTGGACGGTGCCGCGCAATCATATCTCAGGCGCTGGCAGACCATCTTATCTGCAAGCCAGCTACAGCAAAAAGGCTCCCACGCCGTTCCCGGTCTGTCACGGAGAATCCATGGCCGTCCTCCCGAGGCTCCGCGCGCGACATGCCCCGCGCCTGGCGCAGCCGCTTGCTTGAACATTCGACGCGCAGCCTGCCAGGCTGCCGCGCAATGCGCTATCATGGCGCAGCAGTCAACGAAGGAGCCCTCATGCCGCAACCACAGCCCCAACCGATCCGCATGGTCGCCGGTCTGGGAAACCCGGGCGATGAGTACGCCATGACCAGGCACAACGCCGGCTTTCAAACCATAGACGAGCTTGCGCGGCGCGCAGGCGTTTCATACTGGAAAACCCAGCTCGGCGCCGAGGTCGCCATCGCGCGGGTGCGCGACGGCGACGCGAGCGGCGCCCGCGAAGTGGTGCTCGTAAAGCCTCAGAGCTTTATGAACACCAGCGGCGGCCCCATCTCGAAGCTCTGCCGCAGCTATGACGTCACGCCCGCGGAATTGCTCGTCGTGCACGACGAGCTCGATA
Organism: uncultured Enorma sp.; assembly: GCA_964624825.1. Lineage (GTDB taxonomy): Bacteria > Actinomycetota > Coriobacteriia > Coriobacteriales > Coriobacteriaceae > Enorma. Next base: position 87,770 of record CAZUYD010000002.1, on the reverse strand, counting down.
TTCCCGAGGGCGATGTCCGCGTGAAGGTCGGAGGCGGGCACGCAGGCCACAACGGACTGCGCTCGATCATCGATAAGCTGGGAAGCCGCGACTTCAGCCGTATCCGCTTCGGCATCGGAGAGCCGCCGGGAAAGATGCCCGGCGCGAATTTCGTCCTCAAGCAGCTGCGCGGCAACGATGCCGACACCTTCCATGACACCGTGCTGCGCGCCGCCGATGCCTGCGAGCTCGCGCTTGCGCATGGCGTGATTTATGCACGCGACCACGTGAACGGCGCCGCCGCGCAAAACGGCAAGCACTAGGCGTCGCGCGCCAACAGGCTGCTTGCGTTGACCATGCAAGACCCGGCAACAAGCCTGACGCGCCAAACGCCGCGGCTCCGCGTGCTACGGCTACCTCGCCCTAT
>CAZUYD010000002.1:0-87264 GCA_964624825.1 uncultured Enorma sp. | reverse complement strand
CAAGCCTGACGCGCCAAACGCCGCGGCTCCGCGTGCTACGGCTACCTCGCCCTATTGCCCGAACGGCTACCCTAAGCCTTTTCTCACCCTCGCGATTAGCATGCCGAGAATGGCATGTAGACCATCGCCAGTTGCTATAATCGATGCCGTATGCACGGGATTGCATACTTCATGCGCCTGATTGCAAACGAGCCGCAGGCTCACGTCCGGAAGGGTGCGGGGCGAGCGCCTCAGCATGAGAGAGGGGATTTATGTTCAAGATCTTGAAAAAGATGCAGTTCTCGGAGAGGGTCTTCGAGTTTCGCATCCACGCGCCACGGATGGCCAAGCATGCCCATGCCGGCCAGTTCCTCATGGTGCGCATCGACGAGACGGGCGAGCGGGTGCCGTTCACCTTCGCCAACTGGAATCCAGATGAGGGATGGATCGAGTTCATCTTCATGGTCGTCGGAAAGACCACCGAATGCCTCTCGAAGCTCGAGGAAGGGGATTTCATCCGAGACGTTACCGGCCCTCTTGGCAAGCCGACCGAGATAGAGGGCGACCGCGTCGCCGTCATCGGAGGTGGCGTGGGGCTGGCTATCGCATACCCCGTCGCCCGCATGCTCTGCGAGCAGGGCAAGAAGGTCTACGCAATCATGGGTGCGCGGTCTAAAGACCTGCTCATCCTCTTCGAGCAGTTTGCCGCGCTGCCGCTCGAGGAGCTCTTCGTCACCACCGACGACGGCTCCATGGGCGAAAAGGGCGTGGTGACCCTGCCGCTCGCCCGTCTTTGCGAAACCGATTCCATCGACTCCGCCTTCGCCGTAGGCCCCGTGCCCATGATGAAGTTCTCGACGCGCACCTGCCGGGAGCATAAGATTCCCATCGTGGCCAGCTTGAACCCCATCATGGTGGACGGCACCGGCATGTGCGGCTGCTGCCGCGTCGAGGTGGGCGGAGAAACCATGTTCGCCTGCGTCGACGGTCCAGACTTCAACGCCGACCTGGTCGACTGGGACGACCTTTCGCGCCGCCAGGCTAGCTATTGCGCCGAAGAGGCCGCATCCATTAAGCATCATGAGGAGGCTTGCGCATGCCGGAAGTAAAGAGATACCGTCCTAACATCGGCGCCCCCCGTACGCCTGCGAACGAGGAGCCCGCGAGCGAGCGAGCACGTGACTTCCGCCCCGTGGACACGGGCTATACCAAAGCCGACGCCATCGCCGAGGCGAATCGCTGCCTGGACTGCAAAAGACCGCTCTGCATGGAAGGCTGCCCCGTGGGCGTGCACATTCCGCAGTTCATTGAAAAGATCCGCGAAGAAGACTGGGGCGCGGCGCTCGCGACCATCAAAGCCGACAACCTCCTGCCCTCCGTCTGCGGTCGCGTGTGCCCGCAGGAGAACCAGTGCGAGGGCGTGTGCGTGCTCGGGCGCAAGGGCGAGCCTGTTGCCATCGGACAGCTCGAGCGCATGCTCGGCGATATGGCCGACGAGGTAGGCGAGCCGCCCGAGTGCAAGCCGTCCAACGGGCACAAGGTCGCCGTCGTGGGCTCCGGCCCTTCCGGCATCGCCTGCGCCGGAGAACTCGCGCGCGAAGGGTTCGAAGTGACCGTGTTCGAGGCATTCTTCGCCGGTGGCGGCGTGCTCACCTACGGCATACCCGAATTCCGCCTGCCCAAGGATATCGTTAAGCGCGAGATCCAGGGTCTGGAAGATCTGGGCGTGCGCTTCGAGTACAACTCGGTGGCAGGTCGTCTGTTCTCGGCCGAAGAGCTCTTCGAAGAGGGCTACGACGCGCTGTATCTCGCCGTGGGCGCCGGCCTTCCGCGCTTCCTGCACGTGAAGGGCGAGAACCTTCCGGGCGTGTACTGCGCAAACGAGTACCTTACGCGCACCAACCTTATGAAGGCGTACGAGTTCCCCACCTACGACACCCCCATCCGCCACGGAAAGAACGTCGTGGTGTTCGGCGGCGGCAACGTAGCCATGGACGCGGCGCGCACGGCGCTGCGCCTGGGCGCCGAGAAGGTCACGCTTGCATATCGCCGCACCGAGGCCGAGATGCCCGCCCGGCGCGCGGAGATTCACCATGCCAAGGAAGAGGGCGTTGAGATCTTGGAGCTCTGCAGCCCGCTTCGCTTCTTTGCCGGCCCGGACGGCTTCGTCGCGGCCATCGAACTCGAGCGCATGGAACTCGGCGAGCCCGATTCCTCGGGACGTCGGCGCCCCGTGCCCATTCAGGATTCTGAATTCGCCATCCCCTGCGATGTGGCGATCACGGCCATCGGCACGCGCGCGAACCCGTTCGCGAAGCTCTGCGCCGATGTCGAGCTGAACCGCTGGGGCCTCATCCAGACCGACGAGAACGGCCGTACCTCCAACCCCAAGATTTGGGCCGGCGGCGACATCGTGACCGGTGCCGCAACCGTCATCCTCGCTATGGGTGCGGGCAAAACCGCTGCCGCCTCGATCAAGGAGACGCTGCTCGCAAGCTAACCCGAGCGTTCGCGCTCATTCGTGCTTCACGTGAGAGCTGGGCGGTCATGGTATTAGCCATGACCGCCTTTTTCTATGCCGCGCGCGGGGTTGGACAACGCCGCGCGCCCCCGCCTCATCTTCCATGCAATCGGCACCGCGCCGCTTCTCTTCCACCCCGCGCATCACCAACCCCTACGATCTTGCTGCATACGACCTGCGCTAGCCGGCGCGATGTGCGGCGCGCCTTAAGTTCCGTGCGACACACCGCACTTCCTCCTTCAAAACGTATATATACCGTCATCTTGATTATATAGTATTAAAATTATGCTATATCTTACTATTTTCATTGTGGTCTGCACGGTATATTGCTAATCAGCATAAGGAATTGCAACGAGCAAGAAGGGAGCCCATCATGCAGGCCGCCATGAACGAATACCTGTCCGACCTCGTAGTCGAATATCACAAGCTGCAACACTTCCACTGGTACGTGAAAGGCCCCGATTTCTTCCAGACGCATGCCAAGCTCGAGGAATACTACGACGAGATACGCGATCTGGTGGACGACGTGGCCGAGACCATGCTCATGGAAGGGCTCGAGCCCGTCTCGAAGATGAGCGAGTTTTTGACTCTCTCCACAATCGATGAAGCCGAAGGCGGTTATATCTCATCCGCTGAGGTCTTCCAAGTTGTCGAGGCTGACTATCGCCATCTGCTTGACGCCTCCAATCGGCTCAAGCGCATAGCGGAGCAAAACGGAAGCGACCTTGTTGCCGCCAAGGCAGACGGCTACATCGAGCACTTCGCCAAGGCCGTGTGGATGATCGGCCAGAACCGCTGACCATCATGGGAATGATCGGCCAGAACCGCCGGCCGTCGCATATCCATCGTGTATACGAAACAGTAAAACGTAAGGAGCAACTTATGTCTCTCATTGGAAAAGAGATCGCCGACTTCTCCGTCCAGGCATACCAAAACGACGAGTTTAAGACCGTCAGCAAAGCCGATGTGCTCGGATCGTGGAGCCTGTTTTTCTTCTACCCGGCAGATTTCACCTTCGTCTGCCCCACCGAGCTCGAGGATCTTGCCAACCTGTACAGCGAGTTCCAGGAGGCTGGATGCGAAGTCTATTCGGTTTCGACCGATACGCACTTCACCCACAAGGCGTGGCACGAGACCTCCGAGCGCATCGCGAAGGTTCGCTATCCCATGCTCGCAGACCCCACGCACGCCCTCTGCCGAGACTTTGACGTTCTGATCGATGCAGACGGCCTGGCCGAGCGCGGCGCCTTCATTGTTGACCCTGAAGGCAAGATCCAGGTCTACGAGGTCAACGCCGGCGGCATCGGCCGCAACGCAGACGAGCTGCTGCGCCTGCTGAAGGCCGCGCAGTTCGTCGCCGAGCACGGGGACGAGGTATGCCCTGCCAAATGGCAGCCCGGCGCCGAGACCCTCAAGCCCTCGCTGGATTTGGTCGGTCAGCTCTAAACAGCTGCGCTGCTGTATATGTGCAGCGCGCAATGGACTAGGTACGCGGGTCGCGGCATCGCTGCGACCCGCCTCAAGGAGGATTCCCATGCGTGACGTAGACGCCGCTTCGCTCTATGACGCCGTCATCGTAGGCGGAGGACCTGCCGGCCTCACCGCGGCGCTGTATCTGGCGCGGGCACGGTATCGCGTGCTCGTGGTCGAGAAGGACCACTTTGGCGGCCAGATCACCATCACCGCCGAGGTGGTCAACTACCCGGGCGTGTTTTCCTCAAGCGGCACCGAACTTACCGAGACCATGCGCCGCCAAGCCGAAGCCTTCGGCGCCGAGTTCATGCTCGCCGAGGTGACCGGGCTTACCCTTGACGACGATATCAAGACGGTGCGCACCACCAAAGGAGAAGTCGCCTGCTACGCGGTGCTCCTTGCGACGGGCGCGAGCCCGCGGCGCCTCGGGTTTACAGGTGAAGACGAATTCCGCGGCCGCGGCGTCGCATATTGCGCTACGTGCGATGGCGAGTTCTTCACCGGGCGCGAGGTCTTCGTCGTGGGCGGGGGGTTCGCCGCCGCCGAGGAAAGCGTCTTTCTTACGAAGTACGCAAGCCACGTTACGGTGCTGGTGCGCGAGGAGGACTTTACCTGCGCGCCCGCGACCGCCGAAGCAACCAAGCGCAACGAGAAGATCGACGTGCGCTACACCACCGAATTGCTCGAGGTGGGCGGAGACACCGCCCTCCGATACCTGCGCTACCGCGACATCGAGACCGGCGAGGTAGGCGAATACCGCGCCGCGGAAGGCGAGACCTTCGGTGTCTTCGTATTCGTGGGCTATGCCCCGGCGACCGAGCTAGTCGAGGGCATCGCCGAGCTTGACGAGCACGGCTATATCATCACCGATGACCAGCAGATGTCGACCGCTGACGGCTTGTTTGCCGCAGGCGACGTGTGCGTGAAGACGCTGCGGCAGGTGGCGACGGCCATCGGCCAGGCTGCGCAAACCGCGACCGACATGGAGCGGTACCTGAAGGCCGCCCAGGAGCGCTGCGGAATCGTGCCCGCGCAGCCCGCCACGCGCTACGCGCAGCCTGCCGCCCCGCCGCGGCAAGCGCAGCAAACGCCGCAGGCAAGCCTTTTCGATGCCGATATGCGCGCCCAGCTCGATGCGGTGTTCGCGCGCATGGCCGAACCCCTCAGCCTGCGCCTGCACCTCGACGAGCGCACGGTATCCAACGAGCTGGTTGCATATATGGAAGAGCTCGCCACCATGACCGAAAAGCTCTCGGTCGAGCGCGCCGACACCAGCACCGATGATGCCGCGGAGCTCCCCTATGTCGAGGTATGCCGAGCCGGCGCGCCCACCGGCCTCTCCTTCCACGGCGTTCCCGGCGGGCATGAGTTCACAAGCTTTGTACTCGGGCTCTATAACGCCGCGGGGCCCGGACAGCCCATCGCACAGGAGGATCGCGCCGCCATCGCGGCGATCGCCGAACCCGTTTCCTTCAAGGTGCTCGTGAGCCTCTCGTGCACCATGTGCCCCGAGGTGGTGCTCGCATGCCAACGCATCGCCGCGAACAGCGATGCGGTCACGGCCGACGTGTATGACATCAATCATTTCGGAGCCCTCAAGGAGCGCCATAACGTGATGAGCGTACCCTGCCTGGTCATCGAGCACCCCGACGGCTCCGAGCAGGTGACGTTCGGAAAGAAGGACCTCGCAGGGATCTTGAGCCTGATCGCCTGAGGGGTTCTCCCCTCAACGCAGCTTGCCTACTCTACGCGCGCGTTCACGCGCATGGTGGCGTCACCGGCCTCTTCAACTGCCGTCACCGGCCGTTTGCCCTGCTCGCTCAGGCCAAGCTCGCGAATCTTGGCGCGATAGGCCGCCGCGATCACGTCAACGCATCCCTGCCGTCCCAGCTTGGCGCGATTCACCACGACGTCCTTGCCCATATCCATGCGCCACTTGCCGGCAGAATAGCGCTTATAGAATTGCTCGCGGGCGCGTTGCTGCTCCTTCACGAGCTTCGCACCGCGCCGCCGGTCGAGCCCGCGCTTGGAGCGGACGATCTCTATGCGCGCTTGAAGCGGTGCCGTGACCAGTACGGCGATCATGTTGGGGTTTTGCCGCAAGAGGTAGTCCGAAAGGCGCCCCTCGATGATGCAGCTCTCGGTCGACCCTAGGTCGAGAATCACCTGGCTCATCTTCTCGAAAAGCTTGTCTGAAAGCGAGCGGGCGTCCACGCGATCGGGCAGAAACGCGATGTTTTCCATAGCAAGCTGCTCGTCATAAGCGGCCATCAGATCCATGGACTCGCCGGTGCGCAGACTTGAGCGGACGAGGATCTCGTTGTCGTAAAGCGGAATCCCCAGCTCTGTTGAGAGCATCTTGCCGATCTCATGCCCCTCGGCGCCGAAATCGCGCGCGATGGTGATGACCACCGGCTGACCGGCACGCGCGGCATCCGCTGCTGCGGCGCGCTTCTCGAGTCGTTCCTTGATGATGGGCCTGGTGATGATGCGCATGATGCCTCCCTGGCTGATGGGCACCGGGCGCCCCGCCCTGTGCCCGCTATGGTTGGTTACGCAGCCACCACGCGACGCTGGTAGGCGCGCACGATGAGCGAGATACCGAAGTTCAACACGAAGTATAGCGCGAATACCAGCGCATATAACAAAAGCATCGCCACAACGTTTGACGTCGACGCCATGACGACGCGCGCGTTGAACATAAGCTCGGTCACGCTGATGCTCGAGAGGTACGACGAGTCCTTGATGACCGTCGTGCACTGGCTGAAGAGCGCCGGGATGATCGTCTTGAAGGTCTGCGGCAACACGATGTATGCCATGGTGCTGAAAAACCCGAAGCCCTGGCTTTGCGCCGCCTCGAACTGGCTCTTGGGGATGGAGTTGAAGCCGCCGCGCACGATCTCGGACACGACCGCCGAGGTGAACACCGTGAACGCCACGACCGACACCACGAAGTTCGAGGCGCGCATCGTGAAGTAGATGAAGAGGATCCACAAAAGATTCGGCGTGCAGCGGAAAAGCTCGATGTAGGCCGTTACGATCCAGCGAAAGATCGAGAGCTTCCCGCGGCAGTACTGCTTCACCATAGCTAACACGGTGCCCACGACGATCGAAAACACGATGGCGAGCGCCGAGATCTGGATGGTGGTCGCGAACCCGCGCAAGATGAACAAGATGTTGACGGTGTTGAATACCTCCATGGCCTACGCCTCCTTTGCAGGTTCGCTGGTGATGCCCGGAATGACCTTGGCGCGCGGCTTCCTAGTCGATCGTCTCTCAAGGTATTGCACGAGCATGGACAGCGGGAAGCAGATGATGAAGTACATGATGCAGGCAACGATATAGCCCTGCAGGTATCCATAGGTGCCAACAAAGCTGTTCGAGAAATACATGAGGTCGCCGCCGGCCACCATCGCAAGCACCGAGCTGTTCTTAACAAGGTTGAGCGCCTGGTTGCACAGAGGAGGCAGGATGACCTTGATGGTCTGCGGCAAGATGATATACAGATAGGATTGAACGCGCGAGAAGCCCTGGCTGCCAGCCGCTTCCATCTGACCGCGCGGCACGCTCTCGATGCCGGTGCGGATGACCTCGGAGATATAGGCGGCATGATACAAGCCGACGCCGACAAAGCCGAGCACGAACGAAGTGATGCGCAGGGGCGTGTCGAGGTTGAAGATCATCTGAAGCACGCGCGGGCCAAGCATGTACATGAAGACGACCTGCACCGGCAACGGCGTGTTCTGGTAAAACTCGACGTACACACGGCTGATAGCCCGAAGCACCCGCGAACGCGTGGTCGAGAAGATACCGAGCACCGTGCCCAGAACGAGCGACAGCGCAAGGCCGGCTACGACGACCCTCAGCGTCACGAAAAACCCGTCCCAAAACGAGTCCATCGCGGCCAAGGTGATCGACCAACGCATGGGGTTGAGAAGGTTCTCGAGCATAAGCGTTCCTTTCCGACATCTCCTGGGCGCTGTCCGCAGCCGCCGACATGACAGCCGCGCTCGGCTGCGCTCACCATGGCCCTGCAGGCCGCAAGCGCGCCTCGCCGGGCGGATGGCTCGTCGCCGCAGCAACGCCAAGACAGGCTCGGCGGGCCTGCAACCACATGCGGCCGCAGGCCCGCTCGTCAAAGCTCTGCCGGGAGATTACGCGGCGTCACCGAGCCACGTCTCGATCTCCTCGTCCATCCAGCCGCTATCCAGCATCTCGTTCACAACCTCATCGACCAGGTCGGAGAGGTCGCTGTCCTTCTCGGTCGAGACACCGTACTCCTGGGTACCGAACTCGATCTCGGGCTGCAGGAGCTCGACGCTATCGTCCATATAGGTGTTGAGCGTGGAGCGATCCATGGCGAAGGCGTCAACGTTGTAGTTGCTCAGCGCCTGCTTGATGCTCTGATAATCCTGGAACTCCTGGAACGTGGGCGTGCAGGAGAAGCCCTCGTCCGAGAGCATCTGCTCGACGGCGGCCTGGGTGGTAGAGCCGGTGGAGACGCCGATGTACTTGCCGTCGAGGTCTTCCATCGAGGTCATGCCGTCATCGATACGAACCATAATGCCCACCGAGTCGGTGCGGTAGGGCGTGGAGAAATCCCAGCTTTCAAGACGCTCTTCGGTGATGGTGTAGGTCGCGGCCACGATGTCGAGCTGGCCGGAGTCGATGAGCGTGCCGCGCGTGGAAGGCGTCACCGTGGTGAACTCGCACAGATCTTGCTCCTTCGCCTCGTCGTAGGTGACGTCGAAGATGGCGGCCGCGATCTGATAGCACAGATCGATTTCGAGACCCTCGTATTCGTTGGTTTCGGTGTTCAGGTACCCGTAACCGAGCACGTCGGCCTTGACGCCGCAGTTAAGCACACCGCGATTGCGGATGGTATCGAGCTTGGAGCTGCTGCTCGAGCTCGAACCCGAAGCGGAGCCCGAATCGGAGGAGCTGCTGCAGCCCGCCAATCCAAGTCCTGCGACGAAGGCGGAGGCACCGGTTACCTTGAGCAGATTGCGCCGTGAGATGGACATGCTTACCCCTTTCGGTCGATAGTTCGCTCGCCGTATGGAGAGCGTGTTATCTACCGGCATCGCATCACCCTTCTTATCGTGCGATGCCGAGAGATCTCTTAGATGCGCCGCCGCGGGCGCCTATACCGCGCGCGGTGTTGCGTGGACGCATGCGCTTGCAATCGCGCGCGTCAGTGCAGGATCTTGTTCAAGAAGTCCTGGCAGCGCGGGTTCTGCGGGTTGGTGAAGAAGTGCTCTGGCGTGCCCTCTTCCAGAATCATGCCGTCATCCATGAAGATCACGCGGTCGGCAACCTGGCGCGCGAAGTTCATCTCGTGCGTCACGCAGATCATGGTGATGTTATCCTGCGCGAGCTCGATCATGACGTCGAGCACTTCCTGGATCATCTCGGGGTCGAGAGCGGAGGTGGGCTCGTCGAACAGGATGATGGGCTGCTTGGTGCACATGGCGCGCGCGATAGCGACGCGCTGCTGCTGGCCGCCCGACAGGTTCTGCGGATACTCGCCGGCCTTCTGCTCGAGGCCAACGCGCTTGAGCGCGGCCATCGCGGTGGCGTTGGCCTCGTCCTTGCTCTTCTTCTGCAGCTTGATGGGCGCAAGCGTCAGGTTGCCGAGCACGGTCATGTTGGGGTACAGGTTGAACTGCTGGAACACCATGGAGCTGTACTTACGGGTCATCTCCAGGTGGTTTTTCCTGGTGACCAGCTGACCATCGATGTAGACCTCGCCAGATGTTGGCTCCTCGAGCCAGTCGATGCAGCGGATCAGGGTGGATTTACCCGAACCGGACGGCCCGATGATGACGAGTTTCTCACCCGCTTTGACCGTCAAATTGATGTCCTTAAGCACATGAAGATCGCCAAAGTACTTATTCAGGCCATGGATCTCAATCATTTCGGCCATGGGCGAAACCCCTCCTTCATAGAACAAGGCTCAGGCGCGGCGCGCCGAGCGAACCCCCATACAACGATGATGTAATTTGAATACGGCCTATTGTACGGAACGCCTAACCACTTGCGCCGCGGCGCGCACACCCTGCAATAAACACGAAACTGATCCGCGACAAACCGCACAAGCAGCCAGATTGGAATTGGGTATACCCAATTCACCGTGCCCTAAGCAATGTAATGCATATCTCTTGGTACGCCACGCAAAACGCTTGGCGCGCAACCGTGGTCGCTATCGTATGCGCTCGACGAAAGTGCCGAGGATGTTCCACCTGCGGTGCGCGCCATTATGCAAGGCGGCTTCCGATCTCTTTGGCAGCTGCAGCCTTGTCGAAATTACCGCCGGTCGCCGCGTTTAGCGCACCCATGACCTTCCCCATGTCCTTGCGCGTCGTCGCACCAAGGTCGGCGATGGTCTGCTCGATGAGCGCTCCGAGCGCCTCGCCCGAAAGCTGGGCGGGAAGCAGGCTTTCCAAGATTTGCACCTGTTGCTCAAGCGTTTCGGTGCGCTCCTGGTTGGTGGCCGCCCTACGCGACATCTGAAGCGTCTCGTTCGTCTGCTTGATCAAGCGCTTGACCATGTTGGTCACGTCTTCTTCGGTGGCGTCGCGGCGCTCGTTCACCTCGACGTTTTTAACCTCGGCCATCACCTGGCGAATGATGGACAGACGAACCTTGTCCTTCGCCTTCATGGCGGCAACCATCTCGTCGCGCATCTCTTCGCTCGTCATCTCATCCTCCTTGGACGGCGCGCTAAGCCCGCTACTCGGAACTCGACTCCTCCGCGTCATCGGTGTCCGTCGTCTCGTCGGTGTCGGACGAGCCGTCATCGGTGCCATCGGTATCGTCCGAAGAGTCACTCGTCACCGAGCTCATGTCGACGTTGTACGGCACGTCCTCGGGCATATCGTAAATCACGATATCGGCCTCGTCGCGATAGCTCTCCAGCCACTCGGTGTAGGCCGCGCTCTGGTTGTTGCTCTCAATGGTTTCGCTAAAGGTGGTACGCAGGTCTTCGGGGATCTCGTCGATCGACGTCACCTCGTCGTCTACCGAGAAGATGTCGGTGCACATGATGATGTGATAGCCATAGTCAGACTCAACGACCCCGCTGATCTCGTCCACCGAGAGCTCGTCCAGAGCCTCTTGGTACTCGTCGACGAAGCTGTTGAGCACATCCCAGCCCACGTCGCCGCCATCATCTGCCGAGCTATCGTCCGAGTATTCCTCGACCGCCTCCTCGAAGGTGATCTCGCCCGCGTTGATCTGGTCGAGAATGTCCTGCGCCTTCTGCAGCGCTTCCTCGCGCGTGTCGTCGTCGGCATCGGAATCGACCGAGATCAAGATGTGCGACGACCGGCGCGCGTTGTTATAGGTGCTCAGGTTCTCGTTGGCGTACTCGATGATCTCCTCGTCGGTCGGCTCTTCGACGGACGAGACCATCTCTTGGAACTTCTCGCTCGCCAGGTTCTCGCTGATCATCTCCTTGTAGCTATCCTCGGTATAACCGATCTGCTCAAGCACCTCGATGAAAGCCTCCTCCGAGTCATAGCTCGAAACCACTTCCTGCCACGCTTCCTCGATCTCCTCATCGCTCACGGTGATGTCGGCATCGCGCTCGGCCTGGCTCACCAGCACGCTATCGATGAGGCTGTCGATCACGCTCTCTCGGTAGCTCTCGGGCGTCATGTCGTTCGAGGCCAGGTACTCCGCCCAATCTTCGTCATCGTCGTAGCCATAGGACGAGCGGGTGCTCATGATCTGCTCGGTCACCGTGTCCTCGGTGATCTGCGTGCCGTTCACCGTGGCCGCCACGCCGCCCGTCAGGGTGTAGTCATCATCCGAAGAAACCTGGTTCAAAATGCCCGAGCACGCAACGCTGGTCACCGAGAGCAGCATCGCGAGCACGCCGATGGCGACGAGCACGTACTTGACACCGGTACCGATCTGGCGCTGGTTCTCGCGTTTGAAATCGGCCTTCGTCAGCCGAGCCGACGCGGTGCGGCGGGTGCCGCGCGCCTTCTGCTTGCGGCGGTTAGAACCGCTTGCACCGGTATTGTTCGATCTGTTCGTTGCCATGGGCACGACCTCTCGCGTTGATTCGTCATAAGCCGAGCACGCCCGCGGCGCGCGCGTTCATTTCCGCATTGTCTCATATTCCCCAGCGCGTGGGGCATTCTCCCCCTCATCGCCACAGCGCGCGCCGCCATCCGCCGCACCGCATGTCCTTCGCGAGGGCATCCGGCTCTAGGAGATGGCTACCGTATGATTCTCGCGCACGCAGACGCGCCCGTCGGAGAGCAGCTGCACCACATGCGGGTAGATGCGATGCTCGACAGCATGAATCGCGGCCTCGAGCTCGTCGAGCGTCCAACCCTCTTCCACGCGAACGGCTTCCTGCGCGATGATCGGCCCTTGGTCGTACACCGCGTTGGCGAAGTGGACGGTCACGCCGGTGACCTTCACACCGCGGGCGTACGCATCGTCGATGCCGTGCGCGCCCTGAAAGCTCGGCAGCAGCGCGGGGTGGATGTTCACCACGCGATCCGGCCACAACTCGAGCAGGGGCGCGTGAACCTTGCGCATGTACCCCGCCATGATGATATATTCGGCACCGGCGCGCTTCAACTCGGTCGCGATGACCTCGTCCGCATCCCACGGGTCGGCATAGAGCTCTTTGGAAAGCGCGAGCGTCTGGATGCCCGCGGCCGCGGCACGCTTGAGCCCCGCGGCGCGGGAACGGCTCGACACCACGAGCACGATCTGCGCGTTCAGTGCACCCGCAGCGATTTGGTCGATGAGCGCTTGCAGGTTGGTTCCCGAACCCGAGATCAGTACGCCGATCTTCAGGGACTCAAGCGCCTCGCCCGCCGCGCGCGCCGTCGCACGGCGGCTCTGGATGACGTTGCCGGTCTCGACGCCAAACGATGCCCGCAAGCGCTCCATGCGCCGCGTCGCATCGGCAAGCGCAGCCTGGTAGAGAGGATCGCTCTCAAGCACCGCAGAAGCTGCCGCCCCGCCGGTTGCCACGGCGCGGGCAGAGGCGATGGCGTCGGCTCGGGCACGGTCAACCTCGTCCTCCGCCGCCTTGCCGAAAAACGCATCGCTCGGCAACGCCTCAGGCGGAAGGTCGGCTGCTTCGACCGCTGCGCGCGCCGCCGCGCCCGCCTGCCCAGCCGCACCGATTGCGGAAGCATCGGCGGCACGGCGCGGCTGAGGTTCGGAAGAGCTGCCTCGATCTGCTCCGTTGCCGCACGAAGCGGCCGTGTGGTCGTTACCGCTCATCGCTGTACACCACCTTGCCGCTCCCTGCGACGCACGCGCCAACGCGGAACGGCTGCTCGCCGAGCGCCTCGAGCGCCGACGTCACCGCCTGCTCAGCCTCAGCAGGGCAGATGATCATCAGCCCGGCGCCCATGTTGAAGGTCTTGCACGCCTCATCGGGGCTCAACCCGGCCTGCTCGACGATATAGCTGATGATGGGCGGCACGTCCCAACCCATCGCAGCGCCCGCGCGCGTCACCACGGCATCGACGTCCCCTGCGAGCGCGCGGTTAAGGTTTTCGGTGATGCCGCCGCCCGTGATATGGGCAATCGCATGTATGCTCGCACCGCTGCGCAGCAACTCGAGGATCGGCTTCACGTAGATGCGCGTGGGCTCGAGCAGCGCATCCGCAAGCGACCGTCCCCCCAACGCCGCATGCGGCTTCTCGAGTTCGGCGCGCTTCTCCTCGGCTTCCGGCGTGCCCGGAACGATGCCGTCCACACCGATGACGCGACGAACCAACGAGTACCCGTTCGAATGGATACCGGAGCTCGGCAGGCCGAGAATGACGTCACCCGGGCGGACGTTCGAGGGGTCGAGCATGCACGGCCGATCGACCACGCCCACGGTGAAGCCCGCCAGGTCATAATCGTCGGGGCGCATGACACCGGGGTGCTCCGCCATCTCTCCGCCCACCAGCGCGCAGCCAGCAAGCTTGCAGCCATCGGCCACGCCGCGCACGATCTGCGCCATGTGGTCGGCATCGATGTGCCCCGTGGCGATGTAGTCGAGGAAGAAAAGCGGCTCCGCGCCAGACGCCAGGATATCGTTCACGCACATGGCGACCAGATCCTGACCGACCGTCTCGTGACGATCGAGCAGCTGCGCGAGCACCAGCTTGGTTCCCACGCCGTCCGTGCCGCTGATGAGCACCGGGTCGTCCATCTCTTTCAACGCCGCTGCGGAGAATAGCCCGCCGAACCCACCGATGCCGCCGATGACCTCGGGGCGCGCCGTTTCGGCCACCATCTGCTTGATCGCATCGACGGCGCGGCCGCCCTCCGCGGTATCGACGCCGGCATCTTCATAGGTGATGTGCTTGGAGCCCTCGCTCATACTCAAGTCCTTTCCACGGGCAACGTATGCTGCCATCATACCAAGACGCATTCGGTATCTTCGCCGCGGCCGGTCGACCTATGCGAGTGGACACGCTACAACGCGTGCGACCGCGGTGATGGGCCTGACGCGATCACGGCTTACGACGTAGAGTACTCCTCCGTAATGGTGCAGACCATGATCGCGCGGTAGCTGGTTCCCGAGATGCCGCTGCACGTGATGAGCGAGAGAACCTGATCCGCGTCGACCGTGCGCTCGTCGACATCAGATGCCTCAGCCTGCGCGTATTCGCGCAGGTCGCTAAGGTATTCCTGCAGCGCCTCGGTGCTCCCGAAACTGCCCTGCGCCGCCTCGGTGTAGGTCATGTGCACGCGCGCCGTGAAGAGCGGCGTAAGACGATAGGTCTTCTCGGGCGTGAGGTAGTATACCGTGGTGATCTCGTCGAAGCGATCTTGGTCGAGCGTTTCCTCAAGCGTGTAGAACATCGAGCCGTCGCTCATATGATGACCATAGATGGTCGTCTGCTGCTCCACCATGCCCGGCGCGATCTGGCTGGAATCGAGCATGATCGAGCCACCGCTGTTATAGGTGCCGTCGGGCAGGGCGCGGAGGTATTCATCGTTGGTGTCACCCTGCACCACCGGGTAGTTGATATTCGTATTGGGGATATAAATCCATGCGACGATGTCCTCGCTTATCTCTGCGAGCGCATCCCAATCGACCACCGGCACGCCGTCGCCCTCGCTGTCGTCAAGGGTTATATACTGCGCCAGGTTGTCATACGCTTCGCGGGATTGCTGGTACCCGATCTGCGCTGCGATAAAAATGCCTGCGGCGACCAGTATCAACACGATGCCCGCACCGATGAGCACACGCGAGATGACGATGCGTGCGCGCGAAGGGCGCGAAGCCGATGCCCGGCTTTGGGATGAGCTGCGACGCGAACCTGCCGCTGCGCGGCCCGAAGATGCCTGGTAATACCCCGACGCGCGTTGCCGCCCCGCCTTGCTCTGACGCCTTGCCGTGCTCTGGCGCCCTGCCTGCGTATACGCGCCGCCGCTCACGACGCGCGTAGGGCTCGCGCCCGCCTGCGCATGGGGACGCACCGGCTGAACCGGGGATACGCCCTGTTGCGCTGAGGGATAGGCGGAACGCGCGGCGGTGCGCCCTGTCTGCACGTGGCTACCCCCTGATCGCGCGCTTGCTTGCGCGCCGACGCGCTTCGAAACTGAAGGGGCGGTACGCGCGGCGTGCGCGGGCTGCGCGGCGCGGGCGGCATGCGCAGTATGCACGGGCTGTGCGGACTGTGCGGCGCGAGCAGCATGCGCAGTATGTGCGGGCTGCGCGGCGCGGGCGGCATGGGCGCCGCGGGTATCGCTGTGGGGTCCCTGGGTGTCGCGCTGCCCATCGTCGGACTTCTTAAAGCGCTTTCCTTGATACGAGCTCATCCTCTACCCCCAGAATGAAACGGATATGGGCGCACTGCGCCGCAACCGGTGCCACGCCTTGCAGCTGGGCAGCACCTCGGAGCATCGCACGACAAAGGCGCATATCGCGAGCAGGTGCAGCCCCGTATAACGCACCGCGCATGCCAGCGCGGTGGCGCCGTACCGTGTTTTGAAACCTACAGCATACCGTGCGCCTGCTCCCAGCTGCGGTCGTGTTCCATTTTAGTCACCGCATCCGCACCCAGGGGCTCCGGTTGCGTTAAATTGCACGGGTCGTACCCCTGCATGAACTTGTCGCGCCCGAAGCTTTCGGGAATCGCGACGGGGTACACGCCGGTGAAGCACGCCGTGCAGTATCCGCGGCGAGGCAGGCAGCTCAGCAGCCCTTGAACCGAAAGGAACGCGAGCGAGTCGGCACCGATGAACGAGCAGATCTCGTCAACCGATTTGTTCGCACTGATCAGCTGCGACTGGATATCGGTGTCGATGCCATAGAAGCACGGCCACACGACCTCCGGGCTGTTGATCCGTACGTGAACCTCGCGCGCGCCCGCCTGGCGCAGCATCTTCACCAGCTGCACCATGGTGGTGCCGCGCACGATGGAATCGTCGATGACCACCAGGCGCTTTCCCGCTATGTTGTCGCGCAGGGGGTTGAGCTTCATGCGCACGCCCATCGCGCGAAGCTCCTGCGTGGGCTGGATGAATGTGCGCGCCACATAACGATTCTTGATGAGGCCCTCGCCAAAGGGAATGCCGCTTTCGTGCGCATATCCTTCCGCCGGGGGCAGGCCGGAATCGGGAACGCCGATGACCATATCGGCTTCCACCGGCACCTCGCGCGCCAAGCAGCGTCCCATGTCGTAGCGACACGCATACACCGATTTTCCCGCCATGATGGAGTCGGGTCGGGCGAAATACACCTGCTCGAAAATGCACTCGGCCGCCTCGGCCGCCGAAGGAACGCCTTGCTCGGACACCAGCCCGTCCGCCGAGATGCGCAAGATCTCGCCCGGGCGAATGTCGCGCACATATTCCGCGCCCACGATATCGAGCGCGCAGGTTTCGGATGCCACCACCCACCCGGCGGCGGCGCGCTGCTCGTCGCCCTCAACGGGCGCGGGGCATGCGGCGTCCTCGCCTGCTTGCACAGCGGAGTCTGCCTGCGGCAGACGGCCAAGCACCAGCGGGCGAATGCCGTGCGGATCGCGAAACGCATAGAGCGCCTGCTCGGTGATGAGCGTCATCGCGTACCCGCCGCGCACCAGCTCCATGGTCTTGCGGATGCCTTCGCGCAGATGCTTGGTGCGCTGGGTGAAGTATCCGATGAGCTTGGTGGCAACCTCGGAGTCGGAGCTCGAAAGGAAGGGAACGCCCAGGTTGATGAGCTGACGACGCAGCTCATCGGTGTTGACGAGAGTGCCGTTGTGCGCCAGCGCGATAATCACATCGTTGATGGTCGAAAGGTGCGGCTGCGCGCTCTCCCAGCTCTTGGCGCCGGCGGTGCCGTAGCGCACGTGGCCAACCGCGAGCTGGCCGGTCAACGACGACAGATCCGCGTTCGAAAACACCTGGTCGACAAGGCCAAGATCCTTGCGAACCATCACCGTGCCGCCATCGCCCACGGCGATACCGGCAGATTCCTGCCCGCGGTGCTGCAGCGCCTTCAACCCGAAAAACGTGAGGCGCGCGACGTCGAGCCGGGGAGCCCAGACGCCAAAGACGCCGCACTCCTCGTGCAAGGCGTCGTCGGGAGCCGACTCCTCTGTCCTGTGCATCGAAGTTGCCTGCGGCATATCATCCCCTCTGTAACACGGTTGTTCGCAGGACATTATCGCATATGCCGTCCTCATATGCGCCCGATAGCTGCACCTAGAGTGTCTGCGGACGGTAATTTCACGCCTCGTCGATGCGCACGGGTGAATCTATGGCGCGCGCCGTGCACGGGGCGCCCGGCACCATGCCGCAACCGCCCAATCGATCGCCTGGCTTCTCCCCATTACACGCTGCAACCGAGCCGGGCGGCGCTTCGCTGCTCCGACTCGCCAACCAGCACCCGATCGATGCGCCCGAGGCGATTGCCCAATAGCGCGGCAACCGCTGCATCGGTTTTACCTGTCGCACGAACGCTTCCTCATTCGGTTCATGCGAGCGCAAGTCTATATGAGGCCAAGACGACGATGTCGGCATTCAATGAGGCGGTAAATTCCCAGCTTTCATAGCGTTGCAGCAACGGTTGGTCAACGTCCCAAGAGATGGGTCGCGTCGCACCCATCTTTCCAGATGGGTGCGACCCTTTCGCAAGGTAACCACGTTGCCTGCAACAGAGCAGGGGTCGTGTTTCGCGTGTTTCATGAGGCAGCGGTAACCACTTTGCAAGTTTGGCGACACTTTTTTGGGTTTTCAGAAGTAGCTGAGAAAGCATCAAGCCCTGTACCTGCAGCTTCTTCCGCAATAATAACCGGCATACTCGGGATATTCGCGAAAAGTGTCGCCAAACTTGCAAAGTGGTGGGATGAAACACGTGAAACGCAGCCGCGCGCGCCGCGTGCGATACGCCATCGCCGGGGATGGCACGCATGGGGCGACCTGCAAATGGAGCCCGCCGCGCACACAGCGCACCGTACCCGCTATTCCGTGCGGAGTGCGATAACGGGGTCTTTCTTTGCCGCCATGCGGCTCGGCATCAACCCGGCGATAAGCGAGAGCGCCACCGAGATGAGCACCAGCACCACACCAGCTCCCGCAGGCACCGCGGCCAAATTCTCAACCCCGGCAACCTGGTAGATAATCGCATTCACCGGAATGTCGAGCACCACCGTGATGAGGATGCCCAGCACGCCGCTCACCAAACCGATGATGAAGGTCTCGGCGGTGAAGATGCGGCTCACATCCTTCTTGCTCGCACCGATGGCGCGCAAGATGCCGATCTCCTTCGTGCGCTCGAGCACGCTGATGTACGTGATGATGCCGATCATGATCGAGCTCACCACGAGCGAGATTGCCACAAACGCAATGAGAATATACGTCAGCGAGCTCACGATGCTCGTCACGCTCGACATGAGCATGCCCACGATATCCGTATATTGAATCTCGGTACCCTCGCCGTCCGCTCGAATCTGCTCGTTATAGTCCTCAATAAGCTGGTCGATCTGCTCTTTCGCATCAAAGTCGACAGGATAGATGCTAATGGAGCTCGGTTCGTCCAGGCTGCACACGCCCAGCGTCTCAAGGTTGCCGTCATACGTGGCGTTGTCGGTCTCTTCGCTCAGCAGGCCGCTGAACGCAGCGGCGATCTCGTCGTCGGTCATGCCTTCGGCACGCATCTCGTCTATGTACGACTGCAGCTCCTCGCCCTGCTCGCTCGACATCTGGTCGATCAGCGTCTCGATGGCATCCATGCTGAGGCTCACCGTCGTGTCCTCGAACGGCAAGCCGGTGAAGATGTCGGTCGTCGGATCGGCCTCCTGCGCCGCCACGATGTCGCTCTCGTTCACCTCTTCAATGATGTGCTCGGTTAGCTCGGGCGTATACAGCACCATGCCCCAGTTGGAAAGCGCGCTGTCCTCAGTTGCCTGCACCACCCCAACGACATGCAGCTCCTCGCCCGCCTCGATCGCGTCGCGCAAGAAATCATCGTCGTCACTCATATCAACCCAGGTGCCGTCATCCTGCTCCTCATAAAGCGAGCTCTGCGGCAGTATCGTGAACGTCAGGCTCAGCAGATCGTCATAGCTGTATGTCGCCGTATCCTGCGCCTCGGGGGTCTCACCCGCGATCACCTCGCTCATCATGCCGCGCAGCTCGCTTTGGTCGAGCAGCCCCAGCGAGTAGAGCGTGTAATCGGAGATGCACCCGTTCTCGTCCAGGAGAATGAGCACGTCGTTCCATTGCTCGGGAAGCGAACCGGCGACCAGGGTGAAATCGGAATCCCAGGTATCGCGGTCAGACGAGAGCTCATAGAACACGTCGTAGCTCGAACCCACGGAACTCATGATCTCGCTTTGGGTGTCTCCCGTCGAGAGGCCGAGCGTTTCCATGGTGGTCGACGGGTTCACCTGAAGCACGTCGCCGGAGGTGTCGATCGCGTACACGTTGATCGGCGTGTCGTAGGCATACTTGATGGTCGTAGTCAGGCTCTCGATGTCCCCAGGGTTGGTGTCGAGCCATGCTTTGATGGCCGCCATATCGTTCTCGGTCGCGCCGCCCGCGATGTCGGAAAGCATGTTGGTGACGATGTTGCGCGAGGTCACGTCGGAATCGTCGTCTGACTCTTCGTCGCCTGCGCGCGCCGTGTCCATCATCGAGCTCATCATGCTCGTCATGTCCACAGTGGACTCGTTGATGGTCAGCGGGTAGCTGCCCATGGTCGATTCTTCGGTTTCCTGGATGTAGTTCTGCGCGCCGTCCGAAAGCGAGAGGATGAGCGCGATGCCGATGATGCCGATCGACCCGGCGAACGCCGTGAGGAACGTACGCCCCTTCTTGGTCATAAGGTTGTTAAACGAGAGGGCGAGCGCCGAGCGGAACCTCATCGACCGCCTGCCCTTGCGCGCGTCGGCGACGGCGTGCTCTTGGATCTGCTTCTGCGTGAGCTGTTCGCGCACAGGGTCGACAGGGCGAGAATCGCTCGTGATGAGACCGTCTTGAATGCGGACGATGCGGTCGGAGTACTGCTCGGCCAGCTGGGGATTGTGCGTGACCATGATGACCAGGCGGTCGCGAGAAAGCTCTTTCAATATTTCCATAACCTCGACGGAGGTCTCGGTGTCGAGGGCGCCGGTAGGCTCGTCCGCCAAGATGATCTCGGGGTCGTTCACGATGGCGCGGGCGATGGCCACGCGCTGCATCTGGCCGCCCGAAAGCTGGTTCGGACGCTTCTTAAGATATTCGCCCAGGCCAACGCGACGCAACGCCTCCTCGGCGCGGCGGCGCCGCTCCGCCTTCGGTGTGCCCGAGAGCAAAAGCGCCATCTCGACGTTCGAGAGCACCGATTGGTGGGGAATGAGGTTGTAGCTTTGGAACACGAACCCTACGCTGTGGTTACGGTAGGTATCCCAATCGCGGTCGAGGTAGCTCTTCGTTGAACGCCCGTTGATGACCAGGTCGCCGCGCGTATACTGATCGAGACCACCGATGATGTTCAGAAGCGTCGTCTTGCCGCAGCCAGATTGGCCGAGGATGCTGACGAACTCGCAGTCGCGAAACGCGACGGAGATGCCTTTCAGCGCGCGAACAACCGAGTCGCCCGACGGGTAATCCTTCGTGATGCCTTTAAGCTCGAGCACGAGCCGCCTCCTCGGAACACAACCTTCAATACGCGAATCGTACCCATTTTTACTGCACACCAGGTAGTAATTTACCGCCGGGCATCAGATTAGCATTCTCGCCCGCGCAACGCGGCACACGATTGAGCCCCGCTTTTCGAAATACATGTATTAGCATCCTCGCCCGCGCAACGCGGCAGCGTCCAGGCATCCATCATTGGTATGATAGCCCCATGAAACCACAGCATCACACATCCCGCGCCGCCGAGCGCCGCGCACGTAAAGACACCGCAGGCCCGTGCCCCATCATGCATGCGTGCGGCGGGTGCTCCTGGCTCGGCGTGCCATATCGCAAGCAGCTCAACCGAAAGCAGACGCTCATCGAAGAGCTCGTATCGCCGCTGCTCGAACAATTCGCATGGAGCGCGCGCATCGATCCCATACGCGGCATGGGCGGCACGGCGGGAGCCTCTGGCTTTATACCGTCCCCGCGGGCGTTCCGGCTCAAGGCGGCGACGCCCTTCGCTCCGGGAGAGCACGGAACGGTGCAATGCGGCTTCTACGCGCGCGGCACCCACCGCATCGTCACCGCTGCATCGTGCCCGGTCGAGGCCCCTGACGCGCGGCGCATCCTAAACGAGGTCGCGCACATCGCGACCAGCCTGCGCATTCCCGCGTATAACGAGGACACCCGACGCGGCCTGCTGCGCTACGCGGTGCTTCGCCTGGGATGGCGCACCGACGAGGGCGCGCTGACGCTTGTCACCAGCAATCGCGATATTCCGCAGCGCGCGGCGTTCGTAGAAGCCCTTCGTGCGATCAGCCCGCGCATAACCTGCATCGCGCAAAACGTGAACGGGCGGCCGGGAAACGCCATCCTGGGAACGGATACCACCATACTCGCGGGAAACCCCACCATGCGCGACCAGCTGCTCGGATGCACGTTCGAGATATCGCCCACCGCTTTCTACCAGACGAATCCCGCGCAAACCGAAGTGCTCTACCAGGTCGCGATCGACGGCATGGCGCTTAAGCCCGAAGACACGCTGCTCGACGCATATTGCGGCAGCGGCACGATCGGTCTGTGCGCGGCGCGCACGGCGCAGCAAGCAGGATGCCCCATCAAGCTTATCGGCGTCGAGCGCAACGATGCCGGCGTGCAGGATGCGCGCCGAAACGCGGCGCTCAACGGCTTCTCGGAGCGCACCGCCACGTTCATCGCCGCCGATGCGACCGAATGCCTGCAACGCGCGGCGCGCGATGGCATGCGCCTTGATGTGATCGTGCTCGACCCGCCGCGCGCGGGCTCCACACCCGCCTTCCTCAAGGCGGCGGCGCAGGTTCACGCGCGGCGCATGGTGTACATAAGCTGCAACCCAGAAACGCAGGTACGCGACCTTGCTGTGCTCGGCGCGCAAGGGTATCGGCTCGTTCGCCTCACACCGGTCGACATGTTCCCCCACACCGAGCACATCGAGACGGTTGCGGTGCTCGAACAGGATTGTTCCCGACCTTAGGCAGACGCCGTATGCGGGGCAGAGCCCCGCCATCTCCCGCTGCGAGCTCGCGCGCATCTTGCGCGTATCGCGTGCCCTCAGCCCTCGTGCTCAACCCTCGCGCACATCGGTAAGAACGGCGCCCTCAGCCCTCGCACGCATCGCGCAGGTCGCACATGTTCGCGGCAGCGAGGGCGTCGAGCAGGGTCGCGCGGTCGCGATTCATGATGAGCTCCTGCGGGAAGTGAATCTTGGCAAGCATGTCCTGCGCGAGCGGGTAGGAGCCGATGCTCTGGGCAATGTGCGCGTCACTCGAAACGGATATGCCCACGCCCAGCTCCGCGCAGCGCTCGGCAATGTGCTGGCACACCGCGCTCGCCCTCTTCCCGCGCCTGCCACTAAAGCTGTGCTCGTTGATCTCGATGAGCTTGTGGTGCGCCTTGGCCGCAGTCAGCACCTCATCGACATCGAACGGGACTCCCGACCTGCCCGGATGCCCCAACACGAATACCTCTGGCTGCTCCAGGACGCGAATATACATCTCCGTCGTTTGCGCAAGCGAGGCGCCGTCTGCGAACTGCGTTTTATGCACGCTTGCAATCAGGTAATCCAAACCAGACGCCACATGGTCGAAGAGGCTTTTCTCCTCACGATATGCTTGGCTGGTTATATTGAAGGGGCAGGCGATATCCTGCCCGAACAAGTCCCCCTTGAGCGACGTGATATCGACTTCCGCCGCACGCAGCACAAACACGCCGCCCCACAGGCGCGGCCAGATGTCCTGGTTGATGAAGAATTGGAAGTTGCGAATGTGCTGCTCGGAAAACAGCATGCGGCTGAAGTGATCGGATAAGCCCAATGCCTCGAGACCGGCCGCCTCGGCTGCCGCAACGTTTTCAGCAACCGTCGAATAGGCGTGACGCGAGAAGAGCGTATGCGTGTGGATGTCCGTCTTGATGCGATTCATCGAGCAAGCCCTCCCATCCCCAATATGGGAATATGACACCTGGTGTTAGATTACCATCTGGTAGTCCTGCGCGAGCTGACGCCATGCGGGCAACGAGCGCTCGATGACCTCGGCCGAGACGCAATACCCGATGCGCACCCACCCCTCGACACCAAAGCTGTTCGACGGCACCGGAAGCAGCTCGTATGCGCGGGCGCGTTCACAAAATGCCTCGGCATCGGGCTCGAGCGCACGAACCCATAGGTAAAATGCGCCATCGGGCTCCACATAGGTGTAGCCCATCGCAGAAAGCGCCTGGGTGAGCAAATCACGGTTGCTCGCGTACGCCGCGACATCGGACGGCTCGTCCACGCAGTCGATGATCACGCGCTGGAAGAGTGCGGGGGCGCACACGAAGCCGAGCGAGCGCGCCGCGCCCGCAACAGAGCACATCATGCGACGAGCACCCTCGCTCACCTGGGGAACGAGCACCCAGCCTATGCGCTCGCCAGGAAGCGACAGTGACTTGCTGTAGGAATAGCACACCACGGTGTGCTCGTAGAGGCTCGGCACCCACGGCACCTCGGCACCATAGGTGATATCGCGATAGGGCTCATCCGAGATGAGCACGATGGGCTGCGGATGCCCCAGCCGTGCTTCACGTGCGGCGTTCTCATGCTCCAGCACATCGACCAGTGCCTTGAGCGTGCTGCGCGTATATACCGCACCCGTGGGGTTGTTCGGGGAATCGATTATGACGGCCGCGGTGCGATCGGTGATGGCCGCCTCGACCGCCGCGGCATCGATTTGGAACGTCTCTTGGCCTGCGAGCACCTCGACGCAGGTCGCACCGGTCGTCTCGATCCATACGCGGTACTCGGGAAAATACGGCGCGATGACGATGACCTCATCACCTGGGCACGCCGCTGCGTGCAGCGCGCACGAGACGGAGGCAGCCGCACCGGCGGTTATGAAGACGTCGCCCATGGTGTAGCTGGTACCGAACCGCCGGTTGAGCGACTCGGCGACGGCCGTGCGCGCCTCGGGCAGACCGGGCGCCGGCGTGTATCCATGAAGCTGCTCGGGAGGCAGCATGAGCGAGCGCTCGATGCTCCGGCGCACCGCCTCGGGCGCGGGAACGCTCGGGTTGCCTAGGCTGAAATCGAAAACCTTCTCCACCCCGATCTGCGCCTTGCGCTCGTTCGCATAGCTGAAGATCTCGCGAATGACCGAGCTTTCGGCTCCGCGCGCACACATGGTCTCGTTCACTGCTCAGCCTCCTCGCCTGTCTCGGCAGGTTCGCTTTTCCCCGCGGCACCATCCGTCTCGACGGTCTCGCCCGCTTCGCTATCTGCCTCGCTCGAGCCAGCGCGCTCTGCCGCCATGGCCTCCTCGGCGAAGCGTGCCGCATCGGCGGCAAGCTCCTCGTCGCTCTGCCGGCTACGACGCCGGGCAGCGCCGCCGGCGTTCGCGCTCGATGCGCCCTGCGCGGCCTCTTTCTCCAAATACTCATCCCAGGTGTTGTTGAGCAGCGCCTCCACGGCCTCGCCTTCGACCGTCTCGCGCTCAAGCAGCACCTTCGCCATGAGGCGCAGCTGGTCGGCGCGCTCGCGCAGGATCTTCTCCGCGCGCTCGTGCGCCTCGCGCATGATGCGCTGCACCTCGGCATCGATGCGGCGTGCCGTTTCTTCCGAGTAATCCTGGTGATCGGCGTAGTCGCGTCCCAAGAACACCTGATGGTTGGCCTCGCCGAACACCTGCGCGCCCAGCTCGTCGCTCATGCCCATGCGGGTCACCATCTCGCGCGCCATCTTGGTCGCCCGCTCCAGGTCGTTCGATGCGCCCGAGGTGATGTCGTCGCACATGAGCTCCTCGGCGACGCGACCGCCCAAAAAGACCGCCAACTCGTCGAGCATCTCGTTTTTGGTCTTGAGGAAGTGGTCTTCCGTAGGCAGCTGCATGGTATAGCCCAGCGCCTGGCCGCGCGGAATGATCGTGATCTTGTGCACCGGGTCGGAGTGCTCCAGCACATGCCCCACCAGCGCGTGCCCGCTCTCGTGGAACGCGATGATCTTGCGCTCGGCCTCGGTCATCACGCGCGTCTTGCGCTCGGGGCCCGCAATGACGCGCTCCATGGACTCTTCGATCTCGGCCATGCCGACGCGGTCGCGGTGCTGGCGCGCGGCAAGCAGCGCTGCCTCGTTCATGAGGTTCGCCAGGTCGGCACCGGTAAAGCCGACGGTCAGCTGCGCGAGCTTATCGAAGTGAACGTCGGTGTCGATCGGCTTGTTCGCCGCGTGCACCCGCAAGATCTGCTCACGACCCTTCACGTCGGGACGGTCGACGGTGATTTGCCGGTCGAAGCGACCGGGGCGCAGCAGCGCGGGGTCGAGGATGTCGGGGCGGTTGGTCGCAGCGATGAGAATGACGCTCTCGTTTTCCTCGAAGCCGTCCATTTCGACGAGCAGCTGGTTCAGCGTCTGCTCGCGCTCGTCGTGCCCGCCGCCAAGACCGGCGCCGCGCTGGCGGCCGACGGCGTCGATCTCGTCGATAAAGACGATCGATGGCGCCTGCTCTTTCGCCTTAGAGAAGAGGTCGCGCACGCGGCTTGCGCCGACGCCCACGAACATCTCGACGAAATCAGAGCCGCTGATGCTGAAAAACGGCACGCCTGCCTCGCCGGCGACCGCCTTCGCGAGCAGCGTCTTGCCCGTACCGGGAGGGCCGACCAACAGCACGCCGCGCGGGATCTTCGCGCCGAGCTTGCGATAGCGCGCGGGATCTGAGAGGAAGTCGCGCACCTCCTCGAGCTCTTCGACCGCTTCATCGATGCCCGCCACATCGGAGAACTTCACCTTGGGACGCGTCGCCTCGTTCGTCTTGGCGTTCGTCTTGCCAAACTGCATGGTCTTGCTGTTCGCGCCCATCATCTGACGCAGGAAGTACATCATGATGAGAACGAGCAGCAGGGTCGGCACCACGCTGATGATCAGATCGGTCAGGGCGTCGGGATTGCTGGTGTCCACGATATAGGTGGTGTCGGGGTGTTCGGCCATAAGCTCGGCCAACGCATCCGATCCCACATAGGTTGAGGTGAACTCAACGAGCGCGCTGGTGTCTCCCACGCTGTCTTCGCTCGTCCAGTATGTGCCGGAAACCTCCCCGTTCACAACCGTGTACGTCACGGAGCTCACGCGGTCTTCTTCGACCGCCGCAACGAACTCGTTGGTCGCAAGATCGGTCGTCGTGCCCTGCTGCGCGAAGCCGCCACTCATGGTGAACACGATATAGGAGATGAACACGCATGCGATGAGCGTATAGAGCCACGACATGCGCGACGGCTTGCGCCGGCCGTCGTTAGGACGCCGGCCGCCCGGTTGATGGGAGCCACCTTCGTCCAGCATGCTGCCAAAGCGGCCGAAAACGCTCTCCGGCCGCGACTGCCTTGCCTGGTCGTCTTCAGCCACGCCGTCTCGGCCGCGCTGCGGACGCTGTGCGCTATCTCGGCCGCGCTGGCCGGGCTTGGATGCGCCCTCCCACTCGCCCTGGTTTCCCGCGGGCTCGCCCCCTTGAGATGCATCGCCCGTCGTATGCGAATCGTCGTCTGTGCTAGCGAGCATAAACCCGCAGGCTCTCCCGTCGATACCCCGTGTCTCGTAAAAACGCTGGGTCATGTTACAAATAAACCTCCGGCTTGAGTATGCCCACATAGGGAAGGTTGCGGTAGTGCTCGGCATAATCGAGCCCATAGCCCACCACAAAGGCGTCGGGGCAATGCGTGCCCACGTATTTGGGATTCACGGCAGTCTGCTTGCCCTTGACATCTTTCCACAAAAACGTCGCGACCTCTATCGAAGCGGGATGCCGGCTGCTCAGGTTCTTCATGAGATAGTTGAGCGTCAGGCCAGAATCGAGAATATCCTCGACAATGAGCACGTCGCGTCCCTTGATGTCCATATCGAGATCCTTCACGATGCGCACGATGCCCGAGGACTTCGCCTTGTCACCATAGCTAGAAACAGCCATGAAGTCGATGGCGAGCGGCACGTCGATGGCGCGCATGAGATCGCCCATAAAGACCACGGCACCGCGCAGAACGGCGATCAGCACCAGATCTTTCCCTCGGTAATCGCGGGAAATCTCAGCGCCCATGCGTTCGACGATGCCTTTGATCTGCGCCTCGTCGAACAAAATGGTCTCGACGTCCGGATGCATCGAGTTCTGCTCGCACATGGTACCCTCCTGCTCATTCGTCCATGGTACGCAGCTTACACCAGTCCGAGGCGTTATACCGCGGGATCAAGGTGGCGGACGCTCAATTTTACCAACACGCGGCTGGTCGCGATGCATTTAAAGCGGTCATCGAGGCGAATTCCGCCAACCCACACAACGGCGCCGCCGGGAGATGTCCGCACCACCGGCACATAGGGGCGTTCGGCCACGGGCACGCGCTCCTCCCCGAGCACATCGGAGAGCTTTTTCGACCGTCCGCGCATGCCGAGCGGGCACATAACGTCGCCTGGCGCCGGCGCATCCACCCAGAGGCGCACGTGCTGGGCCTCCGCCGGCACCCCGTCGCCCGATTCCTTAAGTCGCATCAGGTCGCGCTCGGCATACCCCAGCGCGGCGGCATCGACATAGGCGACGGCCTCGTCCGCTTCCGCGCGCGCCGCATGCTCGCGCGCCCATGCGGCCCCGTCAGTGCCGGCGGGAACGCGCTCGAGCGACGACGCGAGCATCGCGCCCGCCGCGAGCGGCATGCGCCCGGGCACGGCGATCCACCCGGCCACAAGCTCTTCGCGGGCGGCGGCGGTTCTCAGCGAAAGCGTATCGAACTCCATGCGCGCGTCGATGTTGCCCGGCAGGGTGAGCGACCCCGCGCCAGCCGCCACGCAGGTCAGCACCGACTCGACGTGCCGCATCTCCAAGCGGGCGTCGGGATCGAGCGTGCGAACGGCCAAGCGAACGATGCGCCGCGCGATTGCAACCTCTGCCGAGGCGAGCCGGGCGGCATCGAGAACGACGAGTCCCGGCTGCTGACGACGCGCACATGTTCGAAACGCCTGCGATGCGAGCTTCGACAGGAATGCGTCTTCGTCGCCCAGGATATCGCATGAGGCACTGACGGTGCGGACGAGCTGGGGGTTTCGTGCGCGCGCAACCGGCATGACGCGATGGCGCACGTAGTTTCTCAGGTACGAGGTATCTTGGTTGCTCTCATCCTCACGCCAAGAGATGCCCATCATTTCGAGATATCGGCAGAGCTCTTCGTGCGTGCTGTCGATGAGCGGCCGCACAACGATGTTGTGCCGGCGCGGGATGCTCGAGAGGCCAGCCGAACCGGATCCCTTGATCGCGTTCATGAAGAACGTCTCCGCGCGATCGCTTGCCGTGTGAGCGGTCGCGATGCGCGCCGCCGAGCGGGAGCAGCCCGCCTCGATGCAAAGCGCGCGCACATACCGGCGGGCAGCCGCATAGCGAACCTCACGCGCGGCAGCCTCGAGGTTTTGGCCGCCCAGATCGGTAAACGACGCATGCTCCACGCACAACGGAAGGCCGAACCGTTCACAAAGATCGCGAACGAACGCCTCGTCCGCATCGGAGGCGTCGCCGCGCAGGTGGTGGTTCACGTGCAGCACGTGCAAGCGATCGCGCGCGATGCGGGCGCGGCCCCGCCCGTCCATGAGGTCGAGTTGCGAGATGCACGCCATCACGAGCAGCGCCGTGGAATCCGCGCCGCCCGATACCATGAGCACGACGGGCGCGACGGAACTTGCAGAACCCCCGTTTGGGCGCCGTGCATGATGTGCGCCGTAGCGCTGCGAAACCGTTGGCATGACCTATAGCTCCATTCGCTGCAAGTAGTTTAAGTTCGAGAACGTAAGCGATCGCGCTTCGATCGTCGTTCGACGCGGCGCGGCGCACCGGCCAGTCGAACGTATGGTACTCTGACGCTCCATGCCAGAGTACCATGCGCGGGATGCGCGCGCGTGAACGCGAAAAGCCCCCATCTGGATTATTCCAGATGGGGGCTGCGCCGTTCCTCAGCTATGCGGCGCGGCTATCCGTGCGGCGCGTAGCCCATCATGACTAGTCGATCGTGACCTTGGTGACGTTTTTCTTCTCGACGATCTTCGGCACCGTGACGGTCAGCACGCCGTCGGCGAAGCGGGCGGACAGGCCTTCGTTCGAAGCATCCTTAAGGTAGATGCCGCGGGTGGCGCTAAACGACGAGAATTCGCGCTGCAGGTAGTTCTTGCCCTTGTCCTCATCCTTGTTTTCAACCGTAACGGAAATGGAGAGGCGGCCTTCGTTGAGCTCGATGTCGATGTCATCCTTGCTCACGCCCGCGAGATACGCCTTCGCCTCATACGCGCTTCCGGTGTCCTCAACATCCATGAGAAACGCATGAGCGGACGGGGCGCTGAAGTCCATCATGTCATCGATTGCATCGAAAAGCGAAGAAGGACGGATACCGAAAACAGAACGATATGGAACCATGTTTGCCATAACTAATCACTCCCTCGTGGTTGCCTGCGCCCTTCTGCGGGGCGTCAGGTCTTCTTTGGACAGCTTTGTTATTCCCGACATCAACGGCTCTATACACGTTTTTAGATTTTTTAAGTGTCTCACTATCATTATATTTAAGTCCATCTTACTTAGATTTTAACGAAGCGCGGTACTCGAGCTGCATTTTCATCGCTCCGAGGAATTCGAATCTGGCGATGCGTGCAGAGATTGGAACGGCGCGGCCGGTTTGGTTTCCGTACCATGTGTATCAATCATGAATATGGACTTAACTTTGTATCAAACAGCAAATACGCAATCATGAGCCGGTAAAGTGTGGCTGTGTTTGAGGTTTTGTAGGGGGATTTTATGGACAACGACCGCCGGGCCCCAAATCCTAATCCGCAACAATCGAGCAGCGCAGAACAAAGCTCGTTTGTGCCGTACCGGCGAACCGTCCATCATGTCACCCAAGAACCCATCACCGATGACGGGACGGCGTATCGGCGGCAGGCGCAAAACCCGACCGCACGCGGAGCAGCTTCTTCAGGCCAAACGTCGCAGTACGGCGCTCCAGGTCGAAGCGGCTCCAGGCGCAAGCATATGGGCGTCGCAACCTCCGACGCGCAATATCTTCAGCCGGTTGATTCCAACGCGACGAAGCCAGGCCGGCCAGCCCACCCGCGGCACAAATCTCCGGGCGATGGCACGCCCCAAACATTGCGCTCTAACCGATATCTCTCGACGCCGCCGGGACGGAAGGCGATTTTCACGGCGCGCCAGAACAAGGCTCGGCGAAGGATGCGCATCCTCGTCGTCCTCGCACTCGTCACCATCCTTGCGATCGTCGTTTGGGTGCTTCTCTTTCATTAGGCGCGGGGCGCGCGTGGTTACAAGGATATACGTGACGCCCATATCCATATGCGGTGGCGGTCTCGACAAGGCGCGCATCGCCCTCGTCTCCCATGCGTAAAGGAACGAGTCCGTAATCCATGCATGCGACACCCCGAACGAGCTGCGCAAGCACTCTTGCAGGTGCACCTGGCGCCTACACCGAACCAGGCACGTGGCTCCTCACACAGCGCGCGACCTCAAAATCCGGTGCATAATACCTACAATAAAACCCGGGCCTGGTCATTCCCAATGGTAACCAAGCCCGGGTTACGCGGCTCACGAATCCAGGGGAATCGCTATACCAACGACATCGCTACGATAGAAGCTCGCGCCCAGCGGCTTCAATCTGCTCGATGAGCGCATCGGCCGCCGCCGCATCTTCACCCGTTGCAAAGATGTACAGCTTGATCTTTGGCTCGGTACCGCTCGGCCGCACGATGGCCTTGTTACCGCCCTCAAGATCGAACTCGATCACGTTCGCCTTGGGCAGGCCGCCTACGCCCTCCTGGTAATCGACGACCGCCTCGACCGACGCCCCCGCAATCGCCGCAGGCGCCTCGGCGCGCAGGCTCGCCATGATCCCCGCCATCTTGTCGGCACCCTCGGCGCCGGGATAAGAAAGCGAGACCGTCTTGTTGTGGTAGTAGCCATACGTCTCATACAGCTCATGCATGGCTTCAACCAGATTCTTGCCTTGAGTCTTGTAGTACTGCGCCATCTGGCAGATGAGCAACGATGCGTTCACCGCATCTTTATCGCGCACATGGTCGCCCGAAAGGTACCCGTAGCTCTCTTCGAAGCCAAAGATGAAGCGCTCGGGCTCGCCCGCATCGGAAAGCGAGGTGATGATGTCGCCGATGTATTTGAATCCCGTGAGGCAGCGGCGCAGCTCGAATCCATATTTAGCAGCCAGCGCGTCAACCATGGCAGAGGACACGATGGTGGTCACCGCGACCTTGGTGGAAAGGTCCTCACCGCGCGCCGCGCGCATCTTGCAGATGTAATCAAGCAGCAGCACACCGATCTCGTTGCCCGTGAGCAACGTGTAGTCGTCTCCGTCTTGGCACGCTACGCCCACGCGGTCGGCATCGGGGTCTGTCGCAAGCAGCAGGTCAGGATGAACTTCCTGGCACAGGTCGATGCCTTTCTGCATGGCTTCGCGAATCTCGGGGTTCGGATACGGACAGGTGGGGAAGTTTCCATCTGGATCGCGCTGCTCAGGCACCACGGTGATGTCGGTAATGCCGGCGCGGTTGAGCACGGTGGTCACCGGGATAAGCCCGGTACCGTTAAGCGGCGTGTATACAAGCTTCAGCGGAGTAGCCGCTGAGTTCTCCTCGGTCGGAGAGCAGACCGAGGTCTTGAGCACGGCGTCGAAGTAGCGATCGAGGCAGTCGTCACCGATCCACTCAATCTTCCCTTGCGCCAGCGCCTCATCGAAATCCATGGTCTTGATGTCGTGCCACATGTCAACCTTGGCGATCGCAGCCGAGATGGCGTCGGCGACCTCGGATGCAATCTGGCAACCATCAGGGCCGTAGGCCTTGTAGCCGTTGTATTGCGCAGGGTTATGCGAGGCGGTCACGCACACGCCACCCGAACACGCAAGATCGCGCACCGCCCAAGACAGCGTGGGCACCGGGGAGATTTTCGGATACACCTTGGCTACCACACCGTTCGCCGCAAAGATCGATGCCGCCGTCTTAACGAACAGCTCGCCCTTGTTGCGGCTATCGCGCGCGATGGCAACGGTGGGGTTCTCATACGTCGCGACCAGGTAGTCGGCGAACCCCTGGGTGGCGCGACCGACCGTATAGATGTTCATGCGGTTGGTTCCCGCGCCGAGGGTGCCGCGAAGCCCTGCCGTACCGAATGCGAGGTCTTGGAAGAACGCGTCGGTTATCGTGGACTCGTCCTTGCCTTCTTTGAGGGCTTGGAGCTCTGCTGAAAGCTCTTCATCCTCGACGTTGGCGATCCATTCATCGAGGAGCTGGTGTACGTCTGCCATAGTTGCCTTCCTTTCAAACAGCAGCTCGTCCGCCGTCTTGTGACGGTGGGCTTGGGGTGCCGAAACACACTGTTATTTGAATCATACGGCAAGTTTGCGACGATGAATCCGAAGTTGTGGCAAGCGCCATGGAATAACGGTCGGGCAACATGTGCAGGCGGCCGAAGTGGTAGCGCAGGATGATCGCAAGCGTCATGGAATAAAGGCCGGGACATGTGCTTGGCACGCACCAAATCACCGCCACGCTCGCTCCCCGCATGCACCACCTCAACACAATAGGGTGTTTGATTACACCAAACCACTAGGAATACCGGTCACCTCGGTCTCCTTTCCTCTCCCTGTGGAGGTGTTCATGCTCACCAACTCACCAGACATGTCGGCAGGCGTTCGAGACGGCCGAGACGCTGTCGGGGTATTGATGCTTACCAAATCACCAGGTACATCGGACGCGGAGCTTCCGCGCTATGCGTATTCAGGATGTTTGAACCAAAAACCACCAGGAATGCCGGTGACGCTTCATATTCGAGATGCTACCGTGCGCATGAACGACAGGTTCGCGCACGAGACGGTCTGGCCGTGATACAATGCCTTCTGCGGGCCGTTAGCTCAGCTGGCAGAGCAGGGGACTTTTAATCCCAAGGTCTAGGGTTCGAACCCCTAACGGCCCACCATTGAATTCGACGAGCTCCAGCGATGGAGCTTTTCATGCTCGCGCGCCTCGCCGAGGATTCGAGCCCAAGAGGGCGCGCAATGATGCGAACGCGGGGCGTTCGCCGCAGAATGCACAAGTCGGCGGTTGTATTTCGCGCGTTTCGCTTGTTTCATGTGTTTCATGCCACTGAATCTCAAGTTTGGCGACACTTTTAGCGGGTGTTCCGAGTATTCCGGGTTTCATTGCAGAAAAAAGCGCAGGTAAAAGGCTTACTACTTTTCCGTCTACTTTTAAAGGGGTCAAAAAGTGTCGCCAAACTTGAGATTTGGGCGCAACCGCGCTGTGAAACACAACGCAGGCGCAGAAGAACCACCCTTGCTCAACCGAGCCGGTTAACCTGCCGGCCATGCCTTTCCCGCACCCTTGATAAACCGCCCAGAACTTGAGCCAACCCCATTATCCATCATCAATAACTCGTCGTTTATGAGATGATACAAACAAGCTATTGCCTCGTATACCAGGAGTGCGCATGAGAATCGAGCGAGCGGCAATCATCGGTAGAGGAGCGATTGGGCTGCTCTATGGCTCCATGATTGAAAGGAACGTCGGCGCCGATGCCGTTGAGTTCGTAATGGATGATGAGCGCTACGCTCGCCGATCTGGCGAGCTTCCCGTTATAAACGGCGAGCCTTGCACCATACGCACGATCCCGGCATGCAAGGCCACGCCCGTCGATATCGTGATTCTGGCGGTGAAGGCCACCGGCCTCGAAACCGCACTCGACGCCATGGACAGGCTCGTTGGAGCAGACACCCGTATCATCTCGCTGCTCAACGGCATCACGAGCGAAGAACAAATAGCCGAGCGTTTTGGCTGGAAACACACGGTGCTTTCCGTTGCGCAGGGAATGGATGCCGTCTTCATCGATGGAGCCCTCACGTTCGCGCATTCCGGCGAGATTCGTCTAGGCCCGGCTGCCGGCACGGAGCCGGGCGTCGTTGATGACATCGCCGACTTTCTTGCCCGCGCGCAGATTGCCCATGTGGTAGAGACCGATATCCGCCGGCGGCAGTGGGTCAAGCTCATGCTCAACGTTGGAATTAACCAGACCTGTATGGCGTTTGGCGGCACCTATGGCTCTGCGAGCGAACCGGGAAGCGATCAGCATCGCTGCTTCATAGCCGCGATGCGCGAAGCGCTCGCCGTCGCCCGCGCCGAAGGCGTAGACGTTACCGAGGCCGACCTTACCCAGATGGCGAAAATCGTCACAACCCTCGATCCAAAAGGCTTGCCCTCAATGGCGCAGGATCGCATCAACCGCAAGGCCACCGAAGTCGAACAGTTTTCGGGCACCGTCATCCGCCTCGCTGAGCGCCATGGGATTCTCGTCCCGACAAACAGATGGCTATACCGGAGGATCCGTGAATTAGAAGCGGAGGTCTGAAAACTCGCCGGTACCGGCGCTCAGAGTCGGAGCGGGAAGATCCGTGAGCTCGAAGCAGAGGTTTGAAGGCTGGGCAGCAGCGCAATCGGGTGCTGAACAAGCGCTGGACGCAGGCGCGTCACCAGCGAGGCGCGCCCGTTATTCCCAGCCCCATTGACCATTCACGAAGACCGGCACCTCCGTGCCATCAGCCTGGACGCCGGTTATGTTCAGGTCTTCTGTACCGATCATGAAGTCGACGTGAGTGGACGAGTGGTTCACCCCATGCTCCCGAAGCTCTTCGGACGACATATCATACCCGCCGCGATAGCACTCGGGAAATCCTACGCCCAGCGCGAGGTGACAGCTCGCGTTCTCGTCGTACAGCGTGTCGTAAAACAGAATCTCGCTCGCGCGGATGGGGGTGTTCTTAGAAACGAGCGCTACCTCGCCCAATCGGCACGAGCCGTCGTCCGTCTCGACGATGTGCTTCAACGTATCGTGTCCAACACGCGCATCATAATCGACCACGCGGCCGTGCTCAAACCTGAGCCAAAATCCGTCAACTTTGTTACCGTGGTGAATGAGCGGCAGCGCGGAATAGACGATGCCCTCGGCGCGCGTGCAATCTGGCGAGGTGAACACTTCTTCGGTGGGTATATTCGGGAAGAACGGATGCCCGCCTGGCGTCGAGCACTTTCCACCTGCCCAGATATGTTGATCAGTGAGGCCGACGGTGAAATTCGTCCCGTTGGACGATTCGTAGCGCAACATGTCGAAGTGAGCGTCGTTCAGGAAGTGCAGATTCTTTTCAAAGGTGGCGTCGTGCAGCTCCCACGCGCTCTCCGGGTCACCGCCGTCGGCGCGCGCAGCGGCCAGGATGGCGCACCATAGCTTGTAGATGGCAACTTCATCTGGCACGTCGGGAAACACCCGACGCGCCCATGCGCCAACGGGAGCGCCCGCGACGCACCAGGGGTTTAGGTTGAAATCGAGACCACGCCGAAACGCCGCGCACTGGGTGTTCTCCGCCTTCGACGCCGCAGCCGGCTTCGCAGGATCGATACCCTCGAGTGCCGCGGGGTCTGACCCCTCGACGAAGATGAAGCACGCCCCCATCTCGGCAAGCGAGTTGAGCTGTATGCGGCGCCACTCGGGCGTTTGCTCGAAGAAAGCGACATCGACGTGCTCATACGTTGCCCGCGTCACCGCATCGTCGTTCCAAAGCACCGTCACATGCCCGGCCTTCTGCTCGTATGCACAGCGCACGAGCATGCGCACGAACTCCGCCGACTCCACCGGAGCCGACACAACGACTTCCTGGCCAGGTTGGACGTTTACCCCCTTGCGAACGATAAGTGCCGCGTAGCGCTCGATCTTCGGCTTGAGGGCGCGAATTCCCATCTGCGCATCTTTGCACGTCAAAGCAGCCTTGATCATGGTCTCCCTCAGTGGCGTCGGAACACGTATCTGTACCGACACCGTAGGCGTCGTGGTTACAGCAAGTCATGAATGCCGTGGTGGCCGAGGGGCAGCCTGGATACCGCCCCTCGTTAACGCCGAGAGCGCTGGTTCTTCTTCGGCCGCTTCTTCTTGTGCTCCTGCACGGGTCCTTCGGTCTCCGCCTGCGCAGTCGACGCGCCTGCGTCATTCGCGTCAGCCGAGCGCTTCTTAAAACCCCGCTTCTTCGCAGACTTCTCTTTCTCGGACTTCTCGGCAGCCTTCTCGATGACCTCGACGACCCTGCGGTCGGCCATGCCGGACACCTGAGCCTTGTAGAAGTTGCGGATGGGGCGAATCTTCACCATGTCGTACACGAATGAAGCGATCACGAAGGCATACGAGGCAATGATGCCCACGATGCTGATCACGTTCAGCGAATCCTCCGGCAACATGCTGAACGTCCCCATCAGCAGAAGCCACTCAAGCGCAATACCCACGACACCAATGCCTATGAGCGCCCAGAAGATGCGCCGCTTCGAGCGATACTCATCGTCTTCTTTCATGAGTATGTTTGCCGCCGAGAGCATGTTGTCCTCTTTGACGCGCAGCTCACGACGACGAGCGCGCTTCTCCTCGCGGCTCAGGCCTTCGAGCGATTCTCCCTGCTCGCGCTCACGACGACGAGCTTTCGAGCTTGCGGGCACCACGCGCACCGATGACGCGGCGGCGCGGGCGGGCTTCGCCGATGCGGCGGATTTGCGGGATGCCCCGGTGTACTCGCGATTCTGAACGCGCTTGTTGCTGCTGCTCCGAATAGTCATTACCGATTCTCTTTCATGCTCACAAAGTGCTCTTCCGTGATGATCTCGTACGCCTCGCGATAGCGCGCAGACGTTCCCTCGATGACATCGGCGGGCAGGTGCGGCACCTCGCCCGTCATGTCCCAGTTGGCCTTCAGCCAATCGCGCACGAACTGCTTGTCGTAGCTCGGCTGAACCGCTCCCTCCCTATAGGAGTCGGCCGGCCAGAACCGGCTCGAGTCGGGCGTGAGGCATTCGTCGATGAGCGTCACCTCGCCATCGATGATGCCGAACTCGAACTTGGTGTCTGCGATGAGTATGCCGCGCGCCGCCGCATACTCGGCAGCCGCACCGTAGATCTTCAAGGATAGGTCGCGGATCTGCTCTGCCACATCGGCACCCACGATGTCGACGCAGCGGTCGAACGAGATGTTCTCATCGTGGTCGCCGATCGCAGCCTTGGTGGACGGGGTGAAGATGGGCTCCGGGAGCTTCGATGCCTCCGTGAGGCCTTCGGGAAGCTCGATCCCGCACACGGTGCCGTCGGCGTCATAGGTCTTCTTGCCCGAACCCGTGAGATACCCGCGCACGATGCATTCGACCGGGATGGTTTCGGCACGGCGCACGAGCATGGCGCGCCCGGCAAGATACTCCCGATATTCGGAAAACTCGGCCGGAAAATCGTCGACATCGATCGAAACGAGGTGATTCGGCACCAGGTCGGCAAACTTCTCGAACCAGAAGGCCGAGATGCGGTTGAGTACCTCGCCCTTGAACGGAATCTCGTCCGGAAGAATGAAGTCGAACGCCGAGATGCGGTCGGTTGCAACCATAAGCAGGTTGTCGCCCGCCTGGTAGATGTCGCGCACCTTGCCGCGTGAATCAGGATGCCGCTCCATGTCTGCCATGTGAGTCATCTCCTCAAGATAGCCTCAAAATACCGTCTGCTCCGCGCACGTGCACCGCTCGCGCTGCGCGAAGCGCATGTCTGCGTGGCCGCCCATGCCGTCTGCGCCATCTGGTAAGCACGCCACCTGGCAAGCACGCCATCGGCGCTGCCCGCACCGAGCGCGCCGCAGGTGAACCAAGGCGCGAGCGGGGCGCGCGTTCTACACAGCAGGCCGCGGCGCTGCGCACATGAACGAAGCAGCCTAGTGTTCCATTGTAGATGATGGAAGCTCTGCTGTGTGCTCGCGGGGCAGATGAATCGTAAACGTCGTTCCCTTCCCAAGTTCCGACTCGACTGTTATGTAGCCGTGGTGGCGCTCGACGATCTGCTTGGTCACCGAAAGCCCCACGCCCAGGCCGCCCGCCTCGCGCGCGCGACTGGCGTCCGCGCGCCAGAACCGCCCAAAGATCCGCGACAGGTCCTCCTTGGCGATGCCGATGCCGGTATCGGCCACGGAAACCATCAGATAGCGCCGATCGGCGTGAACCGAAACCACGACCAGCCCGCCTTCCGGCGTGTAGCGCATCGCATTTCCCATGATGTTCACGATCGCCTGGGTAATCATGTCGGGATCGGCCTCGATGCCCGAAGACCTGTTCTGCATGTCGTCGACGAACTTGAGCCGCAGGTCGTGATCGCGGAAGAACTGATCCTGGCTATTCACGATCTGCCTCACAAACGGCACGAGTTCAAACTCGTTCAGATTGAGTGATTCGGTGCGGTTCTCCATGCGCGAGAGGTCGAGCATCTGCTGAACCAGGCGCGAAAGCCGTCGCGTCTCCGAAGCTACGGTCTCCAAGTGCTCGTTATCTGCGGGAAGCACGCCGTCTTGCATCGCCTCGACCGTGGCAAGCATCGCCATGAGCGGCGTGCGCAGCTCGTGGGCGACGTCTGACGTGATGCGCCGCTCGTGCTTCAGATCTTTCTCAAGCGAGGTCGCCATTTCGTCGAAGGTCTCGCCGAGGCGGTCTATCTCGTCGTCGCCCCGCAACCCGGTACGCGCCGAGAGGTCACCGTCGCGGATCTGCTTGGCCGTGCCGGTGATGCGCCGCAGCGGGTTGGTGAGCATGCGCGAGACAAAGATACCGATGATGATCGCGATGACCACCGCGATGATTGAGGCGAGGAACATCGCGTTGAACGTGCGGTCGCGAAACGCCGTGTCGGCCTTGCTGAGCAGCGCGTCCGACCCGAACACCCACAGGCGCACCTGCCCGACAACGGTTCCATCAGACAGGGTGATGTCGCGGGTGACCGAGGCGGCGGCATCGGTCGGGGCACTCGACACCAAACTATGCACCGAGGACTCGTCGCTTCCCTGCGACGAGTCGATCACGGCCGCGGCGGGCCAGGAATCGTCGTAGAGAATCGTCCCTTCGGCATCAACCACCTGCATGCCGATATCGTCAGACGCTAACGTAGAATCCGCAACGGAGGCGAGTTGCGCCGTCGTCCACTCCCCTTCCGCTTCATATGCGTCGGCCAGGCGCTGCGCGGTCGATTGGGCGATATCGGTCATGTTGGTTCGCGTGTAATCTGAGAACACGCCGCTCCACACCACCGCGACCACGCCAACGAGCACCACGACGGTCATGACCGAGGCGAGCGCAAAGGAAGCGGCCATGCGCGTGGTATAGCTCATCCCCGAGCGGGTGTCGGAACGAGGCGTGTTCCAGCTTGCGCGGGAAGACGCCTCGGGGCTTTGCTTATGCTTTTGTCCAATCTCAAAGCGTGCAGGCAGCATGGTTGTCGCTACTTCGCGCTTGCTGCCTTATCGTCCGCCGGCTTCGCAGGGGCCTCAAAGCGGTACCCAACGCCGTGCACGGTGTAGAGCCACTTGGGGTGCTTCGGGTCGTCACCGAGTTTGGCGCGCAGGTTCTTCACGTGGCTGTCGATGGTGCGCTCATAGCCCTCGAAGTCGTATCCGAGCACCTTCTCCACCAGCTCCATGCGGTTGTATACGCGGCCGGGGTGACGCGCGAGGGTGGTGAGCAGCTTGAACTCGGAAGCGGTCAAGTCAACTTCTTTGTTCTCGACGAGAATCTTATGCCCCGAGATGTCGATGACCAGATCTCCGAAGTCGAGCACCTCGGCCTGCGGCTCGTCGGCCAGGTGGGTGCGACGGAACAGGGCGCGCACGCGGGCGACAAGCTCGCGGGGGCTAAACGGCTTGATGAGATAGTCGTCGGCGCCGAGCTCAAGACCGATGATGCGGTCTTCAACCTCGCCCTTCGCGGTAAGCATGATGATCGGCACATCGGAGGTATCGCGGATGGTGCGGCACACGCGCTCACCGGAAAGCTTGGGCAGCATGAGGTCGAGTACGATGAGGTCAAACTGGTGCTTCTGGAACTCTTCAACCGCGGACTGACCATCGCCCACGCCGACGACCCAATATCCCTCGCGTTCGAGGTACGCCGCGACGGCGTCGCGGATGGCTTTCTCATCTTCAACGAGCAGAATTCTTCTTGCGTCTGAAGCCATGTTCGGCCTCCTTCTCACTCTCTCAAGAACCAACACATTGTACCGTATGCAGCACTGCACTGGATGAAATCGGCGCTCACCGGACACGTTTCAGCGGCTCGGCGTTACGCGCTCCTGATATTATTTCCACGCTTCGATAATTCTTACGGGAGGGTTCCATGCCATATTATATCCGCACGGCACAACCAGACGATGCGCAGAAGCTCTTACGAATTTATGCACCCTTTGTGAGCGATACGTGCATAAGCTTCGAGACCGAGGTGCCCAGCGTCGAGGATTTTGCCGAGCGCATTCGGTCGGGGGTTCGTGACCGCGCGTATATCGTCGCAGCGGACACGGCGACCGACGAGATCGCTGGGTACGCATACAACGGGTCGTTCCGCGCGCGCCATGCGTATGACTGGGCCTCGGAGATCTCGATTTACCTTGCGCCCGCCCACCAGGGGCACGGGCTTGGCTCGATCATGCTCGACGTTTTGGAAGAGCTCATGCGTATCCAGGGCATCCGCATGAGCGAGTCATGCATAACCTCAGATAACACGGGTTCGATCGCCTTCCATGAACGCCACGGGTATCGCGTGTGCGGCGAGCATACCTCCTGCGGATACAAGCTGGGAAGATGGCTTTCGGTAACCTGGATGGAAAAGCAGCTGCTCCCGCTCGACGAGACGCCCGCACCGCCGCATGCACCCGATGCGCGCGCGGCCGCCGCGATCATCGCAGCGGCAAACGAGCGGCTGCTTGGCGGGAGCGCCGGAGCATAGCGCCTGCTGCTGGCTGTTAGCGCGGCTGTCCACGGCTGTTGGCGCGGCTGTGCGCGACGGCAGATGAACGCTTGTTCGGGCAGGTTGCAGCGCGGCAACGCAGCCGGCAGCTGGGTGGTCTGCAGCAGTTGGCGAGCCGGGCGCGCCTTGGATGCCCTATATGCTGCCGACCACTTCCTCCCGCATCGAGCGGCGAGCCGGGCGCGCCTTGGATGCCCTTAGATGGAAAACACGCGGACGAGTACGTGGTCGGGCAAACCCGTATCGTCCCGTACGGTCGCGTAGCACACGAACTGGCTCGAGATGCCGTCGGTCGCCGGATAGTCACCATAGTCGAGGCAGCGATCGGGCGCGAAAAGCGTGCCGTACATCTGCGCATCGGTATCGACGATGATGTGCGACGCCTGCGATTTGATGAGGTAATACGCGCCGTTCGAGGTGACTTGCGCCACCGGCTCACGGCGGACGTAAAGATACGGGCCCCCTTCGCTCCCCAGAAAGGTGCCCATATTGCCCAGGCTGCCCACGTTATCGTAGGCCGCCTCGATCGAGAAGACGAAGACGTCGTTCATATACGTCGCGTCGAACGGTGAAACCGAGGAGGGCAGCACCAACTGGTCGATCTGGTCGAACGTCTCGCTCGAGAGGTCGATCGCGGTCATGCCGTAATAGACACCCTCATCTGCACGCACGCGCGGCGCGATGGTGAGCACACCGTCCGCCACGCGCGGCGAGGTGGCGAAGCGTCCGGGCGATTCTTTGATCTCGGTTCCCTCGGCCGATCCGACCGACCATATGTAGC
This sequence comes from uncultured Enorma sp., assembly GCA_964624825.1. GTDB lineage: Bacteria > Actinomycetota > Coriobacteriia > Coriobacteriales > Coriobacteriaceae > Enorma. The sequence continues at coordinate 45,057 of CAZUYD010000002.1, read as the reverse complement.
AGTGCGAAGCCTCGCTTGAGCTGCCCCCGCTTGCCATGGGCATCTTCTGCCATATGACGCTTGAGCTCCACGTGGTGAACCGCGGCGGCTCCCAATCTTCGTCGCCTTCATCGAGCACGACGGGGTCGCCGGTGAGTGCGCCCGACGAGAGCTGCTGGCCAAGCAACGCCCACGAGAGGTCATTGTAGTTGATCTCGACCCATGCATACACGGAATCTGTGCAGCGCACATCGAACACGCTATAGGTGCTGCCGAACGATGGCGTCTCCACCAGCGTGGTAACCGTTCCGCTTTCCAGGCTCACGATGCCGAGCGTGTTCACAGTGCTCGCCGACTCGGGCGCGAGCATCGCCGCCGCCCAGCTGCACCCGCCGCTATGAAACAAAAGCGTTCCAAGCGGCAGCTCCCACGAAGCGCTTAACGTGGGGGTATCGTCGGAGTATTCGAAATCACCGTCGAGAACCGCGGTGATCAGCGAGCTATCGGTCACCACCTGGGGATCGCCATCGCTCGATTCTTCGTCGAACGAGCAAGAGTTCAACGCGATGGCGGCCATGCCTGCGCCGGCGGCGGCGATGCTGCCCAGGGCGAAGCGCCGGCGCGTGATGCCGCCGCGGCGGCGCGGGCGAGCGGCGCCGGATCCCTGAGCTGTTCGGGTGCCGCGTGCCGCGCGAGGCTCTCCGGCGGCAGGCTTCCCCATGGTGGGTACGCCGGCATGCGCGCCCGTTCGCCCGCGAGGCGGGCGCGACGCGCGAAGCCGACGCTTTCGGTTGAACATCATGACCGCGCTTTCTCCTGCGCCGCGTCGAGCGCGCAGCACAGCTGGTCTGCGCATGATGTATTTCGAGGCCCGCATGTGTTGCCGCGCAAGATACCCACGATGCGCTCGACCGGCTGTCCGGCCACCAGCTTCGAAACAGCCTTGAGGTTGCCGTTGCAGCCGCCCTTGAACTCAACGCGCTCGATGATGTCCCCGGTGTCGTTCAGCTCGACATGAATGTTTTTCGCGCAGACGCCGCGCGGCGTATAGTCGATGTCTACCATGTTGATCCTCTCATATGTCGTAACGCAAGCTTAGTCGAATGAGAGCCCCTCGAGCCGATCGAACACGCGGCCAACGCGCGTGAGGAAATCCCACGGGTCGAAGATCTTATCCATCTGCTCCGCAGGCACGGTGCAGCGCGCGTCTGCTTCGAGCTTTGCGCGGAACGTGGTACCCGCCTCGCACTGCTGAACCTCGCGCCAGGTGGCCATCGCGTTCTCCTGCACGATGGCATACGCCTCTTCGCGCGTGATGCCCGTCTCGACGAGCGCGAGCAGCACCTTCGACGAATAGATGAGGCCGCGCGTCTTGTTGAGGTTTGCCTTCATCTGCTCCGGGTAGAGGATGAGCCCGTCAACGATGCGCGCAAGGCATTGGAACATGTGGTCGAGCGCGATGAAGCTGTCGGCCTGCGCCACGCGCTCCGCCGAGCTGTGGCTTATGTCGCGCTCATGCCAAAGCGCCACGTTGTCGAAGGCGACCTGTGCGTTCGCCTTCACCACGCGCGCAAGGCCGCAGACCTTCTCGACCGTGATGGGGTTGCGCTTATGGGGCATGGCGGAGCTGCCCTTCTGCCCCTTCTTAAACGGTTCCTCAACCTCTAGCGTATCGGTCTTCTGCAGGTTACGGATCTCGGTGGCAATGCGTTCGCAGGTTGCGGCGGTGGTTGCCAGCACCCCTGCGAGATAGGCATGGTGATCGCGGCTGATGACCTGCGTGGAAAGCGGGTCGTGCGTAAGACCCAGGTGCTCGCAGACGTATTCCTCCACAAAGGGGTCGATGGAGCTGTAGGTGCCCACCGCGCCCGAGATCGCGCCGAACGCCACGTTTGCGCGGGCGTCGCGCAAACGATCGAGGTCGCGCTTGAGTTCCCAAGCCCAGCTGCCGAATTTCATACCGAAGGTCATGGGTTCGGCGTGGATGCCGTGCGTGCGACCCACGCAGAGCGTATCACGCTCCTCGAAGGCGCGGCGCAGACAGATCTCGCCGAGCTTCTTCACGTCGTCGATGAGGATGTCGGTCGCTTGAACGAGCTGGTAGCAGAGCGCGGTGTCGCCTAAGTCTGAGCTTGTCATGCCGAAGTGCACCCAGCGGCTCGGTTTGGGCTGGCCCTCCGGTACGTCGCGGTCGATGTGCTCGCTCATGTTGGTGAGAAACGCGATGACGTCGTGGTTGGTCACCGCTTCGATGGCGTCGATCTCATCCTTGTCAAAGGCGGCGTGATCGCGGATCCAGCGCGCCTCTTCGCGCGTAATGCCGATAGTACCCAGCTCTGCCTGCGCTTCGCAGGCGAGTATCTCGATCTCCTGCCAGATGGCGTATTTGTTCTCGAGGGAGAAGATGTGTCCCATCTCTGCGCGGGTGTAGCGATCAATCATTCAGGCTCCTTCATTGGCAACGGTCGCGTATTGGTTGATTCTACCGCAGCTACACCCGCCCACGCGAATGCATCGCGCCGGCAATTCAACTCCACGAGCCCGCCTTTTCTACACATGCCGTGCGAAAGCCGTGCGCTTGCCGCACGGGTGCGCTTCGCGTGCCGCCGTGCCTTTATGGCATGTCCCGAAGCTGGTGTTTTGGAGCGCGTGCCAGGGTTCGCCCGACAGGTATGAGATATCGTCTCCGGCGCAACAGCGGAAACCTCCTCGGAACGTGCCGCGCCGCTCTCCAGGCATCGCGGCGGCGCCTCCCGGGGGCGGGCGGCGCCCCCCATCCGCGCGAATTTCCGCGCCGGTGGCCAAAAAGGTGCGATAGGTTGCAGGGATCAGAGGCCGTGGAGGCCTCCGGGAGGCGAAAACGGGCTTTCATGGCGTGCCGGTCGGCCGGGAACGCGGCATCCGGGGGGCTCGGGAGCCCCCCGGGACCCCCGGATGGGCGCCCCGCCCCGCCCGGGGCCCGCGGCGCGGGGCGAACCATGCAACCTATCGTGCTTTTTTGGCCACGAGGCCGAAAAGTTATACTTTGATAGTTCACATCAATGTAAACGAACTTAGCGTCATGATACCTAAATCTAGGAACCGCGTCGGCGCTACAATAGGAGCCTCGATTCGCCCGGGGCAGCGCATACATACAGCACCATGCACTCGCTGCATAGACTAGAAATGAGAACTATTAGTCTATCTTCTAGTCTATTCGTCTATCACCCACTTTGCGTTCCCTCGCGTGCCATCAGGTCGAATGCGATGTTCCTTGCGAAGCTCCTGTAGTGGGTAGCTTACATGCTTCTTCCTCTGTTCGTCTCCCATGTCCTCAGGAAGCGCGTGCGATATGGCGGAAACGACCTCGGCACGCATCACCGGGGCAGCGCGACGCGACAGCAACGAGGTTGAGGAGTACACGAAGACGAGCACGTCGCGTCGAACCGTTCCGCTTGACGACTACACCGCCGAAGCGGTCGGCAAGTGGCTCGACCTGAAACGAAGGAGGCTGAGGAAGATGGGCATCAGATCGGTGGACGACCTGCCCGTCGTAGCTGAGCTTGATGCGATCAAGCCATATAGCTCTTTCATCAACGAGTGGCATAAGTTCATCGAGAAGACTGGATTCGACGGCACGAGGCCATACGCGCTCAGGCACACCTTCGCCACCCTCAACCTCACCTACGGGGAGAATATCAAGACCATCTCGGTCATCCTCGGGCACGCGACCCCGTCGTACACCTTCGATCTCCACGTCGGATACATACCGTCGACGAGCACGGAGTTCTCGAACCGCTACATGCACAGGGGCGGGGCGGGTGCCGCGCGTGTGCCGTTTTCGTGCGGATCGCGTGCCGCTGTGTTTTTCATGCCTGCAAGCAAGGAGTTCGCGAAGCAGACTCCGAGGCGCGCTCCTTCGAAACCTTAACGCCGCTTTTTCAGCCTCTGTAAGATCGCCGAGCACCGTCCGCGCAGATGCGCGCCGGGACTATCCCGGATAATTTGACGAATGTAAAACCACGTTTCACCTGCAGTTATCTATTACTTTAGGGATAAATAACCGGATAAAGCCGGATTAAGCCGGATAAACCGGATGATAATTATCCAAGGCGCCATCCCCGCTTGTCACCCTGGAACTCGTAGTGAATCTCCTGTTCGCGACTCAGCTGGGCGAGGAGGTTCTTGACCTTGTTCCGCTTCTGCTCCTCGGTGAGCTCGGTTGATAGCACCGGAAAGACAACGGCGTCGATTTGCCTCCGGCTCGCCAAACCTTCTCTCCTCAGATAGTCAGTGATAAGAGCGCGGCAGTATTCGTCAGATTGCCCTCGCGCTTGGAGGTAACCCGCTTGGGTTCCCGTCACCTTCGCCACGGACATCGCCACGCGCAGATGGGGTCTCCGACTCTCAATCAGTTTCTTGTTGCGAAGACGCCGAAGCGCCGCATCTGAAATCGGACGACCTTTTTGTACGCGGTCGAGCGCCAAAACGTCTTCGAACGGCAAGGAACTACTTTGCATGAGGAGCTTGGTATAGCCCTCGTCAACAACGCACCCGAAAATAGTAAGCTTTACTTCCTCCGGGTTGGTGAGATCGTAGTCAGGAAGAGGAGGGTAGCGACTCGCTTGGGAGCGGTTCATTCGCTCGATTCCGTATCCAAGATGGCTCACGTCGAACTTCTTCTGCCTCACGTACTCCTCATGGGAGCCGATGATGCCCGCTACTTTTGACGAGTGCGGAGTTCTCGACGCTATATGGGCAGGGTCGAGGCGACCGCCGCGTGAGCCGTTTTCGTGCGGATCGCGCCCGTTTCCGCAGCGATGCCTTGTCCCGCGAAAACGGACACGGTATACTATCCCCTGCGCCGGTCGTTCCGGCAAAGATTCATGCGGGCATCGCCAAGTGGTAAGGCATCAGCTTCCCAAGCTGACACTCGCGGGTTCGAGTCCCGTTGCCCGCTCCATAACACAACAAGCTCCCGTTTCCGGGAGCTTTTTTCATAACGGGTTGTAGCCGACCTCCCGCGTGCAGACGGTCGTGGTCTATAGCGCCACCACGTTGCGCGGCGCGGGGCTACAACTTCCCGCTTGCGGGTAGCCACAATACCAGGCCTAGCTCACGCTGCCGCTACCTAGACACAGCCCGGGAAGCGCTCAACAAGACCGCGCAAATAGGCCGCACGCAACACGGCTCCCAGCGGCTTTCGCTACGCCTCTGCCATCTCCTGCTTAAGGCGAACGATGGCATCGCGATACTCGGGCAGGGTCGCTCCGAGGATCTGCGTCGCATAGATGGCGGCGTTCTTTGCGCCGTTGATCGCCACGCAGGCAACAGGTACGCCCGAGGGCATCTGCACCATAGAGAGCAAGGAGTCGAGACCGCCCAGATCGCTGGTCTTCATGGGCACGCCGATGACGGGAAGCGGCGTATATGCAGCGACGACGCCACCAAGGTGCGCTGCCTTGCCCGCAGCTGCAATGATGACCTTGAATCCGCGGTCGGCGGCGGATGCAGCCCACTCGTGAACGGTCGCCGGCGTGCGGTGGGCGCTCGCGATCATGAGCTCATATGGGACGCCAAGAGCCTCAAGCTCTGCTGTGCATGCCTCCATGGTTGGCATGTCCGACTTTGAACCCATGATGATGCCAACAAGCGGCGTTTCCTTCCGGTCTGTCATGACTCCTCCTGTGCGAATGCTTCATAGTGCGTATCAATGGTACCGCGAGGTACAAAGGCGGTGCACGAGAAGCGGTGCGAGCAACGAGACGGCCATAACGAGACGATCTGTTAAGGCTTACTCACCTTCATACAACGTATGTCTCGCCACGACCCACCGCCGCCGGTACCCGCTTGCCCTCCCCCACGCCCGCTCAATTACCAGCCTTGCACGGCAGCTGCGAACGCGCGATATGAGAAAAGCCGCTGCGGGCATCTCGCCTGCAGCGGCTTACACAGTACGCCTGGTTATGGCACGGGCATATCACTCTTTGCGCCGCGACGGCCACAGATCGCCTGCAACCTTCAACCCTTGCTCCGTTGCGCGATAGGAGTTCGGCAGCTGGGCTCCCGTCTCGGTGTAGCGAGGCCCGGTTTCCACAAGTCCCTCACGCTTGATTTGCAAGAGCGCGCGGTCGAGCGTGCGATCGCAACAACCAAGACGGGCGGCAAGCTCTGCCTTGCTGAAGGTCACCGAGCCGGACGACATGGTCTCGCGCGCTATGAGCGCAAGCACCCGCTCGTGGACAAACGCCCGCCGGCCGCCACGCTTGGTGGGAATGCCTCTCAGGGATACGCCGGCCATATACTACGCCCTGCGCTTCCTCAAGATCACGCCCGCCGCCACCGCAGCAACGCCCACCAAACCGGCGATCGCTACGCTCATCACCGTGGTGTCACCCGTGCTGGGAAGCTTGGAGCTGGTTTCCGTCGTGTCATCGGTTGAATCGCCATCAGTTGAATCGTCGGTCGGATCGTCCGCAGGCGTCTCCTCATCGCTTGCGGTGTAGACGTTCGTGAAGGTCGCGGAGTCCTTGGTTTCGTCGTCGACCTCGTAGGTGACCGACTCAACAGAGAGGTTGCCCTTGCCGTCGCTTTCAACGACCACGGTTACGGTGTATGTGGCGTTGTCGTAGGTCACGCCATCGAGCGTATGGGTGCCATCGCCGTTGTCCGTTGCGCCGTCAGGGACGGCCTCGGTGATGGTGTAGGTGTAGGTGCCGGCCTTCTTGTAGGTGATCTCGCCGAAGGAGGCGGTGTAGTCGCCGTCCTCGTCAACGTCGCCGTAGGAGATGGTCAGCGTGGTCTCATCGGGCATCGGGGTGCCCTCTTCGGCGCTCAGCGTGAACTCGAAGGAGTCGCCCTCCTGCCAGCCGCGGCCGGAGAGGACCTTGGCCACGTCGATGCTGTACTCATCGCCGTCGCCGCCGATGGTGACGGTGCCGTCAGCATAGGCATTGGTGAAGGTCGCGGAGTCCTTGGTTTCGTCGTCGACCTCGTAGGTGACCGACTCAACAGAGAGGTTGCCCTTGCCGTCGCTTTCAACGACCACGGTTACGGTGTATGTGGCGTTGTCGTAGGTCACGCCATCGAGCGTATGGGTGCCATCGCCGTTGTCCGTTGCGCCGTCAGGGACGGCCTCGGTGATGGTGTAGGTGTAGGTGCCGGCCTTCTTGTAGGTGATCTCGCCGAAGGAGGCGGTGTAGTCGCCGTCCTCGTCAACGTCGCCGTAGGAGATGGTCAGCGTGGTCTCATCGGGCATCGGGGTGCCCTCTTCGGCGCTCAGCGTGAACTCGAAGGAGTCGCCCTCCTGCCAGCCGCGGCCGGAGAGGACCTTGGCCACGTCGATGCTGTACTCATCGCCGTCGCCGCCGATGGTGACGGATTTGGTGATGGAGTTGGTGAAGGGGAACACGTACTCGTCACTGCTGTTCTGGCTAATTGTGACTTCTTTGTCCTGGGTGTACGTACCATTGTCGCTTAGCGTCAGCTCATAAACCGTTACGCTGTCAACTTTGGTTTCAAAGCTGTTGTATGCGCTTGACGTTCCTCCACTCGATGATCCACTTGTCCGTGTGGTTTCAACTACAACCGCAATGCCATAAACGGTATCGTCATAGGTAACGCCGTCGTCGGCAGTCCCCTGATTTTCCTGAAGGATGTAATAATAGGTAGTTGACTCTTCCGTGCTGCTGGTGGAATAGGTGACCTGATCGCCAGCAATGGTCTGGGTGATGGACGTGGCTCCTTCTTCTGTCGCCGTTTCTTCTTCTGTTTTCAATTCTTGTTTATTGTCACCTGTAGCTGTGGAATCAAGCGTCCAGGTGTCATTCTCATCTACGCTCGCCTTCTGGAACGTGAAAGAGAACTGGGCATCGGTTAAAGAGGTAGAGCCGTTCAGCGTCTTTTCCACCACAAAGTCAAAGTTGGGAGCACTGCCGAGCAGGGTTGCAACGTTCAGCACCAGGTCGAGGCCGTAATTACCCGACACCGAACCGCCCGACACGGTAGAGCCATTGCACACGATAGCGGATACCAAGAACACCCTCATGCCGCTGATATCGATGTCCCCGTAAGTGGCGTTCCAGTCTCTTTCGCTAATGTTGGTGCCGTTGATATAGTTATACAGTTTGTAGGCGCAGTCTCCGTCTGCGGGATAGTATGTGTCTTCAGGATACGTTGTACTCGCTGTTATCGTGCTGGTATACGTCGTGCTGGTCGTGCCATCAGACAGAGTAAACGTGATGGTGACAGTCGACGCTCCGGTTAGGCCTTGGAGATTTTGATCGTTACCGCGCCACTCATTAGTTTGAAAGCTTCCCCGTACAGTTACTAATTGGCCATCAGTAGCACGCGTATACTGCACGAGCGTGATATTAGTAACGGTTAGACTCGTCTCATCTCCTGTATAAGCCGCGTCCGTCTTCACGTCGATGTGGCCGAAGCTCATTCCGCTGACGATGCTCGACTGGTCGCCGTATTGGAGGTAGATGGTGTCCCACGAGTTGCCGAAGCTCGACCAGCTTTGGTTACCACCGCCTTGCGAACTCTCTGTACGATATTGCATGCTACTACCGTTGTAGCGTATGTAGTCAGCATCAGTGGCTCTTGAAAAGCCGGAATTGCTGTAGCCAACCTTTGCACCGATAAAGGTGAGCGTGGAACCCTCTGAGTCTGTAACTGTGAAATTGCTCGCAAGCGACGAGAGCGAGTAATAGCTGTTGGAGCTGTTGTTATTTGTACCTGTCTGGGTGTAGCTCAAACTACTACCGCTAAAGCTTGTATCAACCTGCCCTTTGCTGATGGCATTGCCATTCTCATCAACGATGATGACAGTAAGAGATGCGACGCGGCTTGAGGTTTGGTTTTGATTATTTCTATAGTTGTACGTAAGCGTGTACTCCGCGTCATCCGCCGCAAGCGTGGTTGCCGTGTTGTCACTTGTATCTGTTCCGTCTGTTTCTGCATAAGCAGCCGTCAGGAACGAAAGAGAAAATACAAGCACAAAAGCAAAGAGCACGTTTACCAGCGCGCTTACCTTGCTTCGTTGGCTCTGTTTCGCGGCGGCATTTGTTATAGCACCTGCTTGCTTAGAGGGTTTTCCTCGATCCTTTGACCATCCAAACACGGCTTCGCCTCTCTTTCCCCCACGAAGATGTGCTTGTCTGTGCATCTACTACGTCTAGGCTACATTCAGCACAACTTCATCCGTTACCCATGTAGAGTTAGGTCGATTTTATCGGCGGGGGGGGGGAGCGTTTTTTACAAATTGCTGCGCCGCGCTAAGGGATATTTTGTTACCCCTCCGACAATATTCACCCATTGCCGCTCGTAATATGTTGGCGACAACCACCGAATTTATTGAATTCCAACTCAAACCACCTTCGTTTGAAAGATTCAATTCTCGTTTAATATGTTCACATTTAAAACATATTTAGTTTTCGTGGTCAGCATGCTCGACAGATGCATTCACGGGACACACGGGTTATTTTGAGTGGCGAGCACCCCACCAGACACTGTCTTACGCTCTAACGTTCCGCTCTCGTGGGGTGCCTCTCATATATTTGATTCACGCTCATGGAGCACATCTTATATATCTGTTCCGTATATTCCGAATCTATGTCGATCTTTTCCCGCGGCGTCATATCTTCTGTTCCGGGTTGAATATGAGCGTGGTTTAGGTACTATAACAACCCAGTTTGGGGTACCAACCTCACGCGGTGATGCCCAGGCGCGCTTCACCACGCTAAACCGCGATTCTGGTCGCGCTCTATTAACAACCGCCATCGCAAGGAGGTGCCATCTTGATTCGCGCTGATATCGAGACCATCATTATGGCCTCCGGAGCGGTACCGTCGATCATCGTGCTTCGGGAGCGCAGAACGAATGGCAACGAAGAGGTGCCCCTGCGCTCTCTATCTATTCAGACCGGTTCATTCGAAGCCGCCGCGATTGGTCATGGCATCGACGGCGCAAAGAGCGCGCGGCCGATCACGCACGACGTCTTTATCGATGCGCTTTCTAAACTGAACGTAAAGGTTGAGCGTGTCGAGATAAACAACGTTGATGCACCGATCTTCTACGCCAAAATCGTTCTGGCAGGCAGCAACGATATGCATTCGATGAACGAGGTTTGTATCGACGCGCGTCCGAGCGATGCGCTGGCGCTTGCCGTGCGGTCGAACGCCCCCATCTATATTGAGGACGACGTGATGAACCGCGCGGGGACGGTATCTTACTATGCCGACCAAGCAGCGGAAGAGGATGAGTTCAAGCAGTTCGACCAGTTCATCCAGACGCTCTCGCCCGACGATTTTTAACGTGTGCGCCAGCCGGCAGCTGCATCTTTAGCGGGCGCCGTTACATACCCAACCTATCCACAACCGGCTCATGCGTTCTGAAGCGGTTTTTAGCTAGATGAGGCGCTGTACACGGTAACCTCTAGCCAAAAACCTCAAACCTTGTATATACGCCTCAAGGCCCTTCAAAGCCCTTTCAAGACCTTCCAAGGCCTCTCATTGCCTCCGAAGCGTCTTGAAATTAATGGGTGCCTCCCGTTGTTGAAAGGCACCCATTGTGTACGGATCTGGTTTATATAGATCTGCGGACGGCGCTATTCATCCATGAGGTCTTCGAGTGCTTCATCTGCCGCGCCGATGTCCACATGGTCGTCCATAGCGCCCGCGGCTTCCAAGTCGAGCGATTCCTGACCTTCGATCACCGCACCCGCTTTCGCCTTCTTCTTCGCACTCGTCATGCGCGCCACGGCCGTAACGCGGTCGCCGTCTGCTACGCTCATCATCTTGACGCCCTGCGTGGCACGCCCGGTTTGCGAGATCTCGCTCGTTTTCACCCGAATAACCGTCGCGCCCTCGGTGATGATGAAGAGCTCATGCTGCGGCCCCACCGTCTTCATGGCAGCGAGTTGTCCTTTTCGCGGCGTCATCTGAATGGTGTACACGCCCTGGCCGCCGCGGTTCTGGCAGGGATAGTCCGAGACCGGCGTGCGCTTGCCATACCCGCGCTCGGTGATGACGAACAGATCGCCCCTGCCGTTTGAGATTTCCATGCCGAGCACCTCGGCGCCGCTCTTCAACGTGATGCCGCGCACGCCCGACGTGTCGCGCCCGGTCGCGCGCACTTGGCTCTCTTCGAACATGATGGCCTTGCCCGCCGTGGTGGCCATGATGATCTTGTCGCCGTCGCGCACCCGGCGCACACCGAGCAGGGCATCCCCCTCTTTAAGGCTGATGGCTATGATGCCATCGCGGCGGCTGCGATCGTATGCGCTCATCACCGTCTTTTTCACCATGCCCTGCTTGGTGGCGAAGAGCAGAAACTCGTCATCGGGGAATTCACGGCAGCTGATGACGCTCGCGATCTTCTCCCCCTCATCGAAGGGAAGGAGGTTCACAATCGCGGTTCCGCGCGCTTGGCGCGTGCCAATGGGCAGTTCGTGCACCTTGAGGCGGTACACCTTACCGCGTGTGGAGAAGAACAGCACGTATTCATGGGTGCTTGCGATGAACATCTCGCTGATGACGTCGTCACCTTTAAGGGTAACGCCCGAGACGCCCTTGCCGCCGCGCTTCTGCGAGCGATACGCCGCAACGGGGATGCGCTTCACATAACCCGTATGCGTGATGGTGACGACCATGTCCTCATCGGCGATGAGGTCTTCCACATCGAGCTCGCGCTCGGCAGCGGTGATCTCGGTGCGGCGCTTGTCGGCGTATTTCTTCGAGATCTCGCGCATCTCTTCTTTGATGACGCCGAGGATCTTCTCCTCGTGCGCGAGCAGGTCCTCGTAGTAGGCGATTGCCTGGCGCAGCCCGGTCAGCTCTTCCTCGATCTTATCGCGCTCCAAACCGGTCAGACGGCGGAGCTTCATCTCGAGGATGGCGTTGGTCTGCTCGGGGGTGAACCCAAAGCGCTCGATGAGCCGCGCGCTCGCCTCGGCGTCGGTCTGCGACGAGCGGATGATATGGATGACCTCGTCGATGTGATCGAGCGCCAGCAGGTACCCCTCGAGGATGTGCGCACGCGCCTGCGCTTTCTTAAGGTCGAAGCGGGTGCGCCGGGTTACCACGTCAACTTGATGGTCTATATAGTGGCGCAGCATCTCGGGCAGGCTCAGGCACTTGGGCACCCCGTCAACAAGCGCCAGGTTGTTGACTCCGAAGGTGGTCTGCAGCGCGGTGAACTTATACAGGTTGTTGAGCACGACCTGCGGGATGACGCCCTTTTTAAGCTCAACGATTAGGCGGATGCCCTTGCTGGTGGACTCGTCGCGCATGTCCGAGATACCCTCGATGCGCTTCTCGTTGACCAGCTGGGCTATCTTTTCTTGAAGCGTACCCTTATTCACCTGATAGGGAATCTCGGTGAACACCAAGCGGTTGCGCCCGGTCTTGGTGGACTCCACATGCGCCTTCGCGCGCACGACGATGGAACCGCGGCCGGTCTCGTACGCCTGGCGGATGCCGTCTGACCCCATGATAACCGCGCCAGTGGGGAAATCGGGGCCAGGGATGATCTGCATGAGCTCATCGACGCTCGCATGGGGATGGTCGATCAGGTAGCAGCATGCCTCGACCGTTTCGCCCAGATTGTGCGGCGGGATGTTCGTGGCCATGCCCACGGCGATGCCCGACGAACCGTTGACGAGCAAGTTGGGAAAGCGCGCGGGCAGCACCTGGGGCTCGGCGAGCGATTCGTCGTAGTTCGGTTGCCAATCGACGGTATCCTTCTGAAGGTCGCGCAGCAGCTCCATGGCGGGGCGCGCCAGGCGGCTTTCGGTGTAGCGCATGGCGGCGGCGGAGTCTCCGTCTATGTTGCCGAAGTTCCCGTGGCCATCGATGAGCGGGGTACGCATGGAGAACCATTGGGCAAGGCGCACCATGGTCTCGTAGACCGCGGCGTCTCCGTGCGGATGGTACTTACCGATAACCTCGCCGACCGTCCACGCGCTCTTCTTGTGCGGGCGATTGGGATAGATACCGCTCTCGTTCATGGCGTAGAGGATGCGCCGGTGCACCGGTTTTAAACCGTCGCGCACATCGGGCAGCGCGCGGGCGGTGATGACCGACATCGAATACTCTATGAAGCTCTGCCGCATCTCGTGGCCGAACTCGCTGATCTGCAGCGACCCGCCGTTGATGTCCTCTCCACCGCTTTCGCCGCGGTCGATGGTTCCAAAGGTTTCCTCGATATCCTCGTCGGCGACCTCGGGGTCTTCCCCTTCGTCGTCTTCGTTGTAGACATCGGAGCCCTCATCGTCGGCCTCGGCGCGGGCGAGCAGGCGCTTCAAGTCGTCGGGCAGCCCTTCCGAGCTGCGATCGCTGCCGTTTTCCATATCCGGCGTGTTATTCGTATCTTCCGCCACGTAATCCTCCTAGTTAGGTCGTGGTCATTCTCTCGTGAAGCACTCGTTTGAGGAGCGCCCGCATCGGGGGTTGCTGGGGGTCGTGCGGGGATGCGCTCGGCTTCCATCTCCCTAAGCGCCCAAGATTCCCTTGAACGGCCGGCGCGCCTCATATGCGGTGCGCGGAGAACCCACAAGCGGAATCGGGTGCTTGGAAAAGCCGGGTTACGCATCGAGGAAGCGCGCGTCGTGCGCATGCTTCTCGATGTATTCCCGCCGATACTCAACCTGGTTGCCCATGAGCTCCCGTACCGCCTGGTCGGCGGCGACGGCGTCTTCGATGGTCACCCGCTGCAAGATACGCGTCTTGGGATCCATCGTGGTGGACGCCAGCTGCTTGGGGTCCATCTCTCCCAAACCCTTATAGCGCTGCACGGTGTACCCTTTGCGCTTCTTGGTAACCTTGCCCGACGAGACGTCATCATCGGCATCGTCGGGGTTGAGGCCGAGGCTTTTGATGGTCTCGCGCAGAATCTCTTCCTCGGGCTGTCGGCCGTTGGGATAGACGTAGTGGATCTTGTTGCGCACCTTTACGCCGAAGATGGGCGGGCACGCCACATATACATATCCCGCATCGATGAGCGGTCTCATGTACTTATAGAAGAACGTGAGCAACAGGATGCGGATATGCGCGCCGTCAACATCGGCATCGGTCATGATGATGATCTTGTGATACCGCGCCTTCGTGATGTCGAAATCCCCGCCTTCGCCAGAGCTCGTCGTCACGCCGGTTCCGATGGCCGTGATGAGCGACTGGATGGTATCGCTCGAGAACGCGCGGTGATCGCCGACGCGCTCCACATTCAAGATCTTGCCGCGCAGGGGCAGGATGGCCTGGATGTCGCGGCGGCGTCCGTCTTTTGCCGAGCCGCCCGCCGAGTCGCCCTCGACAATGAAGAGCTCGGTCATCTCGGCGTCACGCACCGAGCAGTCTGCAAGCTTGCCGGGAAGCGAGGCGCTTTCGAGCAGCGATTTGCGGCGCGTCGCCTCGCGCGCCTTGCGCGCCGCGGTGCGTGCGCGCGACGCCTGCTGCGCCTTCTTGACGATCTCGCGCCCCGCCTTGGGGTGTTCCTCCAAATAATCGGTAAGGCCGTCGGTCACCACCTTGAGCACGAGCGTGCGCATGAACGAGCTGCCGAGCTTCGCCTTCGTCTGTCCTTCGAACTGCGGGTCCGAGAGCTTCACCGAAATGACCGCGGCAAGCCCCTCGCGCACGTCGTCGCCCGTGAGCTTGTCGGTGTCTTTCTTCAACATGTTTTGCTTCTTCGCGTAATCGTTGATCACGCGGGTGAGCGCCGTGCGGAACCCCTCGAGGTGCATGCCGCCTTCAGGGGTGTAGATGTCGTTCGCGAAGCTCATGATGTTCTCGGCATACCCGGTGTTCCACTGAATGGCTACCTCTACCTCGCCCGTCTTCTCGGCGGGCGCGTCCGGGTCGCTCTTGCCCGACAGGTAGATGGGCCGCTTGAGGCCATCGGGGATTTCCTTGCCCTCGTTCAGGAACTTCACGAAGTCAACGATGCCGCCCTCGTAGCAGAACTCGTCTGCGCGCGGCGCGAGCTCACGCTCGTCTTTGAGCACGATCTTCAGGTTCTTGTTCAAAAACGCCGTCTCTTGCAGGCGCCGGCGCAGGGTCTCGTAATCGAAGACGGTTGTCTCGAACACGTCTTCGTCGGGCCAAAACGTCGTGATGGTGCCCGTTGCCTTGGCCGTACCCACCTGCTTCATCTTCTGGGTGGTCTTGCCGCGGCTGAACTTCATCTCATAAATCTTGCCGTCGCGCTTGACCTGGACGACCATCTTTTTTGAAAGGGCGTTCACCACCGAGACGCCCACGCCGTGCAAACCGCCCGACACCTTGTATGCGCTGTTGTCGAACTTGCCGCCGGCGTGCAAGATGGTCATGACGACCTCGAGTGTGGGGATCTTCTTGACCGGGTGCTTATCGACCGGGATGCCGCGGCCGTTGTCGACCACGGTGACCGAGTTATCCGGATGCACCGTCACCTCGATTTTGGTGCAGAAGCCGGCCATCGCCTCGTCAACCGAGTTGTCCACGATCTCCCATACCAGATGATGCAGGCCGCTCGCGCTGGTTGAACCGATATACATGCCCGGGCGCTTGCGAACGGCTTCGAGCCCTTCGAGAATTTTGATCTCGCTGCCGTCATACTGTTCTTTTTTTGCCACGTGTGCTCCCTTTTCCCATATGCATCCATATGAGGTACCATGTTCCCGCATGAGGCCACGCGGGCTCCTCCCTCGCCCGCGCGCCGCCGGGGAATACCGTGCTTCATCCGTGCGCCGCCGCGCGCGATGCCGATGGCGTACCCCCGCTCGAACGCGCAAGGATATCGTTTGCATAAGCTTACCTATGATAGCCGAAAAGATGACATCACAAAGGGTCTTTTTATTAGCTCTACAAGGCCGTCAGATTGGCGCTAGCCGCTGTTTTTTTCATTTTTACTCTTTTTCCACTCAATGCTCGCCTTCATGGCTTTTTTGAGTGATTCACGGAGTTCCCTGTTCTCTATGGGAGCAACGGCTTCTTGAAGCTCCCTATCCTCTTCCTCGGTAAGGAGCGTGTGGGGTGAGGCGGCCTTCCGTGGTTCGGCCGAGGCGGCCGGCGACGAGGTGCGGCGAACCATATGGAACTTCTTCCCGCCGTATCCGGGTTTTGAAGTTCGAAAGACGAACCCGCCTATACGGACGCCGGCGCGTTCCATGCGCGCGCGAATAATCTCGCGCAGCATGGTCATCTCCTGCGTCCATGAGGCGGCGTCGAGATACACCAGCAGCTCGTTCGTGTCGGGCAGGTAGCGAAGCCCCGTCACATGCTCCCCTTCGCGGGTACCCGCGCAAACGGCGTTCCAGGCGCGATACACCTCGCGCGCGTGCTCCGCAGCCTCCATGCGCGCCCGCTGCTCGGGGCTCGCGTTGGACATGATGCGCGCCCGCTCGGCGTCCACCATCGATGAAAGGGGGACGGCTCCTCGGGTGCGGGCGTCTTCATTGCTCCCGGGCATCGACGGTCACCACCTTCGCGCGATCCAAGGTCTCTTGGGTAAAGTATCCCAGATTCGTGGTGGTGATGACCGTTTGAACCTCATCCTCGGTATGCTCAAGAAAGGCCGCGCGGCGACGCTCGTCGAGCTCGCTCATGACATCGTCGAGCAACAGCAACGGTGGACGCCCGAGGATGTCGCGGGTGACCTCGACCTCTGCGATCTTCCATGCGAGCACCAAGCTGCGCTGCTGTCCCTGCGATGCGAAGGAGCGGGCGTCCAGCCCGTCGATGGTAAACGAGATGTCGTCGCGGTGCGGGCCCACCAGCGTCACACCGCGGCGAAGCTCTTCATCTGCGCGCGTCTCGAATGCATCGAGGATGCGTTGGCGCACCTGCTCGATTTGCGCGGCGCGGTCGGGCGCGGCTTCACCCGGGGCGCCCGAGCCCCCGCCAAAAGACCCGCCATCGAAGGACAGCGCGCCATCAGACCATGACGGCGTATACGCGATGTCCGCGCACTCCCCGGCCGCCAGCGACGCATAGACCTCTACCATGCGGGCGCGCACGCGAGAGAGCAACGCCAAGCGATGCACCGTCAGCGCGGCGGCCGTCGCGGCGATCGACTCGCTCCATGCCTCAAGGAGTTCGCGAGAGCAGAACGATTCCTTAAGCAGCGAATTTCTCTGCTCAACGGAGCGTTCGTAGGTGCTTGCCAGCTGAGCATACGATTCGTTGAGCTGAACGCCGAAGTCATCGAGCGCGCCGCGCCGAAAGCGCGCGCCCCGCTTGACCATGTTAAGGTCATCGGGGCAGAAGAGCACCGACGGCAGCACGCCGCGCACGCCGGCCGCGCGGCACTTCTTGCCGTTTCGCGTGAAACTTCGCTTCCCTTCGTTGACGGCGCAACCCGTATCGATCACGCGGCCGTCGCCTTCAAGGGTGAGCGACAACACGCATGCCTCTCCCCCCGCCTGCACCAGATCGGATGGCGAGGATTTTCGAAACGACCGCCCGGTAGTGAGAAGCTGCAACGCCTCGATGAGGTTCGTCTTGCCCACCGCGTTGCGTCCCACGAGCACCGTGAGCCCCTCATCGAGCGCGAGGTCATACGATGTGAAGTTGCGGTACCGTGCCACCGAGAGCGCGCGGGCGAATATCGCCATACAGCCCGAGCCTCACATTAGATGCGGACGGGCATGACCAGATAGAGGTAGTCGATCTTGTCATACGCCTTGAACACGCCCGCCTGGGAATAGCTCTTCAGCTCGAGCGTTATCTCCTTCTCGCGGTCGAGCGCGTTCAGGCAGTCGAGGATGTAGTGATGGTTGAAGGCGATGGTGCCGCTGTCGCCCTCGGCCTCGACGTCGAGGCTCTCCGTCGCGCGATCCTGGTCGGCCGAGATGACGGAGAGCGTCAGTGTGTTCACATCGGTGTCGATATCGATCTTCACCGCCGCGTTCGACCCGGCTATGACCGCCACGCGCTTGAGTGCCGCGGAAAACGCTTCCACATCGATTTTCACGCTGGTCGCGCACGATGTGGGCAGCAGCTGCTTGTAATTAGGGTAGGTTCCCTCGATATGCCGCGACACGTAGCAGGTATTTCCCGCCTCGAACACCACCTGGGTGTCCGTCGCGCCGACCACGATGGACGGGGAATCGGCCATGATGGAAACGGCGTCGTTCATCGCGCCGGCGGGCACGTTGAGCTCGAAGCTGCCCTCGAGCGACGATGTTTCCACCTTGGTATCGCACACGGCGAGACGGAATGAATCGGTCGCCACGAGGCGGATGGTGTTGTTCTCGACCGTCATGTACACGCCGCCGAGCACGGGGCGCGCCTTATCCTTCGATGTGACGCGCCACACGCGCGACACCATCTCGGAGAGAATGCCCAGCGGCAGCTCGACCGCCGCCTCGATGGCATACGCCGGGAATTCCGGGAAATCGCGCGGGTCGAGCGTGTTGAGGCGGAAGGTGCTCTTCGCGCACGAAACAACCACCTGGCGATCGACGATCTCGAATTCAACGGGTGCGTCGGGCAGCGTTTTGGTGATGCCCGTCAGCATCTTGCAGGGTACGACCATCTGACCCGGCTCATCGACGCGTGCGGCGATGCGGTGACGAATGGAAATCGTATAGTTTGAGGTTTGGAATTCAATGACCCCGTCATCTGCCTTGATGAGCACGCCGGCGAGAATGGGGAGCGTTGATGTTCCTGCGATACCCTTGGAAACGATGGTGAGTGCATCGGACAGCGCGTCTTGGCTGACGGTGAACTTCATGGAGGCGCCTTTCTTTTATATATCTATATATTCTTCTCTAATCATAATAATAAGGTCGTTGATGATGTGGATAGATTTAGTATCTGCTGGTCAACGCCATAACGTTGTTCAGCGCGCAGCATTGAAGGAAGCTTGGGTTCCTCACCGGGAAAACCGGTTGGTAAGTTTTCCTCAGTGCGAGTTGTTTTTCCAACCGTTTTTCCCGTTCCTTCCAACAAAGTTTTCTACCGATGGGGCAAGTGTCTCTGCGCTTGGCGGCCGGGTGCGCGCAGAGCGGTTTAGCGGGGTCGTCAAGTTGGTTGCCGACGAGGCTGAACGCGTTTTCGGCGCGGGCAAACAGTGGTTTGATGTGGCCGTCAAGCCACGTGAGCTGCATGTGGTGCTGCGGCGCGCTGTTGCAAACCGCTTGAAGGCCGGGAAGGGATGCGTATGGGACGCGTCTTGTTTGCGGGCGTGCTTCTCCGGTTTCAGAGCGGTGCCGCCGGCTCGGGGTGAGCTGGTGGCACCGGGCAGGTGGTGGGATAGCACACATGAGACCGCGGTGAAGGATGTCGCGCGCCCATGTCAGCGCGCCAGGCCACGCCCCCTCAAGACATCTACGACTTGAGGATGATCTTGTTGCGCAGCGCCTGCAGGTCTTCGCAGAGGGTTCTATCCTCCTTCATCTTCTTTTCGACCACTTTGATCGAGTTGAGCACGGTCGTATGGTCGCGCCCGCCGAACTCCGCGCCGATCACCGGGGTGGTCATCTCGCACATATCGTTCGCCAGGTAGACGGCCACATGCCGCGCGAAGGCGATGTTCTTGATGCGTCGCGGTCCAATGAGGTCTTCATGGCTCACGTGGTAGAACTCCTCGACGACCGCCTGCACCGTATCGATGTGAATCTTCTTGTGGACGGTATCGAAGTATTCGTTTGCGATGCGGTCTATCTCATCTCCGGTGAGTTCCTTTCCCGCCTGCTCTCGTTCATATGAAGTGCCGGCGCAGCGTTCGCAGAAACTCTCGAGTTCGCGTATGTTGGTGCCCGATACCTCGGACATGTGCCGCAGCTGCTCGTCGGTGAGTTTGCCGACGCCCGAGGAAAGGTTGTCGAGCAGCGAGCCTCCCTTCGTGTTGGAGATGGATCGCGTCTGGGTCTCGGCGGCGGGGAGCACCGTGTACTCGTAGTAGCGCTTCAAGATCATATACTTCATCTCAAAGCCCGGCTCAGACACCAAGCAGAGCATACCTGCGTTGAAACGGCTGGTCAGGCGCTCGTCCATGCCGAGGTTTTTCGGCGCGCGGTCCGATGCGATGGCGATCTTCTTGTTGTTTCGGATGAATTCGTCCATCAGCGAGAAGAAGTTCTCGATGCTTTGCGTCTTGCCTATGATGTTTTGGATGTCGTCGATGATGAGCACGTCGGCGTCGTGGTAATCGCGCAGGATGACGCCGGCTTTGTTCTTTTGTATGGCCAGCTCGCTGATGTAATCCTCAACATATGTTTGAGAATTTGCGTATTTCACGCGCAGGTGCGGGCCGTGTTCGTTCAGATAGTTTTTGATGGCCAGGAGCAGGTGCGTCTTGCCCAACCCTGATTTTCCATAGATGAACAGCGAGGTGCACGTGCCGGGTTCATCGGCCATGGCGGCGAAGCGCACCGCCGATTGGTAGGCGTGCTTGTTCTCGTCACCGTAGACGAAGTTCTCGAAGGTGAATTTCGAGTTGATGTAGGTATCCGTAGGAGCGCTCCCCGCGTCGCCTGCGCGCGGGACGCCGCTGGCTGTGCCGTGGGTGCCGCCGGCACCGTGGGCGCCGCGACGGTCGCGGTGCCCGCCATCGTCGCTGCTGTTCTGCACGCTGGCGGCAATCTTTTGGAATGCATCGGGAGAAAGGATATTGGTGACCTTCACCTTTCGGTTGGGGTCAGAACCCTCTGCCGTGTCCGCTTGCCAGGTCTTGGTGTGGTGCGCGGTCGGTGGCTTCTCGCCCGCGATGCTCGCGGCGGATGAGCGGGATGCGGCTTCGGGGGCGCATGCTGCAGGCGTTCCGGAATCATCTGCGATGGCTTGGCTTGCTGTGGCTTGTGCCACCGGCGTGGACACCATGGTGCGTGCGTCAGAATCGATGGGCGTTTCACGGGAAACCATCTGAGGGGCGCGCTCCGACGAGGCACGTTCGGGGGAAAGCTCCCGCTGGGATGAAATTGGCTGAGCGAACGTGAGGTTGAGCGAGAGGCGTTCGAAGGTGATCTCCTCGAAGTACCGCTCGATGAGGTCTCGTTGTTTTAACAGGTAGGAATAGGCGAAGCGCGTGGGCGCCTCCAAGGTGAGGGATGTTTCGTCGAGCGAAGTCGGCTCGCATTGCCCAAGTATGTTGATCAAGCGGGGCGCCTGCCCATCGCGCTCGCAGAACGAGATGGTGTCATCTAGGATGATCTTAGCCTCGGTGTCCATGGCTTATTCCTCTGCTGCCTCTTGAAGAGCCAGGGCAGCTGTTAGCGGTTCTGCTCGCGCGCGTTGTGCGCCGCCAGCCAATTGCTGCCCAGGCTCGTAAGGAAGTATTTCCTACCGTGTTTTGTTATGAATCCCTGCTCACCAAGTGTAGCAAGCTCGCGCGACCACGTGGGGTTTGAGTTCCCATAGGCGGCGGCGAGCTCGGTGGGGCCGCCCTGCCCGTGTTGCGCGATGAAATTAAGAGCTAGAATGCCTCGTTCGCTTACATAGGTCTCCATGGGGGTGCCGTGCGCAGGGATTGTTGAAGGGTATATGGGAGATGCTGTTTCGGCAGCTAGACCTTGCATTTGTTGATTTGTGGAAAACTTCTGTTCCATCTGTTGATAATCGTATCGAGGTTGTTGGGCGGGCGTTGCCGCCTCGTTCGACGGTACGTCTGCCGGTTGGTATCCGTAGGGAGCATATGGCTGGTGCGGTTGCTGCCAACCTGCGGGCGCAGGATACCCCTGGTACGACCCATATTGCGCGAGGTATGGGGGTTGCGATGCTTGGTAAGGTTGCCATGCGGGGTATTCGCCCTGCTGGCTTGGGTGAGGGAAGCCAGGCGCCTGGTATGTGCGTTGATCTGGATATTCAACGGCTGGTGCGGGGTTTGTTGTTGGTTGTTGGTATGGATAGCCCGGATAATTATTCTGGCCGGGGGCATCCGCGCGCACCATATGCTGCATATCGGATGGGTTAGCGGCGGGCATGGCGGGATATTGCGAGCCGTAAGGGTTTTGGAAAGGTGTACCTTCGGGTGTCGTACCTACGCCGCTGCCGGCATTCGCGCTTGGAGCGGTGTAGAAATCTGGCGCGTGATCGGTGCTTGAAGGTTCACCGCTCCCCGCTCCTGCCGCGATCGCCTCCGATGGAAATGCGGCTCCGCGCACCGCGGCGCCCCGTGCGCGGTGCGACCGTATCTCAGCTGCGCGTGCTGCATCGACGCTCACCGTGACGACCGTCCCCGTACCCAAGTTATCCTCGATAGAGATGACCCCTCCTGCATTCTCAAGATACTGCTGAACCATGGGGAGGCCGGCACCGGTGCCGCGGATGTAGCGTTTCATCGAGCGGTTCGCCGAGGTCACACCGAACTCGAACGCGCGCTCCTTTTCTTCGATCCCTGGCCCTTGGTCGGCGAAGCGAATGGTGTTGCCGTTATCGAGGATCGACACGATCGGTTCGGTGAAGTGTGCATGGATGAAGTTCTCAACCACCTCGCGAACGACCATGAGCGAGAGGGAGCCGCCCTGCTCCTTCATGCAGCGGTAGACCGTGTTGGTGATTTCCTCAAGGTAGGAGCGCGGGTCGTTGGGTTTTACGACGATGACGCGCGGTGTGGACAGCATATCGTCGTAGACGGCGATGCGCGTCGCATATACGGCGTTCTCCGGCTGGTCGTCATCTGGGGTGCTTTCACCCCTCGGTTCTTCCGTGGCGCGCGGGCTCCCCTTTGCGAGATTCTCGTCTTCGGGCTCTTTGGAGTTCGCTTGCGCGCCATGCCCCGGCTGCTCGTTACCGCCGGCATGCTCACCAGCAACGATGTCTGGCGAGGCTATTCCCGTGATATGGCTGTTATCGGGGGCGGGGTCTCCCGAATCAACAAAGGGATAAAAATCGTCAGCCATGGTTCCGTCCTGAGTTACAGCTGCGCGGGGCGCATGCGATGGGTGCCGATATGAAGATAGTACTGCATTGAAATCGCGTGCAACTTTCCACATGCTTTCAAAAGCTGTTGAAAATTGAAGAAATAAAACGAAAAGTTATTAACACAAACGAGTAACCTGTGGAAAGTTCTATGAAATCTCGTGAAACGAACGTTGCTGATATAAGGGGAACATGATATCTGGTTTGAATGGCGTGTGATAACTTCCAATCCGGCTGAGAGCATTTGTTGACATTTCTGCACCAATTTCCCTACAATCTTGAAGCTCACGTGCTTTATTCGTTTGCAGTTATGCAGCAGGAGGATACATACTATGAAGCGTACGTACCAACCCAATAAGCGTAAGCGCGCGAAGACCCACGGGTTCCGTGCCCGTATGGCCACCAAGGGCGGGCGCGCTGTGCTTGCCCGCCGTCGCGCTAAGGGTCGCAAGCGTCTGACCGTCTAGCTTGTCTACGCGCTTGCGCATGAAGATCATCAAGAGTCGGTCAGATTTCGAGCGTGTGTACAAACAAGGGCGGCGCTATAACCATCCGCTCATACGAATGGTTATATGTGATGTGGTAGATGAAGGCGATCCGGGACGGGTCGCCTTCGCTGCACCTAAGCGTATAGGAAACGCCGTGGTTCGCAATCGCTCGAAGCGCATACTGCGCGAGGCTGCGCGCGCGTGCGGGCTTCCGTATGCGGGATACGAGATGATCTTGTTTGCAACGCCCGCAACGCGCACCGCGCATCCCAGCGATGTCATCCCCGCTGTTCACCAACTCATGCGGCGGGCGCGTGTGTATGGGTAAGCGCGGAACAAGCGCACGGAGAGCAGCGTGTTGGAGAGGTTCTCGTTTGTTGCGCCCATTGTTTGTCGCCCCGATACGGGTGTATCAACGAGTGATCTCGCCGATGCTGCCGGCTTCGTGCATCTACACCCCAACGTGTTCGCAATACGCTATTGAAGCGGTTGAGAAATATGGAATTGTCCAAGGTAGCTGGCTCGCGATTCGTCGCATCATTCGATGTAATCCGCTTCACGATGGTGGCTACGACCCGGTGCCTTAGGGAAGGCGTAACGGAGGAACTCTTAGATGTGGGATTGGATCGTTAACATTTTCTTCCAGATCCTGAACTTTATTCAGGGTTTCGTAGTCGACTGGGGTCTTTCGATCATCATTCTGACGATAGTCGTGCGTCTCCTCTTAACGCCGCTGCTTCTCAAATCGACGAAGTCCACCGCGCGCATGCAGGTTCTTCAACCCAGGCTCCTGGAGCTTCAGCAGCGTTATGCCGACGATCCTCAGCGCCAGGCGCAGGAGATGCAGAAGTTCTATGCCGAGAATAAATTTAATCCCCTCGGCGGCTGCTTGCCCCTGCTCATCCAGATGCCTATCCTCTTGGCGCTGTTCACATTGCTGCGCAACCTTCCCACGTACTTCGAGGGAGACAGCTTTTCGTTTTTCAACATTCTTCCCGATCTTACGACCACGCCCGGGACGCAGTGGTCAAACGGAATCGAAGATGCTATCCCATATCTCATCTCGCTGGGGTTCTTCGCCGTGTTGACCGTCATTCCGTCGTTGTATCAGTCGCGGAATCAAACCGGCCAGCAGGCTCAGAGCATGCGCATGATGGCTATCGTCATGGGCGTCATGATGCTCTGGATCGGGTGGAACCTGCCTGCGGGCGTGCTCCTGTACTACGACGTCTCCACGATGTGGCAGGTTGTGCAGCAGGTATTCGTCACCCGCCGCGTAATTGAGAAGGCGAAGGCCGAGGAAGAGGAGCGTCTCGCGAACGCGCCGATCGAGGTTGATGTTGTGCGCCGTGAGCGCAAGTCACGCCCCCATAAAAAGAACTAATGTGGTATCGTTATTTATTAGGTACCTAAATAATATTCAAGGGAGTCATTATGCTCGAGGAACAGACTGCAGATACTGCATCTGAAAACGAGGTTTCAGAGTCTGAGGTTACCGGCATGTATCCCGAGATTGCTCGGAAGTATAAGGCTGGTGAGGAACTAAGCGATGACGAGCTCGATACAATCGCAGACATCGCCCTCTCGGTGTTGCGGGATATACTGATTCATTTCGATGCCGCAGATGCTCCCATTGATGAGTATGAAGGTGATGATGGAGAGTTGATCCTCGACGTCACGGCATCCAATCTTGCCGTGTTGATCGGCCGTCACGGGCGCACGCTTGAATCTCTTCAATCGCTCTTTTCCCTTATTGTGAGCCGTCAACTTGGGTTTAGGTATCCTGTTGTTGTTGATATCGAAGGCTATAAGAATAGGCGGAACGATAAGGTGACATCTATGGCTCACTCCGCCGCGGCGCGTGCGATACGTTCCCATGGCTCGGTGAACCTTCCTCCCATGAGTGCTTATGAGCGCCGCCTTGTTCATATTGCGCTTCGTGAGAATGTTGCCGTGGAAACCCATTCAGAAGGTGTAGATCCAGAGCGTCGTGTTGTGGTGACTGCGGTGTAGTGATAGAGGTTCTCGTGTTAGATTGCCTCTAGTTCATGTCTAATGACTGCTATGATGCAGGGTGTGGCGTTTGTCACACCCTCTTTTTATGAGTAGCGCGATCGAGTATATAATTCTCTTATAAAGAGTTATATCTGACAGGAATTCTTGAATAGAGCAGTTTTGTCACAGGGGTTCGTATGTCATACAAATACAACTATCTTGCCTATGAGTCGGCGTTTGCTGAATTGAGTGGGTATTGCAAACAATATGACATTGATATATCGCCCGATTCCCTTAATGGATGCTTGCAGCATCTTGATTACATGCTGGGTTTAAATGAGAAGGTGAATCTCACGAGTATCACTGACCCGCATGATGCACTCATCCTCCATGTGCTCGATTCCCTTCTTCTGCTCCCCTGGTTGAACGATGCCCCACCAGAAACGTTTCTTGACCTCGGTACCGGCGGCGGGTTTCCCGGTATTCCACTTGCGCTGGCATCCAGGCGGCATGCAGTGTTGCTTGATTCTGTTAAGAAGAAGGTCGCTGCTGTTCAAAGCGTTATTGAAAGCCTTGGATTATGTGATGTGCAGGCGGTTCACGACCGGGTGGAAAACTATGCAAGAGATCATCGCTCATCGTGTGCTGCTGTTGTTGCGCGTGCGGTCGCGCCGCTTCCAATTCTTATCGAATATGCTTCACCGCTCCTTATCGACAACGGTACATTGATTGTGACAAAAGGCATTCCTTCAAAGGAAGAGATTGATTCCGGTGAGCGCGCTGCTGCTCTTTGCGGCATGGTGTGTGAATTTGTGACTCACACCGATCTTCCTCACCATATGGGAGCAAGGAGTATCATTCTTTATAAGAAGGTTATGGAGCCGAAGATCCGTTTACCACGTGCGGTGGGTATTGCGCGAAAAAGACCGCTCGCTTGATGCGATCTAATCGTTGCGGTGCATTGTTCTTGTTGTGTGATGCTCGTTCAACAGGCTTCTATTACTGGATATATAGGAATAGAGTGCTTGAAATGAAGTCCGCGCCGCATGGCGATCGAATAACGCGCACTGCATCTAGATATATGTTTCACGTGAAACCTGCATCTTCAACAACTAAAGGAATTTGATACTTGTCAGAGTGTTTCACGTGAAACATAATGATGACTGTTACACGTATCGTTTCACGTGAAACATTTGACCGAAGAAATTGCAGTTAAACATAGGAGGTCAGATGGAGTATCAAAATACAATGCAAAACAATGAAAACAAAGCGCACGTCATAGCGATAATCAATCAAAAAGGCGGAGTAGGCAAGAGCACGACTGCAGTAAATCTATCGGCAGCTCTTGGTATGCATAAGAAACAGGTTCTCATTGTAGATTTTGATCCGCAGGGGAATAGCACCAGTGGATTTGGAATTGAGAAAGAAGAACTAAAACAATGCGTGTATGACGCCGTAATCAACAATGTACCAGCCGATGAACTCATCATCGAAACTGATTGTGAAGGGGTTTATGTCATTCCTGCAACGATTCAGCTTGCTGGCGCAGAGGTTGAGTTAGTCAGCGCGATGGCTCGAGAATTGCGGCTAAAGGAACTTCTTGATCCAATTAGAAATAGGTTTGATTATATTTTCATCGACTGCCCTCCTTCATTAGGTCTTCTTACCATCAACGCGTTAGCAGCTGCGGATAGCGTGTTGATTCCCATACAATGCGAATACTATGCGCTTGAAGGCGTCACAAAGCTCCTTGAGTCGATGCGCATGGTCAAAGAGAGAATCAACAGAGAACTTGATGTGTTCGGCGTATTGATGACGATGTATGACTCAAGAACATCACTATCCAATCAAGTGGTAGAAGAAGTTCAAGGCTTCTTTGGAGAAAAAGTCTTTGAAACACTGATTCCCCGAACCGTTAAGATTTCAGAGGCACCCTCATTTGGAATGTCGGCAATTGAATATGCACCGCAAAATAAAGGATCCCAAGCTTATCTGACGCTTGCAGATGAGGTGATCGCACGTGGCTAACACGAAGAAGAAATCCGGCCTGGGAAAAGGGCTATCTGCGTTGGTGGGAGAAGCGCAGTATGAAACCGGGCATACCCCTACTGAAACAACGATACCAATAGATCAGATCCATCCAAACCCAAATCAACCACGAGTGCATTTCAACGAGAAAGAACTGCAAGAGCTGAGCGATTCGATTCAAGAACATGGCATCTTGCAGCCGCTGTTGGTGCGGAAAGACGCAACAGGGTACGAGATAATTGCCGGCGAGCGCAGATACCAGGCTGCAAAGATAGCTGAACTTCAAGAGCTGCCCGTTGTAGTGAAGGAAGCAAGCGACGAAGAGATGCTTGAACTAGCATTGATCGAGAACCTTCAACGTTTAGACTTGAATCCTATCGAAGAAGCAAAAGGATATAAACAGCTTATCGATGCAAGCGGAATGACGCAGGAAGCGCTATCAAAAGCCGTTTCTAAATCTCGATCATCTATCACCAATGTCCTGCGCTTGCTTGATCTGCCCGACCAGGTGCAGCAGATGATATTCGACGGGAAGATAACAGCAGGCCACGCCCGCGCAATTCTTGCGGTGCCCTATGAAGAGGCACGCATTAAGCTTGCTGAGAAGGTGGTTTCGGAAGGTTTGTCGGTTCGTGCGACAGAACGTTTAGCACCGTTGTTTTCTGTCAGTGAAAACACAAAACCAACGCGCCCGATAACGCCGCAATCATACAAACGGGCGGCACGGTTGTTGCGTCAAAACCTCGAAACGAACGTGCGTGTTAAAAATACACGGGGTAAGAATAAGATCGAGATTGAGTTTAAAGACGAGGAAGAGCTTGCAAGGATTGTGAACCAATTGGTAGGTGAGTAGATATGACACGCTATGGAGTGATAACAGCACTTGCGGTGACGGCCACTGCGGTAGGTGTTGGAGCATATGTTGGGTATCGCATGGTTAACGATCCTGAATTGCGGTCGCGCATCGCTCATAGATTTAAAAATGTGATAGAGACTTCAAAGAAGAGCGTAGAGGATATGTCGGAAGACGTTGCAGTTCGAACTGCGAAGGCAACAAAGAATCCGAAGATCAATCAGGATTGGGTTGCCCAGCAATGGGAAAGCGTTGGGTATTAGTTTAGATAGCTGAACATCAATCAGAAATAAACCCACCGAGGTTGATGAGAGATAAGAAATGCGCAAGGGCTATATCGAAATTGATTTCGATATAGCCCTTTACCATGCTCTCATGCAACCCTTGGTGTTAGTTGGGATCTGATGAAGACGGCTGGTGTGTGAACGAACGGAGCTTACATTCGCTTGCTTCCGATGACCCGCTGTTTTAATTGTCCGCACGCCGCATTGATATCTGATCCGCGTGAGTTGCGCACGGTGGTCTCGACACCGACAGAGGTGAGCATCCGCTGGAGCGTTTCGACCTTCTTTATGGGAGAGGGTTTAAGCGGACTGTCGGGAATATCATTCAACTGAATAAGATTCACATGACATAGCGTTCCGCGACAGAAGTCACACAAAGCTTGCATCTCAGGCCGGGTGTCGTTTACTCCCTCAATCATGGCATATTCATAGGTGGGGCGGCGTCCGGTCTTCTCGGTATAGAGTTGGAGCACATCATAGAGGCGCCCGAGTGTGTACTTCTTCACACCCGGCATCAATTGGTTTCGTGTTGTTTGCACGGCTGAGTGCAACGAGACGGCAAGGGTGAATTGCTCGGGTAGATTGGCAAACGAGCGGATGCGCGGGATGATGCCGCATGTGGACACCGTGAGATGCCGCGCTCCAATATTGAGCCCATGTTCGCTGTTAAGCATCTTCAATGCACGTACGGTCTCATCGTAATTCGCAAAAGGCTCCCCCTGCCCCATGAAGACCACGCTCGTTACGCGCTCACCAAAGTCGCGGCCGACATGAGAGACTTGGTCGACCATCTCCTGTGCGGTAAGCGAGCGCGAGAAGCCCGCAAGGCCCGTCGCGCAGAACGAGCAGCCCATGTTGCATCCGGCTTGAGAGGAAATGCATACCGAAAGCCTATTCCGTGAAGGCATGCCAACCGCTTCGACAGAGACGCCGTCGCTGAATTGGAGTAGATATTTACGAGACCCGTCCTTGGAAAGCTGCCGTACCACCTCGGTTGGAAGTGCGAAGGTAAAGCTCTCTGCCAATTGTTCGCGAAGCGCCTTGGGAACATTGGTCATATCATCAAACGAACATATGTTCTTATCGAAGATCCATTCGCATACTTGCTTCGCGCGAAATGCGGGCTGGTTGAGATTAGAGATAACCTCGGCGATTTGATGAGGTGTGAGAGAGCGGATATCGCGTTGCTGCTGGCTGCGCTCCATGGAAAACCTTTCTATACGT
The DNA here is from genome assembly GCA_964624825.1 of uncultured Enorma sp. Classification (GTDB taxonomy): domain Bacteria; phylum Actinomycetota; class Coriobacteriia; order Coriobacteriales; family Coriobacteriaceae; genus Enorma. The sequence continues at coordinate 15,389 of CAZUYD010000002.1, read as the reverse complement.
TTTCGTGACATGCGGGTTAACGGTCGCACATACCTATACAATAAGGGAATGGCGACCACGCTGATGAGCCAACGAAAAAACATACGAAGGAGCGAGGGAGCAGGTCATGTCTGGAACCGTTCGCACCGATGCGCATATTGTTGTGTTATCAGGCGGAATCTCTGACGAACGCGAGATATCCCTTGCTTCGGGAGCAGCGGTTGTGTCGGCGCTGCATGAAGCGGGATACAGTGTGGTTGATGAGCTCGACCCCGCAGCCGACACCTTCCTTGCCGATCTTGCCTCGGGCGGTTTCGATGTAGCGTTCATCGCGCTTCATGGACGCGGCGGAGAGGACGGCATGATCCAAAGCGTCCTTGAGTATATGGGTATCCCCTACACGGGATCCAGGGTGATCGCAAGCGCCTGCGCCGCAGACAAAGACGTCTCGAAAGCGCTGTTTGAGCGCGCGGGAATCCCCATCGCGCGCGGAATGGTCCTGCATAGCACCGATGATGTGAATATTGACGATATCGTTGGCGTTGTGGGAGAGCAGTGCTTCGTGAAACCCGCCGTCAACGGATCGAGCTATGGCGTCACGCTCGTGAAGAGCGAGCGCGACATCCCTGCGGCACTCGAAGTCGCTTTTGATTGCGATGACAAGGCGCTTATAGAAGAGCGCTTGGTGGGTACCGAGATCAGCGTACCGGTGTTTGGAGATGAACCGCGGGCGCTTCCCATCATAGAGATCTTGCCGCAAGAAGGGTCTGATTTCTATGATCTGGAGGTCAAGTATATCGACCCCGCGCTCGTCCATCGCATTCCGGCGCAGTTGGACGAGGATACCTATCGATATGCTCAAGAGCTTGCCGTGCAAGCACACGAGGCGTTGGGTTGTGCCGGGTTTTCTCGGAGCGATTTCATCATAACGAGCAGGGGCCCGGTCATTCTTGAAACGAACACCATTCCAGGCATGACGCCAACGTCGCTCTTTCCCGATTCGGCGCGCCATGCGGGAATATCGTTTCCCGAGGTATGCGACGAGCTCATTCAGATTGCGATGAGACAAGCTCACGCGCAATGAGGGTTGTCTGCGTGCGGGTGAACCCTCTCTAAACCTTTCCCGTCGCGCGCGAAGGAGAATATCCCATATGCGGGTAGGTGCGTGCGGCACATAAGATGCGCGCCTGCGAGCGCGGGCGCGCATCTGCACGTGAGGCATTCGCGCAATCGAAAGCGATCTTGCAGCCGTTGCCTCTGCCCACCCGGATGGATATGATATCGTGCGGAAATGCGAAGCGCAGGTGGTGGCTGGGAAACGCGCAGGCACGCCGCGCGAGCAGTGACCGAGAAAACAACACGAGTAGATGGTGCTCATATAGATGTCTGAACAAGCAGTAGAACGCGCGAGTCGTACAACGATGGAAGACGCAGTGCTTCCGGGGACTCCGCAGTTTGTAATCGACCAATACAAGACCATCGCAGAGCGCGCGCGGCACCGCACGTTCGGCTTGCTTGAAGAGGATGTCGTCGTCTTGGACACCGAGACGACGGGGTTATCGCCGCAAGAAAACGAGCTCATCGAGATCTCTGCCGCTCTTATCTCGGGAAGAGAGGTCACGGACCGCTTCGATACCTTCGTACACCCACACGGCCTCGTTCCGCCCGAGATCATCAAGCTGACCGGCATCACGAATGCCGATGTAGCGCAGGCTCCCACGGCGCGCGAGGCGGTCGCGCAACTCGTTGAATTTGTTGGGGGGCGTCCGGTGGTCGCCCACAACGCCACCTTCGATCGCTCGTTTATAGAGTCGGTGCGGGGAGGCGTAAAGGTAAGCGACCTCTGGATCGATTCTTTGGCTCTCTCGCGCATCGCGCTTCCACGGCTTGCATCTCACAAGCTTTCATCGATGGCCGAGCTATTTGAATGCACCTCGGTGTCTCACCGAGCAACGGACGATGTCGATGCGCTTGCAGGTATGTGGCGCATTCTTTTGGTGGCGTTGAGCGACCTCCCCGACGGGCTTATGGGGGTTCTCGCTAACGCGCATCCCGATGTGGCATGGTCGTATCGACCGGTTTTCTCATATCTGGCGCAGGAGCGCCCGGACGCCGTGTTTTCGCTTGCCGCCGCCCGCGCCCATGTTCTACGCGATGAGCCGGGGGAGGAACGCATCGATGCAATCGAGCTTCCCAAGATCGACATGCCCCGTCGCGACCAGATCGAGGCATGCTATAAGCCCGGCGGTATCGTTGAGCGGATGTATCCTGCGTTCGAGCCGCGCGCCGAGCAGGTTGATATGTCGTGTGAGGTGCGCGACGCGTTAGCGCATGCGACTCACCGTGTCATCGAGGCGGGGACGGGCGTGGGGAAGTCCATCGCGTACCTCGTGCCGCTCGTCGAGGCGGCTCGGCGCAACCACATTACGGTTGGTGTGGCGACGAAATCTAACAACCTTGCCGACCAGCTTATGTATCACGAGCTGCCGAGCCTCGCCGCAGTACTCCCCGGGGGTTTCTCGTTTTGCGCGCTGAAGGGATTCGATCGCTATCCGTGCCTGCGCAAGGTCGAGCGCCTGCTGCGGAGCACGGCGGAGATCAAGACGGCCAAGGACCCTGCGGACACGCTGACCGCACTCGCCGTCATCTTGGCCTTCGTATGCCAAAGCCCGGGCGGAGACCTCGATTCGCTGGGCATTCGGTGGCGGAGCGTGGATCGTGGTGACCTTACCTGCACCTCACGCGAGTGCGCGCGCCGCCTCTGTCCGTTTTTTCCCAACGGCTGCTTGGTGCACGGTGCGCGCCGCCGTGCCGCTCATGCGGATGTCGTGGTCACGAACCATTCCCTGCTGTTCCGAGACGTCTCGTTAGAGGGAAGCATTCTCCCGCCTATTCGTCATTGGGTGATCGACGAGGCTCATGCCATAGAGAAGGAAGCGCGTCGCCAGTGGGCGATAACGGTCTCGGCGGACGATGCGCGCCAGGCGCTCGAACGCCTTGGGGGAGACTCCTCCGGTGTGCTGGGAGCGCTTGCCCGGGAGCTCGCTCATTCCGATGCTCCAACGCTCTACCTTGGGCTTTGCGCGCGGGCAGCGGCCGGTGCCACACGCGCCTCGGGTGCGCTCGCAGAGCTCTTTGAGAGCCTGCGCAGCCTGGCTAGAGGATCAAAGGGAAACGGATACGAGCAGCTCGTCATATGGATCAGCCCGGAGTTGCGTGCGAGCGAACCATGGACGAACGTTAACCTCGCTGCCCAGCGCGCCGTCGATGCGCTCGAAGGACTGACCAAGGCGCTTCGAGCGCTTGTCGATGCGCTTGCCGAGGACAGGCCGGAGTTGGTGGCCGATGTGGCCGATATTGCGCGCCGCATCGATGAGATGCATGCGGGGCTGCGTACCATAGCTGCCGGAGACGATGAGCGCTACGTGTATTCCGTGCAGGTAAGCAGACGCCAAAAGGCAGGCGGGGAGGCTTTGCGCGCGGAGCTGCTCGATGTGGGTGCGGAGCTGGCCGAGCGGTGGCTCCCCGAGGTTCAGGCTGCAATCTTCACATCGGCGACCATCTCTGTGTCGGATGGGTTTGAGCACTTCGAACACGCGGTGGGCCTTGATCGCCTTCCTGCCGGCTCGTCGAAGTCCCTTCATCTCGATTCGAGCTACGACTTCGATTCTCACATGGCCGTAATCGTGGCGTCGGATCTACCCGACCCCCGGAACCGCGATGCATGCATCGCGGAGCTCGAGCAGCTGCTGGTCGATGTCCACACTGCGATGGGGGGATCGGTGCTCACGCTCTTCACCAACCGCCGCGATATGGAGGAGCTGTTCGAACGCGTTGAGCCTCGCTTGGCCGCTGCGGGACTCGAACTTAACTGCCAGCAGCGCATGAGCTCGCCGCGGCGCTTGCGCGACCGATTCCTCTCCGAACGCACCTCGTCGCTTTTCGCGCTGAAGGCGTTCTGGGAAGGGTTCGATGCGTCGGGCGAGACGCTTCGCTGCGTGGTCATTCCCAAGCTGCCGTTTTCGAGCCCAACGGATCCGTTATCTTGCGAGCGCTCCCGTCGTGAAGACCGCGCCTGGGCTCGGTATGCGCTACCCGATGCGGTGCTCGAGGTGAAGCAAGCGGCCGGGCGCCTCATACGCTCGTCAACAGATACCGGCGTGCTGGTGCTCGCCGACTCACGGCTCGTCACCAAGGGGTATGGGAAGAAGTTCTTAAATTCGCTGCCCACCTCGTCGTATCAGCGCATGGAGGCCAAGCGGGTTGGAAAGTACCTCGGCTTATGGCGCCGCGCGCACGAGCGCCGCTGACGACCTCCCTAAGACGCCCGGTTGGCCGTGGACTTCAAACGCGATGGCGGAGAGGGCGTGCTCGCGCATGCGCCCCGCGTTCAAGCGGGCATCATCAACTGTCTTCGAGCAGTTGCATCGCGTATGCGCGCAGCTCATCGACGAGCGGTTGCGGCGAGGCGATCGCGATGTTTCCGCCTTCGGCCAGCACCTGGTCGAAAAGCCATGCTCGGGAAGATGCGCGCACGGTGAGCTGGGTATATCCCGGCGCGCCGGGAGCCGGCTCACGCGATTCGATGCCCGCCCAGGCAAGCTGTGCCGCTGTCTCGTCGGGCATCACGAGCGTTACGAGCTCTCCCGCGCGCCGCAGGCTCTCGTGTATCGAATTATGCGCGGAGGTATGCGGGGCGACGGAGTCGTCGGTGAAAGAAACCGCGGTAATGCGGTCAAGCCGGTAGCGCCGCTCCTCGTCCTTCACGACATTCCAGGCAACAAGATACGCGATGCCGGCCTCTACGGTGATCTCGATAGGGTCAACAAGGCGCTCATGCGGTCTGTGATCCTCATGCGCGCGATATAGCACGCGACACCGCACGCCGTCTTGGATGGCTTCCGTTAGCTGCGCGCGGTGCGACCCAAACGAGGGGGTCACGGCAAGGAAGTCTTGCGTGTCTGCTGAAAACCCCGGCGGAAGGAGCGCCGCGGCGATGCGTGCGCGTTGTTCGGATTCTATGTTGAGCGCATCGAGCACGTAGCTCAACGAAACGCTCTCTCCCATGCTGAGGCGCAGCAGTCTCAGCTTCGCCGCGTCCCCCATGATGCGCAGGCTGTCGCCGTCGCTCAGGATGACTGCGCGCACCCCGCTGGTGCGGTCTGCAAGCGTCGAGATGAGCTCGAGGTACCCATCGAGTTCCGATTCGGTGCATTCGAGTGCGCGCGTGACCTGCGCGCGCGAGCGTTGCTGGCCAGGCGCTGCGGTGAGCAGCTCAAGAAGGCGCAGCGCCTGTGTCGTGGGGTCAGCGCTTGCCACAGATGCTCACCGCCTTTGCGATGGTATCGCGCCAACAGGCGACCAGCTCCTGCGGGGCGCACGCGCGCATGCCGTCACGAGCGTGCGCGAGGGCAAACTCAGCCGCGCCGGGTATGCTGCGAACCAAGACGCGCCAGCTCCACGACCCATTGTCGGCGCGCTTCAGCGCGCCGCGGTTGCGCGTGATGGCGCGCAGCTCGGACTCGTCTCGCTCCTCAGGGAACGTAAACACTGCCTCGACCGCTTCATCCGACCCGAAGTCGAACGGCATGAACAAATAGTCGTAGATGGAAAAATCCTCGGGGATCTCGTAGGCATCCCGGGGCTGTTTGACACGCTCCATCCGGTCGGCGCGAAACGTCCGCACCTCTCCCGATGTGTTGTCGAGCCCGGTGATGTACGAGATTCCCTCGTGGGAGAAGATGCCGTAGATGGAAACGATGCGGGACGAGGTATCGCCTGCAGCGTTGGTGTAGGAGAAGGGGAGCGCGCGGCGAAGCGAGAACGCGATCCAGATCGCGTCGAGCACCGCCTGCAGCGCGGTTGATGAGGGGCTTTTGCGCGCGAGTACGGGATGGTAGCCGTGCGCCTGCGCAGCTTCTAGCGCTTTGCTGCGTACGGCCATAAGCGGCTTGAGCAGCGGCGTTGTAGAGCCGGTAAGATATTCGTCGATAGCCGCGACGAGCGCTTGCGCGTCGTCGACGGTGATAACGCCCGTGTCGGCAAAGGTGCGCTCTCGGTCAAGCTTCCAAAAGCTCTCCTTGTTTTCGGGTGCTCCCGCAGGGTGAACCTCAGAAATGCATATGCCGCGTTCGGCGAGGCTTGCGCGGTCGCGGCGAAACTTCCTGATATCCGATGCGCGCACGGCCGACCCATACCCCAAATCGCTATCGGAGACGATCTCGTCGGTCGAAAGCGGCCGGCTGGTCGTGTTGAAGATAAACGCCAGGTTGAGCAGGCGTTGTGCGGTTGCGCTCGCCGCGCCTCTGTTGGTTTTTTGTGTGGCCATGGGCGCTCGCCCCTCTCTTCGGCATACATTCTACCTGAGTCGTTCGATATCTGTACCCGCTCGATGTGGAGCCCGATGTGGAGATAGCTCGCACAACCCTATCTCTATATGCATGCAACCTGCGGTAATGCTGCAGACTGACGAGAGTAGCGGTATACTTTCCCACATATGGATGATTTCTCCGCACGTTGCGTGCATCTCGACCGCGATAAAGGACAGGGATAGGAAGAGCGCATGGCTACCACCCGCAAATATCTGAACCACCTTCTCCAAACGATGGGGATCACTCCCGCGTGCAGCGAAGAAGAGCGCGTTGCTGCCGAGGATATCGCGCGCATCTTTTCAAACCATGGGTTCGATCCGGAGATTCAGGAATTCAACGCTTCAAATTCCGCGCAGATCGTGCGCGCGGCCTTGGGGGTCATGGTTTTCATCGGTGCGCTGTTTATGGGAATCGGCGGTGCTCTCGGGGTCGTTGGCGTTGTGCTGGCGATTGCTGCGGGTGTCGTGTACCAGCTCGAACGCATGAGGCGCGTGTCGTTTTCCGACATCGGCGGCAAGGGGTTGTCGCAGAACGTGATTGCCTACCATAAGGCTTCTGGACCGTTGGCCTCGCCGCGGAACCGCCCGGTCGTGGTGGTCGCGCATTACGATTCTCCGCGTGCCGACTTGTTTGCGCGCCTTCCCTATGCGAGCTACCGCCCAATCATCACCAAGTTGCTTCCATATGCCATGCTTGTACCGGCAATCATCGCGGTTCTGCGCGTTCTACCCATATCGAGCTCAGCGAAGGTCGTTTTATGGCTTGTTGCCCTCGTGGTTTCCCTGGTACCGCTCGCCGCGGCAGCCGGCGTGATACTCAATCGGTTCATTTTGCCGTACACCTCGGGATCCATATGCAACAAGTCGTCTGTTGCGGCGCTTTTGGGCGTTATGGATGCCGTTGCGCCTTTCAATCGAGGCAACGAATTTCCTGACGAGATCCCCTTTGAGGAATTTTTCTCCGAGCAGATACGCCAAGCTGAAGATTCGGAACGCGCCGCTGTCGTTGCAGCAGGCGATGTGCCTGAAGACGCTCTCGGCGAGGTGCCTGCTGAAGATGCGTCAGACCCTGACGGTGCCGATATGGCCGATGAGCTCCAAGGTACCGCGCCCATAGACGTTGACGACTTGGCTGGTGCGGTCGCTTCTATGGGCGGGGAGGTCGTGTCCGGGCAAGCGTCTCAGACGGTGCCGCCGCACGCGGCAGCTCTCCGCGCGCCCGCCGGTGCGCCCGCCCCGACCGAGGTCGATGTGCTTGGCGATACGGCCGCAATGTCCGGTGAGCAGGTTGCGCACGCGATGGCTTCAACGTCTGAGGTGGAGGATGCGTTCGCCGTGCCCTCAAAGGGCGCGCGCAGCGCCGGCCAGGTGCCGCCGATCGCTACCGCAGGCGTTGAAGTCCAACAAGGCGCCGCTGGGGGAGCCGCGCTGCGCACGGGTGGGGCGGCGGTTCAATCGGCTGGCGGAGCAGCTGCTCGGGGTACCTTGGAGCGCTCTATGGAATCCGAACCCGCGGCCGACGCAGCGATTGTGTCGGACGCGTCACCTGTGATGGAGGCCGGTGCGACCAGCGCCGCTATCGAGACGAGTGAGGCTGGCGGCGCGGCGCTCGATGCGTCCGGGGAACCCGCTGACACCCGTCCGCGCCTGGTAAATGCACTCGGAAACTATCGTTTCGGCGAGGAGGTCATCAGGGGAATCGGCATGGTTCCCGAGAGCTGTATCATCAAATACGTTTCAAGCAGCGATGAGGCACCTGCCAGCAGCTCTGATGCCCCCGCCACTGGAGCGAGCACTGGTTCCGAAATGCCGGCTATGGCGGCAATCCCCGTTCACTCTGCCGTGCCGGGTGGTGAGTTCGATGGCGGTTCTGGCAATGAATTTGATGCCGAGTCGCATGATGAACCGGTTGGCTATCAAAACTACGGCGAACCTGTTTACGCCGCCGATGAGGCGCCCGCCGATGAGGCGCCCTTTGAGCAGCCTGATGATCCATACGCTGATGAGCTTGGAGACGAGGCCGCTTCATACGACGAGCACGATGAACATGACCGAAGGGGTAAGCGAATCCCTGTTCCCCACATGAACGTCGCGGCACATGCTGGCGAGCTTACCGAGACGCTTTCAGCTGTCGGCGCCGGAGCCGCGCACCTGTTCCGCAAGGGCAAGAGCATGCTCAGCTCGGTGATCTCACACGAGCATGTGCACGATGATGTGGCTGATTCGGCCGATGAGTATGATGACATGCCGGCAGCGGGCGAAATGATCGAAGACGCGCTGTCGGAGTTCGATGGCTCCGCGCCCGATGACGTTGCTGTGGAGCAAGAGCAAGATGCTATTCCTGCGGACGGCGTGCCCTCTGAACAACCTACGGTCGAGGTCAACGCGGCCACGGAAGATGACGAGAGTGCTGCGGTTTCACTCGAAGCAACCCAGAGTGCGGGTCGGTCGCCTGATGCGACGCGAGCAGCGAACTTGTCCTCGCAAGATGCGCGCCTCGGCTCGACGGTCGCTCTGCCCAGTATCGATAATGTGATCGTGATGGAGAGCGAGCCTGCGCCTGCGGTTAGCGATGGCGCGCGCGACAGCTCGATGCAACGCGGCAAAACGCAGGCGTTTCCCGCCTCGGTCGAGACCTCGGTTGGTTCCGTCGCACCGACTGTCCAGCCACCGACTGTCCAGACGCAGGCTGTCCAGCCACAGGCAGACAATACGGCTGCCCCAACCGCTGCGCAAAGAGCTGGGGCGCAAGAAGACGAGGCTATCAATTCGCTCATGGCCGAGATATCAAGGTCCCGCCCCGCCCCGCGTCCTGCCCCGCGCGCCTTTGTGTCGGTGCCCGATCCTGCGGCGCCATCAACTAACCAGTCGGCTGCGGCGAATCGTTCCTCCTTGTTCGACCTGCCCGACCCCGGCACCGTTCCCGTCGATCCGTTTGCACCCGATTCGTCTCAAACGGGTGCTTCTCAAGGGATGCCGGCCTCGGGCACAATCAACAGCGATAGCGTTTTCACGCAGGTGCCCACGACGGTGCCCTCGGTCGGTGCTGCAAACGACGAGTTCGATGTGATCACCGCAGATGGAGCGGTGCCGCAGCCTGTGTCGGCATTCTCTGTTATCCACGAGGACAGTGCGTTCGAAACCATCAGCGCTGATGAATCTGCACCCGCGTCCGCAGCAGAGCCCGCGCGCCGGCGCGGCGTCGGCAAGCTCTTTCATCGCAAGAGGCGGGAAGAGACGAGCATGAGCGACTGGCTCGGCGTGGACGACGATTTCGATGCGAAGAACTCGGGGCGCGATATCGGGTCTTGGGATAACTTCGAGGGAGACTCCTGGAAGGGCGGCGCGACCAGCGTTGCCGGCGCATCCGAAGAAGATCTGCGCGATGCCGTCACCTCGCTGGGCGATGACGAACTGCTCGGCCACGACATCTGGTTCGTCGCGACCGGCGCATCGGAGTATGACAACGCGGGCATGCAGGCGTTCCTCGACACGCATCGCGATAAGCTGCGCGGCGTGTTCCTCATCAACCTTGAGAGCATCGGTGCCGGCACCCCCACAATGCTTGCAACGGAAGGTGGTCGGCGCGTCCTCAAGGGCGATAAGCGCATCATGAACCTGGTCGGCCGCGTCTCTTCCGCCTTCCATCGCCCGTTCGATACGGTCGAGATGCCGTTTATGGCAACCGATGCGTATCGCGCGATGGACATGAGTTTGCGCTCGCTCACGATCGCCGGCGTCGAAGGCGGCTTCCTTGCATGTGCTCGTACGGAGGAAGACCTGCCGTATCGGGTCAATGAAAAGAACGTACGCCTCGTTGCCGATGTAGTTACCGAGGTTATCCGCCGCTCTTAATTGGAGGGAAGCCCTGTGAGAAACCTGATTGCATTCATGCAGAAGCATTGGGTCGTGTACACGATTGCGGCGATCGTGGCCATCTCCCTCGGTTTTGCCGCGGCATACGTCATCTCACTCGTCGGCTCCACAACATATTAGCGGCGGCTTAACGTCGCGTGCGCGGTTACCCCTTTGGTTTCACCCGTTCATTGAACGAAGACCACAAGCGTCTTCGTTGAGCTATGCCCATTAGCTTCAGCGCAGGTCACCAGGGTAAGCGCGCGCCTTGCCGAAGATGCGAGCCGTTCCCAATCATCGGCTCGCGCATCTGCGCTCCGGGCAATCGATCGTATCCAGACGCGAAATTCATGCGTGTCGGCGAAGCTGAATCGCTGAATATCACCAAAGCGCGCAGGCACCCGCAATGCGCAGAGCGGCGCGAACTGCTCTCTGGCTCCCGACCGAGGAACCCAGAGAGCATCCCCAATCTGGTTGAACTGGCTTTGGTCAAAACATTCCGCGAGCGGAGAGAACATCTCATCGGTGCCGACAACGCGATGCCCCGAGATTAACACGTGTCTTCCCGTTAGGGAGCAGCGCTCATCAAGAAACGGGCAGCCGAGAGGGCTGAGGCGTCCCCATGCATCATGCGAGAGGTAATAATCTGGCGGCATGCCGTCTGCTACCTGCATGACCGGAAGCGAGATCGCGGTTCTCTCAACGGTGATCCATCCGGCCGTATCGAGCGCTTCCTGCTCGTTCGAATCAGCGCGATCTTTGAGCACTTCCGCGGACTCCATATGCTTTGCAAGCGATCGATATGCGTGAGCGCTTAGATCGCCGCCGGCGCGGTATGCTCCGATAATTGAAACCGCAAGCAAGGCTAGCGAGAAGAAAATCCCCTGCATCACCGATGCAGGGGACGAGCGTCGCCTCGTAGTCATTGCGAGCGGTGGCGCATGCGCCCGCGCGCGATGAGCGCAAGAGCTATTGCGGCGATCGAGGTCGTTGCGAGTGCCGGAACCGGAGACATGCGTCCCGTCTGCGGCAATGGAGTTATCGATGAGCGCGGGGTCTGCTCAACCATATCGCCGTCATGGTCTTCAAGCGATACATCGCTGCCGAGATTCCCGCCATTTCGAAACAGGTCCACAACCGCTGAATTGTAGAGCGTGGTGCTCGCAGTATATTCATCGGTTACGCGCATGTGCATGATGGCACCATGGAGCCCGTCTCCTCCGTTGTAGCCTCCTGCGATATCCGTTGCGTCATCGTGGACGTCTTTCAAGTCATCGCGCTTCCACGAATCGCTCCGGCTGGTGCAGCCCTTCTCTACGCGCCCGAATTCGAAGCGCACCGCCACGATGACCTCGTTCTCGTCCAGGTTCAAGTCTGCGGTGCTCAACTCAATCTCGGCCGTTGCATCAACGTCTTTTGTCCACAAGCGCCATCCGCGGTAGCTGAGCGCCCGCCCATCGTCTCCGAGCACCTGCGCGGTCGACTCATGGTCGAGCCAGGGGTTTTCATGTCCGTCTGACCGCGTCGCGTTCGCCCCGCTCGGGTCAACATAATCAGCATCCGTCTGGTTTGTGCGATACCATACGTTATACAGCCCATCATAATCACCCGAGATGACCGGAGATGTGATTCCGGTGAGCACCGCAAGCCCATCTGCTGCGGCATGGAGCTCATCCGTTACCGTGAACTCGTCGACCCAGGTACTGCTGGTGTTGCGGAAGTCTATCGAGTAATCATACTCCCCGCTGTCCGAGATGGTTACCTCCGCGCGGTTCGCTCCACCAGCCGATACGAGCGCATCGGCTTCGGTTCCCTCGCGCACGGGGTCGGCGACCTCTTGTCGCTTATCAATATCCCCCGACACCTCGATCGGTTCGTCGTACATCACAACGCGCTGGATCTCTCCTGTCTCCTCAACGGTGAAGGTAACCGCGCTCGCCATGTCATAGGTATTCGGGGTCATTTCCTCCACAAGCGTGTACTCACCCGGCGCGAGCGCGTCAATGCGGTGGTCGGTTTCGCCCGATGTCCACGATTCAACGATTTTGCCGTCTTTGTCGAGAATGCTCAGCTGCGCGCCCGGAACCTCTTCCTCATTGGTGATGTCCCACTTTGAGATATCGACCTTTGTGTAATCGTTCTCAAGCACGATCGTGTGGCTGTCTTCTCCGTCAATCAAGCCGTTCTCGTCGATAGCAACAGTATGGACAGTATCGTTGACGAGATATCCGGCGGGTGCCTCAACCTCCTGGATGCAGTAAGTTCCGGGCTTCAGCGGGAAGAGCACCGCGGTGCCGTCTTCTCCCGTGGTGGCACGGCCCGTCTCAGTCGGCTTGCCCTCGCCGTCTTTCTCTTCGCACCAATACTCAAAGATGACGCCCGCCAGCGGCGTGTCCGACCCGAGGATAACCTTAGAGATGATGATCTTCGTGGGGCGGTTGGTCGCCTCGACGCTGGCGAACACGACATCGGTGTGGTCGTCAACATAGGTGAGGGTAAACGGGTGCGGGGTTTCGTCGAGGGCGTACCCGGCAGGTGCCTTCGTTTCAACGAAGGCGTATTTCGCAGAAACCGAGCCTATAGAGAGCCCCGCACAACTGGCCGTGCCGTCATCTCCGGTCACAACATGATCGACAATCTCCCCGGAAACGGCATCTACCGATCCATCGGCAGAAACAATGTCCTCCATTGCGACCACGTCGAACTCAGCTCCTGCCAAGCCCGCGTCCGCGCCATCATCCTTCTTCGAGATCGTCGCAGTTCCCGTGGCGCGAGCGTCTTGTACCGCCACAACGGTGATGGGGTCTGCGTCTGCTTGGGGAGCAATGGTTATCTCGACGTCTTCTTCGCAGACCAGATAGGGCGCTGCTGCATGTGTCTCACGAATGTAATACGTGCCTGGTTCAAGCGATTCCGGGAACGTGACCATGCCGCTTTCGTCGGTCGTGAACTCCGATCGGCTTTCATGGTTCGGGTACCACACCTCTTGCGTGATGACCTCCTTCTGCTCATCGAGCAGTTGGAACGTGAACCCGGCGAGCGGAATGGTCTGACCGGTGTCGGCGTCAACCTTCACGACCTGTATGCGGCTTCGCACCGCATCGTTGTCCACGATGTAGTGAAGCGTTGCCCCGTCGAGCATCTGGTCGCAGCTGATCTGCCATGCGGGAGCGGCCTGATATCCGTCGGGTACGCTCTCTGGGTCTTCGCGCACGGTGTACCCTGCAGCGTCGTAGGGGAGCGCTCCCATGACCGAGACCGGCCTGTCGCCTGCTCCAAACCAGCGGCCTTCCGTCGAGGCAAGCCCATTTTCGCTCGTTTCGATGGTGCCAACCACCTCGTCCGTTGTGTTGCTGACTATGTCGAACCGAATTCCACGGCCGGGTTCCTGCAATCCAGGTCCCTCAGCTCCCGTATCGAGATACTTCACGATTTCGAGGTTGAACGCGATCGCGTCGTCGACGAACTCGTCGTCGGGCTCCAACTCGATGATCCCCGAGGCGGGTAGGTCGTCTGCGGTGGCGGTAAAGCGATGCGGCGTTTCATCGAGCTTGTATCCGGTCGGTGCCTTCGTTTCAACGATCGTGGACGTTCCCAAGGGAAGGCGGTCAAACGCGATAACCCCGTTCTCATCGGTTGTAGCGGTGTGAACGGAGCCGTTCGCATCGGTCAGCTGATATTCTGCTCCCTCAAGCGAGATGCCGGGTTGGGCCGCACCTCCTGTAGCGGAGTCAACCTTTACGACGCGGATGCGCACCGTGCCCGGCGTGTCGGAAAGCGTCAACTCGTTGTCCCCGCTCTTCGAGACCGTGAACTCGATGCGATCGGGATTCTTCACGAAACCAGCAGGCGCTTCGGTTTCAACGGCGTAATAGCTTCCAGGCTCAAGGCGTAAGCTTGCCGTGCCATTGGCGTCGGTCGTAATGGTCGCCACTTTTTCATGCGCGTCGGCATCGTAGATGTCATACGTTGCCCCGGCGTAGGAATACTCATCGTTTCCAGAGGTTATCGATGCATCCGCTGATACTTTATTAAACGTCACCTCGACGGTGCTGCGGTACGAGAGTATTACCTGCTCTGAGCTTGAGCCGGCAAACTCGAACACCTCGAACCAGCCGGGTACCTTGTCGACCATGCGCGAGATCTTTTGGTACGGGGCCTCGTCGTTGACCACGCTCCCGTTTTCGTTCACGCCGAGCACGTTTTCGAACATCCAGGAACGAACGCTCATCCAGTTGCTGAAGTCAAATGAGGGGAGCGTGGTTTCAAGATTGCCGCCATAGGCATAGCAAAGCATCACATGGACATCGATGGCGCGCATCTCGGCAGCGGTCTGGCCGTTATTGGCATATGAGCCCCAAAGCGGGAGGGTCACCTCGCCGCTCCCCGGAGCGTCGGGAGAATAATAGAGAATGGCCTTGATGAGCGCGTTTTGCCCCGTTGGCGCATTGACGTCGCGCGTGTTGTATGAGCCCGCGCTGGGATATTCTTTCATGTGCTCAGCGCAATACGCGGGCACGCCGTCTGCATAAAACATATGCATATAGCGTCCGCCTGCAGGGCCTATCCACACACGATCCCCAACCGTGAGCGCAACACTATCATCTGTGCGCGCGGCGCTGCGCTTCTGTGCGGCAGCTGCGATGAAGGGCACCGCGAGAGAGACCAGCATGAGGGCAACAGCCAAGACCATCGCGGCCGAGCGCGATCGGCGTTGCGTCCCAAAGCGTGCGCGGCGCGCTGCTCTGCTCCGGACACGCTGGTTATTTCGACGCACATGCGCCAGGATTTCGTGTATGCGGTTATGCATCCTCATCGCGCCTCCCTCACGTTGCCCGGGAGCTCACCATATGAGGGCACATCCAACCGAAGGCGCAAAGAATCCGCTCGGCAGCTTGTCGCGAACCTGAGCGTTATCTTGACCGCCGAACATGAGAGCCTGCATATGTTCGCTGCACAAAAGCAGCGAACGAAAACCGTTGGTATGGAATCGCCGCTGGCTTCACCGACTTACCAGACGAACAGGCTGCACCGAGAATGCCGCATGGTTCGATCTGGCGGCTTCACATGCAGTGAGATTTGCCTTAAAAAAGTGTTGACTCTTGTTGTATTTGAGGGTTATCATCTCCTAGTGCGATGGACCTGTAGCTCAGTTGGTTAGAGCGTCCGGCTGATAACCGGGAGG
>CAZUYD010000001.1:0-140567 GCA_964624825.1 uncultured Enorma sp. | reverse complement strand
GCGGAGGATTCCTTCTGCATGCACTGCGGCAACAAGCTGAACGCATAGGCGTGCGGTGCGTATCGCGGTGAGCGCCTGCCTGTTGGGCGAGAGGTGCAAGTACAGCGGCGGCAACAACCGTTGCGAAGACCTCGTTGAGACACTGCGCGGACATGAGCTCATTCCCGTCTGCCCCGAGGTGCTCGGTGGCTTGGATACCCCTCGATCTCCTGCAGAGCTGGTGGAAGGGGTTGTGCGAACACGTGATGGGCTGAATGTGGACGATGCGTATCGTCATGGCGCCGGCCGCGCGCTCGAGGTGATCAAGCAGGCGGGTGGGTGCGATATGGCGATTCTCCAGCCGCGAAGCCCTTCATGCGGTGTTCACCAGGTCTACGATGGCACCTTCACCGGATCGCTCGTCACCGGCCAGGGTGTGTTCGCGCGCCTTCTTGCAGAGCAGGGCGTTGCGCGATATGAGCCCACGGAGGTTCTTGCCGTGTTGCGCCGCACTGATTGCGCCGTTCCTGCCCCCCGATGAGAGAAGTCCTCGTGCGTCGCGCTCATCGAAGACACGGCCGCTTGCTTAGATGATGCTGCCCGAATCGCTTGAAAGGAGCCACATGGACGCCCATGCCATTGAAAACCCCGTTGAGTATTTCGATATGCATGTTGCTCATATTGGGATCAACGCTGCCGACGCAGAGGATGCGGCGCGCATCGCGGAGATGTTTGAGACCTTGTTCGGCTTTGCGTCCCACGACACGCCGATCTCGATCTTTTCCGATACGCTGGTGGAGATCATGAAAGGCGGCGGCAGGGGAGAGAACGGGCACATCGGGCTGCATGTGAACGACATACCTGCCGCAGAGGAGTACTTCAAGAGCCGCGGGCTCACCATCAACGAGGATTCCCGCGCGTTCAATCCAGACGGTTCGGTCAAGCTCGTGTATTTCAATGAGCAGATCGCTGGATTCGCGATTCACCTCAGTTGCTAGCTGCTGCTACCATCTGGCCGTTCAGTACTAGCTCAATGGTTCGCGCAATAATCGTTTCCTTTGCTGCGCTGTTGACTTTGACGTTGCCGAACGTGCTACAATACCGCGCAATGGCTGAGATGGGGACGAGTAACCGGTCTCCGCGCACCTGAGAGAGCGGATCGACTGCTGAGAGGTTCGCGTGCGCGTCCGGTGAATATCACCCCGGAGCTGCGACCCGAACGGATGCCGGCAATGGTTCAACGCGAACCGCTGCGCGAAAGGTGTCTGAGTAGGCGTCGCCGGGACGACCTCCGTCATAAGGTCGGCCGAGTACGGGTGCAGCGTTGTCGAACGACAGCGTGCGGCACCTAAGCTGGGTGGTTGACGCGAAGAGCTTTCGTCTGGCGTATCGCGCGCAGGCATCGAAGGAGCGCTTCGTCCCAGCTTGTAGGGACGGGCGCTCTTTTTTGTGTCGCCCCAACGCGCGGATGCTTGCCAAGCATCCCGCTGACTGAACAGGGAGGAACCCCGTGGCGAAAGAGAAGAACAGCTACCACGAGACCATGAACCTGCCGAAGACCGCGTTTCCCATGCGCGCCGGGCTCGCGAAGTCTGAACCGCAGCGCCTTGCCGCATGGAACGAAAATCATGTCTATGAGCAGCTGCAGAAGAAAAACGAGGGGCACTCGAAGTTCGTTTTGCATGACGGCCCTCCGTATGCGAACGGCCCGATCCACATCGGCCATGCCATGAACAAGATCTCCAAAGACATCATCATGCGCTATCACGCCATGCTGGGCGAGCAGACGCCCTACATTCCCGGCTGGGACTGCCACGGCCAGCCTATCGAGCACAAGGTGGAGGAGAAGCTCGGAACGGCGAAGTTCAACGCAACGCCTACGGCGAAGATCCGCGAGATGTGTCATGAGTTCGCGGTCGAGAACATCGAGCTGCAGAAGGCCGGCTTCCGCCGCCTGGGCGTGCTGGGCGATTGGGATCACCCCTATCTCACGCTGTATCACGAGCACGACGCGGCGGATATCGAGGTCTTTAAGGCCATGTTCGACAATGGCATGATCTATCGCGGCCGTAAGCCGGTACATTGGTGCAAGCATTGCCATACGGCGCTCGCCGAGGCCGAGATCGAATATTCCGATGAAACGAGCCCTTCGATTTTCGTGCGCTTCGAGCTCATCGACGCACCCGAAGCGCTTGCCGCCGCCGGCATGCCGGTCGATGTGGTCATCTGGACGACGACGCCCTGGACGCTTCCGGCAAATGGAGGCGTGGCGCTTCTGGGCGAGGCGGACTATATCGCGGTCGAAGCAGGCGGGCGCTTGGCGATTATGGCTAAAGCGCTTTGGGAGCATGTGTTCCATGAGCTTGTCGGCCTCGAAGACGCCGCGCTTTACACCCCTGCCCATGCCGACGATCCTTGGGGCGCGCATGGCGAGGATCTGGTGGGCATCACCTATAAGCACCCTATCTTCGAAGACGTCTGCGGGAAAATCGTGACAGCCGACTACGTCACCCTTGAGGACGGTACCGGTTGCGTGCACACCGCTCCCGGTCATGGCGTGGACGACTATTACACCGGCATGCGCAACGATCTGCCGATCGTCATGCCCGTTGACGACGATGGCCGCTTTTACGTGGGCGAGGGGTATGGCACCGGCGGCCCGTTTGGCGGCATGGACACTGATGAGGCGAATCCCAAGATCATCGAGTTCTTGGCTGATCGCGGAACGCTGCTTGCCGAGAAGAGCATCGGCCACAGCTATCCGCATTGTTGGCGGTGCAAGCAGCCTACCATCTTCCGAGCCACCGACCAATGGTTTGTCTCCATGGATGAGACGGGTCTGCGCGCGCAGGCGCTCAGCCAGATTTACGATCACGTGCGCTTCTATCCCGATCGCGCCAAGAACCGCATCGGTTCTATGGTCGAGGGTCGTCCTGACTGGTGCATTAGCCGTCAGCGCAACTGGGGCGTGCCCATCCCGAGCTATACCTGCGCGGACTGCGGCGAGAAGGTTATGAATGACGCGACGCTCGACGCGGTTATCGCGCTCTTCAAGGAGAAGGGTTCCGATGCGTGGTTTACCGATGAACCCGCGAGCTATCTAGGCGATGCATGCGTGTGCCCCGTGTGCGGCGGCCATCACCTCAAGGCCGATCGCGACATCCTCGACGTGTGGTGGGATTCAGGCGTCTCGTGGAAGGCGGTCTGCGAGGGTCGCGAAGAGCTTGAATATCCTGCGAGCATGTACCTCGAAGGCTCAGACCAGCACCGCGGTTGGTTCCAAAGCTCGCTGCTGACGAGCGTAGGGGCAAACGGCGTGGCGCCGTACAAGGCTGTCGTCTCTCAAGGCTTCACCCTCGATGGCCAGGGGCGCAAGATGTCCAAGTCGCTCGGCAACGTGATCGATCCAAACAAGGTCTGTGACGAGATGGGCGCCGATATCATTCGCCTGTGGGTGGCAAGCGTCGATACGTCCTCAGATGTTGCGATTGACCACGAGATCCTTGCGCGCACCTCGGACGCGTACCGCCGCTTCCGCAACACGATCCGCTTCCTGCTCGGTGAGCTTGAGGGGCAGTTCGAGTCCGAGCGTGACGGCGTTCCCTTCGATGAGCTCATGCCGCTCGACCGGCTTATGATCGCGCGGCTGACGCAGGTTCAGGCCGAGGTTGACGATGCCTATGCCGTCTACGAGTTCAGCCGTGCGTATCGTGCATTGTATGATTTTGTGGTGACCGAGCTTTCGAACGTCTATCTTGACGCCCTGAAAGACCGCCTGTATTGCGAGGAAGCGGGGTCTCATGCGCGTCGCAGCGCTCAGACGGTGCTTGCGGAGTTGCTGTCCATGCTCGTGCGCGACCTGCAGCCCATTCTCTCGTTTACATGCGACGAGGTCATGGCGTATGCCCCGGCGGGCTGTCGTGACGGGCAGGCGTATGCGGCGCTGCTCGACTGGTACACGGCTCCAATTTCGCTCGAGCTTGCAAATGAATATGGCCGCACGCTCGATGCGGCTCTTGAGCTGCGCAACGTCGTGACGAAAGCACTCGAGGACGCCCGTGTAGCGGGCACATTCACCAAGAGCCAGGCCGCGCGCGTCGTTGCGACGGTGCCCGCCGAGGCGTATGACCTGCTCACGGGGGAGCACGCTTGCGACCTTGCCGAGTTCTTCATCGTGTCCGATGTCGAGCTTTCGCGCGGTGAGGATTTCGCGGCTCGGATCGAGGCCGCCCGTGGTGAGCGGTGCGATCGGTGCTGGAACCACCGGGAGAGCACCGGCGTCCATGGTGCGCACAAGCATATCTGCGACCGCTGCGCTCAGGCGCTGGACAGCATGGAAGCGTAGCTCTTGAGTACGGGCGGCTTCCGCAAAAGAGAGTATGCGCCGCGCGGCAGCAGTGGTCGCGCGGCCGCAGAGGGGACCGATGGAAAGGAGCATGGTGAGCATGAGACGCGTTGATGCGAGACCGTTTCGGCCGTCGCGCGCATGGCGGCTCGCCGTGCTCGCCGTTTTGGGAATCGCGGTTAGCTGCCTTGATCAGATAACCAAGGTGTGCGTTCGCTCCGCGCAGGCGGCCGGTGCTTTTCCGCATGAGGTCATCCCAGGTATCCTCGGTCTTGAGTACGTCGAGAACCGCGGCGCCGCCTTCGGGCTTGGCGAGGGATATGGCTTTGTGTTCGTACTGCTTGCGGCGATCATCGTTGCGGCCTCGCCCATCTATTTGATGCGCGCGCCGTTGATCTCTCGCCTTGAGGCGATCGGCTTGGGTATGGTATGCGGCGGCGCGGTGGGAAATGCCATCGATCGCGTGACGCAGGGGTTCGTGACCGATTTTCTCACCGTTCGCTTCTTCGAGTTCCCCAGCTTCAATATCGCCGATATGGGCATTACGGTTGGCGTCGTCATTGCGCTCATTGGGTTTCTCTTTCTGTCCCCGGCTAACGATGCCGCGCGCGAGCGCGCACGCGACGAGCGCGTCCCGCAGGATGTGGATTCGACTGACGTGCATTCAGAGTCGCGCGCGCGAAACGAGGAATAGCTTGCCATGGCAGGCGACGTGCACATTCTGGTCGATGACGCCCATGCGGGCACGCGGCTCGATGCGTATCTCGGCGCGCAGGCGTCCTGTCCGTCTCGTTCCGCATGCGCGCGTCTTATCGAGGCGGGCGCGGTGTCGGTGAACGGCGAGACCTGCCTTTCGAAGAAATATTCTGTCGCTGCGGGGGATCGCATATCGGTCGAGCTGCCCGACGAGGTCGAGCCCGGTGTGGTGGCCCCGCAGGCTATACCACTCGATATTCGCTATGAAGACGACTATCTCATCGTATTGTCAAAACCGCGCGGGCTCGTGTGCCACCCTGCGCACGGGCATGCTGACGGCACGCTCGCAAATGCGCTCGTATATCACTGCGGCATCGAGCATTTGGGCACGCTTCAGGGCGAGGATCGCCCGGGGATCGTCCACCGGCTCGATCGCGACACATCGGGGCTGATGCTTGCCGCGAAGGACGATGAGACACAGCGCGCGCTGCAAAACTTGATCCGCCTGCGCACCCTCGATCGACGCTATATCGCGCTCGTCCATGGCTATATCGCACACGATGAGGGCACCATCAACACGGGTATCGCCCGCTCTACGCGCGATCGGGTCAAGATGGCCGTCTCGGACGATCCTTTTGCCAGGCAGGCCATCACCACCTTCCGCGTGCTCGAGCGCTTCGAGGCGAGCCGCGCCGACGAGGGATACACGCTGGTCGAGTGCCATCTCTATACGGGGCGCACGCATCAGATTCGCGTGCACATGCGCCATATCAACCATCCGCTTGTGGGCGATCCGCTGTATGGGAAGCAGAAGGGCTTCGATTGTGCCGATCGCGGTCTCAGCCGCCAGTTTCTGCATTCATGGCGCGTGCGCTTCGATCATCCTGTGACGGCAGAGCCCGTCGAATGCCGCGATACGCTTCCCTGGGATCTCGCCGCCGTGCTCGATGAGCTTGAACCGCTTTCGCTCGGTCGCACGGCTGCCGGTGCGCGCATCATTCCTCAAGTGCTAATCTAGCACCATGTGTTCGGTTAGCACCCACGGCATCGTGGACATTCTCGGGAATGTTGTGCGTGCTTTCGACCCTGGACTACACTGATTCGTGTTGTGCATATCCGACTGAGGAGCCTCGGTGTTCGATCTCATTTCATCAGATTTTGTATCCCTATTTGCAGACGCGACGCCCATCGTGCGGTTCAACCTGATCGTGATGGCGCTCCTTGGCGCCCTGTTCGCCTATCAGGCGGTGTTTTTCGTTATCGGCATCGTGCGCGGTGAGTATCAGCATCCTAAGGCCAAGCGCCTGCATCGATACGCCTTTTTCATTGCGGCGCATAACGAGGAGGCGGTCATCGCGAACCTCGTGCGATCGATCAAGGCGCAAGACTATCCTCAGGAGCTTATTGACGTGTTCGTGGTCGCCGATGCCTGCACCGATAACACGGCGCAGGCTGCGCGCGACGCAGGGGCGATCGTGTACGAGCGCAACGACCTCGCGCGCAAGGGCAAAAGCTGGGTTATGGACTACGGGTTCGAGCGCATCTTGCGCGAATATCCCGACGTGCACGAGGGCTTTTTCATCTTCGATGCGGACAACCTGGTGAGCTCAGACTACACCACCATCATGAACGATGCGTTCGATCAGGGCTACATGGCGGTAACCAGCTATCGCAATTCGAAGAACTTTGGCAGCTCGTGGATCTCAGCGGCCTATGCGACCGCTTTCTTGCGCGAGGCGCGCTTCCTCAACAACGCCCGCATGATCTGCGGCACCTCGTGTGCAGTCTCGGGTTCTGGGTACCTTCTCTCCGCGAACATCATCAAGGGCATGCGCGGTTGGCAGTTTCATTCGCTGACCGAGGACATTCAATTCTCAACATTTTGCGCCGTGCACGGGGTGCGCATCGCCTATGCGCCCGCAGAGTTCTTCGATGAGCAGCCGGTGACGTTCGTAGCTTCATGGAAGCAGCGCATGCGGTGGACAAAAGGCTTTTACCAGGTATTTTTCACCTATGGCAAGCATTTGGTGAAATCCATCTTCCAGTTCAGGCGGTTTGCTGCCTACGACATGCTCGTGACGGTCGCACCGGGTAATCTCATCACGCTCATCTCGATCATTGCAAACGGTGCGGTTCTTATCGTTGGGCTGCTGAGTCACGGGTTTTTGGCGACGGACGCCGAGATGCAGTCGTGCACCGAGTCGATCTTCATGACGCTGGTTGCGCTCTACCAGACGTATTTCGTCGCGGGGCTCTTGACGATGGTGTTCGAATGGCGGCACATCCACTGCGCAAAGCGGTGGCGTATCGTTGCGAACCTATTTACCTATCCGCTCTTCATGTTCACGTACATCCCGCTTATCGTTTCGGCGCTTTTCTTGAAGGTTGACTGGGTGCCCACGCCGCATAGCCTATCGCTCACGCTCGATGACGTAGTGGGAGAGACAGGCTGAGCGAGCGTGCTATAACGGGAATTATCGCGCACCCAGGAGGTTGAAGATGGTTGAGGCGGATAGCCGCATGGACGATTGGATGATATCGATGGCGGACGAGTCGCCGATCATGGATTTGCGTGTCGTGGATCCGACAGCGGTTGCGCCCTCCCGCGATGTTGCGTTCCCCCTGGATAGCGTGCGGCTTGAGGATGAGTATATTGCCGATGCGCGCGCACTCGGTGGTGATGAGGCGTCGCATGAGGCGGGCGATCGGTACCTGGCGGGCACGAACGCCCTCTATCATGGCGGCCCGATTCAGTGGAGCTTCGTGCCGAAGGTTTTCTCGATGCGCGATCTGGGATACCTGGCATGGATCGCCGAGACCATGGGCTCCATCATGGATAAGGTCACTCGTCATTTCGTGACCGACGAGACACTTCGCGCCGCGTTCGGGCTCGACCCGCGCATCGAGGCGCTCGCCTGCATGCCGAACGCCTTCAGCACCCAGATTCCCATCGCGCGCGTTGACATCTTTTTGAACGAGCAAACCGGTGCCTTCAAGTTTTGCGAGCTCAACACCGATGGGTCGTCGGGCATGCTCTCGGCGGTCGAGGTGACGCACGCAAACCTGTTGACCAAGACAGGCTCCCGGTTCGCAGCGCGCCACGCGGTCGCTGCGTTTGATATCTACAGCGCTTGCGCCGACGCGATTCTCGGCTGCTACCGAGAGGCCGGTGGCATGGCCTCCTGCCCGCAGGTGGTAGCCGTCGATTATTCCGAGAGCATCGTGCGCGAGGAGATCGATGAGTTCAGCCGTGTATTTGCCGAGTGCGGCGCGCAGCTTCGCTTTGCAGACATTCGCGATCTGCGCTTTGAGGGCGGGCGACTGTTCGATAGCGTGGGGCAGATCGATTGCGTCTGGCGCCGCGTGGTTATCTCCGAGATGCTCGAGAAACCCTGTGCGGGTGCAGATGCCTTTCTCGCCTGTGCCGAGACGGGCACCGTTCCCATCGTGGGCGGCTTCAGAACCTGGCCGTGTGCGACCAAGACCGTATTCGCCGTGCTCCATAGCCCGATCGTTCAGCATATCTTGACTGCCGAGGAGGTTGAATTCATTCGGGAGCACGTTCCGGCCACCTATCTTGTCGATGAGTCAACCGACCTTTCCCAGTTCGCCGATCGAGCCAAGTGGATCGCAAAACCGCGCGACGGTTACAACAGCATCGGCGTACGTGCCGGCCAGGATTGCACGGACGAGCAGTGGCATCAGGTGCTCCAAGAGATGGCCGCTTCGCACGGCACGGTGCAAGAGTATGTGACTCCATATGCCAGCATGAATGTTGAGGGCGGGGTCGACGGCATCGGGCGCTCCTTTGAACCGTATATGAACATGGAAGGGCTCTTCTTGTTCCGCAACCGTTTTGCCGGGGTGTTCACCCGCTGCGGGCAGGCGGCGGTCATCGGTGAGTTTGCAGGACGACTGAACATGGGCTGCCTTGTGGTCGAGGATGGCCGGTGATCGGTGCGGGTTATGGGGCGGTATGCGCGCTGCTCATCTGCGCGGGCATCATAGATGCGCGCGAGCGGCGGCTCCCCAACGGGCTCGCGGCGCTTCTGTGCGTTGTGGCGGCACTGGGATGCGCATTCCTTGAGGGGGCGCTCGCGCTTTTTCGAAACGCGGCGTGCGCATTCGCGCTCTGCGCGATGCTCGTTCTGTTCGAGGTCATCTGGCGTCGTCGCGGTACGCCCGGGCAGGGTATGGGCGATATCAAGGCGCTGTTCGCCATCATGCTGATCGCGCCGTTGCCCGGCGTGATCGCATATGCTGCGGCGTTGCTTGCGCTTGCGGCGGCGGGCATCATGCGCCGGGTGAGCGCCCTGCCGTTGCTGCCATTTCTCGCGGCCGCGTTTCCCCTCGCGCTCATTGTGTGCGGCTCATGAGTGCATTGGGTGTGACGACGGCCTCGGCAGCCACCGATGTCCTCATGGTATGCGATGATAGCGAAAAGCGAATAGACGTTCTGTTGCTCGCCGCGCGAATCGAGGAGGCACCATGGCAGATGAGATGACCCGTGAGCTCGTCCAGGCACGCATGCGCAGCATACGCGACACGCTTTCGCCTGAGCTCGTCGAGCGCATGAGCGATGACCGTGCTCGGGGTTGGTGCAACCCCTATGCGACGCGCAATGAAGATGCCCTGCGCCGCGTTGACCGGCCATCAGATCGTCCTTCCCTGTGGCGGCCGGCCTTCGTACGCGATGTCGAAAAGATCATGCATACGCCTGCATATAACCGGTATGCGGGCAAGACGCAGGTATTCAGCTTTCGAAGCAACGACGATCTATCGCGGCGCGGGCTCCATGTGCAGCTCGTCGCACGGATCGCACGCGACATCGGCTATGCGCTCGGGCTCAATTGCGACCTCATCGAGGCGATCGGCCTTGGCCACGATCTAGGGCACACGCCCTTCGGCCATGCAGGAGAGCGCTGTCTCAACAATGTGTTTCACGCGCGCACCGGGCGGTGGTTCCATCACAACGTTCATTCGGTGCGCGTGCTCGACACCATCTATGGGCGCAACATTACGCTTCAAACGCTCGATGGCGCGCTGTGCCATAACGGCGAGTATGAACAGCGCGTGTTCGAGCTTTCCGGCCAGAGCGCCTTCGACGAGTTCGATTCTGTAGTGGAGAGGTGCTACACGCAAGGCGGCCATGCGATCGCGCATCTGCGCCCCATGACGCTCGAGGGTTGCGTAGTGCGCATCTCTGACATTATCGCCTACGTGGGTCGCGATCGGCAGGATGCGATCGAGGCGGGTCTTCTTGATGAGGGCGCGTTCGAGGACGGGCTCGGTGGCGCGTATAACTCGTGGATCTTGAGCCATGCGTCAGCCGACATCATCGAGCACAGCTATGGTAAGAACCGCATCGAGATGAGCGATGAGCTGTTCTGCGAGCTCAGACGCGCAAAGGCCGAGAACTACGCGAAGATCTACAAGTCGAGCGGCATCGAAGGGGAGCGCGCCGAGGTGCTCGCGCGCGCCTTTGAGCTCATGTATGAGCGCTGTTTAGACGACCTGCGCGCGGAAGACGGATCGAGCTTTATCGTCCGGCATCATATCGCGCTCGTGCAGGAGCATCTTGCGCGCTATGGGCGAACCTATGATTGGAGGCGCGATCTCGACCAGACGGTGGTCGATTACATTGCGAGCATGACCGATGACTACTTCGCTGAGCTCGCCACGAAGCTCTTCCCCGAGATACATTTCCCGAGGCGCACCTATATCAATGAATAGCGCAGGCGAATAGCGCGGGCTCGTCGCGCAAGACGATCGCTTCGCGCGCCCGGCGCGTCCTCACGTTGGAAAGGACGACATGGACACCCTATTTTCACAGGTGGAGTCTGAACGCAGCTTGCGAAATGCGCCGCTCGCGGTGCGCATGCGCCCCACGTCGCTTGATGAATATGTGGGCCAGCAGAAGGCGGTCGGGCCTAGATCATGGCTTCGTGCTGCGATTGAGCGCGATGCGCTTTCGAGCGTGATCCTCTATGGGCCTGCCGGTACCGGCAAAACCACGCTCGCCCATATCATCGCCAAGCACACCCGAAGCGAGTTCGTCGAGGTCTCCGCGGTTACCGGAACGGTCAAGGATCTGCGTCGCGAGATTGATGATGCTGAACGGCGTCTCATGTCCTACGACCGGCGTACGATCCTTTTCATCGACGAGATCCATCGGTTCAACCGCTCTCAGCAGGATGCCTTGCTCCATGCGGTGGAGAACCGAACGGTAATCATGGTGGGCGCGACGACGGAGAACCCGTACTTCGAGGTCAACTCGGCTCTGCTCTCGCGCTCACGGGTGGTGGAGCTCGAACATCTCTCAGACGATGAGATCTCGGTGCTCGTTCGTCGCGCCCTGAGTGCGCCTCAAGGGCTTGCGGGGAGGTTTTCCGCCGAAGAGGGGGTCGTTGAGGCCATCTGCACCCTCGCTGCGGGCGATGCGCGCGCGGCGCTTACCACGCTCGAGCTTGCAAGCGATATTGCCCTGACGCGCCCTGACGCTGCGGGCGTTTCAGAGTTTGAAGATGGCGTGCCGCTTCCCATCACCCTCGACGATGTGCAGATGGCAAACCCTCGCCGCGGGCTTCCGTACGACAAAGACGGCGATATGCACTATGACATCATCTCGGCTTTCATTAAGTCGATGCGCGGAAGCGATCCCGATGCGGCGGTTTACTGGCTTGCGCGCATGATCGACGCGGGAGAGGACCCGAAATTCATCGCGCGGCGCATACTCATCGCTGCGTCGGAGGACATCGGTAACGCCGATCCGTCTGCGATCCTTGTCGCTGCCGCGGCGTTCAAAGCCGCCGAGGTCATCGGATATCCCGAGTGCCGCATCAATCTTGCTCAGGCGGCGATCTATAACGCGCTCGCCCCGAAGTCGAATGCATGCGAGGCCGCGGTCGATGCGGCGCTCGAAGACGTTCGCACCGGCGGGCAGCGCGAGGTGCCCGACCACCTGCGCGATCGGCATCGCCCGGGATCAGACGGGTACGGCGAATACCGCTATCCGCACGACTATCCCGAAGGCTGGGTCGATCAACAATATCTTCCCGATGGCCTTGAGCGCGGGGCGTTCTGGAAGCCATCTGGCCGAGGTTGGGAGCAGTGGCGGTTCGAGCAGGGAGCGTAGCATGGGGCGTAGGCTTCGTCGTGCGCGCCGGTGTGGCGGGATGCATGCGACTGCTGCGGATCCGCCTGCGCGAAAGGCGGCGACACGCGACGTCTATATCATAATTCCATATATATGACCTGGCTTTTGTAATGACCGTGCAAGCGACTCAGTCGTGGGCGTTAGGGTAGAATCGCAGACAGGTGCACCGCGGAGCAAAGGGGATTCTATGGAGCCGCTTCAAATTCTTGGTATCGTGCTGGGCATTGTTGGCGTCTGGGCAATTGTGGAGATCGCTGTTACCGCTCGTCGCGCACGTGCGAGCATGAACGTGCTCGATAGGAGCATGGGATCGATCGATAAGGCCGTCGATGAGATGAGTGAAACCATTGCTGAGGTTCGTCCGGTTGTCGCGAAGCTCGACGGCGCGCTCGATGATCTGCAGCCTGCGATCGCGCGGGTCGAACCGCTCATGGAATCTGCCAATACCGCCGTCGAGGCGCTTTCGGCCAACCTTGTCGAGATCGAGGGCGTGGTGCGCGACGTCTCGGTGGTGTCAGGCGCTGCGGCGAGTGCCGGCAACGCGGTTTCCGGGGTCGCCGATTCCGCTTCCAAAGCCGCTCGTCGCATTTTGGGAAAGATCAAGACCGGTTCGGACGAGCGCACGCTCGAAGGTATGTCCGTCGTCTCGGAGTCGCTTCCCGAAGAGGCGCTGGGTTCCGAGGCCGCGTTCGAGCAGACGCAGGGCACGGGCGCACATCTGCCGTCTCGGTACTACTATACCTATGACGCCACCTCGGATGAGACCGTAGGCGCATCCCAGGCTCCTTCAACCGAACAGGGAGAGATGTAAGCATGGCTACTGCAAAACCGATCTGCCCCATGACGCTCACCGTCATGGCCGACCCACGCTTGGCGCGGCTTGTGCGCATGGCCGCGGCCAACGTAGCAGCGCTCTCATCGATGTCGGTCGATCGCATCGATGACGTGCGCATGGCCGCCGAGGAGGCGTTTATCTACGCATGTTCGGTTGAAGCCGATGCGCAGGTATCGCTGACGTTTACGGTTGACGATGCGCATGTCGCCATCGACGTTGACCTTGGCATTGACGAGCTGCCTGCGGCCGACCCTGAGAGCCCCGCCGCATATGCCGGGCTCATTCTCGCTGCGGTGTGCGATGCCTACGAGACGGCAGACGCCCCCGCACGGATCCATCTCGAACTCAAGGCGGATGTCTAATATGGCAGAAAAGACCTCGTCGAGTAAATCGGCCTGGGACAAGCAGAAGACGCACGAGCTGTTTCGCCGCTATAAGGAAGAGGGCGATATGGACGCCCGCGAGCAGCTGGTGATGTCGCATCTAAATCTCGTGCGCTTCTTGGCCAACAAATTCAAAAACCGTGGCGAGCCTTTGGACGATCTCATCCAGGTGGGCTACCTTGGCCTGCTCAAGGCGATCGACCGCTTCGACCCTGGGCGCGGACTTGAGTTCACCACCTACGCGACGCCCACCATCTTGGGCGAGATCAAGCGGCACTTCCGCGATAAGGGCTGGAGCGTGCGCGTACCGCGTCGCCTGCAGGAGCTTTCAGCGAAGGTGAACCAGGCGACCGATGCGCTCACCATGCAGCTCCAGCGCTCACCGACGGTCAATGAGATTGCCGACTATCTCGATGCCACCGTCGATGAGGTGCTCGAAGCCATGGAATCCTCGAGCGCATATAGCTCCGTGCCGCTTGAGGGCACGGGCAATACCGAGAGCGACGATGCGCCCTCGGTCATCGACCGATATGCCACTGAGGACAACGACCTGGCTTTCACCGACGATCGCCTGATCATCGAAGAGGCGCTCCAGGGCTTCTCACCGCGCGAGCGCGAGGTCATCGAGCTGCGCTTCCTAAAGGGCATGACGCAGATCGAGATCGCCGAGAAGCTTGGCATATCGCAGGTACAGGTCTCACGGTTGTTGCGCCGGACACTCAAGAAGATCCAGAACAAGATCGATCCCGAAGGGTTCATCCGGACACAGTAGGTGCTCGCATGGGAACGGGCAGGTCGATGCCCGGTAAAGACATTACCATGACGGTGCTTGGCGTCTGCGACTCGCTCCGCGGGCAGCCGCATGCGCCGCTTCGTTATATGGAGCGGTCGATGGGTTGCTCTTTGAACTTGATGCGCGGGGCTTATGCTACCCAGGCGGATCGGGGTTCTTGGGTGAGCGCACGTCACCGAGGCGGCACGGCATCGTTAAAGTGTGCGTACGCCGCAGCTTCGCTGCCGTCGGTGCGCAAATTCGCTATACTATCGACGTTTAGGCTTGACTGTCGCATACATCCAAGGAGATAGCTCAATGGCTGACGAGATTCCATCGATGACCACCGCCGAGATTCGCTCATCGTTTCTCTCATTCTTCGCTGAGCGCGGTTGCAAGGTATTTCCGTCTTCCTCGCTCATACCAGACGATCCGTCGCTTTTGCTCGCAAACGCCGGCATGAACCAGTTTAAGCAGTACTACCTGGGCAAAAAGACCATGAATGAGATCGGTGCCACGTCGTGCCAGAAATGCGTGCGCACCAACGACATCGATGTGATCGGGTCTGACGGCCGTCACCTCTCCTTCTTCGAGATGCTCGGCGATTTTTCATTTGGCGGCATTCCCAAAGATGAGGCGTGCAAGCTCTCGCTCGAGTTCATCACCGATGTCTTGCACCTTCCCCTAGAGCGACTCTATTTCACCGTCTTTACCGACGATGATGAGTGCTATCGCATCTGGGAAGCGCTCGGTGCGCTGCCGGGGCACATCAGCCGTTTGGGCGAGGATGATAACTTCTGGGCAGCAGGCCCCACCGGCCCATGCGGCCCGTGCTCCGAGATCTACTTCGACCAGGGTGAGGAGTTTGGCTGTGGGTGCCCCGATTGCGCGCCCGGATGCGACTGCGATCGCTACCTGGAGTTCTGGAACCTGGTATTTACCCAGTATGATCGCCAGGAAGACGGTTCTATGCCGGAGCTTCCGCAGCGCAACCTCGACACCGGCATGGGGCTTGAGCGCATCGCGGCCATCATGCAGGGCGCGCGCTCGAATTACGAGACCGATATTCTGCGCGGCCTCATCGCGCTTGGCGAGGAGATATCGGGCGCGGTGTATGAACCCGGCGTGTACGAGGGCGCAAGCCGAAGCCTGCGCATCATGGCCGACCATGCGCGCGCGGTGACCTTCATGCTTGCCGACGGCATCCGTCCGGGGAACGAGGGCCGTGGCTACGTGCTGCGCCGCCTCATTCGTCGCGCCATCATGCACGGGCATCTATTGGGTATTCTCGAGCCGTTCATGTGCCGTTACGCGGAGCGCGTCATCGACATCATGGGCGAGCACTATACCGAGCTGGTTGACCAGCGCGCGCTGGTGATGAAATTTCTCGATAGCGAGGAAGAGCGCTTCACGTCGACCATCGAGAACGGCACCGCGTATCTGGACGATGTTCTGAGCGCGTTGCCGGCGGGCGGCGAGCTCGATGGTCGTTCAGCCTTCACCTTGCACGACACGTTTGGGTTTCCCGTCGACCTTACCGTCGAGATCGCCGAGAGCCGCGGGTACCACGTCGATCGCGCCGGCTTCGATGCTGCGATGGACGAGCAGCGCGAACGTGCGCGCGCCCAGGTGAAAGACGTGGCGTGGTCGAAGTTCGATACCGTATGGCTTGCGCTTTCCGATGTGCTTGCGCCCACGGAGTTTACCGGTTATGACGCGTCTGAGGAGGTCGCGCGCGTGGTCGCGATCGTTCGCGACGGCGTCTCGGTCAACGAGCTTGCTGCGGGGCAGCGCGCCGAGGTCGTGCTTGACCGAACACCGTTTTATGGGGAGCGCGGAGGCCAGTGCGGCGACACCGGTACGCTCACAAACGGTGCGGGCATGCGCTTTTCTGTGGCTGACACGGTATGGCAGGAAAAGGTCATCACAGCCCATGCGGGCGTGCTCGAAGCGGGTGCGTTGGCGGTTGGCGACGAGGTCACGGCGGCAATTGATATAACCCGCCGTGAACGCATTCGACGCAATCATACGGCTACCCATTTGCTTCATGCCGCGCTTCGCCAGGTGCTTGGCACGCATGTGGCCCAGGAGGGCTCCTATGTAGACGATGAACGCCTGCGCTTTGATTTCACCCATTTCTCGTCTATGACCCCAGACGAGGTGCGTGCCGTCGAGGATGCTGTGAATGCCTGGATCTTTGCCGATCTGCCCGTGGTCACGCAGGTCATGGGAATCGAAGAGGCAAAGGCGTCTGGTGCCGTGGCGCTTTTCACCGAGAAATACGGCGACGAGGTGCGCGTGGTTTCCTGCGGCGAGGTTTCGAGCGAACTCTGCGGCGGCACGCATGCGCGCAACACTTCAGAGGTCGGGCTTTTCAAGATCGTCTCCGAATCATCGACCGGTGCGAACATACGGCGCGTCGAGGCAGTTACCTCTGCTGGCGCAATCTCGTTCATGAACGAGCGCATCGCCGTGCTTGAGCAGGCCGCCGAAGCTTTGAAATGTCGCGTGGATGAGGTGCCGGCGCGCATTGCCTCGCTGCAACAAAGCCTGCATACCGCCGAGCAGAAGATCAAGGCCGCCCTGACCGGTGCTTCTTCCGATGCGATCGGGCAGGCTATCGAAGCGGCCGAAGATCGTGGCGCGTATCGCCTGGTTGTTGCTCAGCTTGCGGGGCTTGAGGCCGCCGATTTGCGCAACGCATGGGATTCCATCCGCCAGAAGGTGGCAGGTCCGGTCGCGTGCGTGATCGCGACCGTCACCTCGAAGGGGCAGCCTGCGCTTCTTGCGGGTGCCACGGATGAGGCCGTTGCAGCCGGTTTCAGGGCTGGGGATATCATCAAGCAGATCGCACCGCTTGTGCGTGGAGGCGGCGGGGGAAAGCCGCAGATGGCACAGGCGGGCGGCAAGGATGCGTCGGGTATCCCTGCGGCGCTCGACGCGGCGCGTGCCGCGCTCGATGCATAACTCAGATACGGCTTTCTGCGATGGTCGCGCTCGCGCTTGATATCGGTGAGGTTCGAATCGGCATTGCGGTCTCCGATGCGTCGGGTACGGTCGCCATGCCGGTTCGGGTGCTCCCCGCTGCGGAGGTTCTTGCTCACGCGAAGTCATTTA
This sequence comes from uncultured Enorma sp., assembly GCA_964624825.1. GTDB lineage: Bacteria > Actinomycetota > Coriobacteriia > Coriobacteriales > Coriobacteriaceae > Enorma. The sequence goes on along the minus strand of CAZUYD010000001.1, from coordinate 123,284 downwards.
GATACCTTTTGGAAGATTATGATCCCGATGTGCTCGTCTGCGGACGCCCTGAGACTCTCGCGGGCAAGGTGGGACAGCAGGCGGAGCGCGTGACCGCGGCCGCGGAGAAAATCGGCCGTGCGGCTGGGTTGCCCGTTGAATTCATCGACGAGCGTTTGTCGTCGCAGGAGGCGAAGCGCATCTTGCGCGCACAAGGGCTCTCTGAGCGCGATATGCGCGGTAAGGTCGATATGGTCGCGGCGAGCCTGTTCCTGCAGACATGGCTCGATGCCCGTCGAGCTTAACAGGGGATGATACCGCGGATTCACGCTATATCCTGCGGAAATGCGGGAGATGTGCGTGTCTAAAATACTGTCTTTTTTATAACAATTTACGAAAAGACCTTGCATTTTCTCCATAATTCCTCTATATTTCGGTCTAACGTTCACGCAGCGCGGGAGTGTGAACGTCACTACCTTGGGGCTATTTGATGAGAAGGAGGTAAGTATGGTAGGTATTGTCCTTGCGAGTCATGGCGATCTGGCACAGGGTATACAACAGACCGCGTCGATGGTGTTCGGCGACCAGCCTGATGTTGTTGCCGCGAGCTTGCAGCCCAGCATGGGCCCAGACGACTTCAGGGCGGAAATTGAGCGGAGCGTCGCTACCCTCTCTGACCAAGACCAGGTTCTCTTCTTGGTCGATTTATGGGGGGGTACGCCATTCAATCAAATCAATGCCCTGCTCGATGCGCATCCCACCTGGTCTGCTGTCACCGGCATGAATCTGCCTATGGTTATCACCGCCTATACGCTCAGGATGAACGCTGAGGCCACCGCGCATGAGGTCGCAGCCGGCGTGTTGGCAGATTCACGCGATGGCGTGCGCGTGAAGCCCGAGGCGCTTGAGCCCGCGCCTGAGCCTACGAAGACGGTGGCCGCATCTACTTCGGCGAATGCTATTCCCGAGGGTACGGTACTCGGTGACGGTCACATAAAGTTCGTGCTCTGCCGCGTAGACACGCGCTTGCTGCATGGCCAGGTTGCCACGACGTGGACGAAGCAGACGCAGCCCGATCGCATCATCGTGGTTTCCGACGCCGTCGCTCATGACGACCTGCGCAAAAGCATGATCATCGAGGCTGCGCCTCCAGGAGTTAAGGCACACGTGGTTCCGATTCAAAAGATGATCGACGTCGCTCATGACCCGCGTTTTGGTGCGACGAAGGCTATGCTGCTCTTTGAGAATCCTCAGGATCTCTTGAAAGCGGTCGAGGGGGGCGTGGACATCAAGAACGTCAACCTTGGCTCCATGGCTCACTCCGTGGGCAAGGTCGTCGTGACGAATGCCATCGCGATGGATCAAAACGATGTTGAGACGCTCGAGGCGCTCGCTGCTCGGGGCATCGAATTCGATGTCCGCAAGGTTCCGTCTGACGCACCCGAGTTGTTCGAAAACATGATCAAGAAGGCTAAGGCCGAGTTGGCTGCGGCCTAAGAAGGAGGGTATATGTCGGCAATTACGATTCTGCTCATCGTCATTGTTGCCTTCCTCGCAGGTATGGAAGGTATTCTAGACGAGTTCGAGTTTCATCAGCCGCTGGTCGCGTGCACGCTCATCGGATTGGTGAGCGGCCATCTTACCGAGGGCGTCATTCTTGGTGGCACGCTTCAGATGATGGCGCTGGGCTGGGCAAACATTGGTGCCGCCGTCGCTCCCGACGCCGCGCTCGCATCGACCGCCTCGGCGATTCTCATGGTGATCGCCCTGAACGGCGGCGAGGCGCAGGGCACTGCTATTTCAACTGCTATCGCTGTGGCCGTGCCGCTTTCGGTCGCTGGCCTGTTCCTCACGATGGTCTGCCGCACGCTTGCCATCCCCATCGTGCATGCGATGGACGCGGCGGCGGCGAAGGGCAACTTCGCTACGATTGATGCGCTGCAGATCCTGGCCATCTGCATGCAGGGCGTTCGCATCGCAATTCCCGCGGCGGCGCTTTGCTTTATTCCAAGCGAGGCGGTCACCGCGGCGCTGAGCGCCATGCCTGCCTGGTTGACGGACGGTATGAGCATCGGCGGCGGCATGGTCGCTGCGGTCGGTTATGCGATGGTCATCAACATGATGGCAACCCGCGAGGTCTGGCCCTTCTTCGCGCTTGGCTTCGTCCTGGCAGCGATCGGCGAGCTCACGCTTATCGGCCTTGGTGTCATCGGCATCGCTCTCGCTCTCATCTACCTGGGACTCAAGGAGCTCGCCAAGCAGGGTGGCGGCACCGGTGGCGGCACCGGCGACCCGCTCGGCGACATCTTGAACGACTATGAGTAGGGGAGGAGTGAGCAACATGGCAGAACAGATTACGCTTTCTAAGAACGACCGGATCAAGGTTTGGTGGCGTCATCAGTTCCTACAGGGTTCATGGAACTACGAGCGCATGCAAAACGGCGGCTGGTGCTACTCCATCATCCCGGCGATCAAGAAGCTCTACACCAGCAAAGACGATCAGATCTCGGCGTTGAAGCGCCACATGGAGTTCTATAACACGCATCCCTACGTGTCTGCCCCCGTCATGGGCGTCACGCTCGCCCTCGAGGAGGAGCGTGCAAATGGCGCGGCTGTTGAGGACGCGGCGATCCAGGGCGTGAAGGTCGGCATGATGGGTCCTTTGGCTGGCGTCGGCGACCCGGTGTTCTGGTATACCGTCCGCCCGATCCTCGGTGCGCTCGGCGCGTCCATGGCGATGGCCGGCAACATCATGGGCCCCATCATCTTCTTCGTGGCGTGGAACGTCATTCGCATGGTGTTCCTCTGGTACACGCAGGAGTTTGGGTATCAGGTCGGCACCGCAATCACCAAGGATCTTTCGGGCGGCTTGCTTGGCAAGATCACCGAGGGCGCCTCGATCCTGGGCATGTTCATCATCGGTGCCCTGGTAAACCGCTGGGTGTCGATTTCCTTTGCCCCCGTCGTGTCCACGGTGGCGCTTGATGAGGGTGCCTACATCGATCCTTCGAGTCTCGACGCGATCGCACAGAGCGAAGGCACCGGTGCGGCGATTCTTCAGGCATTGTCTGACCAGGCGAGCGGATTGAGCATTTCTTCGAGCAGCGTCACAACGCTCCAGGAAAACCTCGATAGCCTGATTCCCGGCCTCGCGGCCGTCGGCCTCACGCTTTTGTGCTGCTGGCTGCTCAAGAAGAAGGTTTCACCGATCGTCATCATCATCGCCCTCTTCATCGTGGGCATCGTCGGTCATTTGGTCGGTTTGCTGTAATTGTTGTTTCCGGACGCGCCGCCCTGGTTGCCGTGTTCGGTATGCCCGCCATCGTGCTCGCCATGCGCGATGGCGGGTTCTGCTCGTTTCGCACCGTTCTATTCAATACATCGCGGCGCACCGGGATTACACTGAGGTAGTAGGGTAGGGCACGCACATGGCACAGTCTCTGAACACGACGGTTGATCTTACCATCAAGGCCACGTCGTTGCGCGGGCTCACCAAGCAAGGTGATGTGATGCTCGGGGATAAAGCGTTCGAGTTCTACAACGAACGCAACGTCGAGGACTACATTCAGATTCCCTGGAGCGAGATAGACACGGTTGCCGCCTCGGTTATGTTCGGCTCGCACATCGCGCGCTTTGTCATCATGACAAAGGAGAGCGGGGATTTCATCTTTTCGACGCGCGACAACAAACGAACGCTGCGCGCCATGCGCGACCACCTTTCAAACGAACAACTTGTTCGGTCGCTTTCGTTTCTCGACGTGGTGGCGCGCGGTATCAAGGGAATCTTCCACCGAGTCTAGCATCGCCTTTGCGAGGCGGTTTTGGGTAAGATGACGCGATCGCGTTTGCTCTGATCCGCTGCAGACGTCGAGCGAGTCATTTTGCCCGGTCTGTGCGTATCGCTGAAAACTGCCCTGCTCGCGTGCACAGCGAGCGGGGCAGCATCTCGTTCGGTTACTTCCGCTCCGGGTGGCATGCGGTTCTTCTTCCGGTGCGTGCTAACAGGAGCTGCTTCTTCCCCGGCAAACCCTCAACATTCGATGAAAACTTTAATGTTTCCCTGTTCATGCGGTACACTTATGCACGAAAGATCGGTCGTATCTGTGTACGTAAACGAGGGGGAGCTTGTGGCAGACCAACGGAACAATGCAACGCGTCATTCGCAAGGTCGCCATGCGCGTGCATCGCAAGCTTCAGCACGGTCGACCGGATCACATTTTAAGCAACCCGGCGCTGCGTCCAAAGCACAGGGTTCCACGCGCTCGTATACCTCGTCCGCTTCTCGCGCTTCCCGAACCGCCACGCATGGTGCCGCGGCCCGCGCGCATCATCATGGCGTGCGGAGGGTTCAGCCGCGCTATAGCGCACGCAGGCGTAAAAAGGTGTCTGCTGTTCCCATCATCGTTGCAGGCATCGTTGTTCTCATCGTCATTTCGGCCACGGTTGCGTTCGCTGTTCCCGCGATCTCCAGCCTTTTCTCTGAAAGCGAGGAATCAACGGTCGAAGCAGGAATTGAGGTCGAGATAACCATTCCAACCGGAGCGTCGGGCGACCAGATCGCGTCGATTCTCTCGGAGAATCACATCATCGAAGACCCCCAGGAATATTACGCAACGGTGCGTTCGATGAACGCTGATACGCAACTAAAGCCGGGCAATTACATCTTCACCACGCTGCAAGATCCCGAGGAGGTGGTCCAGCAGCTCATCGACGGGCCCAATGCCGACAATGCGACGCTTACCATTCAGGAAGGGCTTACGGTCGAGCAGACTGCCGAGCGTGTGGAAGAGGTATACGGCATCTCCGCTGATGAATTCCTTGAGCAGGCAAAAGCATCGAATTATTCCGATGATTACCCCTTCCTGGAAGGCGCGTACGATGACTCGCTCGAAGGGTATCTCTACCCTAAGACCTATACGTTTTCCGACACACCGACCGCCGACGAGATCATCCGTACCCTGCTCGACCAATTCGTGAAGGAGACGGCCGATCTTGACCTCGAAGATGGGGCGAATGGCCTCACGATGCAAGAGATCATCGCGTTGGCATCGCTCATCGAACGTGAGACGGCGGTGGATGATGAACGCGCGTTGGTGGCAAGCGTTATCTATAACCGTCTCGATGCCAACATGTTGCTTCAAATCGACGCCGCGATTGTGTATGCGCGCGGCGGCGGATCGGATACCGTGACCTATGATGACCTCGCGATCGACTCCCCCTACAACGTCTATCTATACACGGGGCTTACCCCGGGGCCTATCTGCTCGCCGAGCATCTCATCGATCGAGGCTGCGCTCAACCCGGCCGATACTGATTACCTGTACTACGTGCTATCTGCCGATGGAGACGGCACGCACGAGTTCAGCGAGACATACGAAGAGTTCTTAGAAAACCAACAAGCGTATCAGGATTCGTTGTCATGAGCCTTTTCTCACCTAATCGATATGTCGCATCGGTCGATCGCATCGATCTCGATGCGCTCTATGACCAGGGCAAGCGCGCGATTTTGCTTGACCGTGATAACACGCTGGTGCCACGCGACCGCGCGAGCGCACCAGACGAGGTCTTCGCGTGGCTCGACCGCGCGCGAGGCATGGGGTTTCGCTTGTGCATGGTATCCAATAATTGGCACCGCGACCAGGTGATGCATTCTGCTCAAGAACTCGGGCTCGAAGCGATCAGCCATGCGATGAAGCCGGCGCCATTTGCCTTGGCCGCGGGGCTCACGCGCATCGGTGCAACCAAGCACGAGGCCGTCATGGTGGGAGATCAGATCTTTACCGACGTGTGCGCGGGTAACCTTGCGGGCATCGATACCATTTTGGTCAAGCCGCAGACAACGGTTGACCTGTGGTACACGCAGCTCTTTCGAATCTTCGAGCGTTGCGTGCTGCGCGATGTTCCGTGCGAGGAGTAGAGCCGTGAAGGATGCCGCCATGGTGGAGCACGCATATAAGCGCGGGTGCGACCACATCTTCTTCATCGGGTTTCTTGGTGCGGGCAAATCAACGCTCGCACGAAGCCTTGGGCGCATGTTTCGTCGAACGTATCTCGACACCGACCGTTTGGTGGAGCGCCGCGCAGGGCGTTCCATCTCCCAGATCTTTCGCGTCGAGGGTGAGTCGGGGTTTCGGGTGCTCGAGACCCGCGCGCTCGCTTCACTTGATTCAGAGCAGAGCCTGCTCGTCTCGTGCGGTGGCGGTATCGTCGAGACCCAGGAGAACGTTGAGCTCATGCATCGCATGGGGTATTGCGTGTACCTTGATGGGGACTTTTCCGACTCCTTGCGCCAGATTCGCTCGCTGAGCAATCGACCCGATTTCAAATCCCCCGAGCACGCGGCGGAGCTATATCGTCATCGCCGCCCGCTGTATATCGACGCGGCGGATTTCACCGTTGATATTCGCGGCCGGTCATTCGAGGACGTATCGTATATGTGTGCCGATATGCTTTTGGAGCGTGGTTTGCTGTGACAATCAAGCGTCAGCTACTTAATTTCAACCAACGGTCCGTTGATGTACGCATCGGCGCCGATATGCTTAAGGACCTGCCGCGCATTGCGAGCGCTGCGGTCGGCAAGCCTAAGCGCGCTCTCGCGTTTTCGCGCGCAGGCGTTTGGGAGCGTTATGGCGTTGACATACGCCGCGCGCTCATCGACGGCGGTTTCGCCGTAACCGAGCTAATCGTGCCTGATGATGAGGATGTATGCACGCTCGCGCGTGCCGATCAAATCTGCGCGCGCCTCGCAGTCGATGAACTCACCGCCGATGACCTGCTGTTCGCCATCGGTGACGGAGACCTCTGCTCCATCGGTGCGTTCTCTGCGCGGCTCTGGTGCGGTGGAATGTCTTGCGCCGTCATGCCGACAGAGCTTGATGCCATGGTGACCATGGCGACTGAGATGCACGGGCTCGATGTCGCGGGCGCGGGGCGCATGCTTTCGATACGTCCCGACCCAACGATGGTTCTCTGTAACCTCGATCTCATTTCCGATATGCCCATCGAGTCGCTTCGCATGGGATACGTGCTCATGGCTGTTGCGTGCATGGCCGAAGGTCGGCGTGCTTGGACCTCTCTTGCAGAACGGGCGCCGTTGCTTGCGGCACGTGATATCACTGCGCTGAACGAGACGCTTAGGACCGTCCAGCTCGCTCGTCGCAATGTCGTTAAAGCGACGAATTTATCAGCACGGCGGGCGCTCGAGTACGGTGAGGCGGTCGCCGCGGCGCTCGCGACGTGTTTGGAGCCAGACGTGCCATCATACGCGCTGCGCGCCGAGGGCATACGACTTGAGGCGCGGTTAGCGGTTGAGGCATCTGGCCTCGACCCGCAGGTCGTCTTCGACCAGGATGATCTGCTTGAAGACTTGGGTATCGAGGAGCTTCCGTTCGATCTCGCTCCCGAGACGCTCATCGCAGCGATCAAGGAGACGCGTGCGCGCCGTTCGAATCGCTTCATGCTTGCGCTGCCGCGTCTTGCGGGAACGGTTCGCTTGACCGCCGTTTCCGACGATATTCTTGCGCGCCATGCCGCTGCGTACACCGCGGCTCGCGCAGAGCTTCTGGCAGGCGGCGAGGACTGACCGGTTCTCGGGTGCGCGCATCAAGGTCGCTTGGGGCATGCGAAGCACCTTGACCGGATCGATTCGCGAACGCAGGCGTTCACCAAGGGCCTTCTCACTCGGAATTAGCGCTGCACGGCATCGTCTGCCGGCGCATGATGCGGTGGCGACGCATCGTGCGGATGGACTGCTTGCCATAGCGATGTGGGGTTTTCCGCGCCGAGTTTGTGACGTATGATTCGGTGGTCACCAAATGCTGCTGAAGCACTGAAAGAAAGGGATGGATATGGCATCCACGCTTACAGGACCCGAAAGCCGTGTCGCGCGCGTCCGCGCGCTCATGGATGAGCGCGGCTATGATGCGGTCATCATTCGCGATGAGGCGAACTTACGGTGGCTCACCGGCGCCGAGGGCGTATTCGATTTCACCGGCGAGCTCCCGCATGCTGCGTTCATCACGTGCTCCGACTGCCGGTTGCACACTGATTCTCGTTACTACAATTCGTTCGTCGAGCATCTACCCGAGTCGGCTCCGTGGCAGCTCGACATGGAGGTCATCGATATCCCGCGGTGGGTTTCCGAACGCGCGCGCGATGCGAAAGCGCATGTGGTTGCGGTCGAGGACACAATGGATCTTGCGTTCTATACCAAGCTTGTGCGTGGGTTCGAAGATGCGTCTATCGTTGTATCTACGCCTCAGATGCATGGTGATTTGCGACTCATGCGCGCGGTGAAAGATGACGAGGAAGTCGCTCTTATGAAGCGTGCACAGGCCATTACCGATGCCGCTTTCGCTCATATGCTTGAGTTCGTCCGCCCGGGTATGACCGAGAAACAGATCAAGCTTGAGCTGGAAAACTACATGTACAGCCAGGGTGCAGACGGCCTTGCGTTCAGCACGATCGTCGCCTCTGGCCCCAACGCGGCGAACCCGCATGCCATCCCGAGCGACCGCGCGGTTCAAAAAGGCGAGTTCCTGCTCATGGATTACGGCGCGCGCTATCACGACTACAACGCCGATATGACGCGCACGGTGTGCTTGGGCGAGCCGAGCGCGCGGCAACGCGAGATCTACGACTTGGTGCAACGGACGCACGAGGAGTGCGCGGCTGCGATTCATGCGGGCGTGGACGGCAACGAGATCCACGAGCTCTCATGCAAGATCATCGGCGACGCGGGCTATGGTGACTACTACGGGCATGGTCTGGGGCATGGGGTAGGCATCGATATCCACGAGCTTCCCGTCTTTGGCCGCATGCACAACACCGTGGGCGAGGGCGCGGTCATCACAGTCGAGCCCGGCGTGTATTTGCCCGGTGAGTTTGGCGTTCGCTTGGAGGACTACGGCCAGGTGACCGCCGAGGGCTTTGAGCCCTTTACCACGAGTCCGCATGAGCTGCAAGTTATCGATTGCTGATAGGGTAGCCTGCCAGCAATGCGGATGCGCGGTGGAAAGCGTATAATCATACCGTTCATGCACGCATGCAGCGCGCGTCCGCGCGATTCGGTAATCCAGAAGGGGAACACATGGCAACCATCAGCACCGCCGATTTCAAGAACGGCATCGGTTTGCGCATCAAGGACAAGGTGTGCACCATCGTCGAGTTCCAGCACGTCAAGCCGGGTAAGGGTGGCGCGTTCGTTCGCTACAAGACCAAGGACATCAAAACCGGTCGCGTGGTCGAGAACACCTGCAATGCCGGTACCAAGTTCGAGAGCGTCATGCTCACCACGCGCGAGATGCAGTACCTCTACAACGATGGCAACGATTATATCTTCATGGACAACGAGACCTATGACCAGGTGCCCGTTTCCACCGACTTCATTGGCGATAATGCCAAGTGGCTCAAAGAGAACGACGTTTGCCAGCTTCTGTACGCAGACGACGAGCTCATGGGCGTGAATCCCCCCATGTTCATCGAGGTTCAGATCACGCAGACCGATCCGGGTTTCAAGGGCGACACCGTCCAGGGGTCTACGAAGCCCGCGACCATCGAGACCGGTGCTGTGGTGCAGGTTCCCATGTATCTCAACGAGGGCGAGACCATTAAAGTCGATACTCGTGACGGAAAGTTCGTTTCTCGCGTCTAATCGATGAACGCGCTAGGAAGAATGAGGGATCCTATGTCGCAAGAGATTTACATTTCAGGCATCGGTATCGCGCCCGAGGTTCTGGCGACCGTTGTTTCACATGCGCTTGAGGAGATCGAAGGCATCGCGTCCGTCGGCGTGAAGGATCTGGCATCCAACCTCGTGTCGATGTTCTCGGCTCGTTCGACCGCGGGGTCACCTGCTGTCGAGGCGGTTGTGGAAGACGATTCGCTTGCCATCACCGTGCACCTGGTGGTGTTTTTCGGTTACCCCTTTAAAAAGCTCGCCGAGGTCGCCCGCGAAGCGGTGGCGCATGCGGTCGACGCGCAAGTTGGAGTTGACGTCGCACGGGTTGATGTCTGCATCGATGGGCTCGTGTTTCCGAAGGAGTAGGATGAGTCTCAAAGTCGAACGCGGGCGCACGCTAGCGCGTAGCCAGGCGCTTCAGCTGCTCTTCCAAGCAGAGATTCTCGGGCGTACCATCGAAGAGGTGCTTGCGGGAGATTATATGCTGGCACGCGCTTCCGAGGAGGCGACCCCGCTTTTACCCTATGCCGCCGAGCTTGCGCGTGGATGCTACGAGCATATCGATGAGATCGACCGCGGCTTACAGCGCGTGTCGGAGAACTGGGCGCTCGAGCGCATGCCGGGTTCTGACCGCAACTTGTTGCGCTTGGCCGTATATGAGCTGCGCTTCGCGCCCGAATCCGTCGATGACGCAGTGGTGATCAACGAGGCTGTCGAGATCGCGAAGGCGTACGGCACCGATGAGTCAGCGAGCTTTGTGAACGGCGTGTTGGGGCGCGTCGTGCGCGATGCCCGCGTATTTCCCGCGCGACATGGCGCCCGCATTGAATCATCGGAATTTGAGCCAACCTCCGACCCGGTAGGTGACGAGGCGTCTCATTCCGGCGCGATCGATTCGGCGGGAGGAATCTAGCGATGGCGAAGACCGCGCAGAACAGCTTCGCCGATATCACCGAGCGCATGGATGCGATTATCGCAACCGTGCGCTCTAAGGACACGTCGCTCGAGCGGAGCCTCGATCTGTTCGATGAGGCCATCGCGCTTGGCTCCCGCGCTGTCGAGTTGGTCGATAATTTCGATATGAGCCCTGATGAGGCGGCGCAGCTCGATTCGGCCGCGACCGAGGATGAGCAGCCCTCATCTGATGATTCGGAGGCTTCAGCGACCGAGGCAGAGGAATCGTCGGCTCCATCTGAGACGCATGATGCATCCGCGTAGGCAGGCATGACATGAAGCGTGTTCGTCTTGATGATGAATTGGTATGGCAGGGCATCTGTGCAAACCGTGCAGATGCCCTGCGCATCTTAATGGCCGGCGAGGTCTCCGCACACGGCGAGCGCCTCACCTCGCCCGGGCTCATGGTTGAGCCGGGGCTATCGCTTCACGTCAAAGGACGGATTCCGTTTGTTGGCCGGGGAGGCCTTAAGCTCGCGCACGCGCTCGATGCCTTCGACGTCGATCCCTCAGGGCTTAGCTGCCTTGATATCGGCTGCTCAACCGGGGGGTTCACCGATTGCTTGCTTAAGCGCGGAGCCGCGCAGGTGGTTGCGGTGGATGTGGGGCGAGCTCAGTTTGCGTGGTCGCTGAGAACCGACGAGCGCGTCGTGCTATGCGAACGCACCAACATCGTCGATCTTCCAGACTTGGGATATCGCAGCGCGTTCGACCTTGCGGTCTGTGACGTCTCGTTTACCAGCATCGCTCACATCATCGATGCGGTCGTTGCGTCTCTGAACCCTACCGGGCGCTTCCTTACCCTGGTGAAGCCACAGTTCGAAGCGCCTGCGTCGGATGTGGGGGAGGGCGGCATCGTGCGCGATCCGGCGGTTCATCAAGCGGTGCTCGCGCGCGTGGTGCAGCTGTTTGACGACCGAGGGTTCTTGCCTCAGCAGATTTGCAAGTCACCGATAACCGGGGCAAAGGGAAATGTCGAGTTTTTCTTGCTCGGCGCGCGCGGTGCGTTCGATTCAAATGAGCGCCAGCGCGCCCAGGAGCGGATGCATGCCATGATTGAAGAGGTCGCAGGCGCATGAAGGTCTTTTTGGTTCCGAACTACTATAAGCACGAAGCAGTTGAAAGCGGGCTCTCGCTTGAACTCTGGCTTGGCAGGCAGGGCTATGACGTTGCGTGGGCGGCAGACCAGCGTTCGAATATTGCTTCGAAGCCAGATATCGAGGGCGCGGATCTGGTCATCTCGCTCGGTGGCGACGGCACCTTGCTGCGGGCGGCGCGCATCGTTGGGTACCAGGAGATTCCCATCCTCGGCTTGTCATATGGCCATGTCGGTTTCTTGACGGCGGCAAGCCCCGAGGAGCGCGACATCCTGGGCGTCGTCGAAGACGCCCTGTCCGGTGAAATGCATGTGAGTCGGCGCGCCACGCTTGCGATCGATGTGTATGGGCACTCCGACGAGGCGGACGACCAGATGGTTGATACCTTCGCATTGAACGATCTGGCGCTCACCCGAGGGCCGCTTTCCGAGATGGTCGAGTTCGATATCACGGTAACGGGTCGTCATATCGACCGGTTGCGTGGCGATGGCGTGGTCGTCTCGACTGCTACCGGGTCAACGGGGTATGCGCTTTCGGCGGGCGGACCCATCGTAAGCCCCGATTATAACGGCATGGTCTGTGTGCCCATCGCTCCGCACACCATCCAGGCGCGCGCGTTTCTAACCTCGCCCTCCGATGTGGTCGAGATAACCCTGTCGCAGGATCGTCCGTCGGTGCCCGCGATCGCCGTCGATGGCCAGTTCGTCGCGCGCGATATGACGGTCGACCGCGTCGTTGCGCGGCGCGGGCCGGGTGACGTGCTGTTGCTCGATTATGGCCCCGAGAGCTTCTACAATTCGGTCTCGCGCGTGTTCTACGGAGTGCATCATGATTGATGAGATCCAGGTTTCGAACCTCGCATTGATTCGCTCCGCGACGTTTTCTCCTGCACCAGGGCTTACCGTGCTTACGGGTGAGACGGGTGCCGGCAAGACCGCGCTGCTCTCTGCGCTCAAGCTGCTCGTGGGCGACCGTGCGGACACCTCGCAGATTCGTGAGGGGTGCGATGCGGCGCAGGTCGAGGGGCGCTTCTTTCGCGATGATGGCGACACCGATGGCGTCTGCGTGGCGCGCCGCGTCGGATCGGACGGTCGAAGTCGGGCTCGCATCGATGGGCGCATGGTGAGCATTCGCGAACTCAGCCTGTTGGTCGACCCCATGATCGACCTGTGCGGCCAGCATGAGCATCAGCGCCTGCTCGACCCGGCCACGCATGTAGAAATGGTCGATTCCTGGGCGGGCGAGCGTGTCGGCGATGCGCGCGCCGCCTATCGCGCGGCGTTTGCCGAGGCGCGCACCGCCGCCCGTGAACTCGAGCGCATACGCGCCGCCGCGCAGGCGGAAGGCTCGCGGTTGGATGATGCGCGCTTCGCGCTCGAGCGCATCGAAGAGGTTGATCCCCTGCCTGGCGAGCTGGAGGAGCTCGAGGACGTCCTGCCGCGCGCCGAGTACGCTGAGACGCTGGTGAGCGCTGCGTACGGGGCGGTCGAGGCAATCGCTGGGGAGGGCGGCGCGCTTGATGCGCTGAACGCCGCGATCGCCGACCTCTCGCGTCTCGGCTCGATCGACGAGACGCTCACCACGTTCGTCGACGCTCTTGCCGGCGCGGCGATCACGCTTGAAGACACCACGTCCGATCTTCGACGGTATCGGGAGCGCATCGATTTCGATCCAGGGGAGTTGGCGCGTCTGCAGGAGCGCTATACGGCGCTCAAAGGGTTGCTTCGTCAGTTCGGCCCTCATATGGACGACGTGTTCAAGAAACGCGATGAAGCTCGGGAGCTGTTGGCGGTCGTGGACGATGGCGAGGCTCGAATTCGGCGCGCTGAAGCGACGCTTGCGGCTGCGGAGGAGGCGCTTGTCGCGGCGGCGCGCACATTGAGAAAACGGCGCGACGAGGCTGCGCCGCAGTTCTGCCGCGCCGTGGGCAAGCAGATGGCGCGGCTTGAGATGAGCCATGCCGAGCTGGTGTGGGAAGCGCGCCCGCTTCCGCGGGAGCGCTGGACAGAGGCGGGGCCTACGACGTGCGAACTGCTATATCGCAGCGGGGCGGGCCTTACCCCGCGTCCGCTGCGCCGTATCGCATCGGGCGGAGAGCTTTCCCGTGTCATGCTTGCATGCAAGGTGGTGATGGGTGAATCCGACCAGGTCGATACGCAGGTCTTCGATGAGGTCGATGCCGGCGTGGGCGGCGCGGTTGCTCGAGCGCTCGCTGCGGTGCTTGCCGATCTTGCCCGTACGCATCAGGTCATCGTCGTCACCCATCTTCCCCAGGTCGCCGTGTACGCCGAACGGCATTATGTGGTGCGCAAGCATGAGACGGGGGGAGAGGGTATTCCCGAGACGCAACTGTTCGAGGTGTCGGGGGACGCGCGCGTGCGCGAGGTCGCCCGGATGCTTTCGGGCGATATCGGCGACGCCTCGCTCGCGCACGCCCGCCAGATGCTCACCGAAGCGGGTGCGGTAGTCTGACACCCGGTACTAGACTACTGTCTAGCTGGTCAGGCGCTCGGCTAAGAGCTGGAGAGCATGCGCATAACCGTTGAGCCCTTCGCCGGCGACGCGGGCGAAGCATGCCATGCCGGCATACGATACCTGCCGGAACTCCTCGCGTGCATCGACATCAGAGATGTGTATCTCGACCGCCGGGATGCTCACCGCCTTGAGCGCGTCCAAGATGCCAACGCTCGTGTGCGTGTACGCCGCAGGATTGATGACGATGCCGTCTACGGAGCCAAGCGATTCTTGAATACGGTCGATGATGTCGCCCTCGTGATTCGACTGGAAGACCTCGACCTCATCGAATCCCACCGCATCGCCTGAACGCTTGCAAAGCTCGACGAGGGTCTCATAGGTTTCCGTACCATAGACATCCGGCTCGCGGATGCCGAGCATATTGATATTGGGGCCGTTGATGACCAGCGCCTTCATGAATACCTCCTAGATGGTAACCGAACAGCGGGCGTTAGATTACCATTTCGTAGAGCGCGTGCGCGGTCGCGTCGGCAGATTCGCGCGAGGCGATGATAAGGTCCGCCCAGGCTCGATAGCGCGGCAAGCGCATGCGAGCGAGCGCTTCGATGCCATCGCGCTGCGAGATGGGGCGTCCGGCGCTCGAGAGCTCGCTGAGCGGGCGGTCGAGCATAACTATGCGGCTATTTTGGTGGAGCAGAGGATAGTTCTCATCGCGCGTCACGACGCCGCCGCCGCATGAGATCACAAGCCCGCTTCGCTTTGCAACGTCTGCGAGCACCTCGGTCTCGGCCGCGCGGAAGGCATCTTCGCCATGAATGCGGATGAACGGGTCGCATGCCATGCCGACGTGCTCTGCAAACGCATCGTCCAGATCGATGTGCTCGCGCCCAAGTAAGGCAGCAAGCGCCCGTCCGACCCGTGTTTTGCCGGCGCCCGGCATGCCGATGAGCGCGATGTTCTGCGTCTGCATCTCCAGGGTTCGCGTGACCTCGAAGATGCGTTCGCGCGATATCTCCTGCCCGGTATATGCGTGCACCGCGCCCGCCGCCTGCGCGACGAGCATCGCAAGTCCGCCTGCACAAGCGATACCGCGTGCTTCCGCTTGCAAGATAAGACCGGTGCGCGCGGGGTTGTACACGATGTCGATAAGGGCTGAGAGCTCTGGGAAGGTATCGAGCGAGCAGACGGATGCGGGACAGGCGGGATACATACCCACCGGCGTCGCGTTCACGATGAGCTGCGCGTCGGCAAAGCGATCCAGATCATCATAGGTGACCTCGCCGCGCCGTCCCACCGAGACAGGCCGGGCGCCCATATCGCGCAGAACGGCCATGCAGGTGGTTCCCGCGCCACCGTTTCCACCGAACACGAGCGCGCGCGTGCCGGCAACGGGGCATTCGAGCGATTCGAGCAAGACGGTGAAGCCGTAGTAGTCGGTGTTATCGCCGCGCAGGCGGCCATCGGGGAGCCGCACGATGGTGTTCACGTTGCCCAGGCGCCGCGCCGCATCGCTCAGCTCATCCATGAGCGGGACAACGGTTTGCTTATAGGGAATGGTGATGTTTACACCCGCCCATTCGTCACCCCGAACGAACTGCTCGACTTCATCTGGTTTGCGCTCGAAGCGCACGTAGTCCATATCGGCGAGCATGCGGTAGATCGTGGGCGTGTAGCTATGGGCAAGGGTGCGCCCCAAAACACCATAGGGGCGAGTCGGCGCGTCCATTTACATCACCTCCGTATAGCTGCCGAAATACGTGCAGCTTTCGCAGACGTCATCCAGGCTGTCGAGAAGCGTGTCCAACGCGTTCGCACCCACCGGGCAATCGATGTCGAAATAGAACATGAATTCGAAGTCGCGGCCGGGAATAGGACGGCTCTCGAGCTTGACCAGATTGATATCGAGTGCATAGAAGCGCTCGAGCACGCGAAACAGCGAACCGGGTTCATGGGGGACGGTGAGCATGAGCGAGGTGCGCGTGGCACCGGGATATACCTGCGGCGTAGCCGAGATGACCACGAAGCGGGTGTAGTTGTTGTCAGAATCCTGAACGCTCTCGTCAATAAGATCGAGCCCGTAAAGCGCCGCGCAATCGCGCGAAGAGAGCGCGGCCACGTCTGTGCGGTCGGAACGCGCAACCATCTCCGCTGCCTGAGCGGTGTTCATGCAAGAGACCGCATGGATGCCGTGCGCATCGAGGTATCCGCTGCATTGAGCGATGGCCTGCTCGTGCGAATACACCTCGCGAACATCCTCAAGGCGCACACCGGGTTTGGCGAGCACGTTATGATCGATTTTGAGCCGCAGACTGCGCACGATCGAGAAGGAATGCTTGGCAAGCAGGTCATAGACCGCGTTCACGGATCCGGCGGTCGAGTTTTCGATGGGAAGCACGCCGAAGGTGCAGAACCCCTCGCGAACCGCGCGGAATACACCATCAAAGGTGTTGAAAAACGATATGCCCGGCACGCGAAACAGCTTGCATGCGGCGATTTGGCTGTAGGCTCCCTCGACACCCTGGCATGCCACGGTGGCGGTTGCGGGGAAGGGGGTGTCTTCCGAGAGCCGCGCTGCACGGACGCGCTGGGCGCGACTCGTCTGGTCGTTCTTGGCGATGATGCGTTGCTGTTCGGCTTTGTTCATGCTCATGAGCAGCGAGAACAACGCGATTGCTTGAGCCTGCAGATGCTCGGGCACGTGTTTGGCAACATCAAGCAGCTTCTCGCGCTCGCGTGCGGGGTCATATACCGCCTTGCCGCGTTCCGCTTTCGCCGCGGCAACGCGGGCGGCAAGATTCATGCGCTGGGTGAACAGGTCGAGCAGCTGGCTATCGATCACGTCGAGCTCGGTTCGAACGGATGCGAGATCCATGTATGGCTCCTTGGGTTGAGATGGACTCAAGAGATGGGCTTACGATTGCCGTGACGAATTGAATGGCGCAGGCGCGGCTCCGCGTGGAATCCCCTTGTGCGGGCGCGCACGCGCGGCGGTCAACGCGCCGCGCTCACAGGATAGCTACCATCCTCGATGAACAAGTCGAGCAAGGCGAGCGCGCACACCGCCTCTGCGATCGGCACCGCACGCGGGACGATGCAGGGGTCATGCCGACCGCGCACCACAAGGTCTGCATCGCAGCGGGCATCAAGATCGACGCTTTGCTGAACGCGCCCGATTGATGGGGTCGGCTTTACGGCCATGCGCCATACGATGGGCATGCCGGTCGAGATGCCGCCCAAGATGCCTCCCGCATTGTTCGTTTGAGGCGCCACATCGCCGTCAACCATGCGGTAGGGGTCGTTGTTTTGACTGCCCATCAGGCGCGCCGCTGAGAAACCCGCGCCAAACTCGATTCCCTTAACCGCGGGTATGCCGAACGCGGCCTGGGCGATACGGTTTTCGATGCCGGCGAACATGGGGTCGCCTATGCCAGCGGGAACGCCATACGCCGCGCATTCGACGACCCCGCCGACGCTATCGAGCTCATCGCGAGCCGCAATGATGCGGGGGCGCATCAGAGATGCTGCTTCGGCGCTTATGCAAGGCAGCTCATTCGAAGAAATCGCGCGCGCCTGGTCCTCGTCGAAGCGCAGCGGATCGAGCGACTCGTCCGCGATCTCTTCCGGCCCGAGTCGCAAGATGTGCGCAACCACGCGGACACCGATGCGGTCGAGCGCTTGCAGCGCAAGGCCTCCTGCCACGCAGAGGGGCGCTGTGAGGCGACCGGAAAAATGGCCACCTCCTGCGACATCGTTGAAGCCGCGGTATTTCAGACGAGCCGGGTAATCTGCATGCCCCGGCCGAGGTATGCGTCGCAGCTCGTCGTAATCCTGAGACCGGGTGTTGCCGTTCTCAATGAAGGCCGCGATAGGGGAGCCCGTGGTATGGCCATCGAGAATGCCGCTCACGAATCGCGGTCGGTCTGCTTCACGCCGGCGCGTCGCCGTCGCATCGCGGCCAGGAGCGCGGCGGTCGAGGAAGCGCTGCAGTGCGTTGAGGTCGATGGGGATTCCCGCGGGCATCCCGTCGATGGAGCAGCCGATTGCAGCGGAGTGTGACTCGCCAAAGATGCTAACCTGAAGCGCTCGTCCTATCACAGAGGTCATGGGCTATCCCTCCTTGAGTTCAACGTGGCCGCCGAGTTTCCGATAGTGTTCGAAAAAGCTCGGATACGATTTGTTGACCGCTTCGGCTCCGTGAATCTCGACCGGCGCCGTGCAGCGCGTCGCCGCAACCGCTGCCATCATGGCAATGCGATGGTCGTTGTGGGAGTCGACGATTCCGCCGGAAAGCGCCGGTACCCCCTCGATGACGAGCTTGTCGTCCTCAACGCGTACGTGGGCACCGAGGGCATTGAGCTCGTGGGCGGTGGTTTCGAGACGATTGGATTCCTTGATGCGCAGGCGCGTGCAATCGCGGATGACCGTCGTGCCGTCTGCGACCGCCGCGACAGCCGAAAGCACGGGAACAAGATCGGGGACGTCCTGGGCGGTCAGGGTGAAGCCGTTGACGCGGTCGGGCTGGACAGTCGCCGTTCCAGGCGTTCTGCGCACCCGCGCGCCGAAGCGCGAGAGGGCAGCGAGCACATTGCGGTCTCCCTGAACCGAGGAAAGCGAGAGGCCGTCGACCGATATGGGTTCACGGCCAAGGGCTCCGGCGCACAGCCAGAACGCCGCGTTCGACCAGTCTCCTTCGACGTACACCGTGCCCGGTGTGCGGTAGGGGCTTCCATCGAGCGTAAACCGTGTGATGGGAGTGCCGTCGGCGCGCATCGCGCGGGCAACGTCTACGCTAATGCCGAACGCGTGAAGCGCCTGAATGGTCAGGGTGACGTAGGGCTTGCTCTCGATCTGCCCGAGCACGTCGATCTCGCTCGGCTGTCCAAGCACCGGCAGCGCGAGGAGGAGCCCCGAGATGTATTGAGAGCTTATGTTCCCAGGAAGCTGGAAGCGCCCGGCACGGAGCCTGCCCGTTTCCTGAAGCGGGAGCGAACCCAGCCCGGTGAGCTCGCATCCCGCTGCGATGAGCTCCTCTGCGAGGGGGGAAAGCGGGCGTTCGCCCAGGCGCTGCGATCCAGTGAAGGTGGCATCAGCGCCGAGTGCGCAGGCGACGGGCAGCATGAATCGAAGCGTTGAGCCCGATTCTCCGCAATCGAGCGTGCTACCCGCGAGCGCGCGAAGGATTCCGTGTTCCTGGCTCTTAGGGATGGGATGGATGGCAAAGCCGGATTCAGTGCGCTCGATGCGTGCGCCGAGCGCGGTGAGGCAGCGGATCGTCGCGTCGATATCGGCGCACGTCGTGTTGCACACGACATCTGTGGTGCCATTTGCAAGGGCAGCGGCGATGATGAGACGGTGCGCAACCGATTTCGAGGCGATGGCGCTAATGGATCCGGCTAATGCTCGAGGTTCGATGATCGCAATCATTGGGCACCACCTTACATCATGCCATCCGCGATGAGGGCGCGGAATTCATCGAGCGCCATGCGCTCGATATAGCTTTCACCTATCTTGCGCGGAAGCACCACGTCGATGGAGCTGCCGGAGCGTTTCTTATCATGGAGCGATTCGGTGAAGACCTCTTCCGCCGTCCAGGCGCACTGGGTGGCGAGCCCATGGAGTTGAGCGAGCCGCACGATGCGCTCGGGAACCGACGCGTCGCAGAGCCGGCGGTGTGCGGCGGCGCGGGCGATGATGCCCATTCCAAGCGCGACGCAGTTTCCGTGTCCAAGCTGATAGCGCTCGAGCGCCTCGATGGCATGACCTGCGCTGTGCCCGAAGTTAAGGAGCTTTCTCAAGCCCGCCTCCCGCTCGTCGGCACATACCACGTCGCGCTTGATCTCGACGTTGCGCGCAACGAGCGCGGCAACGAGCGATAGGTTGCTTGCAAGGAGCTCTTGGGTGAGCGGGGTCTTCTCCAGTTGCGCAAAAAGTTCGGCATCGCGGATGACACCATGCTTGATGACCTCGCCGCACCCGTCGGCCAATTGCTCGGGGGAGAGCGTGCCCAGGCATCCAACATCGGCAATGACGATGCGCGGTTGCCAGAACGCGCCAGCAAGGTTCTTGCCGGCGGCTAGATCGATAGCGGTCTTCCCGCCGACAGACGAATCGACCATGGCAAGCAAGCTGGTGGGAATCTGGGCGAGCGCGATGCCGCGCATGTACGACGCCGCGGCAAAGCCGGCGACATCTCCCACCACGCCGCCGCCGAGGGCGATGACCACATCGTTGCGACCGAATTCCTCGGCGGCGAGGAATTCGAGGATGCTCACGAGGGTGTCGGCGCGCTTTCGTTCCTCGCCCGCCTCGAACTGGAATTGCACGGTGCGGTAGCCTGCATCGGCGAGGCTGTTCTGCACGATGTGAGCGTAGAGCGGGCCGACGTTCGTGTCGGTGACGATGGCCGCGCACGCTCCGCCGCACGCTGCATGCACCAGCTCTCCGGCGCGCTCGAGCAGCATGGTGCCAATGTGCACCCGATAGGGGGTCGAAGCGGGGATATCGATGGAATACATAGCGATCTCCTTGGGAGCGGGTCGCGGCTAGCGATTATCTGAACGCGTCTCTGCCTGATCGTCGAGCGCACGCTTGATGCGATCTCCTTCGGCAAGAAGCATGCGAAGCCGGTTTTGGTCTCTTGCATCGAGTGCATCCCGATATGCGGCGAGGGCATCGATGAGCCAGTTTATCTCCTGGCTCAGGTTCTTCGCGTCCTCGCACATGAGTTCAGCCCACATGCCGGGGTTGAGATGCGCGACGCGGGTCAGATCGCGATAGCTGCCTGCTGAAAACCCATGGTGCTTGCGTGCGGTGGGGCTTTTTACATACGCATTTGAGACGACGTGGGCGAGCTGGCTGGTGAACGCGATCACGACATCATGGGCCTCGGGGGTGGTGACGCTGAATGAGCCAAACCCTACGGGCGCAAGCAGCGCGTGCACCCGGTCGAGCAGGACGAGACGCTCCGAATCGCTTGACGGCGGAGGAACGAGCACCATGGGCGCCCCGCGGAAGAGGTTTGCGCGTGCATGCGCGAAACCCGAGTTTTCGGTACCCGCCATGGGGTGCGTGCCCACGAACGAGAACCCATAGCGCTCAGCGAGCGCGAACGCGCGGGCGCAGACGGTCTCTTTCACGCCCGCGGTATCGATCACCACAGGGCCTGTTCCTGTTGCCTTATCTGAGATGGAGCCCAGGCGCGCCGCATGCGCTTCGATCCAGCTGGTGCACGCGTCGGGATAGGCGGCAAGGATGATGAGGTCGCATGAACCGAGCGAGGCGTCGTCAAGCACCGCGTCCACGGTTTCGATCATGGCGGCCTCGAGCGTTTCCGCATCGGTGTCGAATGCGAGCACCCGTGCTCCCGCGGCGGCGTATGCGCGCGCGAAGCTGCCGCCGATGAGCCCGAGCCCTATGATTCCAACCGTGAGGTGCTCATCCCGTGATGGGGAATTCGAACGCTCCGCCATCGCTAAGCCCCTGATTCGGGTGCTATGGCGGCACGGATGATTTCGATGCGGCGCATGCAATCATCGAACATGTCGGGCGTGAGCGCCTGAGCGCCGTCCGACCACGCGCGGCTCGGGTCGTCGTGAACCTCGATCTCCAGGCCGTCTGCTCCCGCCGCGGTCGCCGCAAGCGCCATGGGCTCAACATAGCGCGTATAGCCGGTGGCATGGCTCGGGTCGGCGACGACCGGCAAGTGCGAGAGATAGTGCAGCACCGGCACCGCATTGAGGTCGAAGGTGTTTCGCGTGCGCGTCTCGAAGGTGCGGATGCCGCGCTCGCAGAGGATCACCTTGTCGTTTCCCTCGCTCATGATGTATTCGGCTGCCATGAGCAGCTCGTCGATCGTGCCCGACATGCCCCGTTTGAGCAATACGGGAACATCGGTTTTACCGACTTCCTTGAGCAGCGGGAAGTTCTGCGCGTTTCGCGCACCGATCTGCATGACGTCGATCTTCTTATCGAGGAAGAGCTGCACATCGCGCGGATCCATGACCTCGGTCACGATAGGCATGCTCAACTCGGCGCGCGCCTCGCAGAGCAAGTCAAGCCCTGCCTCGCCCATGCCCTGGTAGGCGTAGGGGCTGGTGCGCGGCTTGTATGCGCCACCGCGGAGCATGGTGGCGCCGGCCGCTTTCACCCGGCGCGCGATGCGCAGCAGATTCTCACCCTCGACCGAACACGGTCCCGCGATAACCTGGAAGTTTCCGCCGCCGATGAGCACGCCGTGGCCACAGTCGATGACGCTGTCTTCGGGATGGAACTTGCGGTTCGCCTTCTTAAATGGTTCAGAGACGCGCTGGACGCGCTCTACGATATCCATCGATTCGAGCAAAAACGGGTCGATTTTGGTGGTGTCACCCACCAGGCCGATGATGAGCTCATCGGTACCCTGGCTGACATGCGCCTGGAGGCCTTTCTTCTCTATCCATGCGACGAGATGCTCTACCGCACGAGTTTCTGCATTCTTCTTGAGTATCGCAATCATCGAGGGGCTCCAGGTTCGAAACGCGTTTCTTCGGGTTGAGTCATTGTATGTCATTCGCAGCGTGCATGGTTAACTTTTTAGCAGCATGCAATCTGATTTTGTACATCGCGCATGCGTGGCGGAATTTTGTGGAAGCGATGTGAAAAATATGAGATATCGTCTCCGGCACAACGGCGGGAAAGATCTCCCCATCCCGCGCCGCGCTGTTCTTGATGTACCGCGGCAGCGTGGCTCGTCCTGGAAGCGGGTTGGTTGAACTCGCGCCCGCGGGCACGAGCAAGCCGGCCGAGGGGCCCGCGAGGCGAGGGCTCTTCTCCGCGGGCGGCCCCCTCCCGGCGCTGGGATACGATCACCTCGATACCGCGGTGGCGCAAGGCGCTTGGCCGGAAAGGGCGTAGGCCGCCGGCCCGGGGCGCCGCCCGGAGGCGGGCGGCGCCCCGGGCCGCGCGAATTTCCGCGCCGGTGGCCAAAAAGGTGCGATAGGTTGCAGTAATCGGGGATCGCGACGGCGCCCGAGGGGCGGGAGGGGGCCGCCCGCGGCGTCCCGGCCGGCCGAAGACGCGGCATCCGGGGGCTCGGGAGCCCCCTGGGAGGCGTGGATGCGCGTCTCGCCCCGCCCGGAACCCGCGGCGCGGGGTAGGTCGTGCAACCTATCGTGCTTTTTTGGCCACGAGGCCGAAAAGTTATGGGTTTGACTTCGAGAAGACGGTGAGCTGAAGATGAGCTGCCGGCGCTCGCATGCGCGCTGGTAGCCCCGTGCCGCGAGACGCCCATGGCGTTGCAGGTGAAATCAACAACGCCCGGCAGGTTGGGTGCCGGGCGCATCATCTCTGGTGTCCCATGCAGGATTCGAACCTGTGACCTTCTGCTCCGGAGGCAGACGCTCTGATCCACTGAGCTAATGGGACGCAATCACGCCGACCATTATACCCAAATCATCGGCGCGTGCCCCAGCAATCTTGTTCAGCCTAGAAATCGCCGTTCCATGCTTGATGGCCAGCGGCATCGTCGCCAAGCACCTTGCTGCTGCTTGCGTGTTTCAGGTGCGTGCAGCCTATACGCCGATACACCGTTGAACCTTATAGGTTCCTTATAATTGCCTCATCATGCTTTAGGGTATACAAAAGCCTGGTACCATTCCGACGGTATACCACGTTTCGGGAGGCTGCATGTCCGTATCATCGAACGAGCAAGCCGGGGGCGCCGCATGTGTGGGGCTCACGGCCGACGAGGTGCGCGCGCGCATCGCGGCGGGGCGCGTGAATGTGAATATGGAGCTCAAGACGAAATCTGTTCGCGAGCTCATCGCTGACAACCTCTTCACGTTGTTCAACTTGATCAACTTGATCCTTGCGATCTTGGTGATCATCGCCGGATCGTTCAAGAACCTGTCTTTTCTTGCGATCGTCATGCTCAACATGGGTATCGGCGTGGTTCAGTCGTTGCGCTCGAAGCGCATGGTCGATAAGCTCACCTTGCTCGCCGCCAAGAAGGCGGTCGTTGTGCGCGACGGCGTGGAAACCGAACTTGACCTTGACGAGATTGTCATCGATGATCTCGTCAAGCTTGGCCGTGGCGACCAGATCCCTGCGGATGCGGTCGTTATCTCGGGTGAGGCGCAGGTGAACGAGAGCCTGCTCACCGGTGAGAGCAACCTGATACGTAAGACCCCCGGTGCCGACCTCATGAGCGGCAGTTTTCTTGACTCGGGACTTGTCTATGCGCGCGTGGTGCATGTGGGCGCCGAGAACTACGTTGCGAAGATCAACAATGAAGCGAAGTACGTCAAAAAGGTCAACTCCGAGATTCTCAATACGCTCAACGCCATCGTGCGCTTCGCGAGCGTCATCATGCTGCCGCTTGGCATCGCGCTTTTCGTGTCCAGTCTTTCCGAGAGCTACATCGATGCGGGGTCTCCCGGTTCTGGCCTGTGGTCATGGTTTTGGGATGAACTGACGCACGGGCGCGTTCCCTCAGACGAGATCCTTACGGTTACCGGCGCGCTGCTTGGCATGGTTCCCCAAGGGCTCGTGCTGCTCACCTCGTCGGTGCTCGCCATCTCCACCATTCGTCTCGGACGGAAGAGCGTGCTTGCCCAGCAGCTCTATTGCATAGAGACGCTGGCGCGCGTCGACGTGCTTTGCCTTGACAAGACGGGCACCATCACGTCTGGTCGCATGGCGGTTGAAGGAACCTACCCGCTTCCCGCCGGGGAGCCGGCGATGACCGGGCACATGCCCGAGACCGTTTCGCTGCTCGATTTCGCGCTCGCGAACATCGCGTGCGCTACCTCGGCCGATGCGAACGAGACGTGCAAGGCGCTGCTTGATTACTATGATGATTGCGCCGTGCCGTCAAGCGAGCCCTTGCGGGTTGTTCCGTTCTCATCTGCGAAGAAATGGAGCGGTGCCTCGTTTGCTGAAGGCTCCTTTGTGATGGGGGCGGCTCAGTTCGTGCTCAGCCCCGATGCGTTCGCCTCTGTGGAGCATATAGTCTCCGATCTTGCAAATACCTGCCGCGTGCTCGTCGTGGCGCGCGTCGCGGGCTTTACCGCCGATGGCGATATGCTGGGGGATGCGGAGCCCATCGGATTCGTCGCCATCCGTGACGAGATTCGCGCGTCCGCGCCCGAGACCATCGAGTACTTTATCGAGCAGGGCGTGACGCTCAACGTCATCTCGGGCGATGACCCGCGCACCGTCTCGTCGATCGCCCGCGTGGTAGGTATTCCCGGTGCCGATGCGTACGTCGACGCCACGACGCTCGACACGCCTGAGAAGATCGATGCCGCCGCCGGCGCCTACCATGTGTTCGGTCGCGTGACGCCCCAGCAGAAGCGCGAGCTCGTGCAGGCGTTGCAACGACAAGGTCATACGGTCGCCATGACCGGCGATGGCGTGAACGACGTCCTCGCGCTTAAAGAGGCCGACTGCTCGGTTGCGATGGCCGCAGGATCGGATGCGGCGCGCAACGTAGCCGAGATCGTGCTTGTCGACAATGATTTCGCGAGCATGCCCGCGGTGGTCGCGGAGGGACGCCGCGCCATCAACAACCTGCAGCGCTCCGCCGCGCTCTTCTTCACCAAGACGCTGTTCTCCATGGGGCTCGCGGCGATTTGCATCGCGTTTCCGCCGTATCCATTCCAGCCGATTCAGATGACGCTCATCAATTTCTTCTGCATCGGCTATCCCGGCTTCGTGCTTGGCTTGGAGGCTAATCGAGCGCGCATCGAGGGCAGTTTTCTCATCAACGTCATCAAGCGCGCATTTCCCGCGTCATTCGCGGTTATCGTGGCGGCGTGCTTGTGCATGGTAGGGTCGGCGCTCTTCGGATTCAACAGTCGAACGCTTTCCACGATGTGCCTCGTCACCACGAGCGCGGTGAGCTGCTGCCTCATCTGGCGTATTTCTCAGCCGTTTACCGTGTTGCGCCGCGTTCTCTTCGTCTCCATCATCATCGGTCTCTCGGTGGGCATCTTGGGGTTCCCGGATTTCTTCTCCATCGCGCACATGCGTGCTGGCGTTGCCGCCTTCCTGGTCGTCGCCTCGCTTACGGGATGTGCGGTGTTCTTCCGGCTCGCGCGCGCTATGGATGGGCTTGAGCAGCGCCGAACGCGCTCTGCGACAGGCTTCGGGCGCGGCGTTCGCGTCACGCGTCGAGGCACCAGGGGCAAGCAGGTCACCTCGACGGGCTCCGCGCTGCGTCGCGCTGTGGTGAAAGCCTTAGGTTTCGTCGCGAAGCGGCGCAGCCAATATGCCCTTGCTGTTGCCGAGCGCCATGCAGAGAGCGCAGTTGACGGAGCCCAGAGAACGGATTCAGCGAGCAGGGAAAACAAGACGGCGGCGAATGTCGACGAGGGAGGCTCGACATCCGTCCGGCCGCGCAAGCGCCGCGCTTCGGGTGTTTCTGTTACGAAATCGTCATTGGGTATCCACGTGAAGATGCCCCATCGAAAACACGATAGGATGGGGAACGGTCGTACCCCCTCCTCATGATGGGAGCAGCATGCCTTCTACATCAACATCCCGCTTTGCGGAGAACACGCTTGTTGTGGACGATGCGCGTTATCGCTATTTCGATATCACCCAGATTCCGGGAAGCGACCGATTGCCCGTGAGCCTCAAGATTCTGCTTGAGAACGTGTTGCGTTGCGCAGGTTCCGAAGATGCGGCGCGTTCGCTTGCGCAGCGCATCGTGGACGCAGGCCATGCTGGCGTTTCGGGCGACGAGATCGAGTTCATGCCTGCTCGGGTGCTTTTTCAAGATTTCACCGGCGTTCCCGTGTTCGTTGATTTCGCTGCTATGCGCGATGCGGCGGTCGAGCGTGGCTCTGACCCTACCCGCGTTAACCCGCAGATACCGTGTGTGCTGGTGGTTGATCATTCTGTTGCAGCCGATGTCGTATCATGCTCCGAGGCGGCGCGCGAGAACGCGCGCATCGAGGCCGAGCGCAACGCCGAGCGCTTCTCATTTCTAAAGTGGAGCGCGCAGAGCTTCGAGAACGTGCGCATCGTGCCGCCGGGGGAGGGCATCTGCCACCAGCTTAATATCGAGCGCTTCTGCGAGGTTGCGGCGCACGCGACCGCCTCCGATGGCGTGGACGAGGTGTTTTTCGATTCACTTGTCGGCACGGATTCCCATACTACGACGGCAAACGGCATGGGCGTGCTTGGCTGGGGCGTGGGAGGTATCGAGGCCGAGGCAGCCGCGCTCGGTCAGCCGATCACCATGACGGTGCCCGCGGTGGTGGGCATGCGCCTTGTGGGCGCACCGCGCCCGGGGGTGAGCGCGATGGATGTTGCGCTCGCCTTCGCCGAGCTGCTTCGTGCTGAAGGCGTTGTGGGGAAGATCGTCGAGTGCACGGGTCCTGGCGTCGCGGCACTGAGTGCGACCCAGCGGGCGACGATTGCAAACATGAGTCCTGAGTTCGGATGCACCGCCACGCTGTTTCCGCCTGACGCGACAACGCTTTCGCAGCTCGAGACGTTCGGTCGCGACGCGCACACGGTTCGTCTCGCCCGTGCATATCTTACGGCGCAGGGTGTGCTGGACGCTGCGAGCGCGCCGAACTACTCGAAGACCATTCAATTCGATCTTTCGAAGGTGGTGCCTTCGCTCGCCGGGCCCTCTCGTCCACATGATCGCGTAGGTATCGATGGGCTGCAGCGCCGCTTCCGCGACGCGCTTGGCGCATCGGAACGGCAGGCTAACGAAACCTTCGAGGTTTCATTCGATGGCACTGCTTACGAACTCACCCATGGCGCCATCGCCATCGCGGCCGTCACCAGCTGTACGACGGCGACCGATCCGGCCATGATGCTCGCCGCGGGCCTGGTCGCACGTCGTGCGGTTGAGCTGGGATGTACGCCCCATCCTTGGGTAAAGAAAGTGCTCGCACCCGGTTCCCATGCGACGAGCGATTTGCTTGCGCGTGCGGGACTTCTTGACCCGCTCGAGCAGCTTGGCTTTTCCGTTTGCGGATGGGGCTGCATGAGCTGCATAGGCAACTCCGGTCCCTTATTCGAGCCCATGCACGCCATCGCCGATTCATGCGAGCTGGTGAGCGTGCTTTCGGGAAATCGAAATTTCTCGGGCCGCATCTCGCCTGACGTCTCGCAGAACTATCTGTGCGCGCCATCGATGGTGGTCGCGCTCTCGCTTGCGGGAAGCGTCGATATCGATCTTGAGCGCGAGCCCATTTGCATGGGCAGCGCCGGCCCGGTAATGCTTGCGGATCTTCTGCCCGACGACGCCGAGGTCGAATGCTTGCAGGCGAAGCTGGTGACCGAGGAGCTCTTCTCTGCGTCCGCCCACGGGCTTTTTGAGGGCGACGAGGCATGGCGCGCGCTCAGCGTAACCTCTAGCGACACGTATTCCTGGGACGATTCGTCAACCTATGTGCGGCGTCCGACGTTTCTTGACGTCAGCTCGCCCGATTCGTCATTTGAGGCCTCCGGCGCTCGGTGTCTCGCCCTGTTCGGCGACTTCATAACGACCGATCATATCTCGCCGGCGGGCGCGATCGATCCGGTGTCGCCTGCTGCGGGGTATCTGCGTGCTCGCGGTATCGAGAACAGATCGTTTAACACCTATGGTTCGCGCCGTGGCAACCATGAGCTCATGGCACGCGGTACCTTTGCGAACGTGAAACTCGAGAACCGCCTTGTTTCTCCGCGGCCTGGTGGATGGACGATCGATCCGACGAGCGGAGAAGAGGCCAGCGTGTTCGATGCCGCCGAAGCGGCGCGTGCGGAGAACATACCGCTTATCATTGTCGCAGGCAAGATGTATGGCTCGGGGTCTTCTCGCGACTGGGCGGCAAAGGGGCTTGTGCTTCTCGGCGTGCGCGCGGTCATCGCCGAGAGCTTCGAGCGCATTCATCGTTCGAACCTGATTGGCATGGGCATCGTGCCGCTTGAGTTCATGCCGGGCGAGAATGCGGATTCGCTGGGCTTGACCGGCGCGGAGCATTTCGATATCGAAGCGATCGAGTTTTCCCAGGGCCTGCCAACCCCCTCGTCCGCTCGCGTTACAGCGACCGCGCCCGATGACGCGGTTACGCAGTTTTCAGCGCGCGTTCGTGTTGATACGCCGACTGAAGGCGCGTATCTCAGGGCGGGTGGTATCCTACCATATGTACTCAACCGGCTTCTTGACGCATGCTGACATAACGTAAGATGCTGGAATACGAATGATGTGACATTCGCTCCCGACGCACGGTGTGCGGCGAGCGCATAGAGATGAGGTCAACCGCACGTGATCTGCCCCCAGTGCCTCAAAACGATCGATGGTGATGCCAAGGTATGCCCGCATTGCCATGCCCCGGTGGAATTGGAGTCCTCTCCGTCGCACCTTGTCTTTTGCGATGGCTGCGGCGCGCGCCTTTCGTCTCAAGACCGCACCTGTCCCAAATGTGGAAGACCCGCGCCGGCCATTCTCTCGGCGAGCGCATCGGCATCCGATTTAGCGGCGGGTAAGACGGCGAGCTTTCCGCGGCTTACCCAAGCTGCCATCGAGACCGAGCTGCCCCGCGTCGAGGCGCACTCGGCGCAGAGCGTTCTCAACAATTCGCTCGACCCTTCGCGGACGAGCGTGCTGAGCCGTGATGACCTCACCGCCCAAAAGCCGGGTCGAACCAATGATCCGTATCATAAACGCAAACGCCCCATCAAGGGTATCCTCATCGCGTTGTTTGTTATCGCTCTGATCGTCGGTGGTACGGCGTTTGTTGCGCTTGATCCGCTCGGCGTCATGCCCGGTGTGTACGAATGGGTGTGCACCTCGGCAGAGGAGATGTTTCCCAGCCGTGAGGGTATGGGCGACACGCAGGATGAATCGACGGATGATGAGGATGACGCGGCAACCGATGATGCAGATGAGGATGGCGCTGCGGATCAGTCGTTAGTCGATACGGCGCTGTCTGATACCGCGGCGTATCAACAGATCCGTGCGGCATATGATCAAGTTGTCGCGATCAACGATGGCGACAGCTTTTCCGACGTCATCGATTCATTCAATAGCTATTATCTGGCGTCGAGTCTTTCGACACGGCAGGAGGCATCCGAAGGGGCCTACACGCTCCGCGATGAGCTGCAGGAGATCATTGACGAGCTCGACGAGATGAGCCTTGCCGATGACTCGGTCTACGCCGAAGATCGCGACCATGTGCGCCAGCTTGCGGAATGGATGTATGAGCGCGTGGATATGATTTGTGATTCCTGGGATGTCTCTTTGAGTTACGCCGATGGGGAGAGCATGTCCGCCCATCAGGACGAGATTCTCGCACCTATGCGCGAGGCGGGCAGCTCCGCTTTGGAAAGCTATTACGCGTACGTCACGCAGTGGGAACCCATCGAGCAGTGAGCCGTCCGTAACTCGGCGACGTGAGCCCAATAACCGCTGGGCTCCGCCTTCAATCCAGGTGAACGTGAGTCATATTTCGTGAAACACCTGCCTTATTGCTAAAATGGGCATTATTGTACGAAACCGCGAGGAAGGAAGAGCATGTTTGGATCTGCGCATCGCACGCTTCATACGCCCGAGTATCGGGTTCAGGGCGATGAGGTTGCCGTACTGATCACCTCGAAAGGGACCATTCGCGTGCGGCTCGATGGCGCGGGGGCTCCCATCCACGTTGGAAACTTCTGCGAGCTTGCGACTATGGGGTTTTACGACAATACGAAGTTTCACCGCTACGTTCCGGGCTTTGTTATCCAGGGCGGCGACCCCAACACCCGGGAGATGTCGCCTGCCGACGTTGCGGCGGGGAAGCCCGGTGCACACGGCATGCCGGGAACCGGTGGCCCGGGCTGGTGCATCAAGGCTGAGTTCGACACGAATCCGCGCAACAGCCATGTCGATGGCGCCCTGGCCATGGCGCGCTCTTCCGACCCCGATTCCGCAGGTTCTCAGTTCTATTTCTGCCTCGGTCCACAACATGGTCTCGATTCGGGATATACGGTGTTTGGCACGACCATCGAGGGGCTTGATGTTATCCGGGCGCTGCGCGCGGGAGACGAGATCGACCGTATCGATATCGTCCACGAAGCAGCTTGAGTTTAAGGAGCGACCGTGAATACTGATCTTCTTGAACGCGCCCGCAGCGCGTACCGCGCAGGCGATTTCGCAACCGCGGTGCAGTTCTTCTCTGCCAGCAAGAACGCGACGGAGATCTCGGGGGAGGCCGACCATCTCCGCGGGAATGCGCTTATGAAGCTCGGCCGCGCACGCGAGGCGGCGGACGCGTACGACCTTGCCTTGCGCGATGCCGCGTATGGCAAGCGCGGTGCGCTGCTTACCAACGAGGGCAAGGCGCTCGCCGCTGCTGGCGACAATGACGGTGCGGTGCGGTGCTTCAACGAGGCCCTGCAGGACAGCTCCTACGCAACGCCCTATAAATCATACCTTGGCCTCGGCCGTGCACTTAAGGCGCTCGGACGCACCGCCGAGGCGGGCACGGCATTTCGCCAGGCCGCGATCGATGGCGCGAACCCGGCGCCTGCTTCGGCGCTGGCACAGCTCGGCGATTGCTTCGTCGCGCTTGGCCGGCCCGAGGATGCGATCGAGTCATATAGGACCGCGCTCGACTTCGCCGGTCCTCGCGATGACGTCCATTCCATTAACGCAGGACTTGGCACGGCATATGCTGCGGCAAATCGTCCGTCCGATGCAATTGAGGCATTTCGACAGGCGACGGCCGATGGCCTCTACGAGCTTTCCTCCGATGAGGCCGATGCCCGCAACCGCGCCCAAGATCTGCTCGATGCGGTATCGGCTCACAATGCAATGGCGCCGACGTCGGATAGTGCTTCTGCGCTTGGCTCGACAATCGATCCGCTCGATCCCATGGGAAAGTCGGGCGAGTTCATGCCTGACCCTTCCGATACGGGCTTCTTCACGCTCACCGAGTCGGAGCTGATCCAGCAGGATCGTCAGGAGATGAGGGTCCGTCGCAAGCATCGTCATACGGGGCTCAAGGTCTTTCTCGTCATCTTGCTCATTCTCATCGTGGCGATCGGTGGGCTTGCGTTCGCCTATACCCGCGGCTTCGGCATCCCCTCGCAGCAGGATGCCCTGAGCGGCCTGATAAGCGCTGCGACGAATGATGGGGATACCGATCAATACCTCGCGTCGAGCCTGTCTGATTCTGCGAAGGCTTCGATCGTCTCGTCCATTCCCGATGGTGCGAGCGCGACTATCACCAACATGGATCAGTCCATGACCGAAAGCACGGCGCTCGCGACCGTTGAGCTTTCAATGGGCGGCACGCTGCAATATGACGTCACCTTTGTGCGCAGCGATAATCATATCGGTTGGGTCGTGAGCTCGTTCAGCGTGCATTTTGATACCGACCAGGTTTCGAGCAGCACCGATGATGACTCGACCGATGATGCAACGACGGATGACGACGCGGTTGACGATAGTTCTACCACGGACACCGATGACGGCACGACTGAATAACCGGGCGGCGCAACTGCTCCGATGGCTGAGTATGCCGTTTTGATGATGCTCGTGATGCAGCTTATGTTATTTGCCGGCATCTGTCGCGCTCGCTTTGCCCATCCGGTCGCGTATGGGCTACACTTGACGCAGTATGCTGAATGCGAACCGTGCAGTCGCTGCGCAGGTGTGATAGATATTTCTGGGAGAGCATCTTGTTTTCACTGATGGACATGCTGTTTGGTCAATATGCGGGAGACCTCGCGATTGACCTGGGCACCGCGAACACGCTCGTTTCGGTGCGCGGGAAGGGCATCGTCATCCGCGAACCGTCTGTGGTGGCCATCGATAGAAATGACGACCGCATCCTTGCGGTTGGTATCGAAGCGAAGCGCATGCTCGGTCGCACGCCGGGCAACATCGTAGCGGTCCGTCCGCTAAAAGACGGCGTCATCGCTGATTTCGATGTGACCGAAGCCATGTTGCGCTATTTCATCGACAAGGCTTCGGGGAAGCGCTATCCGTGGACCCCGCGTCCGCGTGTGGTGGTGTGCGTTCCGTCGGGTGTGACCTCGGTCGAGAAGCGCGCCGTGTTCGAGGCCACGATGTCTGCGGGTGCACGTCAGGCATATCTCATCGAAGAGCCCATGGCGGCGGCGATCGGAGCCGACCTTCCGGTTGAGGAACCGACCGGATCCATGGTCATCGATATCGGCGGTGGAACCACCGAGGTCGCGGTTATCGCCATGGGCGGCATCGTCGTCTCGCAGTCCATCCGGATCGCGGGCGATGAGTTCGACCAATCGATTCTCACGCATGTTCGTGATGCCTATAACCTCGCCATCGGTGAGCGCACGGCTGAAGACATAAAGATCAAGGTGGGCTCCGCGGTACCGCTCAAAGATGAGCTCGACGTCGAGGTGAACGGCCGCGACGTGATTACCGGCCTGCCCAAGACGGTGCGCATCGAGAGCGAGGAGATTCGCCGCGCCCTGCAGAAGCCACTTGAGGATATGACCAAGGCCGTCAAAGACGCGCTCGACGCCACACCGCCCGATCTTGCTTCCGACCTCATGTACTACGGCATTTTGCTCACCGGTGGCGGCGCCTTGCTGCGTGGTCTCGATGTGTTTTTGCGCGATGAGACGGGCGTGTCCGTCAACGTGAGCCCGACAGCGCTCGACAATGTGGTGAACGGCTGTGCGCATGTACTCGAAGCGAATGCGTTCGACGGTGGTTTTGTTCAGAGCAACACCTAGGGAGTGTCATAGCCTGTGCCGAAGTCTCAGGGGTTCTCAACCAGCCTGAACAATCGCGGGCAGTCGTCGGGGATTCGCCCGCTCGTTGTCCTGTGCATCATATCGGTCCTCCTTCTGACCTTCTACATTCGTGAGGATGAGACTGGACCCATACATGGGGCGCGATCGGTGATGTCGACCATAACGAGTCCGGTACGCTACGCCGGCTCGGTTATCGCCTCGCCCTTCAGCGCGTTGGGCAACATCTTCGCCAACCTTACCGCCTCGACCGAGACCCTATCAGAACTCAAGGCGGAAAATGAAGAGCTCACCGCGCGTGTGGCCGAGCTCGCCGAGGCCGAGGCGACCGCCGAGCGCCTCGAGGCGCTGCTCGATTTGCAATCGACATATGACCTGCAATCAACCGCCGCGCGCATCGTAGGGGAATCGAGCGACGCGTGGTCGCGCACCGTGACGATCGACAAGGGTTCATCGGATGGGCTCGCCATCAACATGCCCGTATGCAACTCGGCTGGTGTAATCGGGCAGATTATCGAGGTGTCTTCGAGCACATCGACCGTGCGCTTGATCACCGATGAAAACTCAGGCGTTTCTGCGATGGTCCAGAGCACCCGCGCCCAGGGGATCTTGCAGGGGCAGGCGGACGGCTCCCTTCGGCTGGAGTACGTATCGGTCGAAGCTGACGTTCAGGAAGGCGATATCATCGTCACCTCGGGCATCGGGGGGACATATCCCAAGGGGTTGCTGCTCGGTACCGTCTCGTCTGTCACACGGCCAGACAATGCTACCTATTACACCATTGTGGTAACACCGGCTACATCTGATACCGAAACCAACGAGGAGGTGCTCGTCATCACGTCGCTCACCGATGACCAGCAGGCGAGTGACGAGGACGTTGCTGAGGCGAACTCAAACCCGGAGGGCACGACGCGGGACTCCTCGTCCGATTCGGATGACGATTCTGATTCGACCGACGGAGATTCCGGCGATGGTTCGGATGATACCGATGACGCAACGGATGACTCCTCGGATACCGAGGATGACGAGGGGGGTGCATAGGCATGGCGTTGGAATTTCGCGAGGGCGCGGCGAACCAGCGAATCCTCGTCATGCTCGGCGTTGCCGCCTGCCTGCTCCAGGTGGGGCTTTCGCCTCAAATCTCGATATTCGGCGGCCGCTTCAACTTCATGATCGTGTTGGCGGGCACCGTCGCGCTGCGTGGAAATGCCGCGCAGGCGGTGTATGTCGGGTTTTTCTCTGGTTTGTTTTATGACCTCACCGCGGCGGTGCCGGTCGGGCTTATGACGCTCCTGCTCACCGTTATGTCGTTCGCGCTTGCCAGCATCGCTGGCACCAACGCTTCCGGGTTTTCGGGGTCATCGATGCGCCTCACTGTCGCGTTCTCCGCTGCGGTATGCTTTTTGAACGCAATCGCGCTCGTCGTGCTCGGTTCTGAAGGGTCGTTGCTCGCCTCTTTGGGGCATGCGGTCTCCTCGACGGCGCTCACCGCTCTTGCCATGGCGCCTACGCTCATGGCGTGCGGCGGATCGTCTGGCTCGGGCATGAATTTCTCCGGCAAAACGGGTCTCGGTACGCGCTTTTCCCCTACCAAGCGGGGAAAGCACGCGAAGAAGCGCACGCGGAGCCTTCGGTAGGGGCGAGACATCATGGACGCCCAGCTGCTCGTTATCATAGCCGGCCTCATCCTTGCCGGCGCCATCGTGGGCTCGCTCATCTTAATGCGCGGCTACTCTGGAAAGTTCACGTTTGACACGCAAGGCGGCACCCGTCCGCGCGCCTCCGAGGGCGAGGGAAATACCGCTGGCCTCGCGTACAAGGGACGGTTTACGATGCTCGTGGTCAGCGTCGGCACGATGTTTGCCGCGCTCGCTGCGAAGCTCTGGAGCATGCAGATGGTGAGCTCCGATTACTACGACGAGCTTTCCACGCAAAACCTCACCCGGACGGTCACCACCGCGGCGCCCAGGGGACGCATCCTCGACCGAAACGGAAACGAGCTCGTGCGCAATCGCGCTTCACTTGCCGTGACGGCCTATCGAGACCTCGCGAGCGATACGGTGCTCGTCAGGCATCTCGCGAACGTGCTCGGTATGCCCTATATGGCTGTGATGAGAAACATCCAGGACAGCACCCAAAGCGCTCAAGCAGCGCGTACCATCGCGTCTGATGTGCGGCTCTCGACCGTTGCCTACATCCAAGAGCATGCGGGGGAGTTTCTCGGCGTGTATATCGAGGATGAGACGGAGCGGGAATATCCTTACGGAACGCTTGCCTGCCATGTGCTTGGTTATACCGGAACCGTCACGTCCGAGCAGCTTTCGTCGCAGGACGACGATGACGATGAATCGCAGAACAGCATCGAGTACCAATCGGGTGACATCGTTGGCCAAGCGGGCGTCGAGAGCATGTACGAAAGCCTGCTCCAGGGTATCCGCGGCGAGCAGACGGTCACGGTTGACGCGAGCGGTAACGTGACCGAGGAGGTAGGGGAGGTGCCGGCGCGCGCGGGTACCGACATCAGCCTCACGCTCGACCTTACCATCCAGCAAGCCTGCGAGGACGGTCTGGAATATGCCATCGAGATCGCCCATGATAACGGGTACACGAGCGCGGAATACGGTGTCTGCTTGTGCATGGATTGCACGAACGGCGAGATCTTGGGCATGGCGAGCGCTCCCACGTTCGACCCATCGGTGTTTGTGGGCGGAATCTCAAATGACGCATGGAGCCAATTGAACAGCGACGATAGCGGAAACCCGCTTCTGAACCGCTCGATCAGCGGGCAATATATGTCCGCCTCGACTATCAAACCGCTTTCGGCGCTCGCCGCGTTGGAATACGGCATTTACACCAGTACGCAGACCACGAACTGCACCGGATGGTGGACAGGTGACGGCGAGGCGTATGGCAAACACTGCTGGCTTCTTACCGGCCACGGTTCGCTTGACCTTGAAGGCGGTATCATCAACTCATGTGACCCGGTTTTCTACGATATCGGCCACGGGTTTTATTACGACGACGACAATCCTGAGGGCCTGCAAGAGATGTTTCGCCGCTGGGGGTTGGGAAGCAAAACCGGCATCGATTTGCCGAGCGAGTCGAGTGGCCGGGTGCCCGATGCAGAGTGGAAAGAGGAGTATTACGCCAGCTACTCCGATTCCGATCGCGCGTGGAACCCCGGCGATATGTCCAACATCGTTATCGGGCAGGGTGATATTCTCGTCACGCCGCTTCAGATGGCGTGCGTATATGCAGGCATTGCGAACGGGGGCAAGGAGTTCACCCCGCACGTGTTCCGCTCGGCGCTCTCGCGCGACGGTCGGGGTGAGGACTCCTATCTATACAACGACGGCGAATCAAAAGAGCGCTTGACCGCAAGCGTTAATTCAGAAGACGACCTCGACCTGGTTCGTCGTGGCCTGTATGGCGTCATCTACGAGGCGTCTTCTTCAACCGCGGCTCACTTCACCAACCTTCCGGTCGAGGTTGCGGGCAAATCGGGCACGGGCGAGCGCTCAAACGAGGATAACTACGCCTGGTTTGTAGGCTATGCGCCGTATGATGATCCCAAGTACGTTATCGTCTCCCTCATCGAGGAGGGCGGCTTCGGCGGCACGAGCGCCATCCATGCGGTGCGCTACGTGCTCGGCGTCATCTACGATTCGCCCGACGATGCCGATACGGCCAGCAGCGATGAGACGCGATAGCGAGGTGAGCTATGCCGGCACAGGGAAGCGCCGCGGCGAGTAGCCTCAAGCGCGTGAACAAGAAGATCAGCTCGTCGAAGGGGAGTCTGCGCCAACAGGTCAACCTGGGCGTGCTGGTGGCGTGGATCGGCCTTTTGGCCTATGGCACGTTGGTCATGTGGTGCGCGTCGCTGACCGCCACGGAAGTTTCGTTCTCGCGCCATCTACTCGGTATCGCAATCGGTGTGGTCAGCGCGATTGTAATCTGGAATATCGACCTTTCCAACCTTGCGAACTTCTCCCACGCGTTGCTGGCCATCGATATCGTGCTTGTCTTTTTGCCCTATGTTCCGGGGCTTTCGTATACCGCGTCTGGCATGACGGGCTGGATCCTGCTTCCCGGCATCAACCTCACCTTCCAGCCGGTCGAGCTCGTCAAGGTGGTCACGATATTCTTCATGGCGTCGCTGGGCGCTCAATACCACGGCAAGATCGACACCATCCGTGACTACCTCAAGATGTGCGGCATGCTCGCGATACCCTTCGTCTGCGTCATCATCCAGGGCGACTTGGGTTCGAGTCTGGTAGTGTTCTTCTCGGGTGCCATCGTAATCATGATGAGCGGAGCGCGCAAGGAATGGGTGCTCTCGACCATCGCGCTTCTCATCGGGCTTGTCTCGGTTATCCTCGCAACGGATTCGATCATCGATAGCATCTGGGGCGACTCCAGCTCGCTTATCAAGGACTACCAGATGAACCGCCTGCTCGTCTTTCTCGATCCGGAAGCTGATACATCTGGGGCGGGCTATAACCTGCAGCAGTCGCTCATCGCGGTGGGGTCTGGTGGTTTTTTCGGTAAAGGCATCGGCAACGCGACGCAGGCTACATCGGGTTTTCTTCCCGAATACCATACCGACTTCGTGTTCGCGCTATTGAGCGAGACCTTCGGGTTCGCGGGCGCCACGGTTCTTTTGTGCCTGTTTGCCCTGCTCATGTTTTCGGTTATCCGGATCGCCGTAAAGTGCGATTCGCTGTTCTTCAAGCTCGTGTGCGTGGGCATCGTGGGCATGTGGATGTTCCAGATCTTCGAGAACATCGGCATGTGCATCGGCCTTATGCCCATTACGGGCATTCCATTGCCGTTCATCAGCTTCGGGTCATCGTCTATGATTGTCCAGTGCATGATCATCGGCATCGCCCAGTCTATCTGGCGACGCCGCCAGACGACATTTTAGTTGAGGGGGAGCCATGCGGATGCCGATCGACTCGCTCGTCCAGACGCTTAAGCTGGGCGCGCAGGCGCGAAAAGATGCCGATTCCACGGTACGGGTCGCCGTTTACCTCGATGAAAGCGTTACGCCGTTTATCGTCAACACGGTGCGTGAGGCGCTGGTTCCTCAGACGACATCTGCGCTGGTGCGCGTCGAGCGCCTTGCGTTCGATCCCGTTCCTCCACGGGACGACACCGACGTTGTGCTCGTGCTCACGAGTGGGTCGTCCATCCTCGAACATGCGGTACATGAGCTCGTGGTGGCTGGCACCCCGGTGGCGATTATCGCGGAGTCGAGCGTCGAGGTTCCGTTCGTCAAGGCAGACACCCCGCTGCTTGGGCTCATCGCCGCAACGAATGCCGCCCACCTGCTCGACGCCCTCGCGCGCTGGATCCTCGATCGCACCGACAAGGAGGTGCCGTTCGCCTCGAATTTTCCATT
Source organism: uncultured Enorma sp. (assembly GCA_964624825.1). Taxonomy (GTDB): domain Bacteria; phylum Actinomycetota; class Coriobacteriia; order Coriobacteriales; family Coriobacteriaceae; genus Enorma. The sequence continues at coordinate 83,989 of CAZUYD010000001.1, read as the reverse complement.
CATGCGCATCGCTGTGGCGAATCGCATCATCAGCTCCTGCGCGCTTGCGAACATGGCGACCGGGGCGCTCGCATTCATGCCCGGCGCTGATTTTCCCGTCATGGTGCTGAGCGAGGCCGGCATGGTCATGCAGCTGAGCGCCATCTTCGGCTACAGGCTCGAACCTGAACGCGCCTACGAGATGGCGGGCGTGCTCGTTGCGGGCGTCCTGTTGCGGGGGGCGTCTCGCGCCGCGTGCCGCGCCGTCCCGCGGGCAACCTTCATCATCAATGCCGCGATCGCCCTGGCGGGTACCTATGGCATGGGCAAGGTGCTCATGTATGCCTATGAGCGGGGTATCGACTATGAATTAGCCAACCAATCGATTTCCGCTGTGCTCGGTCGTGCCCGTACCGCCATATCGTCACGGCGCGGGAGATCCGATCAAGTCGTGTCGGCGTAAGGGAGATTTGTGCGCACTGAATATCGCGATCGCTTCTCCGAGCTCGAGCCGTTGCTCTCGTGCGTTGAGAAACCGAGTCGCTACATCAATCATGAATGGGGAACGCTCAGCACGCCCGAGGCGGCATACCGTGCCTGCCTCATCTATCCCGATGTATATGAGGTCGGCCTTCCCAACCAGGGTATCGCGATTCTCTATGCGGCGCTGAACGCACAGGACGGCATCTCGTGTGAGCGAGCGTATGTGCCGTGGGTCGATATGGCTGACGAGATGCGTGCCGCGCACGTTCCACTGCTTTCGCTCGAGGGAGCGGCGCCCGTGTCGTCATTCGATGTCGTCGGCTTTCATATTCCTCACGAGATGGCCTGCACGAACTATCTAGAGGCGCTCGACCTCGCGGGCATTCCTTTGTACTCATCCGAGCGCGGCGATGATGACCCGCTCATCATCGCAGGCGGGCCTTCCGTCTACAACCCCGAGCCCCTTGCCGCCTTCTTCGATGCGATGCTTATCGGTGAGGGTGAGGAGTCCATCGTCGAGGTGTGCCGCATGCATGAGCGCATGCGTGATGCGGGGGCGACCCGTGAGGAGACCCTGCGCGCGCTTGCAACCGTTCCCGGCACCTACGTTCCCGCACTCTACGAGGTGTCGCACGAGGGCGTCTGCACGCGGCACGGATATACCGTCCCGCGCGCGGGGGAGGACGTTCCCCCCGTGGTGTACAAGCGGGTTGCGGCCGATTTCGCCGAGACGAATCCAAATAGCCAGTCGATCGTCCCGTATACAGAGATCGTGCACGACCGGTTATCTATCGAGATCCTTCGCGGCTGCGCGCGCGGTTGCCGGTTTTGCCAAGCGGGCATCACCTATCGGCCGGTGCGCGAGCGCACACCCGACCAGGTGGTTGCCGCGGTGTCGCGCGGGCTTGCCAGAACGGGGTATGACGAGGTGTCATTGACCTCGCTCTCTACGACCGATCATTCGTGTTGCGCGCAGATTCTCTCGCGACTCAACAGGGGTCTTGCAGACACCGGCATCTCAGTTTCCATCCCCTCTCAGCGGCTCGATTCGTTCGGTGTCGACATGGCGCTCGAAGTGGCGGGCGATAAGAAGGGTGGCCTCACGTTTGCGCCCGAGGCGGGGAGTCAGCGCCTGCGCGACATCATCAATAAAAACGTGACCGAGCAGGATATCGACCGCGCTGTTCACGCAGCGTTCGGAGCCGGCTGGCGCCGGTGCAAGCTGTACTTCATGATGGGGCTGCCCGGCGAGCGGGACGAGGACATCGTCGCGATCGCAGAGCTGGCCGAGCATGTGCTGCGGATCGGGCGCGAGGTGGTTCCCAAGGGGCAGCGGGGCGGCCTTACCGTCTCCGTGTCGGTTTCGGTGTTCATCCCGAAGGCGCATACGCCGTTTCAGTGGTGTGGCCAATTCGATGCTGACGAGGTTGCGCGCCGGCAGAACCTGTTGATGTCGAGCGTCCATGACCGCGCGATTCGCGTTCATTGCCATGATGCTTCGACCTCGCTCATCGAGGCGGCGCTTTCGAGAAGCGGGCGAGATTTTACCCCGGTGATCGTCGGCGCATGGCGACGTGGCGCCCGGTTCGATGCGTGGACGGAGCAGTTCTCACTCGAGCGGTGGGAAGCGGCGGCGCGTGAGGTGGGAGTCGACCTTCGCACGTTTGCCGAAGAGCCCTTCGGATGCGATCAGCGCTTGCCCTGGGAGCACGTGAGCCCTGGTGTCTCGCGCGGGTTTCTCGAGCGCGAATGGCGCCGTGCGCTCGAGGGCAAAACAACCGAGGATTGCACAAGAAGCTCCTGCACCGGGTGCGGGATCTGCCCAAAGCTTGGAGTCTCGAACGTTTTGGCGGGTGAGCGCGGATGACGGATGCGCAAGAGCAGACGCTTTTTCGTCTGCGCGTTCAATATGTGAAGCAGGGGCGCCTGCGGTACCTAGGCCATCTTGAAGTGCTCCATACCATCGAGCGCGTCGTACGGCGCGCGCAGCTCCCGTATGCGGTGACGCAGGGGTTTTCACCCCATCTGCGTGCGGGGTTTTCCGCGGCGCTTCCTGTTGGCACGGCGTCGCGCTGCGAATGGTTCGACGTGTTTCTCACGGAGTTCATTGCCGCCGACCTTGCGCTTGCGCGCCTGCAGGCTGCGGCTCCGCGCGACCTAGCTCCCGTTGACGCCGGATACGTCGATGTGCGCGCAGCGGCGCTCACGGCGTTCATCACCTGTGCGACATATGCCATCGACCTTCGTTTTACCGACCCGGTTCCCTCGGTCCATGAGGTGCGCGCGGCGCTTGACGGACTTCGCGCGACGGGATCTATCGACTATCTGCGTGGCAAGAAGGAAAAGCGCCTCGACTTGACGCGAACCCTTGCCGAAGCCACGGTCGATCGGGGCTCCGATGATCATACGGTTCGCATCGCCCTCGATACCCGTATGGACAACGAGGGCGCGCTTCGTCCTGAGGTGCTCATCGCTGCGCTCGATGCCAACCTTGCCGGCACTCCTGAAGCCATGATTCAATCTATCGGCATGCAACGCCTCACGCGGATCGTTCGCTTTCAGGTCGAGCGCGTTGACCAATATGCCCTTGACGAGCATGGCCGCCGCATCGACCCGCTCTGATATCTCCGATGTATGCACGCGTTCGCCTTGGACAAGGTCAGGCTATACCGTGCGTCCAAGATGTAACCGACGATGTTTAGAATTTATGCGTGAACGGTCGCTGGGTTGCGGAAACTCTGCGAATATCCGTTGACGTGCGCAAAGCCAGCTGCTACTATATTCGGCTGTTGCACTACCAGATGCATGAAGGGCTAACATATGTACGCAATCGTTTCAACAGGCGGCAAGCAGTACAAGGTCGCTCAAGACGATGTACTTACCATCGAGAAGATCGAGGGTGAGCCGGGTTCTACCATCGAGCTTCCGGTCATCTTCCTGAACGATGGCAAGAAGATCGTGACCGACCCGAATAAGCTTGCCAAAGCCAAGGTCAAGGCAGAGATCCTTGACCAGTTCCTCGGCGAGAAGCAGCTTGTCTTCAAGTTCAAGAAGCGCAAGCGCTATCATCGCCTCAAGGGTCACCGTCAGCAGCTTACCAAGGTGAAGATCACCAAGGTGCAGGCTACCTCGCGCAGCCCCCGTAAGACCACCAAGGAAGCCGAAGCCACAGCTGAGGCTCCAGTCGCCGAGTAGCATCGCGCGCATCAGAGAGTAGGTAGGACATGGCACATAAAAAAGGACTCGGTTCCTCCCGTAATGGCCGCGACTCTCGCGGTCAGCGTCTTGGCTGCAAGCGCTTTGGCGGCCAGTCTGTCACTGCGGGCACCATTCTCGTTCGTCAGCGCGGCACCCATATCCATCCTGGTGCGAATGTGGGTCGTGGCAAAGACGACACGCTCTTCGCCCTCATTGACGGTACGGTCGAGTACACGCGCGGCACGAAGCATCGCGTCAACGTGCGTCCCGTTGCCACGGCGTAACTGCCCCTTCATAGCATGTTTATGCGGGAGACCTCCTGGTATGCCAGAGGTCTCCCGTTTTTGTGAAAGAGGACGGTATGGCACAGTTCACCGATATCAGTCGGATCAACGTAAAGGGCGGCGACGGCGGTGCGGGATGCATGTCGTTTCGTCGTGAAGCGCACGTTCCGAAAGGCGGTCCGGACGGCGGCGACGGCGGGCGCGGCGGCGATGTGGTCGTGAAGGCGTCTGCGCGCCTTTCTTCCCTCATCGACTATCGCTATAAGCATCATTTCCGTGCCGAGCGCGGTACGCATGGAAAGGGTGCGCGCAAGGACGGGCGTGCCGGCGATGACCTGATTCTTTCCGTGCCGGTGGGGACCGTGGTGCGCGAGCTCGATCCCGAGACCATGGAACCGCTCTACCAGATCGCCGATCTCACGCACGATGGGGAATGCGTTGTGGTGGCACCCGGTGGCGAGGGCGGTTTGGGAAACACCCATTTCGTGAGCTCGGTTCGCCGTGCTCCCGCTTTTGCGCAGTTGGGGGAGCCAGCGCAAGAGCATTGGATCGAACTCGAGATGAAGCTCATGGCCGATGCCGCTCTTGTCGGCCTCCCATCGGTGGGAAAAAGCTCTCTCATCGCTCGGATGAGCGCAGCCCGTCCCAAAATCGCCGATTATCCCTTCACGACATTGGTCCCCAATCTCGGTATGGTGCGCGCCGGGGAGTATTCGTACGTTGTCGCCGACGTGCCCGGGCTCATCGAGGGCGCAAGCGAGGGCAAGGGTCTTGGCCATGAGTTCTTGCGTCATATTGAGCGAACTGCCCTCATCATGCATGTTGTCGACATCACCGGCGGGTTTGAGGGTCGCGATCCTGTCGAGGATTACCATGTCATCAATGACGAGCTCAGGCGATATGCGACCGATCTTGCCGATCGGCCCCAAGTGGTCGTTGCAAACAAATGCGATGTCTCAGACATGACTGCGCGCGTCGCGGAGCTCAAGCGTGCGGCGATTGCCGACGGCCATCGGTTTTTCGCCGTCTCCGCGCTCACCGGCGCCGGCATGAACACCCTCATGCTTGCGTGCGGAGAGCTCGTATCTCAGTTGCGCAGCGAGTTGGAGACAGCGAATCAGCCTGTCATCTACGACGAGCGCTGGGACCGCCGTCGTCGTGAGCGCGAGAAGCAATTCCAGGTCATCCCAGAAGGTCCGGGAGTATTTCGTGTGATTGGAACTCAGGTAGAGCGCTTGGTCGTCCAAACCGACTGGGAGAACGAAGAAGCCATCGTCTACATGCAGCATCGGTTCGCGCGCATGGGTGTGGATGACGCCCTCCAGGCGGCCGGGTGCCGCGCGGGCGATGAGATTCGCATCGTGGGGAGAGCCTTCAGCTTCGAGGGAGCGCACGATGACCCTCCATGCGACCTTGTCGAGGATGCATCTGGCGTCGAACTGCTCCGTGGAGCGTCGGATGCTTCGCGCGTGGATGAGGGGGAGTAGAATCGCATGGGCGCGCTACCGAGGCAAACCGTTCCCGATTTCATGCACGATCAAAATCGCATGTATCGCCTGGGCATCATGGGCGGGACATTCGATCCCATCCATTATGGTCATCTGGTAACTGCTGAGCAGGCGCGCGAGGCGCTCAACCTCGATGCGGTGCTCTTCATGCCTGCGGGAACCCCCGCGTTCAAGCGCGACCAGCGCGTGTCGAGCGCTGAGGATCGCTACGCCATGACGGTGCTTGCCACCGCCGCAAACGAGGCATTCTATACGAGCCGGCTTGAAATCGATCGCGAAGGGGTGACCTATACGGTCGATACCCTGCGGTACCTCTGCGATTACTATCCCGATACTGTCAGGCTTTACTTCATCACCGGTGCCGACGCCATCTTAGACATCGTATCGTGGCACGATGCCGAGCAGATCGCCGAGCTCGCCACGCTCATCGCAGCCACGCGCCCGGGGTACGATATCTCGCAAGCGCGTGAACGCATCGAGGCCTCCGGGTACCCGTTCGATGTCCGCTATATCGAGATTCCCGCGCTTGCCATCAGTTCAACGAACATCCGACAGCGCGTGGCGCTGGGGAAAAGCGTACGGTACCTTACGTCTGAGTCGGTCATCGGGTATATTCGGAAAAATGGCCTCTATGTTCAAGACGCGACGCGCCCCGGTTCCGCGCGGAAGCCCGCGTCGATTCAAAAGGAGCGGTGAGCATGTCCGATTCCCCTGCTTCCATCCTTTCTGCAATGGATTTCACTCCCGATGAGCGCGCCGAGCTTGCGCGCATCGAGGAGCTGCTTGCCGTGCGCATGAAGGATGCCCGCAAGCGCCATGCTCACTCGCTGGGCGTCGCGCGCACGGCGTATCGTCTAGCCCACGTGTATGGGGTTTCCGCATTCGATGCGGTCGCTGCGGGGCTTCTTCACGATTGGGATAAGGTTGTTGCTTCCGATGAGCTCGTTATGCGCGCGATTCGCTATGGCGTGAAGGTCGCCGGCTCCCCGGCGCTGGCAGTGCCTCTGCTCCATGGCCCGGTGGCCGCACGTGAATTGCCCGAGCTCTTTCCCGAGCTCCCCGCATCCGTTTTTCAGGCGATCGATCGTCATACCGTTGCCGCGTGCGATATGACGCCGCTCGACATGGTGGTGTTCGTAGCCGATGCCATAGAACCGGGACGACGCGGCAGCTATGCCGAGAACCTTCGCGAGATGGTAGGTCACGCAGCGCTCTCCGAGCTGTTTTTCGCTTGTTTTTCGCAAGGTCTGACATATGTGATTCAAAGCGGTCGGTATCTGTACCCCACCGCGCTCGATGTCTATAATCACTATGCGCTCCAACGCAGCGGCGCGCGGCACGTGTAATGCTTGAGAGGAACAGTATGTCCACAAACGCTTCGTTGAACATGAACGCAGATGCCGATGCAGGCTATATCCTGACCGATAAGGACGCCCGCATGGCCGATGAAGCCGAGACTGATTTTGATGAGCGCGCATCCGTTGAGCGCTCTGCGGCGTCGCTTTCTTCGCGTGGCGTGCCGGCCGAGCGCACCGCGCGCCTTGCCGCGCAGGCAGCATTCGATAAAAAGGCAGAGGATGTCACCGTGCTCGACCTGACCGAGTTCTCCGATGTCTGCGATTACTTCGTGATTGCCACCGGCATCAACAATCGCCTGGTCGATACAATCGTTGACGAGGTTGAGGAAAAGGTCGCTAAGGCATGCGGCGAGCACCCCTTCTCCATCGAGGGACGCGATCAGCGTACATGGATTCTCATGGACTACGGCTCGGTTGTGGTGCACGTGTTCACGCCCGAGGCGCGCGATTATTACCGTCTCGAGAAGCTGTGGGGCGATGCCCCGCGCTTGCAGCTTGAGCTAATGTAGGCCTTGCCAAATCGCTGAGCTGCGCGAGAGCATCTCTGCGAAACGGGCTATCCGCTGTAGCGCTCCATAATGCGTCACACCCGGAGGGGATGGCGACGCTTCATCTGGCCATAGAGTATGGCGGCGGTACGCCATATAGCGTTGCGCGCCTTCGCTCTCGATTTTTACCTGGCTACGCCATGTGCTCACAGGCCGGCATCGATGTGCTCGCTTCCCAATGCCGCCATGTGCTACGGCCGTTGTCGCTTCGGGCTGCCCATCCATGAGTCTCTCGTTTTGCGTATGCGAGCTGTTTAACACTGTACGCACTGCGGGCGGCAAGGCATCCATAAGCCTCTCATCTTGCGTATGCGAACTGCAGATTGGTGCCCGGCACATCGTGGGCACGGGCTGTCTTGTGAAGCAGCTCGCCCGTTGGCGAGAAGTGCGCCGGCGAGTCGTTGCCCTTCGAGAGACGCGTGCGTCCAGGATGCGGCGATGCGCTCAACGGGAGCGGGTATACTGGTCACATGGAAACAGGCGAACAGACATACGATGTGTCCGAGCTCTTTGGAGGTTGGAGAGGCCCCGCCATCGGATTGATGGATCTTGACGCGTTCTTTGCAAGCGTGGAGCAGCTTGACCATCCCGAATGGCGAGGTAAGCCAGTCATTGTGGGCGGGTTGCCCGAGGAGCGCGGCGTTGTCTCCACGGCATCGTATGAGGCTCGTCCCTTCGGCGTGCATTCAGCGATGCCCTCGGCGCAAGCGCAGCGGCTCTGCCCGCACGCCATTTGGACGCACGGCCGTTTCGATCGATATCGCGAGATGAGCGCCCGGGTTATGCGCATCCTCTCGGACGAGACGCCCTATGTGGACCAGGTCTCGATCGACGAGGCGTTTTTCGATATCACGCCAGGAAGATATTCGCGCGAAAACCCCGTGCAGATCGCGCAGCGCATCGCGCGACGCATCTTCGAGCTGGGTATCTCGTGCTCCATCGGGCTAGGCTGCAACAAGACGGTGGCGAAGATTGCAAGCGACCGCGATAAGCCGCGCGGGCTTACCGTCGTGCCGCCTGGAATGGAGCAGCGTTTCCTAGAGCCGCTGCCGGTGCGTGCGATGAGCGGCATCGGAGCCTCGGCGGAGACGGCGTTGAAACGCATGGGAATCCACACCTTGGGTCAGCTTTCCCAAGCGCCGGCAGCGCGGCTGCGATTGGTCTTCGGCGTGAACGCGGAGGCGATGCGTGAGCGCGCCGCGGGGCGCGAAGCGAGTTCCGTGAGCTCGGCGGACGCTCCCGCCGATGCTAAATCGGTGAGCAACGAGCGCACCTTTTCACAGGATCTGCTCGATTGGGATGATATCGCGGCGGCGCTCTCCCTGCTGGGAGAGTCGGTGGGTCGGCGTCTGCGGCGGCGCGGCCTCGCGGGCCGTACGATTACGGTAAAGGTGCGCTATGCATATGGGCAGGGGAGAACGGTCCAGCGCAAGCTAGCCCATCTCACCGATGACGAGAACATCTTCATACCTGTCGCGCTCGATTTGATGCGATCGGTTTGGAGTGAGGGCATGCACGTCAGGCTGTTGGGAATCGGAATCAGTGATTTTGGCCTGCAGGACGATGGCGTTCAGACCGACCTGTTTTGCGAGGTCGACGAACGCGGTGCCGTGGCGAGCGATCGGCGCGAGCTCTCGGTCGCGGTCGACAGGGTGCGCGAGCGCTTCGGAAACGCTGCCGTCAACTACGGCCGCGCGGCGCGCTTCAGCGATGATATCGTGCGTGCCGATAAGTACCTCAGCCAGAATGTGCCGCATGGCAATCAGTGATCCTCATGGGTGTGAAGCGGCTACGGACGCGAGCAGACGTGCTTGCAATCTCGAAAAACTTGCGTACTATGTGTATGTGCCTGCGGAACTTCCGAAGAAGTTGGGTTTGTCCCCTTCACCTGCTCCATCCGTTGGCGTATCATTACAAGCTGTTTGTCTGTTGTCGCAACCTAATCGGTTGCATGGTTGGAGGAGTTTTCATTGGCAGTCAAGATTCGCCTTGCCCGTCACGGCTCTAAGAAGCGTCCGTATTATCGTGTCATCGTTGCCGATTCGCGCTCCCCGCGCGATGGCCGCTTTATCGAAGAGGTTGGTCGGTACAACCCGCTCACCACTCCGAAGACGATCAGCCTTGACCTCGAGAAGATCGCTGAGTGGCAGGCTAAGGGCGCCCAGCCCACCGATGCGGTGCGCGCGCTCATGAAGGCCGCCGAGGAGGGTCCCAAGACCGAGACCGAGGTCAAGAAGTCCAAGAAGCAGTTGGCAAAGGAAGCAGAGGCTGCTAAGGCTGCCGCCGAAGCTGAGTCCGCAGACGCCGCCGAGGAGTAATGACCGTGGCCGAGGAGCAGATGACAGATACTGCCACCGAGGCCGAGCTCTCCGATCGCATCGCCGATCTGGTCGAGTACCTCGTCGTGAGCATCGTCGATGATGCTGATGCTGTGAGTCTTGAGGTTATCGATGGGCAGGACGCTTCGGTTATCGAGATCACCGTTGCGGAATCCGACGTCGCGAAGGTTATCGGTCGGCACGGTCGTACCATTAAGGCGATTCGCACGCTCGCCCGTGCGCTCGCATCTCGTCTCGGCACATCTGTCGAGGTCGAGATTCTAGGCTAGGCAGTCGTGTCGAACAGCTATAGGAATATCGCCCGTGTGGCACGGCCGCACGGGAAGGATGGGGAGGTTCTCGTGCATCCGCTACGAGGGCTTCCCTTTCTTCTCGACGAGCATATGTCGGTCGCCTTGACCCCGCCTGCGCTCGACCGCGATCGGTTCTGCCGCGTTGAATCGGTGCGTGATGACGGTCGCAATTGGTTCGTGCGCTTTTCTGGCATCGAAACGATCGATGCGGCCGAGCGCGTGCGCGGCTGCTACGTGTTGGCACCAGCGGATGCACTTGACCTCGGCGCGTTCGACATCGCGTGGGACGATTTGATCGGGCGCTCGGTTCTCGACGAGCGCTACGGCGCGCTCGGCACGATATGCGCGGTGCTCGAAACGCCGGCAAACGACATATGGCAGATTGAGGGAGCCTACGGCGAGGTGCTCGTTCCCGTTATCGAACAGGTGGTATGCGATATCCCCGATACGGGCGACATCGTGGTTCACATCATGGATGGCCTCATCGCGGATGAGCCGCCCGTGCCGGCACCTGAAGCTTCTGCGGCATCTGCCGCAGCCCGCTCCCAAGGTTAGGTGGGTTTGTCTGCTATGCGCATCGAAACGCTTTCGGTATTTCCCGAGATGTTCGAGCCGGTCATGTCGACCTCCATCCTTGGGCGCGCGCGGGCTGCGGGCATATTTGAGTTCGCTGCCTACGATCTTCGCGATTGGACCTACGATCGGCACCACAGCGTTGATGATGAGCCCTATGGTGGGGGACAGGGCATGCTCATGAAGGCAGCGCCGATCGTCGAGGCCGTGCGCGCAATCGCGCAAACGGGCGCCCGCCCCCATGTCGTGTTCTTCACGCCGTGCGGGTCGCCGTTCGACCAAGCCGCCGCTGAGCGGCTTGCTGCGAAGGAGCGGATACTGTTCGTGTGCGGTCGGTACGAAGGTATCGATGAGCGCGCCTACGCTGTGGCGGACGAGCGGCTTTCCATCGGCGATTTTGTCTTGACGGGCGGAGAGCTCGCCGCCATGGTGGTCTCCGATGCCGTCGTTCGCCTGCTCCCGGGGGCGCTCGGTGATGAGCGCAGCAGCGTCGATGAGTCGTTTGCGACCGGCTTGGGCGGCGGGTTGCTCGAGTACGCTCAGTACACGCGTCCTGCGGTGTTTGAGGGCGAGGGTGTTCCTGCGGTGCTATTATCGGGCGATCACGCAAAGGTTGATGCCTGGCGGCGTGCCAACGCGATCGAACGCACCTGCCGCTGGCGTCCCGATCTTATCGCCACGGCCGACCTTACCTCTGATGAGCGCGAACATGCTCGCGAGCTCCTTGCGCGCTATCATGGTAGGCAGGCAACGACCGAGTAGGAGTTCGAACTGTGGTACCTCAACAGCATTCCATCGTGCGAAGTCTTTTCGAATGGATCGCCATATTCGCTCTCGTCTTCGCGTTCTTCATGTTCATCCGCGTTTTCGTAATCGAGCCATACCGCGTTCCGACGGGGTCAATGGAGCCTACCATCGAGGTGGGAGACCAGGTGCTCGCGCAAAAGGTCACCATCAATTTGGGCTTGGGTGTGGAACAGGGCGACATCGTGGTGTTCAAGAATCCCGACAGCACGTCTGACCACGATATTTTGGTGAAGCGCGTCATCGCGACGGAAGGTCAAACCGTCGAGTTTATCGACGGCGTCGTGTATGTGGACGGCACGGCGTTGGATGAATCGTACACGCAAGGGTCCACATACCCGCTCGCCAGCCAGGCATCAGGCGTATCGGTGGGGTACCCCTATACAGTTCCCGAGGGATATGTGTGGGTGATGGGCGACAATCGCGAGAACTCTGCAGACTCGCGCTATTTCGGCGCGGTTTCTGAAGACGACTTGATTGCTGTCGTCGTGTTCCGCTATTGGCCGCTTACGCGCATCGGCGGCGTGTGACGCCGGCGCAGGCATTCGCACGGCGTTGCGGGCATGCGGCGCCGTGCACCTGAGGTACTATAGACAATCGCTTGAATCAGAACGAGAGAGAGGTTTCGAGGCATGGATGCCACGGCGCGTTCGTTCCAAGATATCATTTTGGCTCTGCAGCAGTACTGGGGCTCACAAGGCTGCGTCATCATGCAGCCCTATGATTCCGAAGTGGGCGCGGGCACCTTTCACACCGCGACAGCGCTCCGCTCGCTGGGACCGGCATCGTGGCGCACGTGCTATGCGCAGCCATGCCGCCGTCCCGCCGATGGCCGCTACGGCGAGAATCCGAACCGCCTGCAACACTATTACCAGTTCCAGGTACTCCTCAAGCCCTCTCCTGCGAACAGCCAGGAGCTCTACCTCGACTCGCTGAAAGCCATCGGCATCGATCCTGCCGACCACGACGTGCGCTTCGTCGAAGACGACTGGGAGAGCCCGACGCTCGGCGCATGGGGTCTTGGCTGGGAAGTTTGGCTCAACGGTATGGAAATCACCCAGTTCACCTATTTCCAACAGGTGGGCGGCATTGAGGTCGACCCGGTTCCGGTGGAAATCACCTACGGACTCGAGCGCCTCGCCATGTACGTCCAGGGCGTCGATTCCGTCTACGATCTGGTGTGGAGCTATCTCCCCGACGGCACGCCCATGACCTATGGCGTCGTGTTCCTTGAAAACGAGCGTGAGTTTTCGGCATATAACTTCGAAGTTGCCGATGTTGCCATGATGCGCGCGAAGTTCGATGACTACGAGCGCGAGTGTCATTCATGCCTGAATGCCGGGTTGCCGCTTCCCGCATACGATTGCGTCATGAAGTGCAGCCATGCGTTCAACCTGCTCGATTCCCGCGGAGCGCTCTCGGCTGTCGAGCGCGCGAACTACATCCTCCGCGTGCGTGCTGTCGCGAAGGCCTGTTGCGAGGCGTATCTGGGCAAGGTGGCTGAGACCTCGGGAGTTTCGGTTTCTGAAGGGGAGGTGGCCTAGATGGCCGACACCCGTGATGTTTTGTTTGAGATCGGTACCGAGGAGATGCCCTCCGCGCCGCTCAACAACGCCGCAAGGCAGCTAGGGCCTATGGTCGAGCGCGCGCTCGATGAGGCACGGCTTGGCCATGGTGCGCTGCGCGTTGTCTCCTCTCCTCGTCGCCTTGCGGTCATCGTGGACGCTGTTGCGTGCGAAACTGAAGCGATTCACGAGGTAAAGCGCGGTCCTGCTGCCGCCATCGCTTTCGGCGAAGACGGCGCGCCCACCAAAGCCGCGGAAGGGTTTGCGCGCAAGTTCGGTATCGAGGCTTCCGAGTTGATCCGCCGCAAGGATTCTGACGGACGGGAATACGTCTTCGCCGAGACGAGCGTCCCCTCCGCGCCCGCGATGCCTATCCTCAGCGCCCTATTCGAAGGCGTCATCGCTTCGTTGGAGTGGCCGAACTACCGCAGCCAGCGCTGGGGGTCCACGCACGACTCGTTTGTTCGCCCCATACGATGGATCTGCGCCCTTATGGGCGATGAGGTGATTCCCGTCCGCTACGCCGACGTGTCGAGCGCGAACACCACGCGCGGGCACCGGGTGCTTGCGCCAGGCGCGCATGCGGTCGATGAGCCGGCGCACTACGAACAGGTGCTCGAAGCGGCATTTGTTCTTTCCGAGGAGCGTCGTCGCGCCGTCATCACCGAGGGCATCGCGCGTATCGAGGCTGAACGCGGCGGAGCGCATGTTGATACGCCAAAGAAGGTGCTCGACGAGGTCGTGAACCTTTGCGAGTGGCCGACGGTGCTCGTGGGCGCCTTCGACGAGGAATTCCTGCAGGTTCCGCATGAGATCATCTGCGAATCCATGCTTTCCAATCAACGCTATTTCCCCATTTACGATGCGGACGGCGCGTTGACGCGGGAATTCGTGGTCGTATCGAACGGGCGTCCCGCGTGCGCTGACACCATCGTTGACGGCAACGAGCGCGTGGTGCGTGCGCGCCTGTACGACGCGAAGTTCTTCTACGACGAAGACTTGAAGGTCCCTCTTGAGGAATTCCGTAGCCGGCTCGATCGCGTGGCGTTCCAAGAGAAGCTCGGAACCGTGCTGCAGAAGAGCGAGCGCATCGAGGCGCTTGCGGCCGAGATCGCGCGTGCGGCGGGGTGCGATGCGCTCGAGACCGCCAGCGCCGTGCGTGCCGCTCATCTGGCGAAAGCGGATCTTGTTTCGAGCGCGGTCGTTGAATTCACGAGCCAGCAAGGCGTGATGGGCGGTTATTACGCTCAGGCCGCGGGGGAAAGCGACGATGTCTCGGTTGCCATCCGCGACCACTATCGTCCGCGGTTCGCAGGTGACGAGCTGCCCGCGAACACGGCTGGATGCATCGTCGCGGTTGCCGACAAGCTCGATACCATTGCGGGCATGTTTGCGATCGACGAGCCTCCGACCGGTTCGAAGGACCCCTTTGCGTTGCGTCGATGCGCCATCGGCGTGTTGAACATCTTGCGCGAGCGCCTGTCCTGCGGGTACGAGGAGCTCGTTTCGGCGGCGCTTGCATCCTATGCGGCGCAGGGCATCGCGTTTGATATCGATGCGGTCAAAACGACAGTCTGCGGTTTCATCAAGGGCCGTATGGAGCAGATGGCCCGTGACGGGGGCTGCTCGGCAGATGCCGTCGCGGCCGTTGCCGCTGGACGGGTCTGTATGCCCGCACGGTTCTTCGCCTTGGTTCATGCGCTGGACGAGGCGCGTGCAAACGACGAGGCGCTGTTCGACGACCTCGCGACGGCCTATGCCCGTGCGAGCCATCTCGCCGATGCTTCGCTGGGCGTCGATGTCGACACGGCCATTCTGGGCGACGCGGAGCGCGCGCTCTTCGATGCAACCGATGCGGCGGCGCGGCGGGTTCCGCGTGCGTTGGAGGAGTTCGACTTCAAGGGCGTCATCCGTGCGCTGGCAACGCTGCGCGACCCGATCGATCGCTTCTTCGACGAGGTGCTCGTTATGGATGAGGACGAGTCGGTGCGCACGAATCGCCTGAAGCTTCTCAACCGATTTGAAGCCGTGTTCACCGACGTTGCGGATATCGGGCAGCTCGCCAAGAAGAAATAGCCGCCAGCCTGAACCAGGTGACAGCTTTCATTTCGCTGATCGGAGGTCCTATGGGCGGACGAGCTGTTGTGCATGTAATCTCCGACGCATTGGGCGATACCGCCTGCGACGTAGTGCTTGCCGCTGCCGGTCAGTTCGAAGAGGGAAGCATCGAGATCTCCCGCTTGCCTCGGGTGAGTGACGTCGCTCAGGTTGAGATATATCTGTCACCGCACGTGCGCGCCCATGAGCGCATGGCGGTCTTTCACACGATCGTTCAAGATGAGCTGCGCGCACAGGTGTGCGACCTTCTCTCGCGCCTCCGGATCCCCTCGGTTGACCTCATGGGTCCTGCGATGGGAGTGCTTTCGGTGCTCACCGGCGAGCAACCGCGGGGGATCCCCGGCGTTATCCATAAAACCGATGACCGCTACTTCCATCGCATTGAGTGCATGGAGTATTTTGTCGAGCACGATGATGGTCGAAACGCGCACGACCTTTCGGGTGCCGACATCGTGCTTTTGGGTGTTTCACGCACCTCTAAGACACCGCTCTCCATGTATCTGGCGTTTCAGGGATACCATGTGGCGAACATCCCCCTTGCGCTCGGGATGGAGCCTCCTCAATCGGTGTTTGAGGTCGATCCCGCGCGCTTGTATGGCTTGCTTTCCACGACCGATGTGATTGCAGACATCCGCGAGCGCCGGCTCGCCGATGACTTCTCGCGTGCGGTTGCGAGTTCGTATACCGATCCTGTGCTGATCGAACGAGAGATGGACGAGGCGCGTGCCCTCATGAAGCGCCTAGGCTGCTTTGTGGTGCGCACCGATGGCAAGGCTATCGAAGAATCGGCATCAGAGATCATCGCGCACCTTGGCCGCGTTCTATCTGCTCGCGCGGTGCGCGATGCCTCAGGTCGCGAAGACATCTCGTGATCTTGCTTGGCTGGGAGCCGCGTTTGCCGGGTCACGGCTGTGCCGCGCGTGACAACGCGTGTTCGAAACCTCCACCACGTACCACATAACCAGCTACTCTGTTAACTGGTATCTTCATAATGTAACCATGTTGCGCACCGCTTACCGATGCTTTCTTACCGATGGCGGCGATTCATTCCGTCTTCGAATCCATAGGTTTCACGCTCCGTATAGTGCATGTAGCCCATCGACCGATGGGCTTTGTCATAACACGATTCGCGAGCAGGAACTCATTGGAAGGGGGAGTATCATGGGCGATATAAAGCGCGTGTACCGGTTTGGGTGCGATGCGGTTGGCGCCGATGTCACTGAGGGCTCGTCGAGCATGAACTACCAGCTTGGCGGTAAAGGCGCGAATCTTGCTGAGATGTGCCGGATCGGGCTTCCGGTTCCCGGTGGATACACCATCACCTGCCAAACCTGCGTAGAGTATTCCAGTGCGGGCAATGTCTGGCCGGAAGGCGCGCTTGATGAGATCGCGGCGGCGACCCGCGACCTTGAGGCGCGTATGGGAAAGCGCCTCGGGGATGCAGAGGATCCGCTGCTGGTATCGGTTCGCTCCGGCGCGCCGTTTTCGATGCCAGGTATGATGGATACGGTTCTCAACCTCGGTCTTACCGATGCGTCTGCGCAAGGCCTCATTGCCCAGACCGGCGACGAGCGCTTCGTATGGGATTCGTACCGGCGCTTCATCCAGATGTTCTCAGATGTCGTGATGGGCGTCGATGCTGATCTCTTTGAAAATGCGCTCACGGAGAAACGCATGGTAGCCGGCGTTAAAACCGACGCCGAGCTCTCAGCTCAAGATATGCGCGAGCTGGTCGACGAATTCAAGGAGATATTCCGCACGCACGTCGCCGCCGACAAGCATCCCGAACTTGCCGTTGACGGCGCAGTCGCATTCCCCCAAGACCCGAGCGTGCAGCTCAAGCTCGCCATCGAGGCCGTGTTCGGCAGCTGGATGAACGAGCGCGCCTGCATCTACCGGGCGCAAAACGCGATTCCCGACGACCTCGGCACCGCGGTGAACGTTCAGGCCATGGCATATGGCAACAAGGGCGAGGGCTCTGCGACCGGCGTGGCGTTTACCCGCAACCCTGCGAACGGCGTCCGCGAGCGCTACGGGGACTTCCTTGTCAACGCCCAGGGCGAAGATGTCGTCGCGGGGATTCGCAACACCGAGCCCATTCAAGATATGGCGAACTATCCAGCCCTTAAGCAGGCAGCCACGGAGCTTGAGCGCATCTTCCAGATACTCGAAGACCATTTCCGCGACATGTGCGACATCGAGTTCACCATCGAGCAGGGCAAGCTCTGGATGCTTCAAACGCGCGCGGGCAAGCGTACGGCGACGGCTGCGCTGCGCATCGCAATCGATATGGTTCAGGAAGGGCTCATCGACCGCGAGACGGCGGTGCGCCGCATCGATCCTGCGCAACTCGACCAGCTTCTGCATCCGCAGTTCGACGCCTCTGCTTCCGTCGCGGTGCTTGCACGCGGCCTCAATGCGAGTCCGGGCGCTGCGGTAGGAGAGGTGGTCTTCTCATCCGATGACGCGGTGCGTCTCGCTGGGGAGGGCAAGAAGGTCATTCTCGTGCGCTGGGAGACGAATCCAGACGACCTCAAGGGCATGGTCGTCGCCGGGGGCATTCTCACAAGCCATGGTGGCAAGACGAGCCATGCGGCCGTCATCGCACGCGGCATGGGCACCCCGTGCGTTTGCGGCGCCGAGGCCATCCAAATCGACGCGGCAGCTAAAGAGGCGCGCGTTGCCGGAACGGACGTGGTGCTCCGTGAAGGCGATGTTATTTCCATCGACGGAACCGAGGGCATTGTGGTGCTCGGAGCGGTGCCGCTCGTCTCGGTTGAGCTTACCGGTGACCTCGAGACGATTCTTTCCTGGGCAGACGAGATTCGCCTCCGCGCCGGTTCAACGCATCCGTACCATGTACGCGCCAACGCCGACAATCCAGAAGATGCGGAGCTTTCGCTCGAATTTGGCGCCGCGGCCATCGGCCTGTGTCGTACCGAGCATATGTTCCTCGGCGAGCGCAAGAACATCATCCAGACCTTCATCTTGAGCGACGAGCAGGAGGAGCGCGAGAAGGCGCTGAGCGAGCTGCTCAAGGTTCAAACCGAGGACTTCCTCAAGATCTTCCGCGTCATGGACGGCCGTCCGGTGGTGGTGCGCCTCATCGATCCGCCCCTTCATGAGTTCTTGGATGATCCTCGCGAGCTTGAAATGCATATCGTCAGACGCGAATTCTCGGGTGCGACCACCGAAGAGCTTGTGCCTCTCCGTCATCGGCTCCGCCGCATCGACGGCATGGCCGAGATGAACCCGATGCTTGGCTTGCGGGGCGTGCGTCTCTCGTTCGTTTTTCCCGAGCTTCCGCTCATGCAGGTGCGCGCCATCGCAAGCGCTGCGGCGGCGCTCATCCGCGACGAGGGACTCGCGCCTCAGCCAGAGATCATGGTGCCGCTCGTTTCGCTCGAATCCGAGCAGGTGCAAATGCGTGCCGTATGCGAACAGGTGATCCAGGAGGTTTCAGAAGAGTGCGGTGTCGCGCTCGATCTCTCTATCGGTACCATGCTCGAGCTTCCGCGTGCCTGCCTTACCGCAGATGACATCGCGCATCATGCAGACTTCTTCTGCTTTGGCACGAACGACCTCACGCAGACGGCCTTTGGATTCTCGCGCGACGATGCAGAGTCCAAGTTCATCCCCATCTACCTGCACCAGAAACTGCTTGAGGCAAATCCGTTCGAGACGATTGACCAGGCGGTGCTTGAGCTCGTGCGCATGGCAGTCGAGAAGGGTCATGCCACCAATCCCTCCATGCATTGCGGCGTCTGCGGCGAGCACGGTGGCGATCCCGCTTCCATCAAGGATCTGTTCAACGTCGCGGGCGTCGATTATGTTTCGTGCTCGCCGTATCGCGTACCCATCGCGCGGCTTGCGGCGGCGCAGGCAAAGCTTGAATTCGAACAAGGGGCGGCACACATCGATCGGTAACCGATACCTAAAGCGCGCGGTGTGCGACCTGGTCGACCGTGCTTGAACCTGTGCAGCGGAAGGAGCCCGCCTTCCGCTGCATCTCGTATGAGCTGCTATGCAGACACCGCGGCCAGCTCCGTGAAGAAGAGAAATCCCGCTTGCATGCAGAGATTCCTTGCGTATAATTAACTCCGTTTGTCAACCTATGTGCCGGCTCACGGGTGCGGCACCTCTAGAAGAGTGAGGAATATAGATGGACTACATTCGCGCAATCGAGCGCCAGCAGATCCGCGAGGATCTTCCCGAGGTTCGCGTCGGCGACAATGTCAAGGTGCATTATCGCATCAAGGAAGGCGATCGCGAGCGCATCCAGGTTTTCCAGGGTGATGTTATTCGCATGAGCGGCGGCTCCTCCCGAGAGACCTTTACCGTGCGCAAGCTCTCCTTCGGCGTAGGCGTCGAGCGTACCTTCCCGCTTCACAGTCCTAAGATCGCTAAGCTCGAGGTCGTGCGCCATGGTCGTGTTCGTCGCGCGAAGCTCTACTATCTGCGTGATCGCGTCGGAAAGGCCGCGCGCATCCCTGAGAAGCGCTAATCGGACATTCTCTTTCAGACATGGGTCGCGTTTGCGGCCCTTTTTTATGCGTAACGCACGGCGCGCGGAGCGGTTGCGCAGCGATATCATACCCGTGCCATCGCGCTGCTCAAGCGCTTTCCGCAATCCGACAACGATGGTTGTGCACTGTGATATGCGATACTTTATGTATCGCATAGGTCGTATGGAGAGAGGGAAGTGGCATCGTGGCGCATCAACTACGCCCTGGTTCTGCGGCAGCTGTTGCAGCCGAGCTCTCAGCGGCAGCGTATGAGGAACTTCCCGCTCTGCTCGCACGGTATTCGGATGATCCGCGTAAGCAGGTACAGGCGGCATGCGCCCGTGCCCGCCGCCGTCTCGAGCGCGAGCAGGCCGAGCGTGCACGCGTTGGTCGTATGTATGAAGAGATGGAAATGCTTGGCGGAGGCGGCGTCGTTGTTGGCGTCGATGAAGTGGGGCGCGGCTCGGTTGCCGGGCCTTTAACGGTCTGCGCCGTTTGTCTTCCGTCCGAGCCGCACATCTTGGGGCTCAACGATTCGAAAAAGCTGTCTGCTGCACGCCGCGAACTGCTCGCTGGCGAGATCGCGCGCGTCGCGCGCGCGATCGGGATTTATCACATCCCCGCCGCAGATATCGACCGTGATGGCATGGCGTACTCACTCCGTCGCGCGGTCGCGGGCGCCGTCGAAGATACGGGTCTTGTACCCGACTGCGTTCTTATGGATGGCAATCCCCTGGATGCAGTTGAACATGAACGTGACGTTGTGCACGGTGATGTCCGGGTTGCGTGCATTGCAGCCGCTTCCATCATCGCAAAAGTCACGCGCGATGCGCACATGGTTGAGCTTGATGCGATCTATCCCGCATATCATTTCGCCGAATCGAAGGGATACGCCTCGCCCCAACACATCGCCGCTATCAAGGCGCATGGATTGACCGATGAGCACCGTGTGACGTTCTGTGGAAACTTCCTAGAAACTGAGCCTTTATTTTGAGCGGTCGCACTATGAGTTCAGCCGTTTGCTGTGTATGCCTACCTGCGATGTGCGGCGTTCGCTCAGATTTCGGTAAGAGTTTGTGACAGTTTTTCGCCAGTGACCGCAGCATGTACGTCGGATGCCCTGTAGATGATTGCTTTCAACGTCGTGGAGGGAGCAATCATGGGATCGAAGACTCATAGTGACCAGGGGCATGCTGATGGTGCATCGGAGCGGAGCAGCGTCACAGACCATTCGGCTGCAAGCATTCTCGATGGGCTTATCCCTCATGAGCTTGGAACGCTCGGTGAAATGCTCGCCGCCTGTTACCTTGAAGAACGCGGATATGATGTCCTTGAGCATGGTTACCGCTGTCCTGAAGGCGAGGCCGACCTCATCGCGTTCGATAATGCGACCGAAGAGATCGTTCTTGTCGAGGTAAAGGCAAGGCGCATGAAGCACGCCAATGAGTTATATCCTGAGGAGGCGGTTGATGGGCGAAAGCGCAAGCGATATCGGCGCATTGCATCGTGCTACATCATGGATCGCTTTCCCGTTATGTCCGTTCGATTCGATGTAATCGGGGTGTGTGTAATCTCGGGAGAAGCAGCGCAGGTAGACCATATCATCGGTGCGTTCGATTGGGAGCTTTCCCAATGAGCGCGATGGTGTTTGCGGTGCACGGTGCCTGCATACACGGTGTTGAAGCGGTACCGGTAACGGTTGAGGTCTCCCTTGCAGGAGGCTTGCCGAGCATGACGATCGTCGGCATGCCCGATTCCACGGTTCTTGAAGCACGAAGTCGCATACGATGCGCGCTGAGAAGCTCCGCATATGAGCTCCCGCGTAAGAGCATTACCATTAATCTTGCACCCAGCGATATGCGCAAAACAGGAACGGGGCTTGACCTACCGATTGCCGTTGCGATTCTTGCGATCTCGGGTCAGATCCCTGTGGAAGGGCTCGACGAGTACTTGTTTGTCGGCGAGCTTGCGCTCGATGGCCGTATCAATCCCGTGCGAGGCGAAGTGGCATATCAGATTCTCGCGCGCAACGAAGGCATGAGGCTCATCAGCGCCTGGACGCCCGATCATTTCGAGCTTGACGGCATTGAGCAATGGTATCTCTCGAACCTCTCTCGTCTCCGTGCGGGAATCACAAGTGCCAAATCTACGTTTGAGCATGTTCGCCCATGCATCACAAGACCTGTCGAACTTGACTTCGCGGACGTCGTGGGTCAGGAAGCGGCGAAACGAGGGCTGGCGATAGCGGCCACAGGCGGCCTTGGGCTGCTTATGATAGGGGCTCCGGGCTCTGGCAAGACCATGCTCGCGCGGCGGATGACGTCGATACTTCCTCCGCTATCGGCAGATGATCAACTGGAAGCAATGCGCATTCACTCGGTCGCCGGTGAGGATGTGTCTGGCCTGAAGGCGGGATATAGACCGTTTCGAAGCCCCCATCACAGCATCTCTTCTGCGGGGTTGGTAGGAGGCGGCAGGCCGGTTCGACCTGGTGAGATCAGTCTTGCGCATGGCGGCGTGTTGTTCCTCGATGAGCTGGCTGAATTCCCTTCGAACGTTCTTCAGATGCTTCGCCAGCCGATGGAAGCGGGCGTCGTGCACATCGTGCGGGCTGAAGGCGCGTATTGCTTCCCTGCAGCCTTTCAGCTTCTTGCGGCAAGCAACCCATGCCCCTGTGGCTATCTTGGGGATCGGGAGATGCCCTGCAGGTGTTCCGCAACGTCGATCGAGCGCTATCGCTCCAAGCTCGCAGGACCGCTCATTGACCGGATCGACATCGTCATCGATGTCGTGCGGCCTGACCCCGAGCTTGTTATACAAGGAGCCGAGGGGCTCGGGTCCTCGGAGCTGAGATCCATGGTTGAACGCGGCCAAGCGTTTGGGTCATGGCGTCGCGCGAAGCTCGGGCGTGACAAACCTGCGCCGCGCGACTGCGTGCAGCTCGAGCGATCCCTTGAGGCATACATGCTGAGCGATGAAGCAGAAGGCTCCCTGCTCGACCTATCAAAACGCGCGCTGTTGACTGCGCGCGGCATCAAGCGTCTGTGCCGCATCGCGCGAACGATCGCTGATATCGACGAGATGGAGCGCGTATCGAGTGTGCACATCCTTGAAGCCGCGATGTATCGAGGGAGGGTGCATGAGTAAGGTTGTTGAGGAGTGCGAGCGCTTCGAGCTCGATCAGCATGACTCAGGCTATCCATCAGACCTGTTGAGCCTTCCCGATGCGCCTCAGAGGCTCTACGTACGAGGGAATCCAGAGGTGCTCTGCAGGTCAGGGCTTGCGATCATCGGGACGCGCCGCTCCACGCCCTATGGTGAAGCGGCGTGCGAGCTCGCCGCGTGCATTGCGGTTGAGTCGGGTGTGTCGGTCATCTCGGGTGGCGCTGTGGGGTGCGACCAAGCCGCGGGGCATGAGACCGTAAAACGCGGGGGATGCCATGTCGTAGTGCTCGGATGCGGTGCCGATGTCATCTATCCCGCTTCGAGTGAGTCGCTCATCGATCATGTTATCCGGCAGGACGGTGCGGTCGTATCGATCGTGCCCTGGGGGACTCAGCCGAAGCGGTATCTATTCCCCAAACGCAACCGTATTATCGCAGCGCTTTCACGTGCCGTCTTCATCGCAGAGGCGGGACTGCCCTCCGGAACGTTTTCTACTGCCGAGGCGGCGCTGGAGCTGGGACGTGAGGTGCTGGCGGTTCCTGGTTCGATTTTTTCTCCCTTATCGCGCGGCACCAACCATCTGATAAGCGAGGGTGCCTGCTGCATCGCAGATGAGGAGGCTATCGAGATCGCCATATCGCGCATATTCGGAACGCTTCGCTTCACGCATGCTGCTCAAAAGCGGGTAGCGTATGCTGATGCGACCACCGATCGCGCCATGGAATTGCTGATTACGGCGCCGATGCGTTCCGAGGAGCTTGCCCGCGCGCTATCGATCGATTCGCGATCAGCGTTGGAGCTCTTGGGCGACTTAATCATTACCGGCGACGTCGAGCAGCAGATTGATGGACGATTTACGGCATCGAAGGCAGCTCTTCACGCGCGAACCTCGTTCGGTCACAATAAGCCATGAATTTCGCGTGAGAGGGGATACATGGCAGCTGAAACGGTAACGGTGGTCGGTGGGGGCCTGGCGGGGTGCGAGTGCGCGCTCGCGTTGGCGCAACGCGGCGTTTCGGTGACGCTTATCGAGATGCGCCCTCAAACACCCTCGCCAGCGCATCGAACCGATGGGTTGGCGGAGCTCGTTTGCTCCAATTCGCTGAAGGCGACGAGAATCGATAGCGCCGCGGGTTTACTCAAAGCCGAACTGCGGCGCATGGACTCGCAGCTGATCGCATGCGCCGAGGAGGCGTCTGTTCCCGCCGGCGGCGCGCTTGCGGTTGACCGCAATGAGTTCTCCAGGCGCGTCGGCGCGCGCATCGAAGACGAGTCGCTCATCACCCTCGTTCGCGCCGAGGTGACCGATATACCGGAAGGACGCGTGGTCATTGCAGCGGGCCCCTTGTGCTCACCGACGTTGAGCGTTCGGGTGCAGGAGCTCGTTGGATCTCGGGCGCTCTCGTTTTTCGACGCGGTGGCGCCTATCGTTGACTCCTCGTCGCTTGATCGGTCGGTTCTCTTTGCGCAATCTCGCTATGACGACAATGTCGCCGGCGATTATCTGAACGCTCCGTTCTCAAAGGATGAGTACGAAGCGTTTATCGACGCGCTGTGCGGAGCGGAGCGCGTCGTGCTGCGCGACTTCGAGCGCGGCGGCCTCTTTCAGGCGTGCCAGCCTGCGGAGGAGGTTGCCCGAACAGGCAAGGACGCACTCCGGTTCGGCGCCATGAAGCCGGTCGGTCTCACCGACCCGCGCACCGGGCGCCGTCCATGGGCGGCGCTGCAGCTGAGAGCTGAGAACCGCGCGGGGACTGCCTATAACCTGGTTGGATTTCAAACCAACCTTACCTTTGCTGAGCAAAAACGGGTGTTTCGCATGGTGCCAGGGCTTGAGAACGCGGAGTTTTTCCGCTACGGCGTCATGCATCAAAATACCTTTGTCGATGCGCCCCATGCGCTCGATCGTACCTTTTCCATCCCCGGAACGACCGTTCGCCTCGCGGGCCAGATTACGGGAACCGAAGGATATACCGAGGCGATCGCCTCCGGATTGCTCGCGGCGCTCAATACCTATGCTGAGATCATCGGCGCGGATCCGCTCTGCCTGCCGCGCACCGGTGCGCTGGGCTCCCTCGTCGCCTACGCGACAGACCCTGCGACAGAGAACTATCAACCCATGCACGCGAATTTCGGACTTGTGCCCCCGCTTGAAGATGGCCTCCGTCGTGGCAAGCGCGAGCGCTATCGGGCATATGCCGACCGCGCCCTTCGCGATCTCGACGCGTATCTCGCGTTGCGCTGCGAGCTCTTTCCCGAAGCGCGCGCCGGCGCCGGGGCATAAAGGAGCCGGGTGAATGAGGGGAGAAGGTCATCGTGAGTGACGCTTGCTCGCCGCGCCATGCAAGGTGTGCGGAAGATGCCGGTGCGGGGGTGGTTTCGACTGCGTCGGATGAAGGCACCCCTGCAGCATTTGCCGACGCACTCGATTCCTTCATCGCATATATTGCTCGCGTCGAAGGCCTTTCACCCGAGACGGTTCGCATGTACCGGGGACATCTTGAGGCATACGGGAGATGGTGCGCCCGGAGTGCGGTGAACGCGCTTGAACCGACGGCGCGCGATCTTCGCGCGTATCTATCGGAGCTCAAGGCCGCGCGCTATGCTCCGCGCACCATCGCCGCGCACCTCTCTGCGCTGCGCGCGTTCTCCCGGTGGGCGTTGCTTGAGGGGCTTGTCGAGGTCGATGAGGCCGCTCGCTTGCAAATGCCGAAAACTCCCCAGGCGCTCCCAGCAACAATCGGCGCGGACGACATGGCGCGCTTGCTCGACGTGCCTGATACCTCGACTCCCGAAGGCTTGCGCGATGCGGCGCTGCTCGAGCTCTTCTATGCAACCGGCGCCCGTATCTCCGAGCTCTCGAGGCTCGATGTGGAAGACATCGACCGGTCGAACCGAACCGTGCGCCTTTTTGGTAAGGGTTCGAAGGAGCGTATCGTTCCCATCTACGCGCGCGCGTTCCAAAAGATTGATGCATATCTGGTGGGAGGAAGGCATGCGTTGGTTGCGCACGCGAAAACGCGAGAGTTCGCATGCGAACGACATCCGCTATTCGTTTCGAAGCGCGGCAACCGCATGGACGCCAACGCCATCCGATACCGCTTTCAGACCTTGTGCCGCCAGGCCGGGCTTCCTTCTGACGTCACGCCGCATGTCATGCGCCACACGTTTGCGACCGATATGCTTTCGGGTGGTGCCGACCTGCGAAGCGTTCAAGAGCTTCTGGGGCACGCCAGCCTCTCCACGACGACGCTGTACACGCACCTTACGCCTGACAGGCTGAGAAGCGCCGTGCATCAGGCGCATCCTCGGGCGGGCGGAAGCGACGCGTGACGACGATCCAGCCAATGCGGAATCTGTTCCCAGCGGGCCTCACCTCGCCGGCTCTTGTGCAGATACCGAAGCGACGGCTCTTGCGCATTTCAGGCGGTATCGATCTTCCCCTTGAATTGCGCGCTGAAGCTGCTATTATGCATGAGGTTGCCGTTTGGGCAACGTATGTATCACACACGCACGGCTACTTTCCCGCCGTGGTGCTCGTACCAAGGTAGCTCAGGCACGGGTGGTAGGGAAGGGGTGACCCCGTGCGGAGGAGAACCACAGGAGGTTATATGGCTACCAAGATCACTATCCGCACCTTGCTCGAGGCGGGCTGCCACTTCGGTCACCAGACCCGTCGTTGGAACCCCAAGATGAAGCCGTACATCTTCGGTGAGCGCAACGGCATCTACATTCTCGATCTCAAGCAGACCATCATCAACGCCGACCAAGCGTATTCGTTTGTGCGCAACGCCGCGAAGACCGGTAAGGTGCTCTTTGTCGGCACCAAGAAGCAGGCTCAGGAGCCGGTGAAGGCCGCTGCAGAGCGCGCGGGCATGCCCTATATCAACCAGCGTTGGCTCGGTGGCATGCTTACCAACTTCACGACCATCCGTTCGCGCATCAACCGCATGGAAGAGCTCGAGGCTATGGTCGCCGACGGCAGCATGGCGCTGCGCGTCAAGAAGGAGCAATCTGTGCTCGGCAAGGAGCTCGCAAAGCTCCAGGCTAACCTTGGCGGTGCGCGTGACCTCAAGAGCCTGCCCGCCGCCCTTTTCGTCATAGACACCAAGCGCGAAGAGAACGCCATCAAGGAAGCCCTTCGCCTCAACATTCCGGTCATCGCGCTCATCGACACCAACTCTGATCCGGATGAGGTGTTCGAGAACGGCGTCGGCATCCCTTGCAACGATGACGCCATCTCGTCGGTAACGCTTATGTGCGAGCTCATGGCCGATGCATGCTTGGCTGGCACAGGCAAGCCTGACGTATCGGAAGCGGAGATGACCGCAGGAGCGCCTGCCACCGAGAAGGCTCCTGTGGAGACCAGTGCTGAGGATGCGCCTGCCGAAGTCGCTTCCGCGGCTCAGCCTGAGGCGACGCCTGCCGAGTAAGTATCTATCCTGCCCAACCGCCTCGCCATCGCCCGGGGTGGATCGCATCTGTATGCTGTTTTCGTTATAGAAGGGAAGTTCCATGGCCAATATCACAGCAGCCCAGGTTAAAGAGCTTCGCGACATGACTGATTCGCCCATGATGGAGTGCAAAAAGGCGCTCGTCGAGGCTGAGGGCGATATGGATCGCGCGGTCAGCATTCTTCGCAAGAACGGGCTCGCCGCGGCCGCAAAGAAGGCTGGCCGCGCCACGAACGAGGGCGCGATCGGATCCTATGTGTCCGAGGATGGTAAGCGCGCTGCCATCGTCGAGGTCGCCTGCGAGACTGACTTCGTCGGTTCAAACCCAAAATTCACCGGGTTCGCCTCCGATCTTGCCGAATACATCGCGAACAACGAGCCTGCCGACGTCGAGACCCTTCTTGCTTCCGAGATGAACGGCGAGACCGTCGAGGCCGCGCTGACTGAACTCATCCATGTTATCGGCGAGAACATGAAGATCAACCGCTTCGTGTCTCGCAATGCAGCTCAGGGTGCCTGCTCAAGCTATGTCCACATGGGCGGTAAGATCGGCGTGCTCGTCGAGTTCTCCTTCGAGAAGCCCGAGACGGCCGCGGCAGACGCCTTCAAGACCTTCGCGCACGATGTCGCCATGCAGGTCGCTGCTGTCGCGCCCATCTGCGCGCGCCGAGAGGACGTCCCGGCCGAGACGGTCGAGCGCGAGATGAGCATCTATAAGGCGCAGGCCGCTGAGTCCGGCAAGCCCGAGGCCATCCAGGAGAAAATCGCAACGGGTCGCTTGGAGAAGTTCTATAAGGAGGTCGTGCTGAGCGAGCAGGCCTTCATCAAGGATAGCGACCTCACGATCGCCAAATACGCCGACAAGGTCGGCAAAGAGCTCGGTGACACGATCCAGGTCGTTGGCTTCGACCGTCTGGCGCGCGGCGACGCGTAACTCAGCGCATAGCATCAGCTCATTCGCAATCCAGCGCAGTGATGACGCAGGCTCGGGATCTGTTCTCGAGCCTGCGTTCGTATAACGGTTTGGGCTGCACAGCCCATTCAGTGCCAGGAGCGGCAGCGCTGGCGGGGATGCCGTCAGGCTGTCATGAAGCTGTCATGTCGGTCGATCCCGAATGGTTTTAGACCAACTTCATGGTGATGGAAGGCTGTCCTTCGATCGCGCATGCTGAGAAGGCACCCTCTCTTGTGAGGTTCATGCATTCCTATATGAATGGGAATCTCCTTTGTTAGAATGTCGTATGAAACAAACTGAAGGAGGAACCCCTTGTCTGACTATCAATATAAGCGCGTGCTGCTCAAGCTCTCGGGCGAAGCGCTCATGGGCGACGGTGGTTACGGCATTGATCCTGCGGTGACCGATCGTTTGGCCCGACAGGTGGCAGAACTCCACGATGATGGCGTTGAGGTTGGTGTCGTTGTCGGCGGCGGTAACATCTTCCGCGGTATTGCCGGCGCGGCAAAGGGAATGGATCGCGCTCAGGCAGACTATATGGGTATGTTGGCAACCGTTATGAACGCGCTCGCACTCCAAGATGCGTTTGAGCGCGCGGGTTGTGCGTGCCGCGTTATGAGCGCCATTCAGATGAACGAGGTGTGCGAACCCTACATACGCCGCCGCGCGATGCATCATTTGGAAAAGGGCAACATCGTCATTTTCGCTGCTGGCTCTGGCAACCCGTACTTCACGACAGATACCGCTGCGGCGTTGCGTGCCTGCGAAATCGACGCAGACTGCCTCATTAAGGCGACGAAGGTCAACGGGGTGTACGACAAAGACCCGATGACTTACGACGACGCGGTGCGCTTCGAGCGCATCACGTACCACGAGGTGCTTGTACGAGGCTTACAGGTGATGGATACCACGGCCACCGCGCTTTGTCAGGATAACTGCATGCCCATCATCGTCCTCAACATCGAGGGCGAAGATCATATCAAACGAGCCCTTTCAGGAGAGCCCATCGGTACCGTTGTGTTTCAGGAGGATCAACATGGCACAGATCACTGACCGCATGGAAAAGACCCTTGAGAACCTGAGCCGTGAGTTCTCTAAGGTTCGCACGGGACGCGCAAACGCGAACATCCTTTCCGATATCACCATCGACTACTATGGTGTCGCCACTCCCATTACGCAGGTTGCCGCCGTTAAGGTACCGGAAGCGCACATGCTGATGATTGAGCCGTGGGACAAATCGGTGCTGAACGCCATCGTGTACGCCATCAATGCATCCGACTTGGGCATCACGCCTTCGAGCGACGGCACGGTCGTGCGCCTTCCGTTCCCGGCTCCTACCGAGGAGCGCCGTCGCGAGCTGGTTAAGGAGTGCCGCGAGCTCTCTGAGCAGGCGCGCGTCTCCATTCGCAACATCCGTCGCGATGAGAACGGTAAGCTCGAGCGTAACACGGATCTTTCTGAAGACGATGTTCGTCGCGAACAGGCGCAGGTGCAGAAGCATACCGACGCCTATATCAAGAAGATCGATGAGATGCTAAAGGCCAAAGAGGCCGAGGTCATGGAGATCTAGATTGACTATCGACACCACCGATGACGCGACGTTTGAGACGTATTTCGCCAATCCACCCGAGAACGTGGCGATGGACACGCTCAAGCGCGCGTGCATCCCGCGCCATATCTCGTGCATCATGGATGGGAATGGCCGTTGGGCAACGCAGCGCGGCCTTTCGCGCGGCGAGGGGCATAAAGCGGGCATCATCGCGCTGCGCGAGATCATCACCGCATGCGTTCGCCTTCATGTTGAGGTGCTCTCCGCATATGCGTTTTCAACTGAGAACTGGTCGCGGCCCAAGCAGGAAGTCAACCTGCTCATGCATCTCTTTGCCCAGACCTTTATCGATGAGCTTCCTCTGCTTAAGCGCGAGAATGTCCGCGTGATCTTCTTAGGTGATATCTCCGCGCTTCCCAAGCGCACCCGCGAGGTCTTTGAATATGGACTCGCCGAGACGGCGCATCATACGGGCATGGTGCTTGCGCTCGCGGTAAACTACGGGGCTCGCGCCGAGCTTGCACGCGCAGCGCGCCTGATTGCCGATGACGTCGTGGCGGGTCGCATCAACGCGGACGAGATCGACGAGGCCGCCGTGGCGGGTAAGCTCTATACAGCTGGCCTTCCCGATCCCGAACTCATCATTCGCACATCGGGGGAGTTGCGTCTGTCGAATTATCTCCTTTGGCAGGCTGCGTATTCCGAGTTCTACATCACGCGCTCGTACTGGCCAGATTTTGATCGATGGGGGCTCATCGAGGCGATCCTCGCATTTCAAACGCGCGACCGCAGATTTGGCGGCATTGATGATCGAGAGGTTTCCTGAACATGATAGGGTCATCTGGCACATCTGATTCTAGCGAGCCGATGAAGCAGACTCCGGCTGTGAAAACCGAGCCGAACGATACCGAGAAGTCTCGGGGCGCGTTTAGCGAGGTTGCGACGCGCATCGCATCGGGATTCGTCTACATCGTGCTCTTCATCGGAAGCATCCTGCTTGGCGAGGTCTCTACGGCGGTGTTCACGGCTATCGTCAGCGGTCTTTGCAGCTATGAGTTTTTCCAGATGGTACGGCGCGATGGAAAGATTCCTAATGAGATTCTTGGTGTGATCGCGGCCATCCTCTTTCCGATTGCCGCCCTCGGTGAGTCTCTTTTCCTGTCGGCGTTGATTTTTCTGCTCATGCTTGCGGTCGGGCTTTGGTATGTCTATACGCCGCGTGCCCGCCTGGCCGATGTTTCCGCAACCGTCATGGGTCCTTTGTACACGGGCTTCATGCTTTCAGCCATCGTTCTCCTTCGTGGTGCGGAGCCTGGTCTTCCCGGTGCGGTGCTCACCATCGGCGTGTGCGCGTCGCTTTGGGTGTCGGATTCGCTTGCGTATCTCGTGGGGAAGGCATTCGGCAAACATAAGATGGCGCCGCGCATCAGCCCTCGCAAGACATGGGAAGGCTTTGCAGGTGGCGTTGTCGGAGCGGTGGCCGTATGGGCCATCCTCTTCGCAACCGGCATGTTTCATATGAGCTTACCGTTTTCCGTCATCTGCGGCATCGCCGTGTCTGTGCTTGGCGTTTTTGGAGACCTCATCGAATCGCGCCTGAAACGCGGCGTCGGCGTCAAGGATTCCGGCAAGCTCATTCCCGGTCACGGGGGCATGCTCGACCGTTGCGACTCGCTTATCTTTGGCTGCATCACCGCCGAGCTCTTCCTGTATCTGGGAGGTGTGCTATGACCGAAGATTTTCGGCTGCGTGTCGCTGTTCTTGGATGCACCGGATCCATCGGCCGGCAGGTGCTCGACGTATGCCGCCAACGCGCAGACAAGGTGCAGGTTGTCGCGCTTTCCGCGCATACGCACACAGATGCGTTGGTTGCCGCGGCGCGCGCGTTTCATAGTTCTTGCGCTTGCGTTACCGATCCCGAGCATACCGGCGATGCCGTGCTCGATGAGCTTCCGCGCGGGTGTGAGCAGCTTGTTGGCGCGGACGGTCTCGTTGAGATGGTTCACCGTGATGATATCGATTGCGTCGTCAACGCTGTCGTGGGTGCCGCGGGATTGCTTGCGAGCTATGAAACCCTGCGCTCCGGGAAGCGCTTGGCACTTGCCAACAAGGAGTCGCTTGTGGTGGGCGGAGACCTGCTCATGCGCCTCGCCCAGCCCGATCAGATTCTGCCGATCGACTCCGAGCACAGCGCCATCTTTCAATGCTTGGTGGGCGAGCGCGGATCGCGCCCGTATGCTATCTGGCTCACGTGTTCGGGTGGACCGTTTTTTGGCCGGTCTCGTGACCAGCTTGAGCATGTGACTGCAACACAGGCATTGAGGCATCCGAACTGGTCGATGGGCGCAAAGATTTCCATCGATTCGGCGACGCTTATGAATAAAGGGTTAGAGCGGATCGAGGCGATGCATCTGTTCGGAGTTCCCCTCGATCAGGTGATCGTGCTCATCCAGCGCGAGTCAAAGATCCATTCGATGGTTGAGTTTGATGACGGATCAATCATCGCGCAGCTCGGTTCTTCGGATATGCGCACGCCCATTCAATATGCGCTCTCGTATCCCGCTCGGTGGGAGAACCCGTGTGAGCGGCTGGACTTTCGCAAGCTCGCACCGCTGACGTTTGCAACGCCTGATGACCGCGCGTTCCCCTGCCTCGCGCTCGCCGAGCACGCGGGGCGTTTGGGCGGTACCGCGCCATGTGTGTTGAACGCAGCGAACGAGGAGGCGGTCGGGGCGTTTCTGCAGGGCGCGTGCTCTTTTCTGGACATTCCCCGCGTGGTGGAAGCTTGCCTTGACAAGCACGAGCGCTCGGATGTCGAATCGCTCGATCAACTCGTTGCGGTCGATGCCTGGGCGCGCACCCACGCGCGTGAACTGCTCGACGATTGAGAATGTCGCCTACGCGCCTGCTGACGACATTCGATGAGGGACTGCTCATATGGATATGCTCATTAGTTTCGTGACCACGGTGTTTTGGGGCGTGGTGCTTCTTTCTTCACTGGTGTTCATCCACGAAGGCGGACACTTTCTCGCAGCCCGCTTTTGCGGGGTTCGCGTGACCGAGTACTTCCTAGGTCTGCCATGCCGCTTCAAGCTAAGCCATACCTCTCGGCGCATCGGCACCACATTTGGCGTAACGCCGTTATTGCTCGGCGGATATGCCATGATCTGCGGCATGGATCCGGCGTCAAGCGAGCATGCTCCCGCGGTCCTCACGTTCGTTCATCGTCGCGGCACCACGTCGGTGGAAGCTATCGCGCGCGAGCTCGGCATTACCGAGGACGAAGCACTCGAGGCGTGCGCACAGCTGATGGATTGGGGATCGATCGCACCGGTCTACGACGCTTCGAAGGGTGAGTACGCGCAAGAGGGCGTGTATCCGACGACCTATGCATCTATGCCCCGTGACGCGCGTGGAGCGACGATATACGACGGTCGTTTCTTCGATCGTGCTCACGCGACCGTGCAGGGAGCTATATGGGAGCCTCCCATGGATGAGCAGCGCTTCTTCGAGCTTGAACGCTCGAGGACCTATGCTGGCAAGGGATTTTTTGCCCGTGCGCTCATGCTCGTCGCGGGCATTCTTGTGAACGTCATTGCCGGCATCATGCTTCTTATGTGCATCTATTCGATAGTCGGCGTCGAAGTTTCGCAGAACGTGAACGTGGTCGGCAGCGTCGAGGCGGGCTCCGTGGCGGAATCGATCGGACTAGAGGCGGGTGACACCATCGTTTCGATCGGTGGCGTCGAAACCGATTCATGGACTGCGGTCGTCGAGGCTGTTCAGAGTGTTGCAGGCGAGGGCTCAACCGAGATCGTGTACGAGCGCGATGGGATAAGCTATTCCGCCCAATTCGAGCTCCAGGACGATGAGGTATTGGGCATCGTGATACCGACCGAGGTCATACGGTTGAACCCCATCGATTCCGCGCGGATCTCGGTGAGCTACGTTATCCAGACGGGACAGTCCATCCTGCAGCTGTTCGTTCCGCAGCATACGGTCGAGATGCTCGAGAGCAGCACGTCTATCGTGGGCATATCGGTCATGTCTGCCCAGGCCGCGGCAGCAGGCCCCAGCACCTTCCTCATGTTTGCCTCGCTCATCTCGTTCTCGCTCGGCCTGATGAACCTGCTGCCCATCCCTCCGCTCGATGGGGGAAAGCTGCTCATCGAGATCATCCAAGCGGTGGCGAGACGCCAGGTTCCGCGCAAGGTGCAAAACGGGATTTCATACGTTGGCGTGATACTTTTCATCGCCCTGTTTGTGTTCGTGCTGAGAAACGATATCGTTCGGTTCATCCTGTAAGCGAGGGGATTGTCCATGAGCGATGCTCTACCGCGTGAACGTACGAGTCCTGTCTTCGTCGGCGATGTGCAGATCGGCGGCGGCGCGCCCGTTGTGGTTCAGTCGATGACCTCGACTGCTACGGCAGATGCCGAATCCACGCTTGCCCAAGTACGGGAGCTTGCAGAGCGCGGATGCGATATCGTGCGCGTCACGCTTCCCAACCGAGCCGCTCTTGACGGCTTTCGTGCGGTATGCGCGCGATCTCCAGTTCCCATCGTCGCCGATATTCATTTCGACTACAGGCTCGCGCTTGCAGCGCTTGAGGCGGGTGCCGCCAAATTGCGCATCAACCCGGGAAACATCGGTTCATGGGATCGCGTCGATGCCGTCATCGACGCGGCGGGAGAAGCCGGTGCCGCCATTCGCATCGGCGTGAACGCGGGATCTCTGGAAGACGATATCGCACAACGCGACGACCTCACGCAGCCTGAAAAGCTCGTCGCCTCGTCGCTGCGGTTCGTCGAGCACTTCGAAGCGCGGGGTTTTGGCAATATCGTGCTGTCCGCCAAAGCGCACAGCGTTCCGACGACCATCGAGACGTATCGCGCGCTCTCGCGCGAGCTGCCACAGGTACCGCTTCACTTGGGGGTCACCGAGGCCGGTACGCTCCAAGCGGGGACGATTAAGAGCGCAGTTGGCTTAGGCGTGCTGCTCGCAGAGGGCATCGGCGACACGCTCCGGGTGTCCCTCACGGCAGACCCCTGCGAAGAGCCTCCGGTGGCATGGGGCATCTTGCAGTGTTTAGGCATCAGGCGCCGTGGCCCTGAGCTCGTGTCGTGCCCGACGTGCGGGCGCACCCAGGTTGACCTCATCGCTATCGCGCGCGCGGTTGAGCAACGGTTGCAAGGATGCACCAAGCCGATATCCGTCGCGGTGATGGGGTGCGTGGTCAACGGCCCGGGCGAGGCATCCGATGCCGACGTGGGCGTTGCGTGCGGCAAGGGGAGCGCCCTTCTCTTCAAGCACGGCAAACCGGTTCGCACAATTGCCGAATCTGAGATCGTCGATGCCTTGATGGACGAGATCGACCGTCTGTGACACGCTGCCTCGAGCGTTTGCGCCCGGCCGCATACGTTTCAGATCCTGTACCGGCGGTTTGAGCAGCGCATGTACGGTTTGTGGCGTGGTATCATCGAGCAGTTCGCTTGTTGTACAAGGAGGAGCCCTATGGCTACACGTGTCATGAAGATGTCAACGCTCTATGCCCCAACGCTGAAGGAGGATCCGGCGGAGGCTGAGCTTGCAAGCCATAAGCTCATGCTACGTGCGGGCTTTATCCGCAAAGTCGCATCCGGTCTGTACAGCTACCTGCCGCTCGCATGGCGCTCCATCCGAAAGATCGAGGCGATCGCCCGCGAGGAAATGGATGCCATCGGCGCCCAAGAGATGCAGGTTCCCGTTCTCACTCCGGCGGAGCTTTGGGAGGAGTCGGGGCGCATCGGCGCCTATGGCCCTGAGCTCATGAGACTCGAAGACCGGCACGAGCGCATGTTCTGCTTGGGACCCACCCATGAAGAGACGTTCACCGATCTGGTGCGA
Source organism: uncultured Enorma sp. (assembly GCA_964624825.1). GTDB lineage: Bacteria > Actinomycetota > Coriobacteriia > Coriobacteriales > Coriobacteriaceae > Enorma. Next base: position 48,425 of record CAZUYD010000001.1, on the reverse strand, counting down.
AACGAACTCAAGAGCTATAAGCAGCTCCCGTGCACGCTTTATCAGATTCAAGACAAGTTTCGCGACGAGCTCCGTCCTCGCTTTGGCCTGATGCGCGGACGCGAGTTCATCATGAAGGACGCCTATAGCTTCTCCGCTACGCAGGAATCGTTGCAGGAGGTCTATGACGATATGAAGGACGCCTACGCACGCTATTGTGAGCGTTGCGGACTCAAGGCGCTGCCGGTCGCAGCGGATTCGGGCGAGATCGGCGGCGATTCTTCTGTCGAGTACATGGCGCTCGCGGATGCAGGCGAGGCATCGCTTGTGTGGTGCGACTGCGGCTTTGCGGCCGATGACGAGGCCGCAACGACCGTTGTGGCGGTAAGCGAAGGGTCGGGTACGGATGAGCTCACGAAAGTCGAGACCCCGGGTCTTGGCAGCATCGAGGCAGTCGCAGCGTTTTTCGGTTTTCCCGAAAACGGAACGCGAAAGTCGCTTGCGCTTATCGATGGGGATGGCGCCGCGGTCGTTGCCATCGTCCCCGGTGACCATGAGCTCAACGAGATCAAGGCGGCGAAGCTCTTCGGTGACTACCATCTCATGACCGACGAGGAGCTCAATGCTTGGGGACTCCATAAGGGATTCATCGGGCCGGTGAATCTTCCTGCAGGCGTTCGCCTTGTGTGCGATGTCTCGCTCAAGGCTTCAACCTGCTGGACGTGCGGCGCGAACGAAGTTGACTACCACTTCACGGGCGCGCGCCCGGGGCGTGACTTCACGGTTGACGCATGGGAAGATTTGACGACGGTGAAACCTGGAGACCCCTGTCCTCATTGCGGAATGCCCCTGAAGGGCGGGCGCGGCATCGAATGCGGCCAGGTGTTCCAGATCGGGCAGGACAAGTACGCTGCGAAGATGGGGGCGACCTTCACCGATGAGAACGGCCATGAGCAACCCTTCCATATGGGTTGCTATGGCATCGGCATCTCGCGCACCCTCGCCGCGGTAGTCGAGCAGCACCATGACGACCGTGGCATCATCTGGCCGGTCTCCATCGCGCCGTACGAGGTGTCGGTTATCGCGCTCGACAAGAAGGGCGATGCCTTTGATGCCGCGGCGCGCTTGGCAGATTCGTTTGCTCAGGCCGGCATAGAGGTTGTGTTCGATGATCGCAACGAGCGTCCCGGTGTCAAGTTTGCCGACAACGATCTGATGGGCTTCCCCTTCCAGGTCATCGTTGGCAAGCGGGGGCTTGCAAACGGAACCGTCGAGGTCAAGTCGCGTAAGACCGATGCGCGCGAAGACGTTGCGCTCGATGATGTCGTGGATAGCGTTTCCGCGCTCGTTATTGCGGCTCGAGCGTAGGGCACGCCCGTTCACGTACCGGGAAGAAGCACGATTCCGATCGAGGTTGCAGTGCGTCGCGTCGAGTTATATGCGGCGCAGAAAAAGTTCAAAATAACGCTTGCATTGAGCCGACGGTTTCCGTATAGTATTTCCCGCAACGCTTGGGGGCGTAGCTCAGCTGGGAGAGCGCTTGACTGGCAGTCAAGAGGTCAGGGGTTCGATCCCCCTCGTCTCCACCCAAGTATATGAGCGCCCTCCGTACGTTCGGAGGGCGTTTTCCATATTCGGGCTCATGGCGCAACGGTTAGCGCAGGGGACTCATAATCCCTGGGTTGCAGGTTCGAATCCTGCTGGGCCCACCCGACCCTCAAACAGCTCAGACAACGTTGTCTGAGCTGTTTTTTGCAATTGCCTTTTGAGCACCGGAGAACAGTCGCATGGGAATCTATGCAATGGCGATGTTTTCACTTGCGTCTTCGTTTTGATGACGGGAGAATTCTTTCATATATGCCCTGCTGGGCATATGCTCGATATCGGCATCGGTGCCGCCGTCTTTTTCTCTGACGGAGGGCTGTCCAAAAGCGCCTGCTCGTGATGCCTAAAGAAGGGATGCGCATGACGTACGATTTCACCTCTATCCTTGATCGCTGCGGGCAAGACGCTCTTGCCGTCGATGGAGTGGGAACGTCTCCTGGGTTCGCCCCCGATGCCCCTCGGGAAGGTTTTGACTTCATTCCCATGTGGGTTGCAGATATGAACTTCCCGGTGCTGCCCACGATCCAAGAAGCCATCATCGCGCGCGTAGCGCAACCTCATTTTGGATACTTCCAACCGCGCGCGGAGTACATATCTAAGATCATCCAGTGGCATGAACGGCGTAACGGCATCGAGGGCCTCATGCCCGAGCACATCGGGTACGAAAATGGCGTGCTTGGCGGTGTGGTGTCCACCCTTGCGTCGTTCATGCAGCCTGGAGACGCCGTGCTGCTGCACAGCCCCACATACATCGGCTTTACGAACAGCATCGAAAACGCCGGCTTTAAAATCGTCCTGTCACCGCTTGCCCGCGATGACAACGGTCTGTATCGCATGGATTTCGAAGATATGGAGCGCAAACTCGCGGAAAACAGCATCCACGCAGCCGTATTCTGTTCTCCGCACAACCCGACCGGTCGTGTATGGGAGCGCGCCGAGATCGAGCAGGCGATGGAGCTCTATAAGAAATACGACTGCGTGGTTGTTTCAGACGAGATCTGGTCTGACATCATCTTGCCGGGTCATACCCATATTCCCACGCAGTCTGTATCTGAAGACGCACGCAACCGCACCGTAGCGCTCTATGCTCCGAGCAAGACATTCAGTCTGGCGGGACTCGTAGGGAGCTATCACATCATCTATAACAAATATTTACGCGACCGCGAGACGGCGACCGCCTCAAAGGCGCACTACAACGCGATGAACGTGCTGTCAATGCATGCGCTGATGGGCGCATATGCGCCAGAAGGATATAAGTGGGTAGATGAGCTATGCGAGGTTATCGGCAACAACGTAGACTACGCGTGCACCTATATCGATGAGCATTTCGAAGGCATCGAGTTCTCCCGCCCCCAGGGCACGTACATGCTCTTTCTCGACTGTGCAACATGGCTTGAGGCGCACGGTCGCGATATCGATTGGCTGCAAAAGGCGGGCTGGGACGTAGGCGTGGGCTGGCAGGATGGGCGCCCCTTCCACGGGGCGAACGCCATCCGCATGAACCTCGCCCTGCCGTTGAGCCGAGTACAGGAAGCGTTCGAGCGCCTCGATGCGTACGTGTTCAACGCATAGGCAAAACGATTCTCGGGCAGCATCTGCGCTCGTTTCGCGCCTGGAGTCTGTCGCTTGCCCTGTCACGTCTGAGCCCGCTCGGTCTCTTCCCGAAAAAACTGTTGGCAATTTTGCGCGTGCGTGTTAGACTAACTATCGCTGAAAAGCACATGGGCGTTTGGCTCAGGGGTAGAGCACTTCCTTCACACGGAAGGGGTCACAAGTTCAAATCTTGTAACGCCCACCATCGAATGTATCGGGTCCGGCTCTGCCGGACCTTTTTTATATGAACCGTGTTGTTGCGAGGACCTAGCCGTCGAAGAACGCCGCGCCCTTCGCTGCAACAGATGCGGCTCGTCCGCAGAAAGGCATCGATGCGGCCATGATCCTCTCCGTTGACAAGATCGAGAAGAGCTTCGGTGCGCGTACGCTCTTTAGCGGCGCTTCCTTCCAGATCAACCCTGGCGACCGGTTTGCGCTTGTAGGTCCCAACGGTGCTGGAAAGACGACGCTGCTTAAGATCATCATGGGTATCGATACGGTCGATGCGGGAGCCATCACGCTCGCAAAGGGTGTGAACATCGGTTACCTTGAGCAGGAGACGAAGCTCGCAAGCGATGTTCCGGTCATTGACGAAGTGATAGCCGCAGCTCATGAAATTCGCGTGCTGGGGGAGCGCGCCGAAGCGCTTCAGATCGAAATCGCCGAGATAGGGGAGCACGGCGAGGTACCCGAGACGCTGTTGAGCGAATACGGTACGGTGCAGGATCGCTTCGAGAGCCTCGGGGGCTATGAGCTCGAGAGCAATGCCCGTCAGATTCTTGCGGGCCTGGGCTTTCCGATTGAGGAATTCGACAAACCGTGCGCGGAGTTCTCAGGCGGCTGGCAGATGCGCATCGCGCTCGCAAAGCTCTTTTTGCGCCATCCCGACCTGTTGCTGCTTGACGAGCCAACAAACCATCTCGATCTTGAAAGCGTTCAATGGCTGCGCGGCTTCATCGCAAACTATGAGGGCGCCGTGCTCATCGTGAGCCACGACCGTGCGTTCATGGACGCCTGCGTCGATCACGTGGCCGCACTCGAAAACCGTCGCATCACGGTGTACACGGGCAATTACAGCTCATATCTTAAACAGCGCGAAGATAATCTGGAGCAGATGCGTGCCAAACGCGCGGCACAGGAGCGCGAAATTGCCCACATGCAGGTCTTTGTCGACAAGTTCCGCTACAAGCCGACCAAAGCGGCGCAAGCCCAAGAGCGCATCAAGAAGATCGAGCAGATCAAACGCGAGCTCGTCATACTCCCCGAGGGCCACAAGCGCGTAGACTTCAAGTTTCCCGATCCGCCGCGCTCGGGCGATATGGTGGCGAAGCTGGAGGGCGTCTCTAAATCGTATGCCGACACGCATGTCTATAGCGGTATCGACCTCACGTTGTACCGCGGCGATCATGTCGCGCTTGTCGGTCCAAATGGTGCAGGTAAATCGACGCTGCTCAAGATGCTTGCGGGCGTCGAGGCGCCCTCGTCTGGCATGCGCGAACTCGGGGTGAACGTGGGCGTTGCCTACTACGCCCAGCATCAGCTCGAAGGGCTCACGGAGGCCAACACCGTGCTCCAAGAGATCGATTCCGCCGCTCCCGGCTGGACGGTTTCCCAAGAGCGCAGTCTGCTCGGCGCCTTTTTGTTCTCGGGTGATGACGTTGATAAGCGCGTGAGTGTGCTCTCCGGCGGCGAGCGGGCGCGCCTCGCGCTCGCCAAGATGCTCGTGGCGCCCGAAGCGCTGCTCTGCCTTGATGAGCCGACGAATCATCTCGATATCGATTCGGTCGATATGCTTGAAAACGCCTTGAAGCGCTTCCCCGGCACCATCGTGCTCATCAGCCATGATGAGCACCTGGTTCGTTCCGTCGCGAATCGCGTCATCGATATCCGCGACGGAACGATGACCGTCATCGACGGTGACTACGACTACTATCTTTTCAAGCGCGAGGATCTCGCGGAGCGCCAAGCGCGGGCGCTTGCGGCCGATAAGCCCGCGAAGCGCGCCGTTGAGCCCAAGGTTTCTCAGGCACAACACGCGGCCAATGAGCCCGTTGCGCGGGAAGGCAAGAAAACGCGCGAGCAACGCCGTGCCGAGGCGGAGGCGCGCGCGGCATTGAACAAGCGACTCAAGAAGACGCGCGACCGGCTGAAGGTGGTCGAAGCGGATCTTGAGCGGAAGCGCGCGCGGTATGAAGAGCTCATGGAACTCATGGCGTCTGAGGAGCTTTACGCCGATCAGAATCGCTTCAATGCAGCGCTTGGGGAATATAACGCCCTAAAGCAAGCCATTCCAGCGCTTGAGGATGAATGGCTCGAGCTTTCCTATACCATCGAAGAGGAGACGTCTCATGGACGCGCGTAAGGCGGCTGCGGTTGCGCTCAACATCATCTCATATGCATTCAGGATTGCCGGCATCCTGCTTTGCGCGCTGACCGTGATCCTGTGCTTTGCCGGGCTGGTCGGCCGCCTCGGGTTGGTTCAGCTCACCGTTGACCTTTCACGGGCGCTGCCTGCGATCATCGCTGGCTGGGGTGTTATCGCGTCCCCCTTCGGCGGCGTCTTCCGCTTCGATTTCGCGCTCGTGGCCGCATGCCTGTATCTGCTCGACTTCGTCTGCGCGCGCATGTCTCGCGTGCTTCGATAGGTGGTTTTGATGAGTCGAATTATCTCGTTGCTGCTTTCGGCGCTGGCGGTCATCATCGGCATCGTCATCCACGAGAGCGCTCATGCGCTTGCGGCCTATGCGTTGGGAGATGCCACCGCGCGCTTAAGGGGTCGCGTTTCACTCAACCCCTTGAGCCATATCGATCCGTTCGGCACGGTCATTTTGCCGCTGCTGATGATTCTTGCCGGAGGCCCCGTCTTCGCATATGCCAAACCGGTGCCCGTGTATCTGGGGAACCTCAAGCATCCAAAGCGCGACGAGCTGCTCGTGGCGCTTGCAGGGCCGGCGTCGAATATCGTGCTTGCCGGTTTGTTCGCATATCTGCTCAGCGTCGTGCAACAGCTGCTTAGCATCGGAGCCGTGTCGTATCTGCTCGCAAGCGGCCTGGTATCATTTTGCCTTACCGCAATGTTCGTGAACTTATCGCTGGCATTTTTCAACCTGATTCCGCTGCCTCCGCTCGATGGGTCATCGATTCTCGTTCTTTTTTTGCGGGGCGAGGCGCTTCAGACGTATTACCGTATCCAACAATACGCGATGCCCATCTTGATCATCGTGCTCTACATCCTGCCGTCGATCATCCACATCGATCTGATCGGGCTGTACTTCGATGCAACCGTCTACCCATTGGCAGATATCCTGCTCGGCCTCTTCCTGTGATGCCGCACACGCGCCGTTTCGCATTTTCGAACCTCGTCCGATCGTTTTGAAATGCAAGGTTGAGGCTCGTCCCAAATCTTGCAAACTACGATACACTTTACGGGTTGGGTACATCGGCTTGGGCGAAGGAGGATGGGATGTCGTATCGCGTTGCAACACAGGCGTACGCAGGCCCTTTCGACCTCTTGCTCCAGCTCGTTTTGCGACAAAAGGTCGATATTGGCGCTATCTCCATCTCTGAGGTCGCCGATCAATATCTCACAGAAGTCGATCGCATGGATGCGCTCGACTTGGACGTGGCAAGCGACTTTCTTCTTGTTGCCGCCACGCTGCTCGACATCAAAGCCGCCGCGCTCATGCCTGATGATGCGCGCCCAGCTTCAGGCGGCGATGCCGAGCTAGACGACGAATACGCCGGTCTCGACAGCGATGCTCTGCGCGAGGTGCTCATCCAGCGGCTCATCACGTATAAACAGTTCAAGGCCGCGGCCGCGGCGCTGGGAAGCCGCATGGAGGCAGAAAGCCGCATGCATCCCCGCGTCGCCGGGCCCGACCCTGAGTTTTTAAACCTCATGCCCGATTACCTCAAGGACATCACCTTGCGTGGGCTTGCGGTCATCTGCGCCGATCTCGATAGCCGCCGCGAAACGTTCTTGCTCGAAGCCGAGCACGTCGCACCGAAGCGGGTGCCCTTAGAGCTCACCGTAGCATCCGTTGACCGGTTCACCATGGTGCATGAGCATACGACGTTTCGCGAACTGCTCGATTCCAACGCGACGACAGAGCAGCTGGTCGCGACCTTCCTGGCGATTCTGGAGCTTTCCAAGCGCGGATCGATCACGCTCCTTCAAGATGAGATTTTTGGCACCATCTGCATAGAACGGGTACCCGGTGCGCCGGCCTATCGCCCCGCATCGCCTGATCTCGATGAGCCTTCCGCCCTTGACCAGCACGCTTCAGCGCGTGTACCTGGAGAGGAGTGACGATGAAAGACCTTGACCCGCTGAGCCCGCTCTCACCGAAGGGCGCGCTCGAGGCACTGATGCTCGTTTCGAGCGACCCGGTCAGCGCGAGCGCGCTCGCGCGCGCCATCGACATCGCCCCGGGTGAAGCCGCGTCGCTTTTGGCTGAGCTGAAAATCGAGTACGAGGAGGCCAATCGCGGCTTTCAGCTACGCGAGGTCGCCGGCGGTTGGCGGCTCTTCACGCACCCGGCCTATCATGAGCAGGTTGAGGCGTATGTGCTCTCTTGGGATACGCAGCGCCTTTCTCAAGCCGCGCTCGAAACGCTCGCCATCATCGCATATCATCAACCCGTCACACGCGAGGTCGTCAAAGGTATTCGTGGCGTGAATTCAGATGGGGTCATCTCATCGCTTGTCGACAAGGGGCTCGTCCGCGAGATCGGGCGCGATCCAGAACGGGGACAGGCGATCCTGTACGGCACAACGAACGCGTTCTTGGAAAAGTTCGGGCTGCGCTCTACGCGCGATTTGCCCGATTTGGAGCAGTTCGCCCCTGACGAGCAAGCGCGTCTATTCATTCGCGAGCGGCTTTCAGGCAGATCAATTCAATCGACGCTCGAAGAGACCGATGAAGACCTGGAAGAAGAGCGCGCGCTCATCGACGAGGCGTCCGATGACGATGACGACTTCATGATCATAGGTAACGCAACGGATGATGAGCGCGATGAATAACCCCGCTGCAACGCCGGGATCGCCCGCACCTCACCCACGAACCATGCGTCTGCAGCGCTTTCTTGCGCGTTCCGGTGTTGAGAGCCGGCGCGGCTCCGAAACGTTGATGACAGCTGGGCGCGTACGGGTGAACGGTGCCGTTGTGACTGAGCTCGGCGTGAAGGTCGATGCGGACCACGATGTCGTCGAAGTTGATGGCGTGCGCGTCAAGCCGGCGGCGCAGCCGACCTATCTCATGCTCAACAAGCCGGCCGGGTACCTCACGACGATGAGCGATCCGCAGGGGCGCCCCTGTGTGGCCGAGCTCGTTCCCACCGCGCGCCATCCGGGGCTTTTTCCCGTTGGCCGCCTCGACTTCGACACGACAGGGCTCCTGCTCTTCACAACCGACGGCGACCTCGCGCAGGCGTTGCTCCACCCTTCGCATCACGTTGAAAAGACGTACCATGCGCTCGTAGACGGTGTGGTGCGCCCGCGCGATCTTGAGCCGCTTCGCGCGGGGATCGCACTCGACGACGGGCCGTGTCAGCCCGCACGATGTCGGCTGCTCACGGCACGCGATGCGCGCGCTATATGTCCGCACGGCATCGAGCACGGAACCTCTGCCGTCGAGGTTATCATACGAGAGGGAAGGAAAAATCAGGTGAAGCGCATGCTCAGCGCGATTCATCATCCGGTCATCGCGCTCCATCGCCCCCGCTTCGGCCCCCTTGCCCTCGGCGATCTCGCGATTGGCAGCTGGCGCTATCTTGGCGAACGCGACATTGCCGCTCTCTGCGCTGCGGCGGCAGACGCATCGTATACTCCGCGCGCGTTGCACGCGCGCGTATCCACTACGACGAAAGGACATCCACGATGATCGTTGCCATCGATGGCCCTGCGGGGTCGGGCAAATCGACTATCGCGCGCGAGCTCGCGCAGCGGTTCGGGTTTGAGAAGCTCGATACGGGCGCTATGTATCGTGCGGTCGCATTGACCGCCTTGGAGCGCGGCATCGATCTTGATGATGAGGCGGCCGTTGACTCCCTTGCTCGATCCATCTCCATTCGGTTCGTTTCCGCTCAACCCGCAACGCGCATCACCGTCGATGGCCATGACGTGACCGCGGCGATTCGCACGCCCGCTGTCGATACGGCGGTCTCAAAGGTCGCAGCATATCCCGGCGTGCGCGAAGCCATGCTTGAGCCGCAGCGCACCGCCGCCGAAGGGCGCGACATCGTTGCCGAAGGGCGCGATATCGGCACCGTTGTGTTCCCCCGCGCCGATGTAAAGATCTTTCTCACGGCAGACCCCGCGGAGCGTGCGCGGCGGCGCGTGCTTCAGCGCCATGAGAACGTGCAGGTTCCCAGCGATGTCCTCGCGCGGGAGCTTGCTGAGACGCAGGCATCGATCGAGCGCCGCGACGCCATCGACGCACAGCGCGCGGTGGCGCCCCTGAAGGCGGCACCCGATGCGATCAAGATCGATTCGACTGCCTCCAGCATCGAAGAGGTCGTTGCGCAGATCGCTCGCATCATCGACGGGAGGCGATAGGCATGACACGCGCTACACATGATGTTGATTTCTACTATGACACCGCCATGCGGGAGTATCCGCGCGCAACGCGTCTGTTCTACTATGTTGTCATCGCCATTCTCTTCGCGTTCTCCAAGGTCATGTGGCGCTGGAAGGTCGAACGTCCCGAACAGCTCATCGCGCAGGGCAGCACCGGATCCATCATCATCTGCAACCATACGTCGATGGCTGAAGTCGTGGCCACGGTGACCCATATCGTACTTACCGGTAGACGCGTGCGCCCCATCATGAAATCCGAGTTCAACAAGAACCCGGTGGTGCGCTGGTTTTTCGCGCGCGTGGGCGGCATACCGGTAGACCGCGGCACCGCAGACATGAAGTCGCTGCGTCGGGCGCAGCATGCGCTTCAACGCGGCGAGGATGTCCTTATCTATCCTGAGGGAACGCGGATTCGCAGCGACGACCAGCCGGTTGAAGTGCACGGCGGCTTCGCGCTCATCGCTCAGATGGCGAAGGCGGACATCGCTCCTATGGCGGTCTGCGGCTTTTGCGATATCACGCGTGATGGGTCGCACGTCATGAGGCCGGTCAAGACCTGGATGCGCTGCGCCGATCGCGTCTCTCTTGCCGACGCGCCCGAGGGCCTGAAGCGCAAAGAGCGCCTGCAGTGGCTCGAGGACGAAGCGGTCGCGCGCATGTATGCGACGCGCGACCTGCTGCGGGCGAAGCACCCGGGAAGGAGATGAGATGTCTGCCGTCACGATTCGAGTCGCCGAACATGCCGGCGCGTGCTATGGCGTGGAGCGCGCGCTCGACCTTGCCACGCGCTCCGGCGCAACCATGCCCGCGCCCGTCCACACCCTCGGACCGCTCATCCATAACCCCATCGTCGTTTCCGACCTCGAGAAGCACGGCATCTCCATGTCCGAAAGCCTTGACGATATCTCGTCGGGAACGGTCATCGTCCGCACGCATGGGGTGACGCCCGAGGTAATGGATCGCGCCCGAACAAAAGGACTCGATGTCATCGATGCGACCTGCCCCTATGTGAAGCGCGTCCATAGAGCTGCTGCAAAGCTGGTGGACGAGGGGTATCAACTTCTGGTGATCGGCGAGGCTGGGCATCCCGAGGTAGAGGGGATCTTAGGCCATGCAGGAGCTGATGCCTGGGTGGTCGACGAGCCTTCCGACCTCGATGGCCGCGAGCTCGCACCTCGCGTGGGAGTTGTCGTCCAAACGACTCAAACAGCGCAGAAGCTTGCAGAGATCGTGGCCGTACTCGCAACGCGCGTTCAGGAACTTCGCGTCATCAACACCATTTGCGAGGCGACGAGCCAGCGCCAGCGTGCAGCGCGCGATCTGGCGGATGAATCGGATTGCATGATCGTTGTAGGGGGAAAGAACTCCGGCAATACGCGTCGGCTCGCCGAGGTCTGCATGCGCGCCTGCCCGCGCACCCATCACATCGAAGACGCTGCGGAGCTTGACGCCGGCTGGTTCGAGGAATGCGAGTCGATCGGCATCACCGCAGGCGCTTCGACGCCGCAAAGCCACATCGAGCGCGTCCGCGCCCGCATCGAAGCCCTGGTTCGAACATGACCGACGCCGCGCACCAGCCGACAACCGTGCCGGCCTATGCAACGGAGCGCGCCGACTATGGTCGGCTTCGCGATGCGGAGCCGGAAGGGGCGGTCGTTCTTTCAGTCCGCGTGGATTCTCCCGCATATGATGCCGGAATCGAGCCCGGCATGCACATCCTCGCCGTGAATGGGATGCCGCTTCGCGATATGATCGATTGGCTCTGGGAAGCGTCTGACGAAGCGGTCATCCTCGAAGTGCTCGACCCACGGGACGGCGCGCGGGATACCTGCGAACTTGAACGATTTCCTGATGAGGATTGGGGCATCGCATTCGATGGAGCCGTGTTCGACGGCATGCGGACGTGTGTGAACGCGTGCACGTTCTGCTTCATGCACATGCTTCCACCCCATATGCGCGACACGCTCTATATTCGCGACGATGACTACCGTCTCAGCTTCTTGCAAGGTAACTTCGTCACGCTCACGAATATGTCGGATGACGATGTCGAGCGGGTCATATCGCAGCGGCTCAGCCCCATGAACGTCTCGCTCCACGCTGTCGACCCGGATGTACGCCGCGCGCTCATGGGGCGAAATGCTGCGCGCGGCATGGTGGTTCTCGAACGCCTCATCGCGGCAGATATTGAAATTCATGCGCAGGTCGTCTTGCTCCCTGGTGTAAACGACGGTGTGGAGCTCGATCGCACGCTCGCATGGTGCGCCGCGCGCCCCCAGGTCACCAGCCTTGGCATTGTGCCGCTGGGGTACACGCGCTATCAGTACCGTTTCACCGCTTCGTATTCCGATAATCCTGCCGCGGCACGGGCGGTCATCGAACAGGTGCGCCCCTACCAGGAAGCGATGCGCCGCGCGCGCGGACAGACCGTGTTTCAGCTCGGTGACGAGTTCTACCTTGACTCAGGCGTTTCCGTTCCGCCGGCAGAGACCTATGACGGCTATCCGCAATTCTACGATGGCATCGGCATGGTTCGGAGCTATCTCGACGAAACCGATGAGCTGATCGCATCGGAAGGAGACCGTCTCGCACGCGTGCATGCGCTGCGTGCACGCAGCGGCAAACGTCTTGCGGTCGTAAGCGGGCAGGCAGCGGCATCGATCGTTGCACGCCTTGTTGCCTCTGAGGCATTTGGGGGCACCGTTGTGGCTATCAAAAACCGCTACTTTGGCGGCAACGTCGATGTGACCGGCCTCATCTGCGCGGAAGACCTGCTCGAGCAGCTCCCTGATGACCTCATAGATGTTATGCTCTTTGTGCCGGACGTGATGTTCAACGCTGACGGTCTCACGCTGGACGGGTATCATCGAACGCAGCTCGCCCGTGAACTTGAGCGTCGCGGCGCATACGTGCGCATCACCTCGACACTTCCCGGCGATCTGCTCGATAGCGTCGAGCGGGCGCTCATCGAGCTCAAGGGCGATGCGTAGATACGAACTGCAAGGAGCGTGCATGAAACCCATTGTGGCCGTCGTAGGTCGTCCTAACGTCGGTAAATCTACCCTGGTGAACCGTCTTGCGCATACGCAGGACGCCATCGTCCACGAGAGCCGCGGCGTGACCCGCGATCGATCCTATCACGACGCCGATTGGAACGGTCGCGAATTCGTGCTGATCGATACCGGCGGTATCGAGCCATTGAAAAGCGATGACGTGTTCTCCGTCTCGATTCGCGACCAGGCGCTTGCCGCCGCCGAGGAGGCAGATGTGGTGCTGCTCGTGGTGGACGGCTCCGTCGGCGTAACGGAGGAGGACGAATCGGTCGCGCGGATGCTCAAGCACGTGAAGAAACCGCTGCTGTTGCTGGTAAACAAGCTCGACAACCCCGATCGCGAACAGGAGCGTCTCTGGGAGTTCTACTCGCTAGGGCTTGGCGACCCCCGTCCCATATCGGCACATCATGGTCACGGTACGGGCGATCTGCTCGACGAGGTCGTCGCCCTTCTTCCCGAAGATGAGGATGTCGAAGACCCATACCCCGACGCCCTCGGCGTGGCCATCATCGGACGTCCCAATGCGGGCAAATCGTCGCTCTTCAACAAGGTTTTAGGTGTAAATCGCGCGATCGTATCGGATGTGGCCGGCACCACGCGCGACGCGATCGATACCTATATCGAGCACGACGGACGCCAATATCGGCTCGTCGATACCGCTGGCATTCGCAAGAAGAGCACGGTCTACGAGAACATCGAGTATTACTCGATGGTTCGCGGCTTGCGCGCCATCGACCGTGCGGACGTCGCATTGCTCGTGGTCGATGCAAGCATCGGCATGACCGAGCAAGACCAGAAGGTCGCAAACCTGGCAATCGAACGAGGCTGCGCCTTGGTCATCCTGCTCAATAAATGGGATCTGCTCACCGAGGAACATGAGCGAGCTGCCGTGATGGAGTCGGTCGAGCGCCGTCTTACCTTGGCGCCCTGGGCACAGGTGCTGCGCATCTCCGCGCTGACGGGCAGGGCGGTCGACAAGATCTGGAAGTACATCGATGCGGCGGCGGCGGCACGCGAGACGAAGGTCTCAACCTCGGCGCTGAACGCGTTTCTCACCGATCTGCGTGAATTTGGCCACACGGTTGTCGACGGCAAGCGCCGGCTGCGCATGCACTATGTCACGCAGACCGACATGAAGCCGCCGACCTTCACCTATTTTGTGAACCATCCCGATCTCGTCTCCGATTCCTACCGACGGTATATCGAGAACCGCATGCGCGCGAAGTTCGGATTCGAAGGAACGCCCATCCGCCTTCACTTCCGTGCAAAAACTTCTTCGAACGGAGGGGAGCAGTAATGGAGGATCCTTCACTCGCTCAGGTGGCACCCGTGCTCGCCGTGTGCCTTGTCGCCTCGTTTTTGCTCTGCGGCATTCCTTTCGGCTTTATTTTGGGAGAACTCGCCGGCAAGGGGGATATTCGCAAATCGGGATCGGGAAACATCGGCACCACCAACGCGCTGCGCGTTGCGGGCCCTAAGGTCGCGGCGCTAACGCTTTTGTGCGATTGCTTGAAAGGCGTTATCAGCGTGAATGTATCGCGGCTTGCGCTTACCTATTGTTGCCTTGGCGGGCACGGCGGGCTTCTTGCCCCGGGAGCTTCGCTTGACTACGCCATGGGGCTCGTGATCTTCGCGTCGATCGCAGGACACATCTTCTCTCCCTACTTGCACTTCAAGGGCGGGAAAGGCATCGCGTGCGGACTTGGGGTGCTGCTCGGCTGGTACTGGCCGATCGGTCTCGGGCTGCTCGCGATATTCCTTGTGTGCGTGATAATCACGCGCTACGTCTCCGTTGGTTCGATCATGGCGGCTATCGGTGCTCCTATCCTTACGGTCATAGTCCTTCCATACGCCTCGATCGTACTCAAAGCAACCGTTGCCCTGCTTGGTGCGCTCGTGGTCTGGGCGCATCGTTCCAACATCAAGAAGCTCATGCATGGCACGGAATCGAAGCTGTCGTTTAGCAAAAAGAAAGGGGAGTAAGAGATGAAGATCACGGTAATCGGCGCCGGCTCATGGGGCACCGCCATCTCAGGCGTCGCGGCAGCGAAGGCCGGTGAGGTCATCCTCTGGTCGCACGATGAGCCCGTTCCCGCAGGAATCAACGAACGGCACATGAACCCCTTGTACCTTACCGAATACGTTCTCCCTCGCAACGTTCGCGCAACTGCAGACTTCGAAGAAGCGCTGTGCGATACCCAAGGCATCATCATCGTTGTCCCATCGCCCTATATTCGCTCCACCATACGAGGAGCCGCGCCGTTCGTGCACGCACAGACACCCGTCCTCTGCCTTACAAAAGGCATCGAGCCCAATACGGGAAAGCTTATGAGCGAGGTGGTGAGCGAGGAGCTTGGATCACCTGAGCGCGTCGCGGCGCTTTCCGGCCCAAACCACGCCGAGGAGATCTGCCGCGGCGCGCTCGCCGCCGCGGTCATTGCCGCAGAGACGCCCGAGGTGGGGGAGTTCTTCAAGGACCTGTTGATCTCACCGACCTTCAGACTGTACTCCTCAACCGATATGATCGGCATCGAGACCTGCGGCGCGGTCAAGAACGTCATCGCGATCGTATGCGGCATCGCGGCGGGATCTGGATACGGCGATAACACGCTCGCCCTCATCATGACACGCGGTCTGGCCGAGATTAGTCGAATCGTCTGCGCGCGGGGTGGAGAACCCATGACCTGCATGGGTCTTGCTGGCATGGGCGATCTGATAGCCACCTGCACCTCTCAACACTCCCGCAACCGCTCCTTTGGCGTCGCGTTCGCGCACGGCGAGTCGCTCGATGCGTATCAGGCGCGCACGCACATGATCGTCGAAGGTGCGGCGGCGGTTCGAAGCACGGCCGAGCTTGCCCGCTCGCTGGGCGTTGACGCTCCCATCACCTTTGCGCTCGAGGCGGCGCTCTACGACGACATGACGCTCGACCAGGCGCTTGATGCACTTCTTAACCGCACGCCGACCGAAGAGTTCTACGGCCTTGGTCGATAGCGCAACTCATCGCTTCACACGTTCTACTTTCAAGAAAGGGGTTTTCCCATGGCTCATACGATCGCCATCGCCCCCTCGATACTTTCAGCGGACTTCTCCAAGCTCGGACATGACCTCAAGTCCATCTCCCACGCCGATTATGTGCATATCGACGTGATGGACGGGCATTTCACAGGCAACCTCACATTCGGTGCCGGTATCGTCTCAACGTGCAAGGAATCCACCGATGTGCCGCTCGATGTGCATATGATGGTTTCAAACCCCGATGAGACCATCGATTGGTACCTCGATGCGGGTGCCGACATGATCACCGTCCATGTGGAAGCGTCCACCCATCTCCATCGCACGATCGCTCATATCAAAGAGCGCGGCTGCGGCGCGGGGGCGGTGCTGAACCCCGCCACGCCCGTCAGTACGCTCGAGGAGATCCTGCCCGAGCTCGATATGGTGCTCATCATGAGCGTCAATCCCGGTTTTGGCGGCCAGAGCTTCATCAAGGGCACCTACGCGAAGATCGAACGCCTCCGCTCGCTGTGCCGAGCGGCCGGCGCCAACCCGCGCATCGAGGTTGATGGGGGCATTTCGGCGAAGAACATCGAGCGCGTGGCGGCGTGCGGGGCTGACACCTTCGTCGCCGGCTCTGCTGTTTTCGGCGCCGCCGATCCCGCAGCCGAGGTGGAACGCCTGCGCGAACTTGCCAAGCGCGGTTTGCAGAGCGCATGATGTCCGCAGCCATGCGCTATATCAACCTCGATTATGCTGCCTCGACGCCCCTGCGCGCGGAGGCGCTTGAGTCGATGCGCGCCTATGATGCGTCTCCCATCGCCGGTGCAAACCCCAATTCCCTTCACTCGCTGGGTCGCCAGGCGTCTGCGGAGCTCGAACGCGCGCGCCGCGAGGTCGCGCGTTCCCTTGGGGCGTCGGTTCGTCCGCACGAGATCGTGTTTACCGGCGGAGGCACCGAGGCGAACTATCTCGCGCTGCGCGGCATCGCGCTCGCACAGCGCGCCGCGCATCCAAAGCGGCGCCGTATCATCACCTCTGCCATTGAGCACGATTCGATCCTTGATAACCTACCAGCCCTTCGCGCCGAAGGTTTCGTTATCGACCAGGTGATGCCAAACGAGCGTGGCGTGATAACGCCCGAGGCGCTCTGCGGTCTGCTTGGTGAGGATGTTGCGCTTGTTTCCTGCATGCTTGCGAATAACGAAACCGGAGTCTGCCAGCCCATCGCCGAGCTTGCACGCGCTGCCCATAGCATGGGCGCTGCATTCCATACCGATGCCATCCAGGGTTATCTCCATATACCGTTCGATATCTCGGCTCTGGGCGTAGACGCGCTCTCGATTGCAGGCCACAAGGTGGGCGCCCCGGTCGCATGCGGCGCGCTCTACCTCAAGCGCGGAACACCGTTTAACCCGCCGGTGCGCGGGGGAGGACAAGAAGCGGGTCGGCGCGCGGGCACGCAAGACGTTCGAGCGATCGTCGCGCTGGGCGCGGTGGCACGCGCGCTTTCCGCTCGCGTCGATGCAGACCATGCCCGCATATCGCAGCTCTCGGGTCATGTGTACGAGCGCTTGCTCGCAAATCCGCGTATCCACGCCACGATGGGCGCGCCCATACCCGCTCATCGCCTTCCCGGAATCATCTCGATTTATGTCGATGACCTGGAATCGGAAGAGCTCGTTTTAGCGCTTGACGCTCAAGGCTTTTGCGTCTCTGCCGGCTCGGCATGTTCAAGTGGGTCGGCCGCGCCAAGTCACGTGCTCACCGCGATGGGCTTGAGCGCTCGCGCTGCATCCGGTTCGCTGCGCATCTCATTCGATGACCGTGTGGATGCGTCCGATCTCGATGCGTGCTGCGACGCCCTGATCGACATCGTAGAAAGTGCGGCGTCATGAAGGTCTCAGAGCTACTCGACGCGCTGCTAACCGCGTTTCCCCTGCACGATGCCGAAGACTGGGATCATGTCGGCCTCTCGGTCGGAGACCCCGATGCCGCCGTGGACCGCGTGTATATTGCACTCGACGCCACCGAGAATATGGTGCGTGCGGCGCATGCGCATGGTGCGAACGTCCTGCTTGCACACCATCCGGTCTATATCGATGCCCCTCCCTCGTTCGTGCCGCATGCGGGCGCTCAGCCACAAGCGGCTGCGGCTGTTTACCAGGCGGCGCGGTGCGGCGTAAACGTTATCTCGCTCCATACAAACCTCGATCGTTCTCACGCGGCACGATCGCTCTTGCCCAGCCTGCTCGAGCTGAAGGCAATCTCCTCGCTGGAGCATCCAGAAGATCCCCAGCGATCTGGCCTTGGCTCGTTTGCCGATTGCTCCCCGCGCACCTTAGCCGAGCTTGCGCGCCAGGCTGCCGGCGCGTTTCGCACCAGTCCGCGCGTATGGGGTAGCTCCAGCTCTCGCATAACCCGCTGCGCGTTTCTCGGCGGAAGCCTCGGAGGTTTCGGAGAACAGGCGCTTGCGTGCGGCGCGCAGGCTGTCATTACGGGCGAAGCGGGGTATCATGTCTGCCAGGATCTAGCGGCGCGCGGGCTTTCGGTCATCTTGCTCGGTCATGATGCCTCGGAGCATCCCTTTACGCGGATACTCATGCGAGCTGCACAAGATGCCGGCGTCGCCGAAGACGATATATCGATCTGCGACCCACCTCGTCAATGGTGGACTCAACCTGAAGGAGTTTGCGAATGAGCAATGGGGCGAATCTGCTATCGCTGCAGGAACTCGACCTCGAACTGCAGCGCCTGCACGGCAACCTCAATGCGCTTCCCGAGCTTAAGACGCTTACCCGTCTGCGCAAGGGGCTTTCGGCTGCGAAGGCGGAAATGCTGAAGGTCACCGGCCAGCGCAAGGATCTTGAGAGCGATCTTGATGACTTAGCTCAGGAAGAGGCGTATTATCGGGAAGGCGTTGAGCAGGTGCAACGCGAAGCGGGAGAATCTTCGGATTACCGTCAGGTGCAGGATTTTGAAATCGAGCTTTCAAATCTGGCGAAAGCGCTCGATAAGGTTGCGTTCGATCAGAAAGAGTGCATGGCTCAGCTTGAGCAGGTGCTTGCCCGCGAAGAGCAGGGAACGACCCAGATCAAGCGGCTCGAGGCGGCGATTTTGAAAAGCGCGAACGCTGCCCGAGCATCTGCAAGTGAAATCCAATCCGCCATCCAAGATGCTGAGAACCAGCGCGCGAAGCGGTATGACGCCCTCGATGACGAACTGAAGGCGCTCTACGACGAGGTGAGCGCCAGTTTCCAAGGACTCGCGGTCGAGCAGCTAAGACGCGACGTGCCTTCGATGTGTCGCACGAAGCTTACCGAATCCCAGCTCGATGAGGTGGCTCATGCGGGCGCCATCACCACCTGTCCCTATTGCCATCGAATTCTCGTGGTCGATGCGGAGGAGACATGATGGGCGCTTCGCTAGACGGCCGACACGTACTTGTCGGCGTGACCGGCGGCATTGCTGCCTACAAGTCATGCGAGATCGTTCGCTTGCTGCAAAAACAGGGCGCACACGTCAAGGTCATCATGAGTGAGCGCGCGACGCGTTTTGTCGACCCGACAACCTTTCGTGCCCTCACGCATGAACCGGTTGCGGTCGGCCTTTTCGATGACCCATCAGATCCCATCCATCACATCTCGCTCGCTCAGGAAGCAGATTGCGTTGTCGTTGCCCCGGCCACGGCAAACATCATTGCAAAGATGGTTTGCGGGATCGCCGACGACTTGATTTCCACGACGCTTCTCGCCACCACCGCCCCGATACTCGTGGCGCCGGCCATGAACGCGAATATGTGGCGCGCAGCTGTGACGCAGCATAACATCGAGACCCTTCGCGCACGCAGCGTGCAAATCGTAGAACCCGGCTCGGGATATCTCGCCTGCGGCGATATAGACGCTGGCCGTCTGGCCGATCCGGAAGCTATCGTCCAGGCCGTTGTTGAAACGTGCGCAAGCGGAGAACTCCTCGCGGGAGAGCACGTCCTTATCACGGCGGGCCCTACCCATGAGCCAATCGATCCCGTTCGCTTCCTGGGCAACCGCTCTTCTGGCAAGATGGGCGTCGCACTGGCTCGTGCAGCCCTCGCGCTCGGTGCCCAGGTCACGCTCATCATGGGGCCGGGCACGGTAGATCCACCTGCCGGCGCTCACGTCGTTTCGGTTGAGACGGCCGTCCAAATGCTTGACGCCACGCTTGGGGCGCTCTCTAAGGCGACGATTGTGGTGTGCGCGGCCGCCGTCGCCGACTACACGCCCGCGCACCCTGCCGACCATAAGCTCAAGAAGGACGTCGAGGCGCTCGATTCGATCGAGCTGGTGCGCACGGCAGATATCCTTGCAACCGTTTCCGCAAACGCGGATAGCCGCAAGGTGATCGGCTTTGCCGCGGAAACCGATGACGTCGTTTCATATGCGTGTGACAAGCTTGCGAAAAAGGGGTGCTCCGCCATCGTTGCGAACGACGTCTCGCGCTCTGATTCAGGTTTCGGAGCAGACACCAACAAGGCATGGTGGGTCACGCACGACGGTGTCACCGAGTTTCCCGTTCTTACGAAAGACGAACTTGCACGCGAGATTCTCACCAAGGTGCAGGAATTATAAGTTCGCCAAAAAAGCCCCTTGCACATTGGGTTTGAGTTGAGTAAAGTATCTTGTGCTGTCGCAAGTGACGGCAACATGCTTCGGGACGTGGCGCAGTTTGGTAGCGCACTTGACTGGGGGTCAAGGGGTCGCTGGTTCGAATCCAGTCGTCCCGACCAGAAGCTCAGGGCGCCGAGGAGACTCGGCGCCTTTTTCTTTACACGTGATTCGATGGTTATCTCGTTGTGTGTGGGGTATCATCGATATTGTGTTTGCGCCGACGTACAGGGGAGTATCGTGTCGCTCAAGAAGAAGATCAAACGAGAGCTGATCGGTACATCCGATTATCCATCGAACCAGATTTTTACGATTTCTAACTTCATCACCGTACTCAGATTGATTCTCACACTTGTGTTTCTTTGTCTGTTTATCATGGACTTCAATCGGTATGTCGCGCTGGCGATTTACGCCGTTGCGGCAAGCACCGATTGGCTAGACGGTACGATCGCGCGTCAGACGCATACCGTAAGCTGGCTTGGCAAGGTTATGGACCCCATTGTTGACCGTGCGCTGCTCTTCACCGGCGTCGTGGGGTTGGTGGTACGGGACGAGCTTCCCACGTGGGTCTGCGTGGTCATCATCGCGCGCGACATCTACCTTGCTATCGGCAGCAACATTGTCCGACGGTACCATAAGCGCCCAATCGACGTGGTGTACACCGGCAAGATCGCCACCGCGCTGCTGATGATCGGCTTTTCATTCACGCTGCTCGGATTGCCGGTCGTGAACGGGCTTGAACTTCTTGGCGAGCATTCTCATCTTTTCCCCGGGCTCGATGCCCAACCTGTTCCACTGGGCATTCTGTTCGTATATCTCGGTGTTGCATTCTCCCTGTTCACCGCGATGATTTATACCATCAAGGGGTATAAAGCGTACCATCGCGCCATCGAGCATCCCGAAAACGAGGATGCTAATTTTCTGAATCCCGAAATCGTGGAGGATGAGGACACTTCTTTCGGGAGTCGTGCACGAGGATAAGGGTACTGGGGTAGAATAGCCCTATTATTGTGCAATAATGCTCGGCCTCCTCCGGGCGATATCCATGATAGGAGAGTCCATGGCTGACCATACGACTGACTCCACGTGCGTATTCCGGATTCCTACCGACGATGCCACCGCGCCCGACCTTCTCAAGAGCGCGCAGATCGTGAATCCGGTTCTCTCGATTATCAAAGGCCCCCAAACCGGTAATACCTTCGAGCTCCATGGTTCGGTGACAACGCTTGGACGCGATCCGTCTAACTCGGTTTTCCTGAACGATATGACGGTCTCGAGATCGCATGCGAAGATCGTGCGCGGCCCACAAGGAACCATTATCGAGGATTTGGGCTCGCTGAATGGAACGTGGATCGATGGCGCTATCGTCAACTCCGCGCCATTGCATGATGGCTCATCCATCCAGATCGGCACCTTCACGCTCATCTATCACGAGAGCAAAGCAGAGCGTATCGAGACGGGTGAATAGTCTTGGCCGAGCGCAGCTATCTGAGCATCGGCCAAGTTGTCAACCTCCTCAGAGGCACCTACCCCGATCTTTCCAACTCTAAAATTCGGTTTCTTGAAGATGAGGGGCTCATCACGCCTCATCGTACGCCCAAGGGGTATCGCCAGTATTCAATGGACGATGTTGAGCGTCTTGAAGTCATCCTTCATCTTCAAAAGACGCGCTATATGCCGCTCAACGTAATCAAGCAGCGCCTCGAGAGCGCCGATGATCTGCATACCCTTGCGTATGAAGTCGGCCTGCTCTCCGATGTTCCCATGAAAACGCAGCCCAAGGAGACGAAGCAGAAACTGCACCCCATCGAGGATGTCCCGGATTTGCTTGGCGTGAGCATCTCGTTTGTGCGTTCGCTTGCGCAAAACGATTTGGTGCGCATTATCAGGAGCCCCAAGAACCGCGAGCTCATCGATGGTAGCGAATTCGAGATCATTCGTTATTGCGACGAGCTGTCGCGATTTCACATCGAGCCGCGCAACCTTCGTCAGTATGTCGCATCGGCTAATCGTGAGTCGACGATGTTCGAGCAGGTACTCGTCGGCATGCTCGGAATGGATGATAGCGACGAAGATCGGAATGCCAAGCTTGAACGCGCCTTCAAGAGGTTGCATGATCTAACCGATGGCCTGCACACCGCATTGCTGAAAAGCCGCGTCTTCGAGTCCTTGAACGCTGTCGTGAAAGATGCGGACGTGAATTCGATTGATGATGAGCTTTCACGTGCGGCTTCGGCTCGTGAGAACAAACCGCACAGGTCTGATAGCGGCGCCTCTTCTCAGAGCGCGGCAACTGCCCGTGCTTCTACGCGCGCGCGCGTAGGAAGACGCAACGAAACGGTTTAGGCATCTTGGTTGGGAAGGAACATCATGTCCGCGTTTGATTTTGAGCCGTATATCTACGATATTCTCGACTATCCCGAGCCAGGGGTTGTGTTTAAGGACATCACGCCGCTTTTCGCAGATCCTTCCGCAATGCATCATGCAGTCAACGCGCTTGCCGACCATTTCCGCAACGACGGCATCACCAAAGTGGTTGGCCCCGAGGCTCGTGGGTTCATGGTCGGAGTCCCGGTCGCACTTGAACTTGATGCGGGCTTTATTCCGGCGCGCAAGCCCGGAAAACTCCCGCGCAAAACGGTCTCAGTTACATATGAACTTGAGTACGGCACCGATACGCTCGAAATCCATGAGGACGCGCTTGCACCCGGCGATCGCGTCCTGATCATTGACGACCTCATTGCCACCGGCGGAACCGTTGCTGCAACGGGCAAGCTCATTCGCGATATGGGCGCTACGCTCGTCGGGTATGGATGCATCCTTGAGCTTTCCTACTTGCATCCGCGCGAGGCGCTTGCGCAGGCGGGCGACCATGAGCTCTTTAGCCTCATAACTGTTTCGTAGCCAACAGGCTTTTCGCCCGATGACTGAGAATCGTTACATGCGTGCGGCGCATACGATTCGCTCCGACGCAATCGGAATATACAGAACTTTGTACGACCTTTGAAGGTTCTCATAAGAATTGGCTGGTTTTTCTTGTGGCTTTGTGATGCGTCCTATACTAGCACCAGCCTAGTATGGAATCGTTCACGAAGGGTTATTTATGCACCGTGCAACTCGAACCCGACGGTACGCAAGAATTGCAGCGATATTCTTCTGCTCTTTGACGCTGGTCCTCGGCACAATGCCTATACCATCCGCATATGCCGATACCGCTTCTGAGCTCGAAGCTGCACGCGAAGAGCTCGAGTCGCTCGGAGAAGCCTACGCTCAGCTTGAGGAGGAGCTCGCTGAGGCCGCGACCGCACTTGAAGTAACAAAGGGCGAAATCGAGGAAACGCAAGATGAGCTTTCTCAAGCGCGTGCCTTGCTTGCGACTAACGCATCCGATGATTACAAAGATGGCGGCATGGCGGCGCTCGACATCGTGCTTGGCGCAACGAGCTTCGACGACCTCATCTCTCGTCTGTTCTATATGAACAAAATAACGTCTGCACAAGCTGAAGCTATCGAAAAGGTTCAAACCCTCAAGGATCAACTCGAGGAGCAGCAACGCGAGCAAGAGGCTCGTATCGAAGAAACGCAAGCGAAAATCGATGAAACCGCGCAAAATCAGGCTGCTGCTCAGGCGCTCGTGGACTCGCTTTCCGCAGAGGTTCAGGCGCAACTCGAAGCAGAGGCGGCTGAAAACGAAGCGCTTGCCTCTGGCATGCAGGCTGCAGCCGATGCAGAGAGCGGTGCGCTCGAATCGAGCACGGTGTCCGTTTCGAATGATAGCGATACTGAGTCTGATACCGATGGATCCTCGAGTGCGAGCGGGAGCTCGTCTTCCAACAGCTCGAGCAGCTCGAGCAGCTCGAATAGCTCCAGCAGTTCGAGCAGTTCAAGCAGCTCTTCCTCCAGCAGTTCGAGCGGGACATCAAGCGTCGGCGGCAGTGCACTTTCCTATGCGTTGACGCAAGAAGGCGTGGCGTACACATACGGCGGCTCAAGCCCATCAGCAGGCTTCGACTGCTCAGGGTTGGTCTATTGGGCATATGCGCAGATTGGCATTACCTTGCCTCGCACCGCTTCCGCTCAGGCGGCATATATCAAAGCAAACGGCCGCTGGGTGACCGATATGAGCCAACTGCAATATGGCGACTTGGTTTTTTATACGGGACACGTCGCATTCTACGTCGGCAATGGGCGCGTATTCGGCGCATGGCGTCCAGGAAGAACCGCCGGTTACGGCAACCTCTATGACTGCGGCACGCCCTATGGCGGAGGAAACATCTAATTACCTCTTTGACGTATCATGGCCCTCTTTATACCCAATAAAGTGCAGGTAGCCAACGAGATATGCTTTCGCGGCAAATGAAGTCACCGCGCTTCGGACAAGTAATGACTCGCGAGTGACGAGCGTGGCCGTGTCTGGTTGCGGCTTCTCGTCTTGGGCAGAGAACGCGGTATGCAGGGCGTTTTCGAGCTCGGTGGCAACGTAATCGTATGCAACGTCTACGTGATACGTCACGCGCTGTATGCGGAAGAGCGTCCCGATCGCCTGAATAGAGAGCACCTGCTTGAAAACGCAGATAACGATGAGCCGTGCAATTTGCTCGCGTCCGTAGAGTTTTTTATGGGGAGAGGCAATGAGCTTGAGCTTTACGTAGTTATTAACCATGGAAGGCGTAAGCAGCTCACCGTCTATGCATGTGAGCAGCGGGTTAAGCAGCTGCTCGACAAGACTGACCACCTGATCTCGGTAGAGCTTGACGGTTGGTAAGTCCCCATACCGCGGAAGGCGAAACCCTGCAAGCGCATGTGCAACGCTAGAAGTGAGATACGCATCGGGCAGTATGGTCGGCGCGACATCCTCTTGGGTGATTGCGCTTCCTTCGTTGGTCATGGGAATGACTTTTTTCTGCACCGCCATCGCACTACACCACGCCTTTCTTGATTAGCTGTGGGTTCTAAACGCTGCTATACCCGCCTGAACGCATGAAATGCGGACGCCATCATGATACATGTATAGATAAAAACAATGTGAACTCGTTTTCAAAACTAGCAATCATGCCGATAACGATATAAGAGCGTATAATATATCGAACGTACCCGATGAAGGGATCTTGCTATGAGTTGGGCAATCGTTGCGGATTCGAGCTGCAATCTCCGTGGATATACGCCGTCGTCGCCTGATACCGTATATCGGTTTGCACCCCTAAAGATCAATGTGGCTGGCGATGAGTTTGTTGATAACGATGCGCTCGATGTAGCCGATCTAAATCGTCGCGTCAGCGAGGAGAAATCTGCGAGCTCGAGCGCTTGTCCCAGCGTAGGGGAGTGGGCCGAGCTCTTCCGCCTTGCTGACAATGTCATCGCCATTACCATATCTGCCAATCTTTCGGGAAGCTTCGAAGCAGCCGTCATGGCGCGTGACCTCGTTATGGAAGAAGGCGGCAGAAATATCTTCATCGTGAACTCACGCGCTGCAGGCGGAAAGCTTGAACTGCTCGTCAACGAGATTGACGCATATCGCACCGCTCATCCCAGCGCATCCTTCAACGAAGTGACTGCCCATATCTGTGATGTTGAACAACGCTCATCAGTCTTGTTCTTGCTCTCAAGTTATGAGAACCTGGCAAAGGCGGGGCGCATGCCCAAAATGGCGGGCACATTGGCAAACAAGCTCAACATTCACATACTGGGAACCGCGAGTAACGAAGGAACCATTAAAATCGTTTCTCCTGCACGGAGCCGGAAAAAGGCATTTGGGAAGATCGTTGGTGCAATGCGTGCGGATGGATATGCAGGCGGACCGGTCTATATCGATCACGTCTGCAATGAGCGGGCTGCTGAGGAGCTCTCTGCATGCATTCATGCCGAATGGCCCGATGCGTCAATTACATGCATGCCCTGCGGAGGATTGTGCTCCTACTATGCAGAAACCGATGGCCTCATAATCGGATACAGCTGGTGACAGACGGTAACCCGTGAAACGATACCTCGTAGTGCGACGGGAATCGCGATTCTTCTCGTATGGCGTTTAAACGTGAGGGCTTGAACACTATATTTAGGTACCTTATTAATGGTGTGAATACAACGGTGGGAAATGGGAACGAGCATATAATTAATATAGATTCCTGTTTTACTGTAAGGAGCACCAATGGATACCCCGGCGATCGCGTCTGATGTTGTCGTTATCGGTGGCGGAGCTGCTGGATATACCGCGGGCATCTACGCGGCGCGCGCAAGCTTGAATGTCACCGTCATAGAGCAAGGTATGCCGGGCGGTCAAGCAGCCACGACCGATGTTATCGAGAACTACCCTGGAATCCCTTCGATTACCGGAGCTGAGCTTGGACAACGGCTGCATGACCATGCGGTTGCAGCCGGCGCGTCCTCAACATATGGTGCTGTCGATGAGATTACTCGCACAGAAGACGGCAGCTTCTTGATAACGGCTGGCTCCACGATGTATCAAGCACCTGCAGTCATCGCAGCAACCGGCGCTCAGCCACGCAAGGCCGGTTTTACCGGTGAGGATGCATTCCGCGGTCGCGGAATCTCGTATTGCGCCACCTGTGATGGCATGTTCTATCGGAATAAGGATGTCTTCGTAATAGGTGGCGGCAATGCAGCCTGCGAGGAGGCTGGCTTTCTTGCCAATATAGCTCGCTCGGTCACGATGGTCGTGCGGCGCGATCAGTTCCGCGCTCCAAAAGGTGAGATCGATCGCCTGCTTGCACATGAAAATGTGTCGGTGCGGTATTCGACCTCGATTATCGCGGTTGACGGGTCGAACCTTCTAGGTCGCATCACGTTCCGCAATAACGTAACGGGCAGAGAGTTCACCGAGACATACCCCGAGGGTTCGTTCGGCATCTTCGTGTTTACCGGAAACGATCCTGCGGTTGACTTGGTGCGCCCGTATGTTGATCTTGGCAATGATAGCGGCGTGATTACCGATGAAAACATGGCTACTAAAACACCGGGGCTGTTCTGCGCAGGTGATATGCGGTCTAAGACACTGAGACAGGTTATTACGGCAGCCTCTGATGGTGCGATTGCCGGCATGTCGGCGTATCACTATGTTGAAGCGCAACGATGATGAAATTCATACCAGGTGTTTCAGCACGTGGCAACGATATGACATCGATGCATGCGCGAGAGATGCTTTGTTCGTCTAAGGATTCACCATGCTGCGAACTCTAATTAATTCAAGATAATATATCTTATGTAAAGTTGTTCTCTAAGCAGTAGATCGCCTTTCCATTCTTGTCACTCTCCCTAACAAAACTGTTCTGCCCAAACGAATCGTCCCGCCCTCTGCACCTTGCAACAGAGGGCGGGACAATCTATTGCCGAGAACCGTTCTATTGGCTCTTCGTGCTATCTAATGAGAAGCTTACTGCATAACGGTCATGATGAAATAGATCAGGAAGGCCAACGCGGCGATCCACATAAGCGGGCGAATCTTCTTGACGTTACCCGTGACGACGGCAACCACCACATAGGTGATGAAACCCATGCCGATGCCATTGGAAATGGAATACGTAAGTGGAATCCCCGCAACGATCATGAATGCCGGGAACGCCTCGATCGGATTCGACCAATCGATATCGACAACATCGCTCATCATGAGGAATCCGACGAAGACGAGCGCACCGCAGGTCGCAGCCGACGGAATACAGTTGATGAGCGGCGAGAAGAATGCGGCGAGCAGGAAGAAAACGCCGGCAACAATGGAGGTCAGGCCCGAACGGCCGCCGTCGGCAGCACCGGATGCAGATTCAACGAATGTGGTGATCGATGACGCGCCAACGAAGCCACCGGCAGCTGCAGCGACGGAGTCAACGATGAGGATGGGTTTGATGTCCTCAACCCTGCCGTCATCGGTGAGGAACTCTCCCTGTTTCGCTACGGCCATCGCCGTACCCATGGTATCGAAGAAGTCGCTCATCATGAGCGAGAACGCAAAGAGCAAAAGCGTTGGCGATATGAGGGCCTCCACGATGCCCATGACACCGGAAACGCTGCTCTCCTGGAACGGAGCGCCGAACGTGGAGAAATCAAGCGGGGCGATGATGCCCGTGGGAAGCGTGGTCACGCCCAGAGGAATGCCGATGATGGCGGAAATGATGATGCCCCAGAGCAGTGCGCCTTTCACCTTCATGGAATAGAGGGTAACCGTAAGGAGGATAGAGATAACACCGACCAGGAACGTAAAGTTGAGCGTGCCCTCCTCAGTTACGAGCGAGCCAATCGAAACGAGCGTATCGGGGTCCGCAACGATAACGCTGCCATCGCTGAGGCCGATCATAGCAATGAAGAGGCCAAGACCGATGGAGATGCCATGACGCAATGGGACGGGTATCGCGTCCATGATAGCCTCACGCAAGCCGCAAAGCACGAGCAAGAGGATTGCGACGCCCTCGATGAAGATGACGGCCATGGCGGTTTGCCAACCGAACCCCATGCTACCGCACAGCGTATACGCGACGATCGAGTTAATGCCCATGCCTGAGGCACATGCAAGCGGGCGATTTGAGAACACGCCCATAGCGATGGTCATAACGGCTGCACCCAAGCACGTTGCCGTGACCGCGGCCGTAGAAGGAATGCCCGCAGCACTCAGAATGCTCGGGTTGACGATGATAATGTACGCCATTGCCAAGAAGGTTGTAAGACCTGCGCGGACCTCAGTTACGCTACTGGTGCCGCGTTCGGTCAGCTTGAAGAATGAATCCATAATTCCCCTTTTCTTTGGACTACCCCTCTTCAATACCTATGTGCTCAGAAGCTACCGTGTCAGGCAACTCCGCTAGAGCCAAATCCACCACTTCCCCGGTCGGTCTCATCGAGCTCGTCAACTTCGATGAGATTGACGACAGGGACTTCTTGGATGACGAGCTGGGCGATGCGTTCCCCCCGCTCGATATGGATGCTAGCCTGCGCATCGAGGTTGATAAGGATCACCTTCAGCTCGCCACGATAGTGGGCGTCGATGAGTCCTGGACTGTTCGCAATCGACAGCCCCCGCCGAAGCGCCATACCGCTACGCGGCTGAACAAAGCCAGCGTAGCCGTCTGGTAAGGCAATCGCGAGGCCGGTCGGCATAAGCACGCGAGAAAGAGGCGGGATGTCGACGGTCTCGTTCGCGCGCAGATCAAGGCCGGCGTCGCCTGAATACGCATAACGCGGGAGCTCAACCGTGGGATCGAGTCGCGTGATGGAAACGTTCACCTGATTCATGAAAGCCTACCTAAGCATATCGAGTTCTTGCAAGAACTCATCGATGTCCTGAAAATCGCGATAGACGGACGCGAAGCGGATATACGCCACCTTATCGAGCTTCTCAAGGCGCTTCAGCACCATATCGCCGATCTCATGTGATGAGACCTTCGTACGCGTTCTGCTCCGAAGCTCAAGCTCGATGTCATCAATAAGCGCGTTCAAGCGAGATACATCGATGTCGCGCTTCGTGGTAGCCCGCATCAAGCCGACCAGGAGCTTGTTGCGGTCGAATGGCTGAATCGACCCATCAGTTTTGATAACCTCAATGGGATCTTCGCACCGTTCGAACGTCGTGAAGCGATAACCGCATGTCCGGCACTCGCGGCGACGCTTGATTGCGTTGTTCGCATCCTGCATGCGGGAATCGATCACTCTAGTTTCAGCGCCTCCGCACCGGGGACAACGCATCGCGCCTCCTTTGACATTTTGAACTGAACAAGAATATCACGGATTGAGCACGAAGGACGTTTCTAATCAAGATGTTGTGTTTTTGAAACAATGAGACGCCTATGAAACCGTTGCAGGGACCACCAACTCCATACCGGGTCTTAGCATTGAGGAATCCAGATCGTTCCAGTCGCGAATCACATCGATCGTTTGGGAGGTGGTAAGACTCGATATCTGATAGTACTCGGCAATCGACCAAAGCGAGTCACCAGAGGAGACGCGAATCGTCTGGGTAGGCGTATCCGCAAGTGCCCGAGCATATGCATCGTTTTCTCGTGCAACCATATTCCAAGCCATGATGACGAGCGCGCCCAGGAGGACGATCACCACTCCAGCTGTTAAGGCAACTTGAATGCGCGCATGGGCGCGAGAAGATGGAGTCGCCCGCGGCGCAGCCCCCGCACCTTCTTGCTGTTCCGGCACGCCACGATAAGGAAGCTCCACGATCTTCGACACATGCCGGCTTGCAACAAGCAGATCGGTCTGAGGAGGCAAGCATGCAAGATTGCCATCGACATACGCACCATTTAAGTACATGGAAACTCCTCTCCTTGTGACGAAGATGTTATAACGCGCCGCGCGGACATACCCTCTAGCGCGGGAACGGATGTTCGTATATGATTATCTTCGAACAGTTGTTCTTGTCAAGCTAAAATCAAACAATTGTTCGATTTTGAAGGGGGCTCCGATGGCACGCAAGATCTCGAAGCGACAACAGCAGATATATGATTTCATCCGCACGTATCAGCAAGAAAAGGGATATCCGCCGAGCGTTCGCGAGATGGCGGCTGCCGTGGGGCTCTCATCGCCTTCGACAGTCCACGCGCACCTCAACGCGCTCGAAGAGCGCGGCCTCATCAAGCGCGATGCTACCAAACCGCGCGCACTCGAGCTATTCAATGAGGATGGCACCTCAGCTAGCGTTGTCGATGTCAGGGAATCGCCGAATCGAGGCACCGTCACGCTTCCGCTTGTAGGTCGGGTGGCAGCCGGCATACCCATCCTCGCCGAGCAAAATGTCGAGGACGCCTTCACCGTCCCAACGGAGATCGCAACGGATTCATCCTCGTTTGTCCTCGAAGTCCATGGCGACTCGATGATCAACGCCGGCATCTTCAATGGTGACTACCTTATCGTGCGCGAGCAGAAAAGCGCGATGAACGGCGATATCGTCGTCGCGATGATCGACAACGAAGCAACGGTCAAAACCTTCTACAAAGAACGCGGCCGCGTTCGCCTTCAGCCTGAGAACGATGCGATGGAGCCTATCTACGCGGAGAATCCGCACATTTTAGGCAAGGTCGTCGCGCTCATGCGTCGCTTCTAAGCGGTTACGATGGATCCAAGCACCTCACATCAGCCGAACAGACGCCCGCGCGTGGCATTCTTCGATGCCGTACGCGGGTTCACCATCGTGTCAATGGTTGCGTTTCACGCGGCCTATGATGCGACGTATCTGTACGGCCACGCGCTTTCGTGGTTCACCGATCCGCTCGTGCAGAACCTTTGGCGCATCTCCATCAGCTGGGCATTCCTGCTCATCGCCGGCTGGATGACCCAGCTCTCTCATAACAACGTCCGCCGCGGCATCCGCTATGCCGCCGCTGCGCTCGCGGTGTTTCTGGTGACATCGATTGCAGGCGTCGACACTGCGGTGAGCTTCGGCATCTTGTTCTGCATGGCCGGCAGCACCCTTATCTATTGCGCGCTTCAACCGATCATCAACCGAATCCCTCCCGCAGCGGGGTTCGTTGCCGCGCTGATGCTCTTTGCGCTCACGTATTCATTTCCTCTGAGCAGATACGAAATCCCCGGACTCGCATGGCTTGGCTTTCCATCGCCCTCATTTACCTCGGGTGATTACTATCCCCTGCTCCCCTATAGCGGCATGTACCTTGCCGGTGTGTTCGCGGCGCGATGGTTTGAGCAGCGTCACCGCGCGGGCTATCCCTCATGGATGACCGCCGATGTGCTTCCACCGCTCAGGCGGATCGGCCAGCTCAGCTTACCCATCTACCTCTTGCATCAACCGGTGCTCATCGCGCTCTTTACGATTGCCGAAACACTGGCATCGTGAGCAAACGGGCAAACCTCGGTGGCACAACAGCACCGGTATCATGCGACAAGCCCTGCGCTCGCCCGCAAAGCGCCAAGCAAAAGCGAGCGTTATTGATCGAGGTGGTCATCGAGCTCATTCGTTGAT
Source organism: uncultured Enorma sp. (assembly GCA_964624825.1). Classification (GTDB taxonomy): domain Bacteria; phylum Actinomycetota; class Coriobacteriia; order Coriobacteriales; family Coriobacteriaceae; genus Enorma. The sequence goes on along the minus strand of CAZUYD010000001.1, from coordinate 16,056 downwards.
GGCGCGGTGTAACGCGTAAGGCGCGCGGCGATTCTCCGAGGAACTTTGGCAAGCACATGCGTGGCATCGGCCTCATATGATTCCTGTAGGATCTGGCCGCTCTCATGGACCATCTTGAGCAGGGCACCCTGCGAATACGGGATATTCGCATCGATGAGCACGTCCATGGCGGCCGCTTCCTCCGCGATGCGCGCTACCAGCGCGTCGATGCCTTCGCCGGTGCGCGCAGACACAAGGACGCTGTGAGGATAGATTCGCATAACGTCACGAATCTTCTCAGAACTAGCCAGGTCGAGTTTGTTAAATACGACGAGCGCACGGGTCTCCCCCGCTCCGATCTCATCGAGAACCGTATCGACCGCGCGCATCTGGCGCTGCATGTTCTCATCCGAGATATCTACGACTTTTACGATGAGATCCGCCTCGCGCACCTCTGACAATGTGGAGCGAAACGCATCGACGAGCTCATGCGGAAGCTTCTGGATGAACCCGACGGTATCCGTGATGGTCATCAGACGCCCGCCAGGCAGCCGATATGCGCGCGTGGTAGGGTCAAGCGTTGCAAAGAGCTTGTCCTGTGCAAGAATGTCAGAACCCGTTAGATGGTTGAGCAGCGAGGACTTCCCCGCGTTGGTGTACCCGGCAAATGCGACACGAAACGCCGAGGACGCGACGCGTTCTTTCGATTGGAGAGAGCGCCGGCGCTCAACGGCTTTGAGCTCACGACGAACCGCAGCGATGCGATTTCTGATGAGGCGCCGGTCAACCTCAAGCTGGCTCTCCCCCTGACCGAAGCGGCTGCCGATTCCCCCGCGCGTCTGTTCTTTTGCAAGATGGCTCCACATGCCGCGCAGACGCGGTAGAAGGTATTGGAGCTGTGCGAGCTGCACCTGCAGGCGGCCTTCGCGCGTACGCGCATGAAGGCCGAAGATATCGAGAACCAGCGCGGTACGGTCGATGATCTTGACGGAGTCGCCAACCGCTTTTTCAAGATTCGCCTGCTGGGAGGGCGTTAGATCATCGTCGAAGATGACGACGTGCGCATCGACGCGCCGAACAAGCCCGCAGAGCTCTTCAACCTTACCCGAGCCAATGAAGGTGCGGGGGTTTGGCCGTTCGAGGCGCTGGGTAACCCGTGCAACGGTTAGCGCGCCAGCAGTATCGGCAAGCCGTTCGAGCTCATCTAACGAACGATCCATCGGCCATGCAGCATGCCGATCAACACCCACCAACACCGCGCGTTCCGGCTCAGGCGCAGTCGATATGGCGCGGAAACGAGTCATCGGGCATCGACCTCTTGCTCGATGAAGGCAACCGCATCTTCGACCGAGGTGTCGTCCAAGGAAATCCATATGATGCGCGGATCGCGCCTGAACCAGGAGAGCTGGCGCTTTGCATAGCGGCGAGAACGAACTTTGATGGTATCTATGGCCTCGGAAAGCGAGGTGGCACCATCGAGATAGTCGATGAGCTCCTTATAGCCGATCGCCTGGCGCGCGGTCAGGGCAGGGCCTGCGCCCATATCGAGCAGGGAGCGCACCTCATCGAGAAGACCGTTATCCATCATCGTGTCGACGCGGCGATTGATACGCTCATATAAACGCTCCCGCTCCATGGATAGGCCGAAATAACGTGCCGGATAGCGTGGTTTTTGCTCGGAAAAGCCGGAGCGCTGATGAGCATATGAGACCCCATCATCAAGCATCTCAAGGGCGCGCACGACCCGCCGCACATTATGCGGATGAATCTCTTGGGCGCTCGCAGGGTCGCGCTGCGCAAGCAGCGCATGCAACGCCTCCGCTCCCTGCTCGGCCGCGATGCGCTCATAGGCGGCGCGTTGTGCGGTGTCAATATGACCCGAAGGGAAGTTCATTTCATCGAGAGCCGCGCGAAGATACAACCCGGTACCCCCACAGAGAACGGGAACTATATCCGCGCTGAGAAGCGCATCGATTACCGTTCGAGCATCCCGTTGGTAGCGCGCAGCGGAATAGGATTCGACGGGATTAACCACATCGACCATGAGAAGCGGCGCTCTCCGTTCACCGGCCGGCGTCTTTGCCGTACCAATATCCATGCCGCGATATACCTGCATCGCATCGACGGAAACTACCGCGCCGTCGAGCGTGCACGCAAGCCGGTCGGCGACCGCGCTTTTGCCTACGGCGGTTGGTCCGACGATAGCGATAATCGGTTTGGTCATCGAGGCTCGCCCACAACGTTTCCAGAAAGGTACCAGGTACGCGCCGTATCGATATGAACATCAACGATTCGCCCAACAAGCTCGCTCATGTCAACGCCCGACGGAACCGGGGCGTGCACCGTCTGATTCTTCGGACTCTTGCCCTGTAAGATCTTATCGTTCTTCTTAGAAGCACCTTCGACGAGCACCGAAACCGTGCAGCCTCGTTCTCCCTGATTAAAATCGTATGCCGTCTCTTCGATTGCCGAGACGAGGCGATCGAATCGGTCTTGGATAACCGCGCGCGGGGTCTGATCGTCAATCTTTGCTGCAGGCGTGCCTTCACGGCGAGAATAGATGAAGGTGAACGCCTGCGCATAGCCCACCTCGCGAGCAAGGGAGAGCGTCTCGAGAAAATCCTCTTCTGTCTCACCGGGAAACCCGACGATGATATCGGTTGTGAGGGCGATGCCTGGAATGGATTCACGAACTTGTTCAACAAGGCGCAGGTAATCATCGCGCGTATACCGGCGATTCATACGCTTCAAGATGCGCGAAGAACCCGACTGCACCGCAAGGTGCAGATGCGGCATCACGGCAGGCACCTCCGCCATGGCGCTGATCGTCTCGGGAAGCAAATCCTTCGGGTGCGAAGAGGTAAACCGGATGCGTTCGATACCCGTTTCGCCGACACGACGGAGCAGGTCGGCAAAACGCGGCGCACCATAGAGATCGCGTCCATAGGAGTTGACATTCTGACCAAGAAGCGTGACCTCGCGCGTGCCGGTACGCACCAACGCGGCGATTTCATCGACGATCGCTTCCCAGGTACGGCTTTTCTCACGGCCGCGAACATACGGAACGATGCAGTAGCTGCAGAAGTTATTACATCCCGTCATGATGGGCACCCAGGCATGATAGCGTTGCTCACGGTGCCAGGGCATCGACACGGCGGCAAGCGACTCATCCTCAGCAATCGAGATGTGCCGCTCGTCATCTTCAAATGCCGCAGCGATGAGCTCGCCGGCATGTGCGATGGCGTGCGTTCCGAAAATAACGTTCACGTTGTCGACGTTGGTCAACAGCCCTTCTCCATCGCGCTGGGCAATGCACCCGCCAACTGCGATGACGCGCTTTCCCGACGGCGCGGCGGGAAGGCTCTTGCACGACGAGCATTGTCCGTAGAGCCGCTGATCGGCGGCTTCGCGTACGCAGCAGGTCATGAATACGACGATATCGGCTCCCGCCGGATCGGCAGCCTCCAAACAACCGCAGGCATCCAGAAGGCCGGACACGCGTTCCGCATCATGCAGGTTCATCTGGCATCCGAAGGTTCGGATGAAGTAGGTCTTTCCGGCAAGTACCGAGCGCAGCGATATTACATCCATGTTAGAGCTCCACAGGGATGTTGCCGATGCCGCTCGCATATTCATGCGAACCTTGGGGCGTGACCGAATGAACGAGCAACGTGAGGCGAATCGCCGTGCGCGATTCGCCGTTGATGAGGATATCGGAGAAGGTCGGCGAACACGAGATGTCGAATCCGGCAGGGATTAAAAACCCCCGTGCGATGGCCGTCGCTTTAATAGCCTGATTCACGGCACCGGCACCGACGCACTGCATGGTGACGGGAATGTTCTCTTTCACCATGCCTGCAATGGCGCCCGCAACCGACGCGGGCGAAGATTTGCTCGAAACTTTCAAGTACTCCATTGATGCTCCCGTGTGGTACGAATGAACTGCTATGCGCCATATCCTATCAAACCTTTTAAGCAAATAGGTTTTCGCAGCTTATTCACCTTTCTGAATCTCAAAGGTCACGATGATCGAATCCTTTGAGACGCGAATTTTAGGTTCATGCGTTAACGTGAGGTAGTAGCGGTCGGCAATTGATTCAAAATCGCGTTCAAGCAAACGCGAAAACTCGTCAAGGTCATCATGGGAGATCTTGAGCCCACGACGATCGCGCGTTAAATCGACGGCAGATGGCTTGGAGCCGGCACGAGGGGTGCGCATGATGCGCGCGGATACGCTTCGGATTGGCTGTATCTGCCCGTTGAGAATACGATGCGCCGAACGCTCGGAGATCTCGATTCCCAAAGACGCCGCGATCCGAATAAAATCTGCGGCATCCGACGCATATGCAAGTCGCTCGACAACGGGAACCTGTTGCTCGTCGTCAACAAAGAGCAGTCGAGCGGTATCCGCAGAAGAAAGCGCCTGCGCACGAAGCGTGGCCGCGATCTCGGTCGGACTTCCCAGATAAAGCTCGCACCCATGGCGCTCTACGAGAGCAAACTCGCACACCGTGCGAACGATATTATGGGGCCCGCGAACGCACGCCCACTCACCCGAGTCATCGCGCGCGGCCTGCGGCCACGTTGACTGGTCGGCACGCTCGGATAGGCGCTCGGTGTCGACCATGACGCGAAACGATGAGCCCATCCCCGGTGCAGATGTCACGACGCGCGCCTCATCGGAGTTCTCACGTATAGAGTAGAGCGCCATGCCGCGTCCGTGAACGCCCCAACGATCCATCTTCATCGTTTCAAGCTTCGAGGTCACGCGCGCGTCAAAAATACGTTCATGCATATCCGGGGGAACGCCACATCCGTTATCGATGAATACGAGCGACCGCGCGCTCCCCTCTTTGGTCGTTGCGATATACATGGCGGTAGCGTGCGCATCGCGTGCGTTGCGCAGCATCTCGGTAACGATATCCTCAACATGCTGAATATCGTGCTTGGCTTGGCGACGCTCCGCCTCCGCGACGCGGAGGCGGACAAAGCCCTCACCAAGGTTCTCTTCAACACGGAGATTTCCTTCTCCGGTCATCGAAGTGATGAACGAGATCAGATCGCTCGATTGATCTAACATACGCGCTATTTTGCGATACCGACTGCGCGGCTCTCGCGGATCACCACAACGCGGACCTGCCCGGGATACTCCATCTCATCTTCGATCTGATGCGCGATATCATGCGCGAGTACGGTCGCTTGAGCGTCCGAGATCTTTTCAGGTTGCACCATGACATGGACTTCGCGGCCCGCTTGCATCGCAAAGGTGCGCTCGACGCCCTCATGTGCGTTCGCGATCTCCTCAAGCTTCTCCAAACGCTTTACATAGCTTTCGAAGGATTCGCGGCGCGCACCTGGACGTGCTGCAGAGATCGCATCGGCGGCCATGACAAGCATATCGAGTACCGTGTTCGGTTCAACATCGCCGTGATGAGCCTCTATGGCGTGGACGATCTCGGGCTTCTCGCCATAGCGCCTCGCAAGGTCGGCACCGATAACGGCGTGGGGACCATCGACCTCGTGATCGATCGCCTTGCCAAGGTCGTGCAAAAGGCCGGCGCGCCGCGCCGGCACCGAATCGAGGTCAAGTTCGGAAGCCATGATGCCTGCAAGCTCGGCAACCTCAGTTGAATGGTTCAGCACGTTCTGACCGAATGAGGTGCGGTAGCGCAACGCGCCAAGCGTCTTAACAAGCTCGGGATGAAGATCATGGAACCCGGTATCGAACGCTGCCTGCTCGCCCGCCTCACGAACGCGCTGCTGAACCAGATCGGATGCCTTCTTATACATCTCTTCGATACGTGCCGGATGAATGCGGCCGTCGGCGATGAGGTTCTCCAGCGCGACGCGCGCCGTCTCGCGACGAACCGGATCGAAACTCGAGAGCACAACCGTCTCAGGCGTATCATCGATGACAAGGTTCACACCAGAGACCTGCTCAAAGGTGCGTATATTGCGTCCTTCGCGTCCGATGATACGACCTTTCAAGTCATCGGACGGAATGTGCACAGATGTCACCGTGACCTCGGCGGTGTGGTCTGCTGCGCAACGCTGGATCGCGGTCGAGATGATCCGCTGGGCCGTTTTTTGACACTCGGCCTTCACTTTCTGCTCTGAGTCGCGGATGATCGTTGCAGCCTCATGCGTGACCTCGTTACGCACCTTATCAAGCAGCTCGCGATGCGCGTCATCCCGCGTAAGCTCGGAAATGCGCTCAAGCTCTTGCGTCTGCTTGTCATACATCTCGTCGAGCTCGCGGCTTCGCTTCTCAACTTGTCCCGCCTGACTCGAAAGTTGATGCTCGCGCTTGTCAAGGGCATCGTTTCGACGGTCGAGAGATTCCTCACGCTGCATAATGCGGTTTTCAAGCGTGCGAAGCTCACGCTTGCGCTGCTTCTCCTCGGCTTCAGCAACCTGCTTGTTTTGGATGATCTCTTCCTTGGCTTCGAGCAGCGCCTCTTTCTTTAAGGTATCTGCCTGACGTCGCGCATCGCCAATAACTTGCTCGGCCTCCGCTCGTGCGGACTCAACCTTCGCATTCGCTTCGCGTAGCGTACTGTTTTTGGCGGTGCGCATGGCAACGACGGCTACGATGGCACCCACAAGGATGCCCGCGATAATGCCGAAAACAATCCCCATGCTCACTCCCTTACAATTCTAAACATTCAAGATGCAGCGCGCGATGCGCGCCAGACATTTGCGAGCTATGAACACTCAATATGAAGTTGTGCGAAAAGACGCAATGAAAACTCATCGACGATGAGTGCGCATCACAAGACAAATGACATGTTTATCGTACGTTTTTGTGTAAAAACTGTCAATTGGACACGTTCTATACACGTAGTTTACCAATCGTTCAAATCGCCATCAGCATCATCGAGTGCGTCAAGGTGCGCGCGTACGGCCGAGATCGCGATATCGTATGAAAAACCTTTGCCAACAAGAAACCTGACAAGCTTCTCAAAGGGGCGCACCTGAGGAACGGTCTTCCGTCTCAGAAGATTTGCCGCGCGCTCAACATCAACGTCGTGGGAAAAGTATGCGTCTGGGTAGTCGGGAAGCGCCGTTGGGTCGATGCCGCGCCTACGCAACTCCAGCTCGATTTTTCGTTTACCCCAACTACGACGCAGCCGTTCATCGATGAAGGACAGGGCGAACCGTGAGTCATCGAGCAGGCGTACGCGCTCGGCACGGGCGATCGCCTCTTCAACATGGGACTCTCGAAAGCCAAGGGCTATCAATTTGTCGTGCGCCTCTTTGATGGAATGATCGCGCCGAGATACCATCTCGGTTAGCGCCGCAAAGCACTGCGCACGCTCGAGCTTGTGTAGCGAGTCGATGAGCTGCGAGCACGGACGGGGAAATGCTCCCGGATCCTTCTCGAACGCACGCGCAACGCGAGGCGGCACCCATTGATGGCACTGCGAGCCGTCCTCGCAGATGATAACGAACTCTGCCCGCGGCCGTTGCCGCGGCGCATACGCTCCGAACGTAGATGAGCTCCGCGCGGGATATGTAACCGAATAGCCAGTCGCTGCACGTTCTCGGTTCACGAGTATCCAATACGCTCAGTTCGGCGGCTACTTAGCCGAATCGTTCAACGCATCTTCTGGAAGCACTGCGTCTCCGGTTGTCTCATCTGAGAATTCGAGGCCGCATGCAACGCGGACGCGATGCTCGATCTCATCGCAAAGCTCGGGATGAATGCGCAAAAACTCCTTCGCCGCCTCACGCCCCTGCCCGAGACGTTCAGACTCATAAGTATACCACGCGCCCGACTTGTTCACGATATCGTATTCGACGCCCATATCGAGCACCGTTCCCTCTTTAGAGATGCCCGTGCCGTACATGATGTCGAATTCGGCCGTCTTAAACGGGGCGGCAACCTTATTCTTGACAACTTTGCAGCGAACGCGATTGCCAACGATCTCGGTACCGTTTTTGATGCTTTCGATGCGTCGGATATCGATGCGAACAGACGAGAAGAACTTAAGCGCGCGGCCACCGGTCGTCGTTTCGGGATTACCAAACATGACGCCGATCTTTTCTCGAAGCTGATTGATGAAGATGCAGGTCGTCTTCGACTTCGCGAGCGAACCCGCGAGCTTGCGCAGCGCCTGGCTCATCAGGCGTGCTTGCAAACCGACGGAAGAATCGCCGATCTCGCCCTCGATCTCCGCACGGGGAACCAAGGCGGCGACAGAGTCGATCACGATCGCATCGATGGCGCCAGATCGAACGAGCATATCGCAGATCTCAAGCGCCTGCTCACCCGTATCGGGCTGTGAGATGAGCACCTCGTCGATATCGACCCCTATCCGCGCTGCATATGTCGGGTCGAGCGCATGCTCCGCATCAATGAAGGCGACAACGCCACCAGCCGCCTGGGCTTCCGCGAGGATTTCAAGGGAAAGCGTGGTTTTGCCCGAAGATTCGGGACCGTAAATTTCGATAATTCGACCGCGTGGCACGCCGCCGATACCCAACGCGGCATCGAGAGAGAGCGCACCGGTTGGAATCGCCTCGACCTCAAGCTCGGGGCTACCATCGCCGAACTTCATGATCGAGCCCTTGCCGAACTTCTTCTCGATATCAGCCTGGGTGGCCGCGATCATCTTGTCGCGCTCTTCACCATAGGTGCGCTCATGGACGGTGCGCACGGAGCCGCTATTCTTCGCCATGGAAATCCTCCTCAGTGGTTGTACGCTCGATACTAAACGAACAGCTGTTCGTGGTCAAGCACGACCTATCGAGAATATAGACGTGCGCCTGTGCCATAAATCCAAGATATTGCTCAAGAACCCTTGCCTCGAACCTGGTGCCAGTCTGGATTGTGAGAAACCGTGCGATTGACTGTGAACTGCATGAGGAATTCCTCGAGTACAGCGCATGCGTTTTGATGCCTCCGGCGCGCTCGCGTTCTTATGAATCGAGGATAGTAGGGGGCGCTGCGGCGCGCAATTCAAGAAATCTCTCGATAGACGAGCACATGAAGACGCCTGCTATCCGTATACCGGTTCGCGGAAGCTTAGACGACGCGGCATTGACCTGCAATCTCTCTTGAAATCCTGAACAGGCGTCTTAGACAACCATGCGGGCAGCCGCAGCCGTAAATCCGCGACCACCCGCATGTACCTATATACGCACGGCTTGTGTACGGGAGCACACGCCGATACGCGCCCTGGAAAACGGTGCCGTGTCCTGCCCGCCCCGTATGCAGGGATGCACCGCACGGCTTCCCTCCTACCTATGCACGTCGCGCCCTTGAACTCGGACGAGACGGTACGGATGCGCCACGCAGCGACCCTTCCGCCTGCGCGCGGGAGGGTCGCTCTGCCGCTTACGACGAGTAGACCGCCGGCCTGCCCACGTACGAGAAGCCGCTCGCATCGCTGAGCTTCACGCCGCCGGTCGTGCAGTGCACGACCGTTTCTGGGCCCGAATCGTCCGCGGTCACCACGATGCCCACGTGGTTGGCCGAACCCGTTGAGGGATCGTAGTAGAACACAAGATCGCCGGGTTCGGCATCTTCCCAGCTAACGGCGTCGCAGTGGTAGAGCTGATTGGTCGCACCGTCGCCGATCGTGCCATCGGTTCCGTACGCGTTCACGAACGCCCAGCTTACGAAGCCGGAGCAGTCGAGGCCGAGCGGCAACGCCGTACCGTAGCTCGAGTGCCCCGTGCTCGACACGACGCGCATCTCGCCCCAACGGTCGTCCCAGCCGTAGGCGAGCGACTTGCCGCCCCAGAAGTAATCGACCTTGCCGACAAGCGACACGGCGGCAAGCAGAACCGAACGGCGATCGGCCGCGATGTCATCCGGTACCAAAGACAGCACCTCGTCGAGCTCCTCCTCGTCGAGGCTGGCGAAGATGCTCTCGTCCACGATATTCTCGACCACGTCGTTTTGCTCCGCAAGGTCGAGGACGGCCTGTGCGTCTGCCTCGTCCATCTCGTAGAGATCGGCCCCCTCTTCCGCGGTGAGACGTCGCACCGAGACGGCTGCGCCACTCGCGTTGGAAACGCCCGTCACCTGGGTCATGCTCCAGTACACGCTGCTCAGAAGCTCGACGTCTTCATCCTCGTCCAGGCTGACGCCATAGGGGTAGCGGTCGGTCTGGTCGGTCAGCACTGCATAAACGGCGAGCACGTCGCCGAAACCGCCGCCATCATCGACAAGACGCACGTTATCGGCATTGGTGAGGACGCCCCGGATCTCCTCGACGTGCGCCTCGAGCTCTTCTTCAAGCGTGAATGAGGCAACCGCCGCGAGCAGGTTGCCCTCCATCTGACCCTCGCCATAACCGGACCAGCCGGAAGGGTACTCCCAATCCTTTTCGACCGCGTCGAGGTCATCGGGAACCTCTGTCTCGAGCGGTTCCATGACGGGTTCATCATCCTCAGCTTCGCCGTCCTGCGATGATCCATCCACAGAAGACGCGGAATCGGAAGAGTCGATGGTGTCGGAGCTCGATGAGTCAGACGAAGCGCTGTCTCCCGTTGCAGCATCATCGCTCGCCGCATCATCGTCCGAGCCGTCCGCCGCGTCACCCGATGCGGCACCATCGCTCTCATCGCCATCGTCAACGGCGTCATCCTCGACGGGCTCCTCGGTGACGTCGTCAGCGGCGCCTCCCTCGCCAGACGACCCACCGGTCGCGTCACCGTCTTGATCGACCGTCGCATCGCCCGATGTCTCGGCATCGGGCGACGTGCTGTCATCGGCGGCAGCGTTGTTGCCGGCACTATCCGTGCCCGCAAGCAGCGCGCCCTCGCCCAGATAGCGCGGGCAGCCCTCGGCATGGGTCGTGGGCTCGCAGACACACACCGTCAGGTCGGCATTCACTTCGGCAAGCGGGCAGCCCTCCGCGTGCGCGCCCGTGATTGCGCCGTCACAGGTGCATCGCGAGAGCGGGCAGTTACTCCCGTGCACCTCGATCGAGCAGCTGCACTCACCCAATGCCACAGCGGGAACCACCAGCACGGCGATACCGGACACCGCGAGCGCACCGCAGAGCGCAAGCGTGACAATCCGCGCCGTCGCCTTCTTCCCTATCATCGTCTCCATCTCCTTTCGTATCCTACAAGCTGGATATCATGGGGTGCGCCCTCACCCAACTCGCTCGCAGTACACCGCGTAACGATGCGTGTTGTTGCCATACGGGTGGCAGGTGATGAGCGTCACCATGTCGCGCCCCTCCTGGATGAGCACCTCATCGGTGTCGGTCGGCAAGATCACCTTCGTTTCCACCACGCGGTAGGTAAGCGTCTCCCAGAAGTTCGTGATGTAGACCTCATCGCCCAGCGAGAGCAGCTCGATGTCGCGAAACATCGCCAGACCGCTCCACACCCCCCGATGTGCGGCGATGACGGTGTTTACGTTCTCGCCGCCGATGGGCAGGCTCGTCTGCGAGAGGTGCGCCGCACCGATGGCCATGTTCTCCGTGTTCGCGCCCAGGTATACGGGGAGCGTCACGCCCATCGCCGGAATGCGCAAGTAGGCGACCATGTTGTCGGGCAGTCCCCATTCGGTGAGGTCGAAGCTCGGAACCTGGTAGCTCCAAGCGTCGCGGAAGCCCTCTTGCCCGTTCTCGTAGAGGTCGCGGTTGTATGCCTCCATCGCCGCACGCAGCTCAGAGAGGTCGAGGCCATCGCTTCCATCGTTGTCGCGAAGCTCTTCGCTGAGCACGTCGAACTCATCAACGAGACCGTCGACCTGCCGGTCGTAGAGCCACTGGTGAACCGCGGGGTACATGATGACCCCAACGCCTACCAGGAGCATGACGGCAGAAACCGCGAGCGCGATGCGGCGCGGGAGGCTCAGCTTCCGCTTAGGCACCTCGGCATCGGCGCGGGAGGATCTTGCGCTCGCTGCGTTTCTAAAACACCGCACCCTCATGGGCGTCCGCGCACCTCCTCCCAAAGCTCCCGGACTCGCCGGCGGCGGCGCTTGGATCTTCTGACCAGGCGCGCCAACACGACGAACGCGACCACCGCCACGACACCGCCCACGGCCAGATGCAACCACGAGAACGCCGGCGCCTGGAGCCCCATATCTTCCGATTCGTCCGGCGTGGGGATGCGCGTTCCATGTATGAGCAGGCGATGCGTGTTGACGCCGAGCGGCGTGCACGTCACGAGCGTGCAAAGATCCTCGCCCTCCTGAACGGAGAGTGATGAGGTGTCATCGGGCTCCACAACCTCGATGTCGTAGACCTCGTAGGTGAGCACCTCGCCGAGCACGGTGATGGAGAACGTATCGCCCACCTCGAGCTCGTCGAGGTCGGTGAAGAGCCGTGCGGAAGAAAGACCCGAGTGCGCTGAAAGCACGCTGTGGGTGCTCTCTCCTCCAATGGGCATCGACGTTCCCTCGAGGTGGCCGACCGCGCTCTTAAGAACCGCAGCGCTCGTTCCGTGATAGATGGGGAGGTGAACGTTGATGGAAGGGATGTCGATGTAGGCCATCATGCCCTCCCCATCGACGTTGAGAACCTCGTCATACCCCTCGGCGGCAAATCGCACGGCATCTTCGTCGAAGGGGTCGGTCATGACCGCCGTGTTTGAGCGAAGCTGCTCGTTGTAGCGCTCCGCCGCCTCGCGCATAGATGAGATGTCCGCGTCGTCGAGGGAGGCCGAAACCTCGTCGTATGCATCGATGACCCGCGAGGCGTACTGGGCGTTGACAAGCGAGCTGACAACCGGGTAGAGCATGATCGAGATGCCCGCGACAAGCGCGAGCGCCCAGAGGACAACCAATGTCCTACGTTTCATCCGATAGCTCACCTCCTGCCCTGCGCTCGCCTATCTCTTACCTGCCGCCCCAGGCGAGCGGGCGCGCCATAAAGGCGCGCCCGCCTCAATCGGGACGTGCGTCAGACTGAGTGGAAATGCATCCACCCAAGCACGTCATATGCGCTACGCACCCACATCGTCCTTCTTGCGCGCTGCAGCCTTCATGGAGATGGTCGCCACCACCACGATGGCACCGCCTACGAGAAGCCACGGCAGGGCCTTGCCGCCGGTGAGCGGCAGATTGAAGTCCTCAGAGTTCTCGACGTAGAGGGTGATCATGCCGGATTCCGTGTCAAGGGTGAAGTCTGCGCAGCTCGCCGTGTACTCCTGAGGAGCATAGGTAGTGAGCGCGGCCGCGTCGGCGTCGGCGCTGCCGTAAACCGCATGCGCGCCGAAGTTCACATACGCGCCCTCGTCAGTGCCGCTCGGCAATTCGAACTGCCAGCGCTCCCCTGCGGCGGTAAGGTAATAGCTCCCGCTCGTCGAGGTCTGGACGTAGCTTCCAGCATCGCTCTGATCGAAGGTGGCCTCGTTCGAGGTGATGGTGATCTCGATGGGACGCACCAGCAGGCTGTACCCATCGAGCGTGCCCGTCTCCTTGAGGTAGTAGGTTCCCGCCTCGAGGCCGCGAATCACGAGCTTGCCGCCATCGCTCGTCTGCATCGATGTTACCGGGCTACCATCCGTGGAACCGGCGATGTAGTAATAGGTCTCGTCGTCGCTCTGGGCGACATCGATCTTTTCGGTCAGGGCCTCATCGCGGTAGAGCTCGAACGTGACGCCATCCAGCGTATCGTCGATATCGCCCTCGGCATACTTCAGCAGGTCGATGCCGTAGGTATAGACGGTGGCGCTCACGTGAGCGGTGTCCTCGGTGACGTCGGCCTGGCCGGTCTGGTTGGTGAACCTCGAATACGTGAGGTACGCATCGTTGACGTTACCCTCGCCGCCGATCACCGCGTCGGCATTAAGATAGGCATCGTAGCGAATCTCGACCATGGCGTAGTCGGTCGTGCCATCTGTCCCCATCTGGGTACCGTCGAAGGTGAAGGTCAGCACCTGGCCGTTCGCGCTAAAGCGGTACTCAGCCCCCTCGGTCAGCTGCGTGCGGCCGCCGCTCATCGTGAGGCCATAGACGGTCGGGGTCCCGGAGAGGGTGAGTCCGTCATCGAGCGTGTCAGTGATGGTGTAGGTATTCATGTTGTAGATGGCGGAGGGAACGTCGGCACGGAGGACGAAGGTGCTACTCTGGCCGATCTCCGCATCGATCGCATTGGTCTCATGCCCGTTTTCCACAACGCTCTTCGAAATTCCGAAGGACTCGGTGCGGTTCTTGGGGATGGCGACCACCTCTGTGGTCCAGGTCCACTCACCGTCGTCGGTCTTGTCGGTCATGGGGATGGAGACGAAGAAGGGCTCGGTGGTCATGTAGGTGCTCGAGGGGTAAGACGTCTCGACCACCAGGTAGAGGCCCAACTGGAGATTTGAGGCCGTCGTCTCGCCGTTCGCGTCGGTGGCATCCATGGGAGTGGCGCTGTTATCGCTCATGAACGTCTCGAGTTCATATTGGGTCAGGTTCGCGAGCGCATCACTGAGCGTCTTGATGGAGAAGTAGTAGGTGCCGCCGTCCTCGTAGTCAGCCATATCCTGAGTGAGACCGAGGTCGTTCCAGTAGGTGTTGCTGACCGAATAGCCGATGGTGACCTGTCCGTCGTCTTCATCGATGTACTGGGTCACACCTCCCACCCGCAGGTAGGAAAAGACCACGCCCTGAATGGGAGTATAATCTTGCTGGATCTGGGTGAGGGCGCCCTTAATCTGGTCTTGCGTGACGGCATCCTCGACGAAGGTTCCGTCCTCCCCCAGGTCATACTTGTAGAGCGTCAGCGAGCCGGTCTCATCCCCATCGGGATCGAACACGGTATCTGCCATCGCGGTTATCGGTGCCGCCAGCACCGAAGCCATGAGTGCGCATGCAAGCGCCACGAACAGGGCAACGCGCCCGATAGGTCCCGTCCTGCCAAACTTACCTTGAATGGCTCTTTCGTTCATGTACGTTCCTTTCTCATTGGTCCTACCTGAACTAACCAACATGTCCCCCTCTGGTCCGTCACGGGGACGGCTCTCCAAACGCCTGATCATGATGATTTAATCTCGCGGCGCAGCCTCCGGATGCGGCGCTTACGGCGTCGCATGGATGCTACGAGGGCAACACCAGCGGCAACCACGATGATCGCCACGCCTGCAACAAGGTGCCAGGGCCACGCGCTGCTGCCGGCGCTCGGAAGCGCAAAGACGGAGCCGTTTTCGATGCTGTAGCCCAAATCGAGCATGTAGCGGATGCCGTCATGCATATAGGAGGGATCCGAGTCCCACACCTCGGAGTCATCGCCCCCGTCGTCGTAGGGGACGGTGATGTAGACCGGCTCGACGAGCAACGAGTTGCCGCTGGTCGTCCCCGTCTCCGTTAGGCGGTAGATGCCGGGTTCGAGGTTATCGTAGACGAGCTTGCCATCTTCCCCGTCGATCGTCGTCGTGGTGTTGGCCGTCTCGTCGCCCTCCGCGATAGTCTGCCACTGCGCATCGGGATCGTTCTCATCCGTATCGCTTACAAGCAGCTCGAGCTTGAAGGTGACGGCGTTGAGGCCAACGCCGTCCTCGTCGGTCTTGACGATGGTGATGGAGCCGGTGCGCGGCACGAAGCCGGCGTCGTTGTCGCGGGACTCGAGGGTGCCCTCGCCATCGGAGATGGCGATGCCGTTGATGTAGGCGCGGTCGAGCCACTGGCCGTACTCCTCGCCCGAGCCAAACTCGTCCCCATCCGCATTCACGTAGACGTAGTCGGCATCCGAATCGACGGAGTCGTCATCCCCCTGGTGCTGTTCGCTACCCGTGAAGCTGCCCATGGGAATGTCTTCTGCTGTGAACTCCACGCGGTAGGTTCCCGCAGGCAGCCCGCTGAACTCGTATCCGCCCTCTGATGTGGCAGTTGCCGTCACGGTGTAATACACGCCGTCGATGGAAACGACATAGGTGTCGGACACATCGTCCGTTCCATGCTGTATCGTCACGGCGAGGGGTGCATCGACCGTGGTCGTCCCGTCCTCGGATGATCCGAGAAGCTGCTCGTAGACGCGCTCGTCATCGTTCCAGCGCCACAGGCTCACCGCCATGCCATCGAAGGTGTCGTCGAGCTCCTCGGACTGCTGGATGCCGTCGCCGTTCGCGTCTCTCCACGGCAGGCCGTCGATAACCCCCGACCCGGAGAGCAGCTCGTTTGTTACC